>NZ_CP128168.1:0-930000 GCF_030291935.1 Halobacillus sp. ACCC02827 | reverse complement strand
TCACACGGTTTCGGGTCTACGACCGCATACTCACTCGCCCTATTCAGACTCGCTTTCGCTGCGGCTCCGCTTCTGCTGCTTAACCTTGCATACGGTCGTAACTCGCCGGTTCATTCTACAAAAGGCACGCCATCACCCATTAACGGGCTCTGACTACTTGTAGGCACACGGTTTCAGGATCTCTTTCACTCCCCTTCCGGGGTGCTTTTCACCTTTCCCTCACGGTACTGGTTCACTATCGGTCACTAGGGAGTATTTAGCCTTGGGAGATGGTCCTCCCGGATTCCGACGGAATTTCACGTGTTCCGCCGTACTCAGGATACACTCCGGAGGGAGAAAGGTTTCGACTACAGGGCTGTTACCTGCTCTGGCTGATCGTTCCAGATCGATTCATCTACCTTCCTCCTTGGTAACTCCAAAGGAGTGTCCTACAACCCCAAGAGGCAAGCCTCTTGGTTTGGGCTGATTCCGTTTCGCTCGCCGCTACTTGGGAAATCGCATTTGCTTTCTCTTCCTCCGGGTACTTAGATGTTTCAGTTCCCCGGGTCTGCCTTCTTATACCTATGTATTCAGCATAAGATCCTGCTCCATTACGAACAGTGGGTTTCCCCATTCGGAAATCTCCGGGTCAAAGCCTACTTACGGCTCGCCGGAGCATATCGGTGTTAGTCCCGTCCTTCATCGGCTCCTAGTACCAAGGCATCCACCGTGCGCCCTTATTCACTTAACTATCGTCGTGAAAAGACGTTTATTTAAAACTTTCGATGTTTGATGTCTTGTCATCAATCGTTTCATCGTTAGATGATACGATGATTCCTTATCCAGTTTTCAAGGTTCACGTAGTTCAGAGAAATCTTTCGATCTCTCAAAACTGAACAACCAACCAAGTACGCTTCCGTTCTAAATCCTTAGAAAGGAGGTGATCCAGCCGCACCTTCCGATACGGCTACCTTGTTACGACTTCACCCCAATCATTGGTCCCACCTTCGGCGGCTGGCTCCAAAAGGTTACCTCACCGACTTCGGGTGTTACCAACTCTCGTGGTGTGACGGGCGGTGTGTACAAGGCCCGGGAACGTATTCACCGCGGCATGCTGATCCGCGATTACTAGCGATTCCGGCTTCATGCAGGCGAGTTGCAGCCTGCAATCCGAACTGAGAATGGTTTTATGGGATTTGCTACACCTCGCGGCTTCGCTGCCCTTTGTACCATCCATTGTAGCACGTGTGTAGCCCAGGTCATAAGGGGCATGATGATTTGACGTCATCCCCGCCTTCCTCCGGTTTGTCACCGGCAGTCACCTTAGAGTGCCCAACTGAATGCTGGCAACTAAGATCAGGGGTTGCGCTCGTTGCGGGACTTAACCCAACATCTCACGACACGAGCTGACGACAACCATGCACCACCTGTCACTTGGTCCCCGAAGGGAAATCCCTATCTCTAGGGAGGTCCAAGGATGTCAAGACCTGGTAAGGTTCTTCGCGTTGCTTCGAATTAAACCACATGCTCCACCGCTTGTGCGGGCCCCCGTCAATTCCTTTGAGTTTCAGCCTTGCGGCCGTACTCCCCAGGCGGAGTGCTTAATGCGTTAACTTCAGCACTAAGGGGTGGAAGCCCCCTAACACCTAGCACTCATCGTTTACGGCGTGGACTACCAGGGTATCTAATCCTGTTTGCTACCCACGCTTTCGCACCTCAGCGTCAGAAACAGACCAGAGAGTCGCCTTCGCCACTGGTGTTCCTCCACATATCTACGCATTTCACCGCTACACGTGGAATTCCACTCTCCTCTTCTGTCCTCAAGTTCCCCAGTTTCCAATGACCCTCCACGGTTGAGCCGTGGGCTTTCACATCAGACTTAAGGAACCGCCTGCGCGCGCTTTACGCCCAATAATTCCGGACAACGCTTGCCCCCTACGTATTACCGCGGCTGCTGGCACGTAGTTAGCCGGGGCTTCCTCGTTAGGTACCGTCAAGGTACCGCTCTATTCGCACGGTACTTGTTCTTCCCTAACAACAGAACTTTACGATCCGAAGACCTTCATCGTTCACGCGGCGTTGCTCCGTCAGACTTTCGTCCATTGCGGAAGATTCCCTACTGCTGCCTCCCGTAGGAGTCTGGGCCGTGTCTCAGTCCCAGTGTGGCCGATCACCCTCTCAGGTCGGCTACGCATCGTCGCCTTGGTGAGCCGTTACCTCACCAACTAGCTAATGCGCCGCGGGCCCATCTGTAAGTGATAGCGAGAAGCCATCTTTCAACTTTCCTTCATGCGAAAGAAAGTATTACCCGGTATTAGCCCCGGTTTCCCGGAGTTATCCCGATCTTACAGGCAGGTTGCCCACGTGTTACTCACCCGTCCGCCGCTCGTTCCACGAGCGTCACCCCGAAGGGATCAGCTCGCTTCCCGCGCTCGACTTGCATGTATTAGGCACGCCGCCAGCGTTCGTCCTGAGCCAGGATCAAACTCTCCATAAAAGTGTTTGACTTGCTCATTTTGCACACCGAATGTGCTTGTTTGAATTCTCTCTATATTATAGAAAGAATGTTTGACGTACTGGTTGGTTCGTTCAGTTTTCAAAGATCGATTTGTTGTCGTTCGCTCGAAAGCGACCTTTACATCATAGCATTTAAAGCGATGTGATGTCAACAACTTTTTTCAGTTTTATTTCGTTGTCGTTTTTAGCGACAAGATAAATCTTAACATGTTTCGCTTAAGTAAGTCAATACTTTTTTTGAAACATTGCATTGCTTCGTTTGCGTTGCATCGTTTGCTCTTGATGCGACGCTTAATAATATAGCACGGTTTAAAAGTTACCGTCAATAGTTTTATTTAAAAAAAATCCCCTTTCTCAATTTAAGAAAGAGGTTAACAGAAAAGCACAGGGTTAATCCGCTGCCGGTTTATAGGTTCTATGGAAGATCTGCGGTCCTTTCGTCTCTTGCAGTATGACGTTTAACACGCCTTTATCGACCAGATATTCAATCATAGATGATAAATCCAATATATACTCCTGTATTTCAGGATGCACTTTCAATTCACCGAATGACCAAGGTTCTTCCCTCTCATTCATCAGGGTGAGCAGATGGCGGGCACTTGCTCTCGAACGTTTGCTGACGGAATGTTCTACGGCAAGAATCATCAATTGGATTCGTTTATCCGTCGGTTCCCCGCTCTCAATCAATTCCTGATACAGCTTATAAATCTCCGGTTCGATCCGCTTCACCTGGTTCCATACCGTGACTTCCGGATGAAACCCTTTCTCTATAATAGCCAGCCGGGCGAGATAGTGCAGGGAATGAACCATACGGCTGTAGGAATCCAAGTACTGGCCGGAATCGTACAAATCTTTGGATTCACTGTAACTTCGAATCAGCTTTGCAAACTCGATCGCTTTCTTCAAATCACGAGTCTTCTGTGGGAATTCCCTTAAGTTTTCTTTTAAGTGGCTTACATACTCATTTCTTTCAAATACAATCGTCCCGTTGATGACCCATTCAACAGAACGGCGGTAGGAGCTGGTGTCGATCCAATGCTGAAGCAATGTTTCATCTACTATATGCATGGCTGCCGATTTATTATCGAATTCGTAATGTTTTACATACCATAATTCTTCCGCATCCCTGACAATAATGAAAAGAATAACATCGAAATTATCGGTAACAGGGCTGATCGGCTTCATCTTCTCCAATAGCAGAATACCGAGTGTATTGCTTTGGCTCGCGCGCTCTTGATAGATCGGGCGTAATACATCTTCCATTTTTCTTCCTCCAGATTCAGTTTCCCTTACGTATCTTTTTATTCGCTGTTATTTGGCAAATTCCTTTTTTCCATGCGTATTTATGGAAGGAAAAATATGCTATACTACTTGGTAGATACGAAGGAGGGACCGGCATGGCCTTGAAATACAGCAGCAAGATCAATAAGATTCGTTCCTTTGCTTTCTGGCTGATTTTTCTGGGGATTGGTGTCATGTATATCGGCATCGTCTTCAAACAGACTCCTTGGTTAATGACTGTCTTCATGATTCTGGGAATGTTGTTCGTCGGTTTGAGTACCGTCGTTTATTTCTGGATCGGTTTATTGTCGACAAGGACCATCCAAATCATCTGTCCTTCCTGCGAGAAGCCGACAAAGATGCTCGGAAGGGTGGATGCCTGCATGCACTGCGACCAACCACTGACCATGGATCAGTCCTTGGAAGGCAAAGAATTCGACGAACGCTACAATTCGAAACGATACAAACGACAAAAACCGAAAGAACAGTCCTGATTCAGAAAGAGCCGCTATAGGATAGCGGCTCTTTCTATTTGTACATATAAAAAAAACTGAAAGCGAAGGCTTTCAGTTTCAATGAGAATTCTTCGATTGACAGTCGGAACATACTCCGTACACTTCCATGCGATGATGACTAACATTAAATCCAGTCACCTGTTCGGCCAATGATTCTACTTCGTTCAAGCTTGGGTAGTGAAAGTCGACAATCTTACCGCATGATTCGCATATCGCATGATAGTGATCACTGGTATTACAATCAAAGCGGCTGGATGAATCTCCGTAGGTCAATTCACGGACAAGGCCGATATCTTTAAAGACGCGGAGATTATTGTAAACCGTAGCTACGCTCATGTTTGGAAATTTACTTTCCAAGGCTTTGTAGATTTCATCAGCTGTCGGGTGAGTCATAGAATTCAGCAGGTATTCAAGCACCGCATGACGCTGTGGAGTAATCCTCACACCAGAGCCTTTCAATGTATCAACGGCTTCTTGGAGTCGATGATCTGACACAGTCATGCACCTCGCTTTCATTAACTGATTCTTGATTTATAATATTATTAAATTAGAATCCTTACAATTAGTGTAACCTCTGATAAAAGCTTTTGTCAATATAAAGACAGCTGCAGATGTTTACACGTCAGGGTTCAGCAGCGACTCTCTGCCGCCAAGCTGCTTATTGATATAGCGTGCTGCAACAAAGAGGAAGTCCGAAAGACGATTTAAATAGGATACGACCAACGGGTTCTGCAGGTCTTCCTCAAGCGCGACAGCAATCCGCTCCGCGCGCCGGACGACTGTACGTGCCAAATGGAAAGAAGCCGAAGCCTCATGCCCGGAAGGTAAAATGAAGTTCTTCAACGGATCCAAAGACTGATCCCACTCATCAATCTGGTTCTCAAGCAGATCGATATGCTCTTTCTTCACCTTCCACATCACTTCCTTCCCTTTAGGGGTGGCAAGCTCCGCGCCAACGTGGAACAATACAGTCTGGACGTTTTCAAGCGCCTGCATAAAAGCATCTTTATCGGCCCAGTCTTCCTTTCTCAAATAGCTTAATGCAAGACCTATATGGGAATTCGCTTCATCACACGTTCCGTAAGCTTCTACGCGGACATCGTTCTTCGGTACTCTCTGACCATAAATCAAGGACGTCTGCCCCTTATCTCCTGATCTTGTATAAATTCTCAATTTCAGTACCCCCGTTTCGTGTCGATTATATTTTGCAGTTCGCCCTCTCCACTTAGAAAGACGGACAGATTATCTTCAAACAATTGGAATCCTCTCGGCACATACCCCGGCGAAATGCCGGAAAGATGCGGAGTGACAGTGACTTGTTTTTCTTCCCAATAAGGATGCCCCTCAGGCAGCGGCTCTTCCTCCATTACATCAAGAACAGCATGAGCGATATCCCCGTTCCTGACCGCTTCCAACAAGACATCCGTAGCCACCAGATCCCCTCTTCCCATATTCAGAAAGATACAGGTTTCCGGCATGGCAGCGAAGTGCTCCTTCTTTAAAAGGTACCTTGTCTCTTCGGTACTCGGAAGGACAGCGACAACGAAGTCAGCCAGCGGAAGAATCAAGTCCATTTGTTCCACAGGAAAAACACGATCGAAATGAGGACGCCGCTTTCCTGATTTGGAAATGCCTGTCGTCTTCATATGAAACGCCTTCCCAAGGCGGGCAACCTCCTGGGCAATCGCTCCTGTTCCGAGCACGACTAATTTCTTCTCGCTTATTTCTGTCATGGTCGGACGCCTGTCCCACTTATGCTGTTTCTCATTCTCCATGAGCGTTTTTGCCTGTCTGCTGACCTGGAGCAGCATGGAAATGGCATACTCCGCCATCGGCCTGGCATGAATACCGCGGACGTTCGTAACTAGAATTCCCCGCTTTTCGATGTCTTCAAACGGCATCTTATCCATCCCCGCCGACAGCACCATAATCCATTTCAACTTTTTAGCGGCGGTGATTTTAGTTTCGTCCAAATCCTCGCCGTATGTAATCAGTACATCTGCATCTTCAAGGTAATGCACCCCTTCATCCATTCCGTGGCAGAAGCAGAATTCAGCCTCGGAAAACCTGGTCCGAAGGTTATGTTGTATTTCATCCGGTACACGTTTAATGACGGAAACGATCTTCATAGAGTTCCCTTCTTTCCTTGGTTTTGTGCAAAAGGAAACCATAGTCCCTGCATGACTATGGTTTCCTTCTCAATTATTGCAGGTTTTCACGAATGTATTGGAGCGCTGCTTCGACATGGCCCTCAACCTTCACTTTACGGAACTCTTGTGCAAGATTCCCTTCTTTATCAATAATGAAGGTGGAGCGTTCGATACCGTAATATTCTTTACCGAAGTTCTTTTTCAGTTTCCATACACCAAACTGCTCGGATACTTCCTGGTCTTCATCGGCCAAAAGTAAAAATGGCAGATCATGCTTATCAATGAATTTTTCATGGGATTTAACTGGATCGGGGCTTACTCCCAGAATTACAGCATCCACGTCGCCGAAGCTCTCGTGATGGTCACGGAAATCACACGCTTCCGTTGTACATCCCGGCGTCATGTCTTTCGGATAAAAGTACAAGACGACGTTTTTCCCTTTATAATCGGATAGTGACACCTGCTCCCCATTGCTGGCAGGGAGTGTGAAATCTGCTACTGGCTTTCCTTGTTCAACTGTCATGAAGGACCCTCCTAAATGAATTCTACCTTAAGGGTACCTCATATGAAGACAAACTTCCAACATCAACGATCTGCCTGATGCTTCTGCCACACTTTTGCTACGAGGGCAGCAGGAAGTGTATAACCGATCATCGCTTCCAGAATAGCGATCCACTTCCCTATCCCGACAGGAATCATATCCCCATATCCTACAGTAAATAAAGTAATGCCGCTGAAATAAATGCTGCGCGCAATCTCCCCCATCCAAAGCGGCTGATAAAGGCTGGATTCAATTCGATAAACGGCCATTCCCTGATTCAGAAGGGCGGCATATATAATTCCGAACCCTATCATGACGATGGCGTAGAGAAGCATAATGGAAATGAAGAGCTGAAAAGAGAAGATCTTATGCTCGAATTCCAAAGAAACGAAGATCTGCCTAAGGCTTGCGGCGATCAAAACAAGTGCGGCCACAGTAATGATGATAGTAATCATGGCATGCTCCCTTTCCCAAGGGCGGAAGGATCACAAGGCCCTCCTTTTCTCTTATGAGGGCTTGTACGATTTTATGCTACTCTCCCTCCGTCACTTTCTTATGAAAAACCGGGCGAATGCACATCCCGCTTTACCGGACCCTGCATACGATACTGTAAACAATGGAAAGGGGGAATTGTGAATGGGTTACGGATATGGCGGAGGCTTTGCGCTAATCGTTGTTCTTTTCATCCTTCTAATCATCGTTGGTGCAGCGTTCGTATACTAAAATCGATACACTAACCTACTTACGTTAAATCGTAAAGGTGGCTATCTTTTTCCGGTGTAAACGATCGGTTACTGTTTCAACGCTCTAGAGTGAAGGAACCGGAAGAAAGACATCCTCTCAGGATGTCTTTTTCCATCTGTCTTCATGAATGGACAAGCATGCTACAATGGTTAGGAAGGAAGAGGTTATAGGAGGTTTATAAAATGAATTTCACTTCATCAGAACAATTATATAAAGAAGCACAGGAACATATCGTCGGAGGGGTAAACTCTCCGTCCAGAGCCTACAAAGGTGTCGGCGGCGGTTCTCCGGTTTACATGGAGCGCGGGGAAGGATCCCGCTTCTATGATGTAGACGGGAATGAGTTCATCGATTACCTGGGAGCTTATGGCCCGATCATCACCGGACATGCCCACCCTCATATTACAGAAGCCATTGTGAAAGCAGCCCACAACGGAGTTCTCTATGGAACGCCGACTTCTCTTGAGAACCGGTTTGCGAAAATGCTGAAAGACGCCATCCCGTCTCTTGATAAAGTCCGTTTTGTTAATTCAGGTACGGAAGCGGTGATGACGACGATCAGAGTGGCGCGCGCGTACACAGGCCGCAATAAAATCATCAAGTTCGCTGGTTGTTACCACGGCCACTCCGACCTCGTACTTGTGGCAGCCGGATCCGGACCATCCACTCTCGGCACCCCTGACTCTGCCGGCGTTCCAAAAGCCATTGCCCAAGACGTCATCACCGTGCCTTTTAATGATATCGAGCCATTCAAGGAGGCACTTCGTAAGTATGGTGACGAAATCGCAGGCGTTCTTGTAGAGCCGATTGTCGGCAATTTCGGAATTGTGGAACCAAAACCGGGCTTTTTACAACAGGTAAACGATCTGGCTCATGAAGCCGGCGCGCTTGTCATATACGACGAAGTTATTACAGCATTCCGCTTTACATACGGCAGTGCCCAGCAGCTGCTGGATATCGAGCCGGATATGACAGCAATGGGTAAAATCATCGGCGGTGGTCTGCCGATCGGGGCATACGGCGGACGCGCAGACATCATGGAACAGGTTGCTCCCCTCGGACCTGCTTACCAGGCAGGAACGATGGCTGGGAATCCAGCATCCATGTCTGCTGGTATTGCCTGCCTGGAAGTGCTGCAGCAGGACGGCGTGTATGTGGAAATGGATCGTCTAGGCAAACGTCTGGAAGATGGTATCCATAAGCATGCAGAAAATGCAGGAATCCAAATCAAAATCAACCGCCTTAAGGGTGCGTTGACCGTTTATTTCACAGATGAAGAAGTGGAAAACTATGAGCAGGCGGAAAATACCGATGGTGAACAATTTTCCAGATTCTTCAAACTGATGCTCGCAGAAGGCATCAACCTTGCCCCGTCGAAATATGAAGCATGGTTCCTCACTACGGCTCATACAGATGAAGATATCGATCAGACATTGGCGGCAGTCGAACGTACTTTTCAGACGATGGCCGATGAAGCATGACCTATCCCCTCCCGTTTTTCCGGGAGGGATTTATTTTATTGTAATTTATCTGAATATTCAATTGATTTAACAAGAACGACATGCTATGATATATACATAATTCTGAATATTCCCACGAATTATGATCTTTGTTTCATTTCTTTCCCTTTTCATAGGTTCCAGCCAAACAGCTGGATCCCCTCAGGCTTATGCATCTACTTAGCATAAGCTTTTTCTTTGTGTTTTTTTACAACCAAAATAAGGTATAATGGTTTCATCGTTCGTCTGTAACAGCAGATTGCTACCCATATTATATAGAAGGATGATGTTAGCATGAAACTCGGGGCAAGAATGATGAAGACAGGCTTGGCAGTCGGCGTCGCTTTATATATCGGCCACATGGTCGGATTTGTATCGCCTTTACTTGCTGCTATTGCCGTTGTTTTCTCCATCCAGCCATCCATTTACCGTTCGTACCAATCTATTATTGAACAACTGCAAGGGAATACCATCGGAGCAATCATCGCTATTGTGGCCGTTTTCACTTTAGGTAATGATCCATTCATCGTTGGTTTTACCATCATTATCGTCATCGGCGTGACGACGACTCTCCGCATGAATGAGAATACCATTTCTCTGGCTGTCGTTGCCGTTATTGCATTGATGGATTCAACCGATCAGACCTTCCTGTACTTTGCAGGCTCGAGGTTTACATCGATGTTGATCGGTATCCTTGCTGCATTTATTGTGAATTTGGTTTTCCTACCTCCACGATACGAGACGAGGCTGTTTATGAAGATCGATTCCGCCACCACGGATATTTTGCAGTGGCTGAGGGTCACGACCCGCCAGTTATCCGATGAACCTGCGTTAAAGTATGAAATCACACGCATACAGGACAACATGCGCTGGGTAGACCATACGTATCTGCTTTATTCCGAAGAGCGGACCTATTTCAAAGGCACCCGTTTCTCCAAAGGACGTAAACTGGTCCTTTTCCGTCAGTTAATTACAACAACGAAAAAATCATTTGATGTCCTGAAGGCTTTCTACCGGCTGGAACATAAAATTGAGCAGATTCCCGAAGACTTTCAGGATGCGCTCGTCCAAGAGCTGGACAAATTAATCAACGCCCATGAAAAACTGATTTTATCCCTGAAGGGCAGAATTAAACGGACACATAAACAGTCCCTTCGTCAGATTGAAGAGCCGGATATACCACTGTTGGTGGAACGGCTTGTTCATGTCTACGAAGAAAATAACAACCCTGATAAACTGGTATTCCTGCCGCTCGCTTCTCAGTTAATGGAGTATTATTACCAACTGGAGAAATTGAAGAGGCTGTTGAAAAGCTACCAGAATCACCATCAGGATGATTTCATTCAAACAACGGATAAATAAAAACGTTTTTTGACGGAAGAGTATTCCCCGTTGATCCGGGAGATCTAAATATCCATAGAAAAAGCTGCCTCCAAGAGGCAGCTTTTTCTATGGAGAAGACGACAAATCTTCTTCAAATGATTTTTTCAACTCGAACTATTTGCTATTTCTAAGCGCCCGACAACGAATGTACTTTACCATGTTTCCTGTTTATTCGTGTCCAGTTCCTGCACCTGATACAGATCATAATAGTGCCCGCGCTGCTGGATCAGTTCTTCGTGACTGCCCACTTCGACAATCTCTCCATTTTCAATCAAGACGATACGGTCTGCATGTGTGATAGTCGACAACCGGTGAGCGACGATAAAGGTCGTTCTTTCCGATGCCAGACGTTCCAGCGCACTTTGAATCAAGCTTTCACTTTCCAAATCCAAAGCGGAAGTTGCTTCATCCAAAATCAACAGAGCCGGATCCTTGAGAAACACCCTCGCAATGGCTACGCGCTGCTTCTGACCACCTGACAACTTCACTCCCCGCTCACCGACGAGTGTATCGTATCCGTTGGTCAATCCCATGATGAAGTCATGGGCATTGGCAGCTTTGGCGGCTGCAATGACTTCTTCATCCGAAGCATCCGGGTTTCCCATCCGGATGTTCATGGCAATGGATTCGCTGAACAGGATGTTGTCCTGAAGTACCATACCGACATTGTCACGAAGGGATCGGGTTTCGTAATCGCGGATATCTTTCCCATCAATCAAGATCCGTCCTGATGTCACATCATAAAATCGCGGAATCAAACTGATGAGCGTCGATTTTCCCCCTCCGCTCATACCGACCAGAGCAATCGTTTCCCCTTTTTCTACATCGAGCGACACGCCCTTCAGTACGTCCGGCTCGTCGTCATCATAACGAAAAGAAACATTCTCTATCTTTACATCCCCATAAGCGTTATCCATCTTCACTGCACCTTCGCGGTCCGTGATGTCATACTTCTCATCCACGAATTCGAATACCCTGTCCATCGACGCGATCGACTGTGTAAGAACGGTCGCCGAGTTCACCAGTCTGCGAAGCGGATTATAGACCCTGTCCATATACCCTACGAACGCGACCATCGTACCGATTGTAAGGGAACCGGTGATGACCTGATATCCGGCAAACGTAATGACGAGAAGCGGCGCCAGGTCCGTGATCGTATTTGTCACGGAGTACGTGTAGGCATTCCAATTCGTATGAACAAGGGCCTTATCAAGAAAATTCTTGTTCTTCCCATTAAATTGGTTCTGTTCATAATCTTCGAGCGCAAAACTTCTTGTCACAGGTACTCCCTGGACCCGTTCATGCAAGTGACCCTGAACTTCTGCCAATGCCTGAGAACGGTCCCTCGTCAGCTTGCGTAGTCTGGCGTAAAAGAATTTGACAGCGAATCCGTAAAGCGGGAAGAGAGCGATCGACACAAGGGTGAGCAGTGGATCCATTGTCAGCATAATGATGACAGCTATAACGATCGTAATCATATCCAGCCATATGTTCATAAGCCCGGTAATAACGAACGTCTTCGTCTGCTCTACATCATGGATGACCCTTGATATAATCTCCCCTGTCTTCGTCTTTGAATAGAAACGGAGACTGAGCCGCTGGATGTGATCGAATAAACGCTCCCTGATGTCGTACAGGATTTTATTTCCGATCCACTGAGCCAGATACTGCCGAATGTATTCAATGGGTGGTCTGATGACAAGGAACACAAGAAAAGCTGCGCCCATAAGAAGCAGGAGGTTGTCCATTTTCTCAGAAGCCGCCAGCCCTTGAGCATTGATGATGTCATCAATGACGTATTTAATGATTAACGGCATTAATAATGGAATGGAAAACTTAACGATTCCGATCAGAATAGTTATAATAATTTTACCTTTATAAGGACGGACAAATTGGAGATATCTCTTGATGCTGTCCAAACAAACACCTTCTTTCATTTAACCCTGTAACACAAGGAAGCGCACTTTTTAAAGTGCGCGGAGACTGCTTATCTATACGTCAAATAACGCTCGTACCACTGATCGATGAATTCCGGAGAAAACGGTCCTTTTCTCTGCCTGATCCACCGAATTAACGTATCTATATTGTTATATAGAATTCTGTCTAAAACATGCGGATAATTCATCTTACGCTTGTGTACATCATATTCGTCTTCATCAAGGATTTTAAAAGTCATATCAGGAAATACTTTGACATCAAGGTCGTAATCGATGTATTTGATCGTTTCCTCTTCGAAGATGAAGGGAGAACTGATGTTACAGTAATAGTATACTCCGTCGTTCCTTAACATACCGATGACGTTGAACCAATGTCTGGAATGGAAATAACAGATGGCCGGTTCACGCGTCACCCACCTGCGCCCATCACTCTCCGTAACGGTCGTACGATCATTGGCTCCGATAATAACATTCCTTGTTCCTTTTAAGATCGTGGTGCTTTCCCAAACTCTGTGCAGCTGCCCATTGTGCTTATAACTTTGGATTTCAATCCTTTTTCCTGCTTCTGGGCCGGGCATAATATCCCCCCTTCCCTTTCTATCCGCACTACCTTCTTTCCATTATAACGACAAATAGATGGGATTGAAAATAAATAGGACTGCATCAAAAGAAAAGAAGCCGCCTGGCATCCAGGCGGCTCCTTCCATTCGGGGGATTGTGACAGGCTAATAAACAGCCTGGTCAACCTTACCAACGTCTCAGGTTACTTTTTCTTAGCCTGAGATTTTTGGTTCTGCTGCTTTACGTGCTGTGCATCAGTTTCCTGTGCAAATTCAGCACCGTATTGGTTTTGACCCTGAGCAGCTTGTTGGTTCTGTTGTTTTACGTGATTTTTATCAGTACCAGCAGCTGTTTTGTTTTGTTTTGGTTGCTTAGCCATGTGTATCACCTCCGCAAAAATTATTGTGTACAGGAGGCAGGCTTTTCATTCCTCAAAAATAAATTTTTCTAACAAAAAAAGTGCAGGGCCTCCTGACAATGAAGACCTTGCACTTTTTTTTCAATTAGTTGGATAGACGTTTCGTTCCAATGTAGCGCTGGCTCCAGTAGTTGCTGGAAAGAGAGCTGATCTCTACACCATTTGTAGAACCAGTGTGAATGAACTGGTTGTTTCCTACATAGATACCGGCATGGGATGCACCAGGCTTGTACGTTTCAAAGAAAACGATGTCCCCGCGTTGACGGCTGGAATCGCTGACGGACGTCATGCGGCTGTCTGCATAAATGGATGCAACCGTACGAGGGATGCTGATTCCTTTTTGAGCAAACACATAGTTAAGGAAACCACTGCAGTCAAACCCGGCCGGAGTGGAACCCCCCCATACGTAAGGCGTACCGATGTGTTTCTTAGCCTCTTGAATAACACCTTCTGCATATCCAGAGTTTGAGCTGGATGCATTTGAGGTAGATGTATGACTAGAGGATGAAGAAGACGAAGAGGAGGAAGAAGAAACCGTACCATCCACTTTGATCTTCTGACCGACATAAATCATAGAACCGGAAATATTATTCAGGCTGCGCAGTTTAGAAACAGATGTTCCGTATTTATAAGCAATACCGGAAAGCGTATCTCCGCTCTTCACTGTGTAGGAGCTTGCTGAAGAAGAACTGGAAGATGAGCTGGATCCTTTAGACGCAGAGCTGCTGCTTGAACTGTTGGAGCTGCTGCCGGACAAAGAAAGCTTCTGACCAGGATAAATGATGTCACTGGAAAGTCCGTTGATGCTCTTCAGTTTGGATACGGATGTACCGTTACGGGAAGCAATTACCCAAAGGGAATCACCGGATTTAACCGTGTAAGAACCGCTTGTAGAAGTAGAAGTATTAGAACTTGAACTGCTCTTCGTTGATGAACCTTTTTCAACAATCAAATTCTGACCGACATAAATGATGTCTGAATTTAAACCGTTCCAAGATTTGATTTCTGAAATAGATCCGTCATATTGATGGCTGAGTCCCCAAATAGTGTCTCCGGATTTAACTTTATGTAATTCGTCCGCAAATACAGAAGATCCCCACAATGATGCCCCAATCAAAGCTCCGCCGACAGCCGTCACAAGTTGCTTTTTATTCATAATTTATTTAACTCTCCCTATGTATATAATTATTGAAATTATGTGGTCAATTAACCTATGTCCCATTATTCATCTATGACACGTTTTTGTAAATAGCCCGAAACTTCAACAATTACCAACATTTCACGCTTGACACCTTATCAAATAAGGGTTTCTTTGGTTTCATTACAGTTACTTTACAAGTTTGTTACATACGTGAAGGAGTATCGTTGCAGGTATGAGGAATTCGTTGCAGCACAGACTAGAGCTATAGGAGGAATAGCTATGTATGTAGGTAGAGACTTGTCCGCACTGACGATGGAATCTAAACAGGAATGGCAGGATAAAGAACTCGGTTACTTCCATTATGCCTTATCCCAATCCGCCCCTTATTTGAATGCAGAAGGTGTCACATTGCTCAGGGAGATCAATAACGAAATAAAGCGCCGCGGTCTTAAAGGCAGCAAAGAAGCTACCTGGACCAACGGCACTCATACAGTCATCGATTAATATAGGGATGGGCTTTCTGATGAGAAACTGGGAATGGATATGCTTCAAGCGCTTCTTCATCGACGAAGCGGGCACGGGCACGATCGAGCTCGCCTCCGGTGACGGTAGCTTTGACGACATCCATTTCCCAAATCAAATGGGAAAAGACGTGTTTGATTTGAGTAACCGTCTCCTCAAAGCGAATGCTCAAGCCGTATTCCCCGTAGAACCAGTGGACGGCGGCTTCCATATCAAGGTCTTCCATCGGCACCATCGGATACTGCCACAAGGAGGCCAAAAGACCTTCATCCGGTCGTTTTTCTATAAGCACTTCTCCCTCTTCGTTCGTAATAACCAAGAGCAGATAAGGGTGTTTTTTCTGTTTCTTTTTCGACGTTTTTACAGGTAATTCTTCCTCGATACCTTGTGCGAAAGCCCGGCATTCGGATTGGACGGGACACAAAAAGCAGGAAGGAGATTTGGGTGTACATATCAGGGCACCCAATTCCATCAGTCCTTGATTAAAGGAGCTGGGATCCTCCTGCGAAATAACTCCACGGACGAGGCCTTCAAAAAGTTTCCTTGTGCTCTGTTTAGCGATGTCGTCTTCTACATGGAGCACCCGGGATAAGACACGCATGACGTTCCCGTCTACCGCCGGTTCCGGTATATCATAAGCAATACTCAGAATCGCTCCCTTCGTGTAAGGACCGACCCCTTTCAAACTCCCCAATTCATCCGGATCATCCGGTACGACGCCGCCATAATTTTCGACGACCTCTCTCACGGCGTTTTGGAGATTGCGGGCACGGGAATAGTAACCAAGCCCTTCCCACGCTTTCAGAACTTCCTGCTCTTCTGCTTCTGCTAATGCTTTCGGAGTGGGAAACTTAGTCACAAAGTGGTTAAAGTAAGGGATGACGGTATCAACCTTCGTCTGTTGGAGCATAATTTCTGATACCCACACTCTGTAGGGGTCCTGATTCTCCCGCCATGGGAGAATTCTTTGTTCCTGTTTAAACCAATGGATCAGCTGCTCTCTGAACGATCCACCATTGAAATCCTTTAATATGTGCTGTACTCGATCTGTTTTTTTCATTGTTGATCATCCTTCGTGATAAACTACTATTGAAGCTTCCCGGCCAAAGGAGGTAGAGACATGGATACTGCCACACATATAGTCATGGGAGTGGCTCTGGGCGGGCTTGCCACACTGGATCCCGCTGTTCAATCCGACCCGGCTTTATTTAATGCCGTACTCGTCGGTACGATCGTCGGCTCTCAAGCACCTGACTCCGATACCGTGTTGAAATTGAAGAACAACGCTGTTTATATCAGACACCATAGAGGAATCACCCACTCCATCCCTGCTGTCGTTCTATGGGGCATCAGCATTCCGGCTGTCATTCACGCCTTTGTGCCTGAAGTAAGCTTCCTGCACCTGTGGCTCTGGAGTTTCCTTGCGGTTATTCTTCACGTCTTTGTCGATGTGTTCAATGCCTATGGGACACAGGCTTATCGTCCATTTACGAAAAGATGGGTGGCTTATGGCTTCATCAACACCTTCGACCCTTACATTTTCCTGATGCATATCGCAGGGATTATCGCCTGGAACCTCGGTGCATCCCCAGGGCCGATGTGGTTGATCATCTACTTCGTCATTGCCCTTTATTATGTCAAAAGGTATATGGATAAACGGACGATTGTCAAACGGATCCACGCCCACTTCGGTGATGTAGAACAAATCGCGACATCTCCTACGATGAAGCAGAATATTTGGAGAATCGCCATTACGACACCGGACAAATATTACGTCGGCCGCGCTGTTGACGGTGAGATAACGATCCTGGACGAGTTTAGGAACAAACCGATCGATTATGAAGACCCGGTCGTCAAAAAAGCATTAACAGACCATAACATTAAAGCTTTTTTGTCCTTTTCTCCAGTATATCGTTACGAAATGAACTACTACGACGAATACACGGAAGTAAGATTCATCGACCTGCGCTACCGGTCGAGAGGGCGTTATCCATTCGTCGCGCTTGCCCAAATTGATGATGAACACGGAGATAAATTAAAAATACTGAACTCCTATACGGGCTGGGTATTCACGGAAGAAAAGCTGCAGAATAAACTGAGCCCGATGGAGGACAGCAGATAAACAGCAGGAAAGGAGCCCCGTTTTTAGCGGAGCTCCTTTTTGTTTTAATGAAAGTACCTTTTACGCTCAAGCATTTGTTTGTACTTGGGGTTGGTGGCGACGAATTCATGCAGTCTCGGCCCGTAATTATCTATCCAGCGCAGAACGATCTGCTCGGTCACCTGCTTGCCCTGATAATCATGCCCCGCTTTCGCCCTCGTCGTTTCAAAGTCTTCCCAAAGCAGCTCCACCCATGTGGTCGCTTCATCTATAGTCAAATGCTCATTCTTTTCATACAAACGCTCAGCTAACCGCTGATAAATTTCATTCATTTCTACCACTCCAAATTTGCCAATGTTTTCGCATCCATTGTACCACATATCCTCCGATGAGCTACACATACTAACCTTGTCTCCTAAAGAGACACGAGGAGGATGACCGATGCGTAACAAGGCGAAAAATTTTCCTAATGTCAAGATGACACACGCGCCTGATGACCAAAGTGAATACCTTGCTAAACGGCCTGACGGAACAATCAACAACAAGCCCCAGGAACGAGCAGCAAGATCAAGGCACAGGGATGTCAATGATATAGGGAGGAATTATCATGGGTAACCGTATGTTTAACGGAAAAAACTCAGGAATACGTTCGCACCGAAGCCTGAAGCACTTGAACAAGCGAGTGAACGGCGAAACGGAACAGACGCAGGCAGACCAAATCACCGAAGTACAGATGCGTAAAAGAAGCTGATCATACAAAAGCCGGGCCCTTAACGCCCGGCTTTTCCTTATACTATTTTATCTCCCAGCAATGCGATAGGAATCGCTTCTTCTTCCTCTTCCGTAAGCTTCTCTCCCTGCTGGTTCTCCCTATATCCCCAAGCAAAAATACCATTCATATAGTCAATTTTGAAGGCAGCAGGCTCCCCTTCTATCCGATACCGTTCTCCCGGATGAAATACGGAGGGGTCCATCATGTAGGACTTTGCCATAATGATCTTCCGTTCATGTACGGCGAATTCGTTGACCATCCCCATCTGCTCCGCCTTCTGGGCCTTTTCCGTCAATTGGGCAATCTCCTGCCTGAGTTCTTCCTGTGTATAATCACTGTACCTTCGTTCCATCCTTGTCCTCCCTTTCTCTGTCTCTTCTTTACATCTTAACAGGATATAGGCACAATGAGTATGGTGAAAGCACGATCAAAGGAGGAGTTTTCATGGAACGCGTATGGATCACTGGTGCCGGGACCGGTTTAGGGAGAGCATTAGCGCACCGTTATGCCGGAGAAGGAAACCACGTCATCTTGACAGGGCGGAACAAGAAAAAGCTGATGCAGGTACACGAAGAGATAATGGAGTATCCAGGGACGTCTGAAATCGTCGTTTGTGACATATCAGACGCGGATTCTGTTGTGGATGCTGTACGTCAGGTCGATCATGTGGATGTATTGATCAACAATGCTGGTGTCGGCATTTTCGGGGAGCTGCAGAATTATACGCCGGAACAAATAGATCTTGTCCTTGATACGAACGTCAAAGGCACCATCCTGCTTACCCAGCATACGGCGTCGATGCTGAAGAAATCAAAAGGACGTGTTTTGAACATCATTTCCACAGCAGGTCTGCGAGGCAAAAGGAACGAAAGCATTTATTGCGCCAGCAAGTATGCGGTCCGTGGTTTCACAGAGAGTCTGCATCAAGAGTGGGAAGGGCTTCCGATGACGGCAACCGCTGTTTATATGGGCGGAATGAACACGCCATTCTGGGATCAGTCCGATCACGTAGAGAACCCGGGGCGAATGAAGGGACCGGAAGTTGTAGCGGAACAAATCTTCCAGGAAGATGACGGGCGGAAGGAGATTTTCGTTGATCGTTAAAGGGGAGCAAGAGCGTTTCTCCATTGGAAACCGCTTTTCAAGCAAAAAAAGCTGACCGCAGAGGGCCAGCTTTTTTTGTTAGAGAGAATTACTCTCCAAGGTTTTCTTCTTTTACTTTCGCTACAATTGCCTCTACAGCTTCTGTTTCGTCAGAACCTTCCGCTTTGAAAGTAACTTCCGCACCGTTAGGGATACCAAGAGACATAACGCCCATGATGGACTTCATGTTAACGGATTTACCGTTGTACTCAAGGTTTACGTCGGATTGGAATTTACCTGCTACTTGTACTAGAGCTGTTGCTGGACGAGCGTGCACGCCGTCAGCAGATGTGATTGTGATTGTTTGTTGTGCCATGATTCATTCTCCTCTTTATTTTGTAATTTCAATGATATCTTTATCATTGTGATCGACATGTCCGGAAGTCTTAATGGTTACAGATTGTCCTTCTTCGAGGTTCGTGAAGACGATCGGTGTTACGATAGACGGCGCGTTTTCTTTGACAAAGTCAAGGTCCACTTCCATCATCGTCTGTCCCTGCTTCACTTCGTCCCCTTCAGCAATTCTATCTGTAAAC
This sequence comes from Halobacillus sp. ACCC02827, assembly GCF_030291935.1. Taxonomy (NCBI): domain Bacteria; kingdom Bacillati; phylum Bacillota; class Bacilli; order Caryophanales; family Bacillaceae; genus Halobacillus; species Halobacillus sp. ACCC02827. Next base: position 910,260 of record NZ_CP128168.1, on the reverse strand, counting down.
CCTTCCCCTTTCAAGCCTACAGTATCGATACCGATGTGGATAAGGATTTCTGTGCCGTTATCCGCCTGCAGTCCGATCGCATGCTTCGTCGGGAATACGTTCAAGACTTTACCGTTTATCGGCGAAACTATCTTACCATCTTCCGGCTCCATTGCAAAGCCGTCTCCCATCATTTTACCTGAGAACACTTGGTCAGGTACTTCTGTGATCGGCATGATTTTCCCTTTGATCGGGCTGACGAAGTCCAACTCACCTTCTCTGACAGGCATATCGTTATCGCTGACTTCGTTGACAATTTCTTTTACATCTTCCTGTTTACGCGGTGTCTTTCCATCGATGATATCCTGCATTTGTCCACGAAGGGAATCGGATACAGGTCCGAAGATGGCCTGGATGTTGTTTCCAACTTCCATGACACCGGATGCACCCAATCGTTTCAGACGGTCTTTGTTCACATTACCTTTGTCATTAACAGAAACGCGAAGACGTGTAATACAAGCATCCAGGTGAGCGATGTTTTCCTGACCGCCCATTGCTTCGAGAATTTCATATGGAAGATCGCCCACTTCGCCGTCTTCCTCTGCATTCGCGTCTTCTTTCTCACGGCCCGGCGTCGCCAGGTTGAACTTGAGAATCGCCCAGCGGAATCCGAAGTAATAGATCACGGCAAGGACAAGTCCGACGATGATGACCCACCACCAGTCCGTACGGTTCGGAAGGATACCGAACAGGATGAAGTCGATCAATCCTCCGGAGAAGGTCATACCGATCTTCACATTCAAAAGTTCCATGACCATGAAGGAGAAGCCGGCAAATACAGCGTGAATTCCGAAAAGTACCGGAGCTACGAACAAGAATGAGAATTCCAGCGGCTCTGTAATACCAGTAAGGAAAGAAGTCAATGCTGCAGAAAGCATGATTCCTCCGACTACTTTCTTACGTTCCGGTCTTGCCGTGTGGTAAATGGCAAGAGCAGCAGCTGGAAGACCGAACATCATGAACGGGAATTTACCGACCATGAACGTACCGGCAGTGAAGTCCACGCCATCTTTCAACTGTTCAAAGAAAATCGCCTGGTCGCCACGAACGATATCTCCGGCTGCACTCGTATAGCTGCCGAACTCAAACCAGAACGGTGAATAGAAAATGTGGTGCAGACCGAATGGAATCATGGAGCGCTCGATCAGACCGAAGAAGAACGCGGATATTGTCTGGTTCCCTTCCAGCATCAGACGGGACAGCGCATTCAATCCACCCTGCGCATACGGCCATACGAACAGCATGATGATACCAAGGAATAAAGCAGAGAAAGCGGTAATTATTGGAACGAAACGCTTCCCGGCAAAGAATCCAAGGAACTGCGGCAGTTCAATATTGAAGAATTTGTTGTACAGGGCCGCGGCTAAGATACCGACGATAATCCCTCCGAATACCCCTGTTTGCAGCGTAGGGATTCCTAACACCATTGCATAGGCAGGGTCGGTTACCATATCGGCATCGACGCCTCCCAGTACGCCCATTACGACGTTCATAATCAAATAACCGATGATGGCTGCCAGTCCGGCAACTCCATCCCCTTTTGCAAGGCCGATGGCTACACCGACAGCGAACAGCAACGGCAGGTTATCAAAGACGATTCCGCCGGCTTCCGCCATGACTTGAAGCAATGTCTGAAGCCAAGGTGTTCCGAAGAACGGAACTTTATCGACGAATGAGTCCTGCGCAAAGCTTGTACCGAAGGCAAGCAGGATACCGGCCGCCGGGAGCAGTGCTACTGGTGTCATCAACGCCTTACCTACTTTTTGTAAAGTACCAAAAGCATTTTTGAACATTGTATTTCCTCCTTTTTTAAGTGAATGAAAACAGTTGGACCCGGGATGTATAGTAATAAAACGTTTACAATTATGCCGGGAAACGCTGCACCTGATCAGGCAGGTGCAGCTGTACGACTCGTAATCAGACGAAAAAAAAAGCATGAGTACAAGACATTCCGCCTGCAAAAGGGTACACGTATCCCTTAAGCCGTAACAGAATTCCCTTGTACTCATGCCTGATCGCGTCAGTAACACGTACGTCTAGGATTTATGGGTCAACCGCTGCAGATGAATGGTCAAATAAATGGCCTCAGATTCATCTACGGGTTTGTTCAACTGTTTTTGCATCACTTTCATTAACTTCCATGCAAGATTATAGCACACCGGGTACTCCTGTTTCAACATGTCTGCTAAACGAATTTCATCCCCTACGTTCTCCTCCTGATACACACGATCAATTGCTCGGTGAAGATGCTGGACAAGTCTGTGATAATCAATGCTGTTCCGATCAATCGTCAGCTTCATCGTATCTTCGACGATGGATACAAGTCGAGCGATCAGCTGGTTGTGCCTGTTGATTTCTCTCAAGGTTTTGTCCGTGACTGCACTATGGATATGCAGAGCAATAAACCCGATTTCCCCTTCAGGAAACTGCGTACCCATCCGATCGTAAATCATCGTGACGACTTCCATGGCCACCTGGTATTCTTTTGGATAAATCGATTCGATTTCAGATAAGAAAGGATTGGTAAACTGCATGTTCTTTTTCGCGCGATTGATGGCAAAGGCGAGGTGGTCGGTCAATCCGACGTGGATATGCTGGTGCAGTTCCTGCCCCATCCTCTCTTCAATGTGGATGAGAATATCATTCATGAAATCGATCAGCTGCTCATCGATATGAGGCAGAAGGTTAACATACTGTTCTTTCTCTCTCTCGTTACTTAATAAGAAGGTCTTATCGGCTTTGTCAAAGGAAACATCCTCTCCGGATTTCCGGTTAAAGCCGATCCCCTTTCCTATCAATACCACTTCCTCATAAACCGGGTGGGCAGCAATGACAACGTTATTATTTAATACTTTTTCTATCCTTAACTGCTGTTCCATCATGGACCCCCACTCAACACTATTAAAAGCGTTTTCAGCGTTCTCATAACTTCTATCGTATATTCCACAGCGGAATTTTACAAGAGGTTAACATAACAGAGAGGCTTCTCCTTTGTCTGAAAGCGGTTGCGTCGTGTACAATCAGTAAGGTATGTACATCAATGAAGAAACTTGGAGGAGATATATTTATGATCAAACTATTCGTCACAGATCTCGACGGGACCCTTCTCGGCATGGATCACTATATAAAAAACGAAGATATTGATGCATTGAAATGGATGATTGACCACGGCACTCCGCTTACGGTGGCTTCCGGACGTATGGATCACGAAATCGCAGAAGTATTGAAACGTGTGGGCGTCAACGGTCACCGTGTCAGTCAGAACGGTGCTTTCGTTTATGATAACCAAGGACAGGAAATCTACGCAGAAACGTTTGAAGGCAATATGGCGGAAAGAATACTGACTGCCATCGAGAAAGAGCCGATGGTCAAAACCGTCTCCACAGCCGATCAGACCTTTACGGACAAGCACCACGAATGGGTGGATATTATTTCCGAGCAGCTTTTCCATGACATTATCATCCAGCCGGACTTGAAGCAGGAAATCGGCCAAACGATTTTCCCATCCAAGATCACCTTGAATGGACAGGAAGCAGACGTAGTGCATGCCGCCAAAAACATCAAGGAGACGTTCGGTGAAGAGATTGACAGCTTCATTTCCCACGAAACCTGCGTGGACATGATGCCTAAAGGGATCAACAAACGGAACGGAATTCGTAAACTGATTGATAAACTCGGATTAAAACCGGAAGAAGTTGCTTGTGTCGGAGATTCGTTTAATGACATCAGCATGTTCGAAATGACACCACACAGTTATGTCATGGCGACCGCCCATGATGACGTAAAAGCAAAAGCCTCTCAGGTCGTCGACCACGTTCACGAAGCAATCGAAGACTTGGAGAAAAAAGGACTATTGAACAAAAAAGAACAAGCGGCTGACGTCTGAGCCAGCGCTTGTTCTTTTTTAATCTTCCAAATGCTCGTCTAAAAAGCGATCGATCAAATCGAAAGGAAAACCTTTCCTGTATAAACCCGCTTTGATCTTCTGCTTACGCTCGTATCCTTCTTTGGATGCGAACTTACGCTTCAGCTTCTCCCCCTGATAGACGACCGCTTCCCATTCCGAATCCTCCTGCTTTTCATCGGGCAGATTGGCAAGTACTTCCTGGATGACATCCCCGGCAAACCCCTTCTGCATCAATGTCTGCTGAATATTTTGGATTTGTTGACGGTGCGATTTCCGACCATCATGGTTTTGTTTCTTCTCGGCAAATTTCATGGCTTTCTCGTACTGCTTGTCAAACGTATAGTATTCAAGAGCCGCTTCCGCCGCACTGGCAGCCACGCCTTTTTCCATCAATTCTTTCTTGAGAATATGAGGACCTTTGCTTGAGGTCATGATCCTTGTCCGCACCAGCGAAGCGGCAAACTCCTGGTCGTCCAGCAGACGTTCCTTCTTCAATCGTTTGACGATTTCATCTATGTGTTCCGGATCCGCTTCTTTCCCTGTCAAATAGTCACGAATTTCCTTTTCCGACCGCATACGGTAGCTTAAATAATGAATAGCAAGGGTATAAGATTTGTGAAGCGTATCGGTCTGAATCAAAGCGTTGATCAGAGCATCGTCCATCTCCATGTTCTTCTGCAGGCGATATTGGACGAGAACGTCTTCATCGACACTGAACCCGTACTCTTCCCCATTTCCCTTATCCATGAAAATATTATATCTATGTTTATGTTTCTTTTGCGTCGTGATTCTAGTGAGCTTAGCCATATCCATCACCTCTTTTTTTCAGTTTAGCACGTTACCCGGTATGGGAACATGGATTTGAACCGCATCAGAAGCGTAAACTAATCGAGTCTTACTATCGCAAGGAGGAGAATCAATGAAAATCGCTGTTACCGGGGGTACCGGTTTTGTTGGATCGCAGCTGACAGACCAACTGGTTAAAGCAGGGCATGATATTTACATATTGACCCGGAGCCCCGAAAAACATGAGAATCAAGAACGGGTCACTTATGTAGGGTGGCTGAAGGATGAGTACCAACCGGAAAATCACTTACCTGCCCTTGACGCCATTGTTAACCTTGCCGGCCAGTCATTGAACAGCGGACGCTGGACCGAGGAAAGGAAACAGTCGATCCTTGAAAGCAGAATAAAAGCAACCGAGGGTGTGCTCACCCTGATCGACCGCCTTCCCCAACCACCCGAAGTCCTTGTCAATGCTTCCGCCGTGGGCTTTTACGGAAGTTCTCATACGAAAACATTCACCGAAGAGACGACGGAACCAGGGAACGACTTCCTGGCGGACGTAACGGTGAGGTGGGAAAACCTCGCTTCCCAAGCGGCCGATAAAGGAGTACGTACGGTGTATGTCCGGTTCGGAATCATCCTTGGTGAACAGGGAGCTCTTCCGAAAATGATCCTCCCCTATAAGTGTATGATCGGTGGAAACCTCGGTTCCGGAGAGCAATGGATGTCATGGATCCACATCCGCGATGTCGTCGGACTGCTTACATTCGCCCTTCATCATAAGGACATACAGGGACCACTGAATGCCACGGCACCCAATCCGAAAAGAAACAAGGATTTCGGCAGGACACTTGCAGAAGTAATGAACCGTCCCCACTGGCTCCCTGCCCCGTCTTTTGCTTTGAAGGCCGCGCTCGGAGATATGAGCACCCTGCTGCTCGACGGACAGTCGGTGCTGCCGAAAAAAGCACTATCTGCAGGATATGAATTCGAATACCCTGAATTAAAAGCTGCCCTTACGTCTATCCTGAAAGAAAGATAAGATGAAGAATCGGATAAAGAGATAAGACCCTACACATATATAGCAGGGACTACGGAAGGGTAATTCCGGGCAGCGGGCTTAGAGAACCGTGCGGGCTCCTGCCCCCCCTTGGTAAGCGGCCCAACTTCCAGACGGAAATCACTTCTTAACAAGCCGGAAAAGAACGAAACAAACAGTTTCGTTCTTTTCCGTGAGCCAACCAGCTGAAATCAAGTATAATAAAAGTAATAACATTTGAAGGGCTGTATGTATATGAACACTGTAATTAAGAATGTCCATATTCACCCGATCACCTCCCCTTCCATCCCGAACGGCACCATTTACATCGTGGATGGAAAAATTCATGACTACGGGGTCTCTATCGCCCTGCCGGAACAGGCGGAATACATTGACGGCAAAGGGATGGATCTATATCCGGGGTTTGTCGACGTCCACACCCACCTTGGTTTATATGATGAAGGAACGGGCTGGGCCGGCAGTGATGCCAACGAAACGATAGAAGCGGTCACCCCTCATTTACGAGCCATTGACGGAGCCCATCCATTGGACCCTGCATTCTTCAACGCGAGAAAAGCCGGAGTCACAACAGCGCATATTATGCCTGGAAGTGCGAACATGATCGGCGGGATGACGTCTGTTATCAAAACGGTCGGTCATACGATCAACCATATGATCCTCCGTCACACCGCCGGTCTGAAACTGGCACTTGGGGAAAATCCGAAACGTATTCACTCCCAATCAAAGAATGCATCGATCACAAGACTGGGGATTATGGGGACGCTTCGTGAAACGTTCTATGCGGCGATGAAGGATCCGGATCCCGGTTTGAGAGTACAACCGATCATCAAAGCATTAAACAAAGAAATACCCGTCCGCATTCATGCTCACCGCGCGGACGACATCATCACAGCCCTTCGTTTTGCCGATGAATTTGATCTGGATCTCCGGATTGAGCATTGTACGGAAGGCCACTTAATCGCTGACGAACTGGCAGGAAGGGATTTACAGGTGTCTGTAGGCCCGACATTCACACGCGCGTCCAAGATTGAGCTGCGTAACAAGACATGGCAGACGTATAAGATTCTGCATGATTACGGCATTCGGGTATCGATAACTACTGATCACCCCTACACACCGATCCAATACTTGAACATATGTGCAGCCCTCGCCGCAAGAGAAGGAATGGAAATAGAAGACGCGCTTCGGGGCATTACCATCGTTCCGGCCAGAAACCTTGGTGTAGACGACCGCGTGGGGTCCATTGAAAAAGGAAAAGATGCTGACCTCGTTTTATGGAGCGGGCACCCCTTCGAGTATCTTTCCAAGCCGATATGGACGATGATTGATGGGAAAATGGTATATTTCCAGGAATAATACAGAAAGTAAAACCAGGAACTGTTTCCTGGTTTTTTGTTTTGGGTTTCTATATAACCTATCAGAACCTATACACAGGATTGAAATGTGTGAATAAGGAGAATGTTATAGGTGTGCACGTCCTTTTTTCGTTTTTGAACACGGTTGAAACTGCTGAACAATAACGACAGCAGTGGAGATAAAAAAACTTTGGTAGGAGTGGAGAAATGAAGAAGTTTATTACCTTATTTACTGCTGTCGCTCTTGTTCTCAGTCTGTTTGCCCCATCGGTTTTTGCAGACGGTCATGAAAGTAATGCCATGGTCCGGATTCTGCATGCCTCCCCTGATGCACCAGCCGTAGACGTTTATGTGAATGATGAGGCAGTTGTGGAAGGAGCCGAGTTCAAAGCGGCTACAGATTACATGGAAGTTCCTGCCGGGGAACACAAAGTAGAGATTTATGCAGCAGGAACAAAGGGAGAACAGGATCCGGTCATTTCTACTACCGTAACGGTTGAATCCGGAATGGCTTACACAGCGGCTGCCATTAATAATTTGGACAGCCTCGAATTAAAAGCTCTCCAAGATTCCATGGATGCAAGTGAAGGGATGGCCAAGATCCGTGTCGGCCACTTCATCCCGGGAGCACCAGCAGTAGATGTCGGACCAATTGACGGAGATGCCCTGTTTGCAGGTGCTGAATTCCCTATGGTAACAGATTACAAGGAATTGGAGCCTGGAACGTACGACTTGGAAGTACGGACGACAGACGGTACACAGCTGATCGACTTGTCCGGAACTACCTTGGAATCGGGGAAAGTCTATAGCGCTTTCGCTGTAGGTACAGCGGATAATCCGGAAGTTCTTCTGCTTCAGGATTCGAATGCCATGCCTTCCGAGATGCCTGCGACCGGCTTGGGCGGAACGGCAGCATCCTCTTCCTCCACTATCTGGTATGCAGCAATTTTAGGGGTACTGGCCATGGGTGCTGGCCTGCTGTTCACACGTAAACGTTTCAACACGTAATTGCGCCATATAGTATATTCTCTGGCCCTGGGCTGCCTTGTCTTCTTTATCAGTCTCCTTTTACTGAATACACAAGAAGAAGAAGGCGTCCAGGTCCTTTCTGTATCTGAAGATACCAGCACCTCTGAGGATATAGAAAGCGCCAAGGAAAGAGAAGCGCCGATAAAGAAAAACTACGAGCAGGCTGTAACCGTCCACAACCGTGTTCAGGAAGGGATCGTTCCTTCCAGATTGGTCATTCCTTCTCTCGGAGTTGATGCGCCTATCCGTGCTCTTGGTTATACGGAAGAAGGCGGCATGGCTGTGCCGGACAATATTACGGATGTCGGCTGGTTCGAGCCGGGAACGAAACCGGGAAACCAGGGTAATGCAGTGATTGCAGGACATGTCGACGGCAAAAGTGGTCCAGGTGTGTTCTATGACCTTAAAGACCTGTCTTCAGGTGAGGTGATAGAGGTTTACGATCGTACGGGTCAAAAAAAGACGTTCATCGTTTCCCAAGTGGCGGCTTATCCGTATGAGGATGCCCCCATCCGTGACTTGTTCGGACCGTCGAACCAAGCCTCTCTGAATTTAATTACGTGTACCGGTCCTTATGATGCAGATGCCTCTACTTATTCCAATAGGTTGGTCATCTATTCTGTGGCAGAAAAAACCTCCTCTACCAGCGATCATGGACAACAAAAAAATAATCGTCCAACTTGAAAAAATCCATTCACTTTTTTTAAGTTCTCGATTATTATAAAGTTAGATGTTCATTTATACGTTTTTGGTGTAGGGAAGGCAAATGGTGCGCCACCAGCATGATGCTGGTTCTAGTGGGTTCGATTCCCACCCCGAATTTTTGTGAGCTGTTGATAAAAATTCGAGGGTGGGCCGAATCCGGCTAGGTGCATGCTTTTTTCCCTATGCATCCGGTTCACCCTCCTCATTACAAGGAGGGATTTTTTATGCTGAAAAAACGTGACCTACATGACGCCCCGGTACTTTTTGAATTGATGAGTCATCCCGAAGTCTTTCCGTACGTCCGCCACAAAGCTGCATCAAGTGATGAGTTTTATTTCTTGACGAAGCAGACGATAGAAGCAGAAGATCGGGGGGAATTGATTTCACGTACCATCCTTGATGAGTGGGCACAGCCGATCGGCACGATCAACCTTTTCGACGTGACAGAAGGTAAGGGTTTTCTGGCAACATGGATCGGCAAACCCTATTTCGGTAAAGGTTACAACCAACCTGCGAAAGAGGCCTTCTTTGAAGAATTGTTCTTCCAACTCGGCATCGAAGCGATTTTCATGAAGATCAGGAGAACCAACATCCGATCCATGAAAGCGGCCTTGAAAATCCCTTATGTATCCTTGGCGAACGAAACGTATCCGGAAGTTCTCCAGCAGATCAATGGAGTAGAAGATGTTTATGACTTGTATGTCATTACGAAAGAACAATATATGTTCCATTATTACGGAGACCAGAATCAGGAAGAAGAAATGTTAGAAGCATAAGCCTCGGCTTATGCTTCTTTATTTTATATAGGCGGAAGTATAGGACGGAACAGGAGCCCGTTTTTCTTTCGGATGCTCTTTCTTCATCCCCTTTAAAGGAATCGACATCTCAGGTGTACCAAACACGCCAGGAGCGACTTCATACTTATTGAATACCAGTACGATTTTGTCTTTTTGAAGATAGTAGGCGGTATTGTCCCTTACACCGCGGAACGTTTTCTGAAAGTACGTATCAGGATCGGATTGGATAATTTTTTCCACAGCTTTGTTTAACCGATCCATGTGAACAACCTCTTTTAAAGGTCTGATCTCCCCTGCTGCTCCATCCACAAAGTTCACAGATGAGACAGTCGAATTATAGCGGTCCCCCCGTGAGATATGAGATGTCATGACAACCGAGAAGAACTCCTTCTCTTCGTAGACAATCGTTTCTTCATAATACAAATAAGGGATGCCTATCGACTCACCTGCGCCCCTCTTGACCATACGGAATTTCTCTTCCAACTTATCGATGATGTCATTGTTCACCCGCTCCTGTATCGCCTTATTCTCCAGTTGCTCAAACAGCGGATAGTCGACATGGATTTCCCAGCCTTCTGTCACTTGATCTTTGTGAACGATTTTGTACTGACTTTCAGCAGCGACACCAGTGCTGTACAATAGAAAGAATACAATAGCCAACAGGGCTACATTTAAGCGCTTCAAAGCACATCCCTCCTGTACTTCTTAGCTTATCCCAAAGCGCTAAAAGTAAAGCATCCAGTAGAAATAATTCGAATCATGTCGGATAAACGTAGTACACTATAGACAATCCAACACAAATAAAGGAAGTGCAAGCATGGATCAATCTCCTCTGGTCACTACATCATTCATGTCGAGTCTTCTTACGAAAGACCCTATGAATGCCGTCTCCTACATATTGGAACAATGCTGTCTTTATTTCAAAGCGGATGGAGCATTCCTTTACCGTCAAGAGAAGGAGGAGGGTATGTTTCATTCATCGTTCGAGCACGTGAACGATTCACGTTTCTACCCACTTCCTGGAATCCAGTGGTACGGAAAGCCCGGGGAGATCCATAACGTTTCTTCCCTCTTTCCAGGCGAAGAAAAGGCAGCAGCGGTTATGCTGCCTTCGGAAAAAGAAATAATTATTCTCGCCGGTCATAATTGTGACATCGAGGCATCAGAAATAGCTGGACTGTTACCCATATTAGAAGCCTGCACCCTTCCATTACGTCAGGGTCCGAAATCGTATTCTTCCCGCGCAAATCGAGAAGAGCGCATTCGCCGTCAGCAGTCGGAGCTGATGAAAATCATGAAAGATGCCCGACTTACAAGGATCGATCTGCTGCCTGCTTTTGAAATGATTTGTAACACAACGATTGAAACCCTCGATACGGACAGAGTCAGCGTCTGGATGTTTGATGAGGCTCGTGAAAACCTTCAAGTGGAAGCGATGAAGGAAAGAGGGGATAGGACCGTTGATCCTCCAATGAAAAACCTTCCCAGGAATGCTTTCCCAGCCTATTTCTCCGCATTGGAGAACGAGCGCACACTGGCTGTCAGTAATACAACACAGGACGACCGGGTCTTTGAGCTGAGCGAAGCTTTTAACCAACCGAATAACGTCCTGGCTATGCTGGATATTCCGATTATCTGCGGTGGCGAAATGGTTGGTGTCCTCTGCTGTGAACAGTTCGACCGCTCGCGTCCATGGGATTTCGATGAGAAAGCTTTTGGTACTTCCATTGCGGATATGGCAGCCTTCATCACCGAGCATGTGAAGCGGAAAGAAGCGGAAATGGAGCTTGAACGAATCGCTTTCTATGATTCGTTGACGAACCTTCCGAACCGACATTGGATCGAACATTACCTGGATGACGAGATCCAGAAAGATCAGCCCTTTGCAGTCCTCTATATGGACATTGACCGTTTTTCTGCTTTTAATGAAGAACTGGGGTACCGGGTGGGAGATCAACTGATTATGGGTATAACGAGGCGCCTTAAATCCGTTCTTCATGGGAGGGACAAACTTGGATGGTTCCATGACGGTTTTGTTGTCCTGCTGCATGATCCGGGGGAAGGCATTCATCTTCATCAGAGGGTCAGCCATTATTTACAGCAGTTCCATGCTCCTTATTCTATCGGCAGTCAGGATATTTACGTAACGGTAAGTACTGGAGGGGCTGTTTTTCCTGACCATGGAGATTCACCGGCGACCATTATCCGTCATGCGCACCGTGCGAAGACCGCGGCTAAACAAAACGGACGCAGCCAATTTCGGTTCTTTGACCCGGAGATGGACCAGGATCACCTCGCTTACGAACGGTTCCAACTGAATTTAAGAGAGGCGCTTGATAAGGACCAGTTTGAATTGTTTTATCAGCCTCAGGTGCAAGCATCTACTGGAAAAGTGAGAGGAATGGAAGCTTTGATACGCTGGGAGCACCCGGAAAAAGGTCTGCTCCCCCCGGCATTATTTTTACCGCTTGCAGAGATGACGGGCATGATTGTAGAAATCGGCGAGTGGGTGCTTCAAACCGGTCTTGCTAAGCTGAATGAATTAGAAAACGCCGGCTACACTGGGTTAGTCATGAGTATCAACATTTCGCCGCAGCACTTCGAGCATCCGTCCTTTTTGAAGACGCTCGAAGCAGCGCTCGCCCAGTCAAGGGTGAACCCTTCTCAATTATTACTGGAGGTGACCGAACAGATTGCCTTCCGACAGGAGAGCAGGACGGTGGAAACCTTAAGGGAAATTGAACGTATGGGCGTCCAAATCGCCATCGATGATTTTGGTACTGGGTATTCGTCGATGAAATACTTAAGCCTTTATCCAATTCATACGCTGAAAGTCGACCGCAGCTTTACGAAAGATCTGCTGCTCAAAGATAAAAGCCGCATTATTGTTAAGACGATGATTGAACTTGGACAGAGCCTTGGATGTGAAGTCGTCGTGGAAGGCGTGGAAACTGCCGAAACGGCTGATTACCTTCAAGGCATCCATGCGGACATGTTGCAGGGCTTTTATATTGAAAAGCCACTTCCTTCCGCCCTGCTCCATGAGTGGATGAGAGATCAGGAATGATTTCCGTTTCATTCCCTGGTCTTTCCTGTGATACGATAAACAGTAAGAAAGGTGGTTCAATACATGGAACAATTAATGTTTATACAAACCGGGATGGGTACGGATGTTCATGGTCAGGATGTGACGAAAGCTTCTGTTCGTGCCATTAAAAATGCCATCCATACTAATTCGATGCCGGGCATCCGTACCGTGCTGCCGGAGCAATCCCTTGATAACATGAAAATCAAAGTGAAGCTGGCGGTCCCATGCGATCATGATAAGCTGGATCATGATGCCGTGAAACAAGCCATTCCATACGGGGACGTCACCATTGAAGTGATGGAAGGCGGCATGCTCACATCGAGTGGAATCCTGCTCAAAGACAAAGAGGACAAGAACGATTTAATGTACATTGTGAACGCCGCTGTCGAAGTGGGATATTAAAAAGAGCCTGAGCAATCCGCTCAGGCTTTCCTCTATTCTTCGATTTCTTCCAAATCATCCATATACTTATCGTAGTGCACGTTACGTTCAAACCGGACGTGATCCGCACCTGTGTAGCCATGAATATCGGTTGATACAAACGGTTCGTATTCTTCCACATATCCGACCCCGTCCTGATTGTCCATTAAAGAAGAGTCATCATAGGTCATAGCGCTTTGATTGAAAGACGCTACTTGTTCATAGGCATTCTGCTCATTGTATTCCGGCGTCATGCGGATCTCTCCATAGGCTTCTTCCATTTCAGAAAGCACCTCTTCCTCCGGCGGACGGCCTGAATAAAGCCTGTCGTTCGGAGATTCTTCCGCAATCGTTCTGGCGGTGGGAAGAGCATCGAGCCTTTCTTTTGGTATCTGCCGCCCGGTCTTCTCACAAACACCGTACGTACCCTTTGCTATTTGAGTAAGCGAATAATGAATATCAGAGAGCTCTTCACGCAAATGCCCGGACAACGCGAGATCTTTCTCACGCTCATAAAGCTCCGTCCCGGAGTCAGCAGGATGGTTGTCATACTGCGACAACTCTCCAGAAGCCATATCACTCGCGAAACCACGTTCCAAGCCGAAATTCGCTTCTTCTTCCATTCGTCGTTCTATTTCACGCTTACGTTGCTGTAATCGTTCTTTGTATATAGTGTCATCCATTTTATCTCCACTCCTTGACTTGCCCCCTTAGTTTGGCACGATCAAAAGACACCTATACAGACAAACAAAAAAGAGCATCCCATCATCGGAATGCTCCATTTTTTACGCGCGTAAAGCGGCCAGAAAGTCTTCTTTTAAGTCCTCTATATCTTCCAAACCGATGGATACGCGGATCAAGCCGTCTGTAATGCCAAGCTCAGCTCTGCGATCTTCGGGAATGGAAGCATGCGTCATCATAGCAGGAACAGAAATTAAGCTTTCTACTGCTCCAAGGCTTTCCGCCAGTGTGAAATAGCGGACGTTTCGCAGAACTTTGTCTGCTTTCTCCCCACTGCCGACGTCAAAGCTGATCATTCCGCCGTTCCCTCTCGCCTGAGCGTGGTGAATGTCACTTCCCTTATGCGAGGACAAGCCCGGATAATAAATCTTCGTCACTTCAGGAAGGCCTTCAAGAAAGCTTACGAATTCCTTCGTATTTGCTTCGATCTCCTCCATGCGGATTCCAAGCGTTTTGATCCCCCGCATAAGCAGCCAGGAGTCCTGTGGACCGAGGATTCCTCCGGTGGAATTCAATACGAAGTGGACAGCTTCTGCAAGTTCCTCCGAGTTCACAACGACAAGGCCTGCCACGACGTCACTGTGACCGCCTAAATATTTCGTTGCACTGTGAAGTACGATATCTGCTCCGAGGTCGATCGGATTCTGCCAATATGGTGTACTGAACGTATTATCGACAATCAGCGTCAGTCCCTTGGCACGGGCAAGTTCCGAGACCCGTTTCAAGTCGGTGATTTTCAATAGAGGGTTTGTTGGAGTCTCTACGTAAATGGCTTTCGTATTCGCTTGGACAGCCGCTTCCACCGTGTCTACGTCGCTCGTATCCACAAAACTTGCTTCCAAACCGAAGCGGTTGATTACTTTGGATACCATCCGGTACGTACCGCCATAGACGTCATCGGTGAAAATTACGTGATCGCCTTTATCAAAGGTCATCAATACAGCCGTGATCGCCGCCATTCCTGAACCGAACGCAAAGCCTCGGTAACCGCCTTCCAATTCCTTAATCAACTCTTCCAAGGCGAAACGGGTCGGGTTTCCAGTCCGGGAATATTCATACCCGCGATGCTTTCCAACACCATCCTGTTCATAAGTGCTGACTTGATAAATCGGCACACTGACCGCGCCTGTCTTCTCATCTCCAGTAATTCCTCCATGGATCAGCTGCGTTTTCTTTCTCATTTCATCACTCCTCATATATGCCTTGGCTTAGATATCTTTCACTACTATCCGGAAAAATGGTCACGATCTTCGAACCCGGTTTGGCGGATTCTGCCTCTCGCAGCGCTGCTTCGAACGCCGCACCGGAAGAACTGGCTACCAGCAGCCCTTCCTTCCTTGCCAGCTCCCTCACCCTTTGAAAGGCGACATCATCGGAAATCGTATGAATCGCATCGAAGTAAGCTGTGTCCATATAGGAAGGCAGAAACTCCATTCCGATGCCTTCCGTACGGTGAGATCCCGGCTTACCACCATTCAGAATCGACCCTTCCGGTTCCACGATGACGGTTTTAATTTCTTCTTTTTTCCCTTTTAAATACCGGGCCGTTCCCATAAACGTCCCCCCGGTACCGGCGCCGGCAACAAAAATATCTATATCACCGTTTAAATCCTGATAAATTTCAGGTCCTAAGGAATCCGTGTACGCTTGAGGGTTCGCTTCGTTGCTGAACTGCTTAGGGCTGTACGCACCGGGAATGGTCAGGCACAGCTGCTCTGCCTTCTCAATGGCTCCCCGCATGCCTTCTTCTGTAGGCGTGTGGATGACTTCAGCACCGAGCGCCCGCATCAACGTCTGCTTTTCTTTACTGAACTTCTCCGGTGTAACAAAAAGAACCCGGAAGCCCCTGCCGATTGCGGCCAGTGCCAATCCTATACCGGTGTTCCCCGCTGTAGGCTCGACAATGGTGCCACCCTCCCGAATCAGGCCTTTCTCCAGTGCATCCTCAATCAGTTTTAAACCCAGGCGGTCTTTGACACTACCGCCTGGGTTCATGAATTCAAGTTTGGCAAATATCCTAACTTGATTCGGGATGTCTGAATGAGTGAGTTCAATCATAGGTGTCTGACCGATCAGTGACTGTATATTCTTGACGTAACCCATCGCATTCTCATCTCCCGTATATTAAAAGACTTCCGTCCATTCGCTGCGTTTCTCCAGCAGCTCCTTCGCAAGTTCCTTCGCGCCTTCGAGGCTGTGACTGGCTGCGAACCCACACTGTACTTCATTGCAGGCCGGCACTTCATCGGCTTCCAGAACGTCGTTCAATGTTTTCTCGATGACCTCAAGGACATTGTCGTAGCTGTCATCATTCAATACGGCTATATAGAAGCCGGTCTGACAGCCCATCGGACCGATATCAATGATTCGATCGTGGTGGTTACGGCTGTTCTCCGCCATCAAATGCTCCAGGGAGTGCAGCGCAGGCATATCCATATATTCCTGGTTCGGCTGCTTGATACGCAAATCGTATTTATATATTTTGTCGCCGTGTTCTCCTTCTGTCACTCCTACAAGACGCACATAAGGTGCTTTCACTTTCGTGTGGTCTAAGTTGAAGCTTTCTACGTTCATTTTTGGCATAAGATCATTCCCCTTTGTTCGCTTGTATGAGCCAAGCGTATTTATTCAGCTGCTCGAAGGACACTTTAAACCCTTGAGCAATAAACGCCTCCCTTAATTCTTCTAGATAGGCATAGTATTCTTCCTGCAAATCCTGTGCTAAATTTAAAAATCCCGCTTCTTCCGCTTTACGGATCAGCCTCTGTTTATGTGCTTCATCCTGGAAGATGGTATCAATAAAGATGACTTGACCGTCTGTATCCAGCTGGTCGTGGAAGCTTTTGATCGCTGTTTCCTTTTCCTCTTTGGTCAGGTGGTGGAAGGCGAATGAGCTGACAATGGAACGAATCGGAGTCCCAAACTGCGGGTAATCCAGAAAGTTCCCATCATATATTGCTGCTTCCGGACATTTCATCTTAGCAATTTTGCGCATTTCCGAAGAGGGTTCGACTCCGATTACCAATTTTCCTTGATCCACCATCCGGCGGGTTAAATTGGCTGTGCCGACACCGAATTCCATGACAGGCGATACGGACAAAGCGGCGAGGCGGGCAAGCATTTCATCGTACCCGTCGAACACTTCCCTATATTCGGGATCTTTCCCGGCTACTGTGTCATCATACGAACTCGCCCATTGGTCGAATAAGTCGACGAATTCCATTCCCATTTCGTCATCTCTCCCCATAATTTATAATTCCTATAAGTAAACTCGGAATTACATTGTTACTATATCATATTTCCAGACGCCGCTCAATGTTAAACTTTTGTCACTATTCCATAAAAAAAAAGACGAAGGCCTCCCGGGCCTCGTCTTTTACTTTCTTCTACGCCTATTATGACGTGGTTTTCTTTCCGTATCTTCCTGTTCCTTCCGCTTTCCTGGTGAAAGACCTTCGATCGTCCGGCGTTCCAGTTTTTCACTGATGAACCTCTCAATATCTCTAAGCGCTGGTTTGTCCTTCGGTGCAGCAAACGTGATCGCAAGTCCCTTGCCGCCTGCTCTCCCCGTCCGTCCGATCCGGTGCACATAGCTTTCCGGGTCCTGCGGGATGTCATAATTGAAAACGTGAGTGACACCTTCCACATCCAATCCCCGAGCAGCAACGTCTGTTGCTACCAGATACTGCAGCTTCGCTTCACGGAACCGCTTCATCACTTTTTCCCTTTTTGCCTGGGAAAGATCTCCGTGCAGCTCATCCGATGCAAATCCTTCTGCGGTCAAGGCATCGTTCAACTTCTTCGCCCGCCTTTTCGTCCGGCAGAAAATCACCGCAAGGAAGGGACGGTGCTCCCTCATGATTGTCAGGAGCGCGGCCTGCTTCTGCCTGTCCGTCGTCTCATAGAGAAGCTGCTTAATATTCGAAACCGTGACCTGCTCCCCTTTTACTGAAATACGCGCCGGGTCCTTCAGCATCTTTCTACCAAGCTTCTGGACCTGCTTCGTAATCGTCGCTGAGAAAAGCATCGACTGTCTCTCGGCATTCATTTCAGAGAGAATCGCTTCCACATCAGGAAGAAATCCTGCTTCAAGCATCTGATCCGCTTCATCCAGGACAAGGTGACGGACGGACTGGAGGCTGATCGTCCCTCTCCGCATATGATCGAGGAGCCTGCCCGGCGTCGCGATAACGATATGGGCTCGTCCGTTCAACTTATTCGCCTGCTTCGCAACATCCTGTCCACCGTACACTGCGAGGACATGAGTAGCCGCATCCTTCACTTTCGTCACTTCCTCCGTGATCTGCAGCGCAAGTTCCCTCGTCGGGGTAATGACGACAGACTGTACCTCTGCCAGATCCGGGTCAATATTGTGCAGGATAGGCAGCAGGAAGGCGAACGTCTTGCCTGTTCCGGTCTGTGCTTCTGCGATGATATCCCGGCCATCCATTAAAGCGGGGATGGCTTCCACCTGTATATCCGTAGGAGAAGTGACGCCTTGCTGCTTCAGCTTTCCGACTAAATGGGAAGGCACTCCTAATTGTTCGAATGTTTGCATGTATATCACTACTTTCTTCAACTGAGGCCTTGGATGGCCATTACGCCTTATTGTACCTGAAATCCAGCTGCTATGTATCGTTTTTTAAAAAACTGTAGAGAAAATGACTTCATGCTCCTTTTCCTCTTTCCATATACATATAAGGAGAGGGGGCTTTATCGTGGACGTAAAAGTGAGAAGTGGAGATACGTTATGGTATTATGCCAATTTGTTCAATATCCCGCTGACTTTATTAATAGACTCCAATCCCGGGATCGAACCGGGTGAACTCTCCATAGGTCAAACCATCTTTATTCCGGGTTACGAAACAAGCACCTATACCATCCAAAAAGGAGATACATTATGGAAGTTGGCGAGCGAGCGGAGAATCTCCCTGGACGCGCTTGCTCTATTAAATCCGGGGATAGACCCCTCACGTCTCGTCATCGGCCAAAAACTAACTATTCCTGTCCTTGTGACTTACCGGATCCTCGACGGGAACCAACCGTATGACTCGACTATTCTTCGCAAGGATATCGATAAGCTCCTCGCTTTGTATCCATATATCCGGAAGAATGTCATCGGTCAAAGCGTCATGGGCAAAGACCTGGTGGAGCTTCAAATCGGACGCGGTCCGAAAGTGGTTCACTGGAACGGCTCCTTCCATGCGAATGAGTGGATCACAACTGCTGTCATCATGCAGTTTCTCAACGATTATGTCCTCGCTTTAACAAATAAAGAAACGATACGAGGGCTTGATATGCTCCCCTACTATGATCAAATCACCATATCGATCGTCCCGATGGTCGATCCTGATGGTGTCGATCTCGTCTTAAACGGCGCGCCCGAAGGAGAATTCGGCAGAGAAGCATTGCGCATTAATCAAGGAAGTAATGATTTCACCGACTGGAAGGCGAACATCCGCGGGGTGGACCTTAACAATCAATTTCCTGCTAAGTGGGAAGTGGACGCCGCGAGAAAACCGACGGCACCAGCTCCGCGTGATTTTCCCGGATATGAACCACTGACAGAGCCGGAAACGATCGCCATGGCCGAGTTGGCAAAGGATCGGAACTTCGAAAAGATGCTTGCCCTGCATACGCAGGGTGAGGTCATCTTCTGGGGATACGAGGGATTAGAGCCTGCGGAATCCATTGCCATTGCAGAAGAATTCGGGAGAGTCAGTGGCTACGAGCCCATCCGCTATGTAGACAGCTTTTCCGGCTATAAAGATTGGTTCATTCAGGAATTCCGCCGTCCCGGATTCACCCTTGAGCTGGGAGAAGGAGTAAACCCGCTTCCACTTGACCAGTTTGATGAGATCTATCAAGAAACAATGGGGATCTTCCTTGCCAGCCTATACATGTAAAAGAAATCACCTCCGTCTTTCTGAGGAGACGGAGGTGATTATCATTTCAATAATTTTTTATCCACATGGCCGCCGTGGTCCTTCATAATTTTGAGGGCTTCTTCCAAGGACTCTTCCTCTACGGAAAAGTGCAGCACATGAGTCAAGTGCTTTTTATCTGTCAACGCTTCTTCATGATCATGTTTTGGTGAAATCACTTCTGTGAAGGTAAACGTACCTCCCCCTGTTGATGTCGATCCTGCCAACGGAACAATCGGTGTCAAGTCCGCTTCCTCTGGAACAGCTTCCACCATTTCTCCTTCCACCGCTAGCTTCTGCAGGGACGACTTCGCACCCTCGGCATCGTTCTCTGTTTGAAAATAGGCTTGTACATACTTAGACATGTCACATACTCCTCTCGAGATTAAGGTCGTATGGTTATAATAGCCTTCCAGACATTTTTCAAACGTTTTCATTACTACACTATTCTCTTCCATTAGAAAAGAAAAAGGACACCTGCTCAACCCAGATGCCCTTTTGCCAATTGCAATTGCTTATTCACTTGCTCAAATCCTGTTCCACCTTCACTGTTTCGTGCCGCTACTACATGATCCGGTGCTAGTTTCTCATATATATCCGCTTCAAACAGCTCGGAAAATTCCTTATACTCCTCCATTTTCAAATCGAGCAGATACTTTTTGTTTTCTATCGCATACAGAACGATTTTTCCGATGACTTCGTGCGCTTGACGGAAAGGCATGCCTTTTACTGCCAGGTAATCAGCGATATCCGTCGCATTGGAATAATCTTCTGTGACTGCCTTCTTCATTTCTTTATCATTGACTTTCATGGATGCAAGCATCGGTGCAAGCAGCTGCAGTGCTCCTTCCAGCGTTTCAACGGTATCGAACATACCTTCCTTGTCTTCCTGCATGTCTTTATTGTAGGCAAGCGGGAGACCTTTTAGCAAAGTAAGCAGTCCTATAAGGTTTCCGTATATGCGACCGGTTTTCCCTCTCAACAGTTCAGGAACATCCGGGTTCTTCTTCTGCGGCATGATACTTGATCCTGTACAGAATGCGTCATCGAGCTCCACAAATTGGAATTCCTGACTTCCCCACATCACAAGTTCTTCCGACAGACGGGAGATATGCATGATCAAAATCGAAGAAATCGATAGAAACTCAAGAATGAAATCCCGATCGCTCACGGCATCCAAAGAGTTGGGATACGGTTGGTCGAACCCCAGCGCTTCCGCTGTCATCTGACGATCGATTGGATATGGTGTACCTGCCAAGGCAGCCGCCCCAAGTGGTGACCAGTTGACACGCTTCAAGCTGTCCTGCAATCTTTCTTTATCTCTTTCAAACATCCAGAAATAAGCAAGGAGATGATGTCCGAAAGAAATCGGCTGGGCGCGCTGCAAATGTGTATAACCAGGGACAATGGTTTCTACATGGGATTCCGCCTGATCAACAAGAGCCGCTTGGACTGCTTCCAGCAATTGAATGAGATCCTTCGTCTTCTCTCTCAAATACAGATGCATATCTGTCGCTACCTGGTCATTCCTGCTTCTCCCTGTATGCAGTTTGCCGCCAACGGGACCAATTTCATCAATCAACAGCTTCTCAATATTCATATGAATATCTTCATGCTCTACAGCGAACGTGACGTCCCCGTTCTTCACCTTTTGCTCAATAGTTAACAAACCATCTTTGATTTGAGCAGCTTCCTCTTCGGAAATGATGCCGCACGCGCCGAGCATCGTAACGTGTGCCATGCTTCCCTTAATATCCTGAAGGGCCAGTTTTTGATCAAAGCCGATGGAAGAGGTGTACTCTTCCACCAGTTTATTCGTTGGTTTGGTAAAGCGGCCGCCCCACAGCTTAGTCATGCGCGCTCACCTTGGCTTTGTTCAACAGCTTATCGCCTTTATGAACATCAGCATATACTTTCGTCGGAAGCCCCCACAGTTTAATGAAACCGACAGCTGCATTGTGATCGAACGCGTCTTCTTTGGAATAAGTGGACAGTTCCTCGTTGTAAAGACTGACCGGCGATTTCTTACCAATCACTGTGTGATGACCTTTAAACAGCTTCACTTTCACTGTACCAGTCACTACGTTCTGTGTTGTCTCTACGAAAGCAGCAAGCGCCGGCTGCAGCGGAGAGTACCATAGACCATCGTAAATGATCTTGGAAAGCTGCTGATCGACATTCGCTTTGTACTGGGATACTTCTCTTGTCAATGTCAGGAACTCAAGCTCTTTATGAGCATTGATCAGGATCATGGCTGCAGGGTTTTCATACACTTCTCTTGATTTGATTCCGACAAGGCGGTTTTCTGTATGATCGATACGTCCGACTCCGTGCTCTCCACCCAGTTCATTCAAGTATTCGATCAATTCTACAATACCCATTTCCTTACCGTTAATAGCTACCGGCTTCCCTTCCACAAAATCGATATCGATCGTTTCCGGCGTATCCGGAGTTTTCTCAATAGGATTCGTCCAGGCGTATGCCGCTTCCGGAGCCTCTTTCCAAGGATCCTCCAGAACGCCGGCTTCGCAGGCACGTCCCCAGATATTCGCATCGATGGAAAACGGATTTTCTAAATTCACAGGAATTGGAATGCCATTTTCTTCTGCATATACGATCTGTTCATCACGAGTCATTCCCCACTCCCGGACTGGAGCGATCACTTCAAGGTTTGGATTCAAGGCCTGGATGGACACTTCGAAACGAACCTGGTCATTTCCTTTTCCTGTACAACCGTGTGCGACAGCTACTGCGCCTTCCTGTTCCGCTACCTCCACCAACAGCTTGGAGATTAATGGACGGGATAGTGCAGAAGACAGCGGGTATTTCCCTTCATACAGTGCGTTTGCTTTCAAAGCGGGAATCAGGTATTCCTCCGCAAGCAGTTCCTTAGCGTCCACCATAATCGCCTTAATCGCACCGACGTCCAGCGCTTTCTGACGGATCTTCTCCAAGTCTTTCCCTTCACCAACGTCCAACCCTAAGGCGATGACATCATATCCGTACTTTTCCTGAATCCATTTCACTGAAATCGAAGTATCCAATCCACCGGAATATGCGAGTACTACTTTTGGTTTTGTCATAATTAAATTCCTCCTAGTTATTTATATCCATAAAAAAACCGTCTCCTACTAAAGGTAAGAGACGGACGTTATTATCATCCGCGGTGCCACTCTCATTGTCTAATTAAATAGACCAACTCAATGCTGATAACGGGAGCTCCCGGTTACGGCTACTATCGTTCACCGAACTTCTCAGAAGTGCGTTTCCGTATGAATCGATCACCAGGCTTCCACCAACCCCGGCTCGCTGCAGATCCGATGCCTACGTACTCTCTTCCTCAATGAATAATCCTGCATATTTATTACTTGATGTTTATAATTATACAAAACCTATGTAAGAAGTCAACAGGTAAATCGCAATTTTTTAACTAATGAGCCTATTCCACCTCTCCAAGTCTTTCCTTCCCTTTTTCACCTGCTCCATGTTAGAATAAGGGAAGCAATGGAATAAAATCTGCAGACAGATGCAGGAGAGGTTCTAGCGACACCCTCTATAAAAAACTAAGGATGGAACTGTACCTTACCTTAGGTACGGTTTTTTTAGTGTTTTGGGTGTATAGAATACTCTCTTTCCTATAAGGAAGGGGAATTTTTTTATGGAAAAAAACAGCAAAGCCGTGGTTGTATTCAGCGGCGGTCAGGACAGTACAACGTGTCTTTACTGGGCTTTAGAGAAGTTCGATCACGTCGAAGCCGTAACCTTTGATTACGACCAGCGGCATAAAGAAGAAATTGAAGTTGCCAAAGAAATCGCCGCCGATAAAGGCGTCCGCCATCATATCCTGGATATGGCTCTCTTGAACCAGCTCGCACCGAACGCTTTGACGCGTAATGATATGGAAGTGAAAGACGGCGAAAACGGGGAGCTCCCATCCACCTTCGTTCCGGGCAGGAACTTGTTGTTCTTATCCTTCGCTTCCATTCTTGCCAGACAGATCGGTGCCAAGCATGTGATCACCGGCGTATGTGAAACAGATTTCAGCGGCTATCCGGACTGCCGTGACGTCTTTGTGAAATCACTGAACGTCACCCTCAACTTGTCCATGGATGACGAATTCGTCCTTCACACACCGCTTATGTGGCTCGATAAAGCCGAGACATGGGAGCTTGCTGATACACTCGGCGGATTCGAATATGTGCGCGAAAAGACGCTTACGTGTTACAACGGCATACGCGGAGAAGGTTGCGGCGACTGCCCGGCGTGCCGCCTCCGTCAGAATGGTCTGGATATGTATCTTGCTCAAAAAGAGGTGAGCCGCTGATGTTCGGCTTCACCATTGTAGAAAACTTACAGAAAATAGATGAAGACATTAAGCGCCAGGATTTGAAGTATCATTCCAAGCGGGTTATGGTAAGCAAAGAATTCACCTTCGACGCGGCCCATCACCTGCACTGTTATGAAGGAAAGTGCAAAAATCTGCACGGCCATACGTACAAAGTCATCTTCGGTATCAGCGGATTCGTTGATGATATCGGACTTGTCATCGACTTCGGTGATATCAAACAGATATGGAAAGAAAGCATTGAGGTCCATCTCGATCACCGCTATTTAAATGACACGCTCCCTAACATGAATACGACGGCTGAAAACATGGTCGTCTGGATTTATTATCAGATGGAAGAAGCACTGTTAAACCGCGGTGACGGCTCCCGCGTGGAGTTCGTGAAGCTTTATGAGACGCCGACAAGCTATGCAGAAGCAAGACGGGAGTGGATGCGCGATGAATAAGTTTCCCGTCTTGGAAATCTTCGGACCTACGATACAGGGAGAAGGCATGGTCGTCGGTAGAAAAACGATGTTCGTCCGGACGGCTGGCTGTGATTACAGCTGCGCCTGGTGCGATTCTGCTTTTACTTGGGACGGCAGCGCAAAAGAGGATATCGAACGCCTGACTGCCGAGGAAATCATCACCCGCTTGAAAGAAACCGGTGGGGAACGCTTCGATCACGTCACCATCTCAGGCGGCAACCCTGCTTTGCTGAAACATTTAAACGAATTGATTGACGGACTTCACGACCTCGGTATCGAGGTCGCATTGGAAACACAAGGAAGCCGTTATCAGGACTGGTTCCCGGACATCGATGACCTTACCATCTCTCCGAAGCCGCCAAGCTCATTGATGAAGACGGATTGGAACATCCTCGATGACATCCTTCATCGCTTGGAAAGGAAGGGCCGGAGTGATTCTACAAGTTTGAAGGTCGTCATTTTCAACGAAGAAGATTTGGATTATGCAGCGCAGGTCCATGAACGATATCCAGCCATTCCTTTCTTTCTGCAGGTCGGAAACGATGACCTCAAGGAAGGCGAACCGGCGAACCTGGCCGGTCATCTGCTTGAACAATATGAATGGCTGATCGATCAGGTAGTCGCCTCGGAAAAGCTTAATCACGTCCGTGTGCTGCCGCAGGTCCATGCCCTCGTCTGGGGAAACAAACGAGGAGTTTAATCAAAAAGAAGCGTCTGAAGGGATCCCTTCAGACGCTTCTTCTCATCTATGCTTCTTTCTATCGTAATGACCTTTAACAACTACGGCTGCATGAACCGCTCCCGGCACATAAAAGAGCATGGTCAAAATTAAGTTCAGCAGCGCTTTCAAAGGTTGACCGGTAAACAAGACGGCTAACGGTGGAAGAAATATAACTAAGATGTACAGCATGATGTATCACTCCTCCGTCTTCTTATTCCCCCCCGACACGCATTTTATAATCTTGTTGTCGGCGCCGCTGATTCCAAAGCGTCACTTCGAGAGCGGCGATACAAACAAGGAGCCAGGCAAGTCCGAATAAGAAGCCGGCAGTGATGTCCGTCAGGTAGTGGACACCCACATAAACGCGGGAAAAACCGACGAGAAGAATGACCAGTCCCAGCAGAAGACCGAGCGTGACTTTCCACTTCCGCTGAAGACGGCTGATCACGACAACATAGATCATGAATCCATAGAAAACCATCGACCCTGTCGAGTGACCGCTTGGAAAACTGAATCCTGTCCCGTCATATTGCGCCAGCACCTCGGGCCGCTCCCGTTCGAACGTGAGCTTGAGAGCCTTTGTCAACAGGCTGATACCCGCCATGTTGACAAGGAAAAAGACGGCCACCCATCGGCTGAGTTTGGAGAAGAATAACAAGTAACCCAGTACGAGGACGGTAGCTGTCGTCAAGAACCAGACGGACCCTAATTCGGTTAATCCGCCCCAGGCTGTATCGAGCCACGGAGAACGAATGGCCATAAAGAAATCCTGAGCCGCCTGGTCCATGAGGAACTGGTCCTGCTCCAATACATCCTCGGCAAGTTCTGCAAAGAAAAACAACGCCCCTCCCACTAGGACGAATCCAGCTGCGATGAGCAGGACCGATACTTTGGAGAGGTCTGATAATTTAATTCCTGAAAATAACATACGCGCCTCCCGTCCTTCCTTCTATTCCATCAGATTCCCCTGTTTCTTTAACTATAAAACGCCTTTATATCTGTTTGTGCGTCAGTGCGGCCACACCTTTATCGCCTTTCCCAAAGTTGTCCAGCCACTTGCCGGCGAAGGAGGCAAGGACCTGCTGGAACAACATTCCGACGATGACCGGAACGGCGACCGGTGGTGGAAAATAGGTGATGGCGATCACGGCACCGCCGCTGATATTACGCATTCCACTGTTGAACGTGAGCGACAGGACACTGCCACGCTCCACCCGCAGCAGCCGACCGGTCCAAAACCCGAGCACATAGGACAACGCAGCCAGACACAGGACCGTCACTCCAGTCCAAAGCAGCGTTTGATCAATCACTCTCAAATAAGGAGCGACCGCGGAGCTGTTGATCGTCACAACGAGACCGATCCCGATTTTCGTCAATGGCGCTAGGTTGGTTTCCATTTTGGACGTGAAAGAAGCCCTCCCCCACTGATTGACAGCCATTCCGGCCAGAGAAGGGATAACGATCATGAACAGAAGACCGACCATGATGTCGCCTATGTCCATCTGGACAGAGCCCCCGACCAACAGCTGCATAACCAAGGGTACTGTAAACGGAGCAAGAAGCGTATCAATCAGTATGATGGAGAGCGTCAGCACGACGTTTCCTTTATAGATGGAAACCCAGATCAAAGACGTAATCCCCGTAGGAATGACAAAGGACAGCACCAGCCCGATTGTCGTATAATCCTCCTTCCCGAACAATAAGCTTCCGACTCCAAGAGCAATTAAAGGCATGATGATATGTAATAAGACGATACATGCAACCAGTGCGACCGGATGTCTGAGTACTTTTTTCAAATCGGTAAAGTTCGATCCAAGGCTGCCGGCAAACGTCATGACCGCAAAGATCCACGGCACGAGGAAGACGAAGTTATCGAACCATTCCGCAAGCAGGACACCGATCACCACCGCGCTTGGCGTAATATAGGGCATCAGACGCTGTAAAACACGGTTGAAAGACACGATCATAGCAAAGACTCTCCCTTTTTTTCCTTCTATTATACCTTTTCAAACCACACAAAAACACGGTATCCCAGTGGCACCAAACGCCCGCTTCCTACATAAAATAACAAAAAGGCCCGACCCGTAAAGGATCAGACCCTTGCAAATAATTATTTTCCTCTGTTCATTTTATTCTGAATGCGACCTTGTGTCGCTTGATTCTGCGCACCAGGCTCTTCTCCATCAGGAAGCTCGTCGAACTGCTGTGACTGAATCAGACGGAAGATAAGCAAGACTTCTGCTTTTTCTACAATCTTACAGAAACGGCCCCACTTGTCGACATGCTTATACAAGTCAATGTCGTTTACCGCACTGAACAAAAGACGGCATTCAATCGGCTCGTTGTAATATTCAAACGTAAGACCGCCGGATACACAATGGTCGCCTCCCATGCCCTTCTTATCAACGAAGATTCTCTCTCCTGTGCTTGTAGACTTTTCACTGAAGAATTGAGTCGGGAAGTTCTCAATCTCCACTGTTTGGTTGCAGCTGAACGGAACTTCTACAGAGTAATCCTGCAGGTACCCGCTGCACTCTTCTACATACTGAATATTCTTGTGGATATAACCAGACACGAATACGTTGACGGAAGCTTCCGTAGCGATAGACGGGATCGCTTTACACTGAGTCAAGTACACGTTTCGGCGTACGTTTTTGATTTCACGTGCAGCCGTAGGAAGGGTAATTTCAGACTCAACAAGTGCCTGCAATTCCACATCACGAAGAACGACCGGCAGGAAGAATCCACCTCCGAAGCCTTCCGAATTACAGTTGACGCTTACTGTTTCCGCAATATCACACTCTGGATATTGCTTTGAACAGCTGTGTTTCCTTTCAGGGTAGAATTTCCCTTTCTTACCTCCAACCATGTCTCCTGGTTGACGCAGACCGTTTCCGCCGTATGGCTGACCTGCGGCATTTGCTCCGTTTGTACGGCTGCATCCACCAAGCCCGGACAGGCGGTTAGTTCTGAAAGATTGACTGTTTGGATCATAAATATACATCGCTTTCTCTCCTTGAAATAATATAAAGCCAAATTTATTGACTTATTATTATGTATGTCAGAGAGGCAGTGTTGGTATAGTCAAATGATGGACTTATAGTAATTTACATGGAAAATATAGAGAAATAGGCATTCTATCGTTAAAAGGGAATTATAGAAAAAATAAAAAGCACTTGCATATGCAAGTGCTTTTTATATCGAAGTGGAGCATAGCGGGCTCGAACCGCTGACCTCTACACTGCCAGTGTAGCGCTCTCCCAGCTGAGCTAATGCCCCGTATTTTGAAGACAATTAATATAATAGCACCTTCCTTCCCCACTTTCAATACTAATCTTTTCATTTATTTTAATTAGATAACGCTCTCATAGAAACATCCTCTTTACAACTCTTAATCCGATGCCGATACAAGAGAGAAGAAAGCACTGGGAGAACACAAAGAAAGTAATACGGGAGGGTACCAATGAAGAAGAAAAAGAAGAGCAAGAAGAAACAGCGTCCATCCATTTTCACAAAGACGATTCAGCGGCAGATTTTGATTCCTTTTCTTACGTTAATTGTCATCGCCGGCATTGTCGTCGGCATTGCCAGCTATTCCTTCAGCGTGGATAACACGACGGCAGAGCTCACAGACAATGTGGAAGAACAAATGAAGACGTTGAGTCAGTCCTTCGATATTTTCCTCGAAGCACAGGAAGATACGATCAATTACTATTCCGGCCAGGAGGAATTCTTAAATATAGAATCAGATCCTGATGCGGTCATAGAAGAGCTCAATGACATACGCGCCTCCAATGATATTGTCCAAAATGCGTATGTAGGTATGGAATCGGAAGGAACGACTGTGTCCGACGATGAACTGCAGCTCCCCGATGACTTCGATGCGCGCACACGCCCGTGGTATCAGGATGCCGTGGACAATGCCGGTTCTCTCGTCTGGACGGAACCGTACTTGGATGTAAATACGGAAGAGACCATTATGAGTGTCGCTAAAGCGGTGCAAAACGGTGACGAGCTCGTCGGCGTCTTTTCTATCGATATCAATATGAGCTCCCTCCTCCGTCTGATCGATGGCGTGAAAATCGCAGATTCCGGCTATGCTGCTATTTTTGCAGAAAACGGCATATTCATCTCCCACCCGCAGGAAGACCTTGTCGGAACGGATATTACAGAAAACAGCTTTTATACTTCTATTATGAATCAAAACAAACAGTCAGGCGTTATTTCTTATGAATATGAAGGAAAAGATAAGACACTCGGCTACTCAAAGAATGATATAACCGGATGGATCATAATCGGAACGGTTGATAAAGCGGATCTCGAACAGCAAAGTGCCGCCATCATTATTCCGATTGCCATTACAGTCCTGATCATTTTATTGTTGTCGATCATAGCCGCTACATTGATTACAAGAAGAATCCGCAAGCCGATTGTCCGACTGCAGTCACAAATGAAGGAAGTAGAAGAGGGCAACCTCACCATTGATCTTCGACAGAATCGAGAGGATGAGATCGGTCAATTGGCGGGATCCACTCATGAAATGAAAGAAGGAATCAGACAAATCATCCTCCAACTTCAAGGTGCGGTAGAATCTGTCCGCACACAAAGTTCCGGCTTGAGGCTGTCTGCAAACGAAGTACAGGAAGGTAGTGAGCAGATTGCATCTACGATGGAACAGCTGTCAGCAGGCGCGGAATCACAGGCCCACAGTTCTTCCAAACTATCAGAAATGATGGAAGCTTTCACCACGGAAATACGGGAGGCTTATGAGAATGGCAAGGGAATCTCGGAGTCCTCGGGAGCTGTTCTTCGCATGACGAACGAAGGCAGTGACATGATGCGTCATTCTGTCGATCAAATGCAGACAATAGACCGCATCGTCAAAGAATCTGTTGATAAGGTTCGGGGCTTAGACAGTCAATCCCAGCAGATTTCAAAACTTGTCCAAGTCATTCAGGATATCGCCAACCAGACGAACCTCCTTTCTCTGAATGCAGCTATTGAAGCAGCAAGAGCAGGGGAGCATGGGAAAGGATTCGCCGTCGTTGCTGATGAAGTCCGCAAGCTCGCCGAGCAGGTCTCTCATTCTGTCGAAGATATCACATCAATTGTCGATACGATCCAAACGGAATCCGGTGAGGTGGCCGCTACTCTTCAGAATGGTTACAAAGAGGTCGATCAAGGTACCACCCTGATGAAACAAACCGGGGAAACCTTTGATAAAATTCAGCATTCTGTCACAGATATGGTGGCGCGCACACGGGAAATTTCTGCAAAGCTCCAAAAGATCTCGGAAGACAGTTATGAAATGAATACATCGATTGAAGAAGTGGCTTCTGTTTCGGAAGAATCCGCCGCCGGTGTCGAACAGGTCACCGCAGCGGCCCAGCAGTCCAACAGTTCTGTGGAAGAAGTATCGAACAGCGCCGAAGACTTAGCAGAGCTATCGAATGTACTGAACGATCAAATAAAACGATTCAAAGTCGATTGAACCTCATAAGAAAAAGCCTCCCGGTCAATGGGAGGCTTTTCTTATGATAATAATGCTTTCGCACGCTGCTTAATAAGATTCTCCAGCAGCTTCCTGCCGTCTGCCGTGCCGATCGATTCCGGATGGAACTGGACGCCCTCTATAGGAAGAGCCTTATGACGGATTCCCATGATTTCTCCTTCCGCAGTCTTCGATGTGACTTCAAAATCCTCCGGCACTCCATCCTGCTTCACTATCAGCGAATGATAGCGCATCACTTCCATCGGATTATTCAATCCATCATAAATACCACGGCCGTCATGGTGGATGAGGGATGATTTCCCGTGCATTAAGCGGTCTGCACGAACCACCTTCCCACCGAACACCTGAGCAATTGACTGGTGACCGAGACAGACACCGAATATAGGAATGCTGTCCTTGAATGCAGCGATGACGTCCAGCGTCATCCCTGTTTCATCCGGAGAACAAGGTCCCGGCGAAAGGAAAATCAGATCAGGGTTACATTCTTTAATTTCACTCAAGTATACTTCATCGTTTCTTCTGACGATGATCTCCTCTCCCAAATCCCCTAAATACTGCACAAGGTTATAAGTGAAAGAATCATAATGGTCAATCATGTATATCACTCTGCTCCACTCCTCTCAGCTGTGCCGGCAGCGACTATTCGACCAGGTCACGGATGCCTTTAGTAAAGTTATCAAGAGCTTCATCTCTACGGCCGGCTTCTACGTGCTGCAACTCTTCTTCGATCAAACGGATGATTTTACTTCCGATAATGACTCCATCCGCATGATGACGCACAAGTTTCACGTGCTCGTTAGTGGAGATGCCGAAACCGACCGCAACCGGTACCTTGCTGTGTTCTCTCACTTTTTCAATGAAGGAGAGCGCTTCTCCGGACATGTCATTCCGTTCTCCTGTGACTCCAAGTGAAGAAACGCAGTACAAAAAGCCTTTTGCATTCTCTGCAATCTGCTTGATCCGTTGATCGGAGTTCGGAGCGACAAGGGAAATGAATTCAATGCCCCTCTCTTCAGCCATGCTCCGTACCTCTGCACTCTCCTCATATGGAAGGTCAGGAATGAGCACCCCTTCTACTCCGTTTGCTTCCAGCTTATCGAAGAAGTCTTTATGTCCAATCTGCAGAACAGGATTGTAGTAGGTGAAAATGACAACCGGTATTTCCACCCCGTTGTCCCGCAATGCCGGGACCAGTTCTATCGCTTTTCTCAAAGACATACCGCTCTTCAAAGCGCGCTTGGCGGCGCGCTGGATAGTCGGACCATCTGCAAGCGGGTCCGAATAAGGGACGCCAAGTTCAAGGATGTCCGCTCCTTCCGCTTGGAGTCTAAGAGCAAAGTCTATAGTGTATTGGGGGGCCGGATCACCTGCAACGATGAAAGGAATGAATAAGTCTTCTGTTTTCGTCAATTTACCTTGGAACGCTGTTTTCGTAAGCATGTCATACCTCCTCCTGGAAGTGTTCCATCAATGTCGCCATATCTTTGTCGCCCCGACCGGACAAATTAATGAGAATCGTTTCTTCCGGTTTCATCGACCCGGCTTCCTTGAACGCCTGGGCAAGTGCATGAGCACTTTCAATAGCCGGTATGATTCCTTCCGTTTGCGTCAACAATTTCAAGGCATCCAATGCTTCCTGATCCGTAATCGATTCGTAACGCACACGCTTCGTTTGGAAAAGATGTGCGTGTTCCGGTCCGATTCCGGGATAATCAAGTCCTGCGGAAATCGAATACGGCTCTGTAATCTGGCCATTCTCATCCTGCATCAAATAAGTAAGAGAACCATGGATGACGCCGGGCGTCCCTTTCGTCAATGTCGCCGCATGCTCTGGTGTCTCCACCCCTTTGCCTGCCGCTTCCACGCCGATCAACTCCGATTCATCTTCCAAGAAAGGATAAAACATACCCATAGCATTGCTTCCTCCGCCTACGCAGGCGTAAATACGGTCGGGCAGCTCCGGCTCCGCCTCAAGGAATTGTCGCTTCGATTCATCCCCAATAATACGCTGAAAATCACGGACCATCTTCGGATACGGATGAGGTCCCACGACAGAACCGATCAAATAAAAATGGTCCTCACAGTTGGCTACCCAGTATCGTATAGCTTCGTTCGTCGCATCTTTAAGCGTGCCGTTTCCGCTTGACACGGAAATGACTTCTGCGCCGAGCAGCTTCATTCTAAATACGTTAAGCTCCTGCCGGCGGATATCCTCTTCGCCCATGAACACTTTACACTCCAGACCGAACTTTGCCGCCACCGTTGCAGAGGCGACGCCATGCTGGCCAGCACCCGTTTCGGCGATGATTTTCTTCTTGCCCATACGCTTCGCCAACAGGGCCTGTCCGACGGCATTGTTCAACTTGTGGGCGCCGGTATGATTCAGGTCCTCCCGCTTCAGATACACTTTCGCCCCGCCGAGATGTTCCGTTATCTTATCTGCAAAGGTAAGGGAAGTAGGTCTGCCGGCGTATTCTTTTAATATATGATGATACTCCTCCATGAAGGATGAATCGTTCAATGCTTCATCTAATGCATCTTCCAACTCTTGAAGGGGACCCATCAGTGTTTCCGGAACATATTTCCCTCCGAAATCACCAAAACGGCCTTTTATATCAGGTAATACTTGCAACATTACGCTCCACCTCTTTCATGACTGCTTGAATCTTGCCGATATCTTTTGTTTCATTGGATTCGATACCACTGGACAGATCGATCCCATCCGGGTCGTAAGTAAGAAGCTCTGCCACGTTTTCCGGCCTTATTCCACCTGCAATAAGACAGGGAACGCCCTGCTCATAAGCAGCGCTCTGATAGGAAGGAACAGCTTCCCAATCGAATCGAACGCCGGTTCCGCCCGCTTGACCATCCACTTTAGAATCGATCACATACCCGTCGGCAACTCCTTGAAAAATCTCCATTTGGTTCATCCCGTTCTCTTGATGATGAATGACCTTCCAAACCGGAAGGCCGAATGCTTCTTTAATGCGCAGGAGCTGGGATACGGTTTCGTTTCCATGGAGCTGTATAACGTCAAGTGGAACAAAATGAAGAATCTGTTCCAGTTCCTCAAGTGTCGGTTCAATGAAAACCCCGACAAGCTTCTGCTTTGGCCGGATCTTCCTGATCCAGCGGGCGACGGCTTCCGGACGAACATACCTTTTCGTTCTTCTGACGAAAATGAAACCTAAATGCGTCGCTTCCGAGGAAGTAGTCTTGGCGACATCCGAGAGCGACCGGTTTCCACACAGTTTGACAATCGGCTCCTTCATCGGACATCTTCCCCTTCCATCAGCACTTGAACAGCCTTGCCTATGTCCTGCTGTCTCATCAACGATTCACCGACGAGGATTCCTTCTGCTCCGAAGCTGGATACGGCAAGTAAGTCGTCATGCGTGAAAATGCCGCTTTCCGAAACAAGAAGAGCTTCTGCCGGAGCAAGCTTCGCCATCCGCTCTGTCTGAGAAAGCTTCGTTTCAAACGTATGCAGATTCCTGTTGTTGATGCCGAGTATTTCAGGGGTGAACTGCTTCAACAATCCCTCCAGCGTTTCTTCCCCATGCACTTCCACTAGCACTTCCATTCCAAGTTCATATGCCTGCAGATAAAGTTCGTGCAGGGCCCGTGCTTCCATCGCTTCTCCAATCAGAAGGACCGCATCCGCTCCAATAGAAGCACTTTCTACGATTTGTATGGGATCGATGAGGAAGTCTTTCCTAAGTACGGGTACATCGACCACCTGTTTTATGGAAGATAAGTAATCCCGGTGCCCCTGGAAGAAATGCTGATCCGTCAAAACAGAAATCGCCTGGACTCCCGCTTGATTGTAATCATGCGCGATCTTCACAGGATTAAAGTCTTCACGAATAATCCCTTTCGACGGAGAAGCCTTTTTCACTTCTGCGATCAGTCCCGCTCTATAGGGGGAAGTTTTCAAGGATTCATGCAGAGAATATTTCCTGTATGTTTGTTCTTCCGGTAAATACATTTTTTCAATTTCCTGCTGTTTGACTGCCAAGATGGTTTCAAGCATATTGACGATTCTCCCTTTCCGTTACAATGGATTCAAAGTAATCTTTGGTCACTCCTGTTCGAAGAGCTTCTTCGACCTGCTTTACTCCTTCGTGAAGGTCATCAGCTTTTCCTGCCACGTACAGGCCGGCAGCCGCGTTCATTTTGACTATATCGACGGCGCTTTGGTTTGATTCTCCGTAGAAAATCTCTTTGATGATTGCTGCGCTTTCCGAGGGTTCGGATGCTTTAATATCGTCAAGGGATCCCCTTGATAACCCGAAGTCTTCCGGAGTGATCGTATATCGGGTGATAGACCCTTCGTTCAGTTCAACTATATCCGTCACGCCTGTTATCGTTATTTCATCCAGACCGTCTCTGCCCGTAGCAAGCAGCACTCGTTCGGATCCGAGCTCTTTCAGCGTTTCGGCCATCTTCTCTGCATAATCCGTGGAGTAAATGCCAATCAGCTGCCGTTTGGCATTGGCTGGATTTGACATAGGTCCGAGGAGGTTGAATATCGTCCGGAATCCAAGTTCCTGCCTCGCCGGGCCTGCATGTTTCATTGCCTGATGATACAATGGTGCGAAAAGGAAAGTCATTCCTTTATCCTGCAGAGCCTTCGCTCCTTCTGCCGGTGTTGTATCGATTGGAATACCAAGCATCTCCAGTACATCTGCGCTCCCGCTCTTGGAAGAAACTTTTCGGTTTCCGTGTTTGGCAACTTTGACACCCATACTTGCAAGCACGATCGATACGGCCGTGGAGATATTGAACGTAGATGCACCGTCCCCTCCGGTACCGCATGTGTCGATGATGGTGGAATCATGGACATCCAGCTTCGTCATGTTGGCACGCATCGCCCGGACGAATCCTGTCATTTCTTCCACTGTCTCCCCGCGGAAACGCATGATGCTTAAAAGACTCGTCAACTGGGCTGTCGTAACCTCGCCCTGCATGATACCGTTCATCGTTTCGAACGCCTGCTGCTCATCCATTACTTCCCCTGATACAACTCTATTTAATAGCTCTTTCATCTCATCTCCACTCCTTCTCCGCTCTTCTCAAAAACCTTCTCTGCTAATTGAATCGTCCGCTTCAAAGCACTCGCTTTGTTCAGCGTCTCCTGATACTCTGCTTCGGGATCGGAGTCAGCCACCACTCCTGCCCCTGCCTGGACGTATAGATCCCGTCCCATAAGCGTCATCGTCCGGATCGTTATACATGAATCGATGTTACCGTCGAACCCGAGGTATAAGATGCCGCCGCCGTATAGATTTCTCGGAGTCGGTTCGAGCTCCCGCAATATCTGCATAGCGCGGACTTTCGGAGCTCCGGATAACGTTCCTGCCGGAAAGGAAGAAATAAGGGCATCAATCGGTGATACATCCTCTTTCAGTTCACCAATCACTTTACTTATGATGTGCATCACTTTGGAGAAACGACCAATCGTCATATATTCACTGACCTGAACCGATCCGTATTCGGCTACTCGACCAATATCGTTTCTGGCCAGATCCACAAGCATCCGGTGCTCAGCCAGTTCCTTTTCATCCTTCATCAGCTCTTCTGCAAGGCGGTCATCTTCCTCCTTGGTCCGGCCCCTCTTCCTTGTTCCTGCTATGGGATGGATTTCAAGCTTCCTGTCTCTTACTTCAAGAAGGCGCTCCGGAGAGCTTCCGATGACTTCCACGCCGCCCATCTTCAAATAGAACATGTACGGGGATGGATTCACATTCCGAAGAACGCGGTACAGTTCAAATCCGCTCCTGTCCGTTACCGTGTGGAAGCGCTGGGAAAGTACAGTCTGGAAGACATCACCCGCCAGAATGTATTCTTTAATACGTTCCACGTCCGCTTTGAATTTGTCCGGTTCATAATTGCTGTCCCATTCCATCTCTTCTTCAGACTCCGCCTCTTCCTGCATCATCAAGTCCGGCAGACCAGGAGCCTTCGCCAAGCGGGATTGGACTTTCTCGATCCTTCCCAGTGTATCTTCATAGGCACTTGTCAGGTTCTCTTCACCGCCGCTTCCGAGCCTTGCAAAGGACAAGATCGTCGTCTGCTTCGTTTTGTGATGATAAGCGATTAAAGTCTGGCAGAACAGCAGATGATAATTCGCAAGACTTCCAGCTTCCTCGGCTCTTGGAACCGGTTCATAATCGGATATTGCGTCATAGCTGATATAGCCGACACCTCCTCCTTTAAAAGGGAGATCGCTATCTTCAGCCGGTTTCACCTGCAGATCCTCCAACACCTTTTCGTAAGCTGCTTTGAAAGAAGGCGCTTCTTCTTCCTGCTTCGTCTGGAAATCTGTAATATAGAACGTGCCGTCCATTTCTTTTAATTCAATCATTGGATCTAAGCCAATAAAAGAATAGTTCGACCAGGGTGATTCCGGATCCTGGCTCTCGAGCATATATACCGCTTCGTTATTTAAAGCGTGAAACATGTGGATAGGTGTTAACGTATCCGTGTAAAAGGATTTAGTAATTGGGATGGTGCGATACAGGGATGCATCGCTTTGAAATGCTTCAAAAGTAGTCAAAAAGGCTCACCTCTCCATAGTAGTATGGAGAATGAGACGTTGAGGGTGATAAAACGAGTGGGGGGTTGTCATTGAATACTTACTTACGGCCAGGCAATCGGTCAGCTCCTTCGTCCGACGATTCCTCGCTCTCTCGGCTCAGCTCACTCTAACCTCAACTCAACTCATTCTCATCTCAACTTGCTTATTAAGCTTTCTCACAGTCTATAAAATTCAGACTTCAAAGTCAACAGCGATGTTTCCATGATTTGTAGTAAACAATAAGAAGAAGCAGGAACCGCCGCTTTTCACGGATAGGTCTGCATAAATAGAAAAGAAAGAAAAAAATTGAACGGATGACAGGGTTCATTCGTCGTATAGGCAGATAGGAAATGAGGGATGCCCATGGACCTTGAGAGAATAAGAGCTGCCCAAGGGGACAACAAAGCTTTAGCAGGGCTGCTGAAAGATCACTACAGCTTCTTGTTCAAATACGCCTGGAAGATGTGCGGGGAGGAACAACTGGCTTATGACATTACCCAGGAAACAATCATGAAAGCGATCCGAAAGCTCCATCAGTATAAAGG
Source organism: Halobacillus sp. ACCC02827 (assembly GCF_030291935.1). Taxonomy (NCBI): domain Bacteria; kingdom Bacillati; phylum Bacillota; class Bacilli; order Caryophanales; family Bacillaceae; genus Halobacillus; species Halobacillus sp. ACCC02827. Next base: position 872,239 of record NZ_CP128168.1, on the reverse strand, counting down.
GAATGCCAGCTTCTCCACATGGCTGCTGCAAATTGCAACGCATACCTTCCTTGATATGAAAAAGAAGCACAAGAATACCCGGTTCCTTCATGAGCATGAAATCAATCATATCGAAGCTGCCAAAGTACCCGAAGAATGGTTCGAAACCCAAACGGCCATATGGAAGCTGGAAGAGAAGCATCGTATCCCCATCCTTCTGAAGCATTATTACGGTTACGAATATGAAGAAATCGCTAACCTGTTAAAACTGAAAACCGGCACGGTCAAATCACGTGTTCACTATGGCCTGGACCGTTTACGGAAGGAGCTTAATATCGATGAATGATAATAATAAGAAACGTCTGATTGAACAGCATCTTCACGAAACGAGCAAAAAAATCGATGACTATTTGGAAGTGGATGAACCTTCCTTTCATCAATTTGAAGCTTGGATAGAAGAACATTCCAGGCGTTGGTACCAGCGGTTATGGATAGAACTTGTATGTCTGTGGCTGGTGGCAGCCATCGGTCTTTCCGCCTTATCGTTCACGTTTATCATGTTCCCATCCTTGTTCCTTATCATCCAGATTATTGCTGTCGGGAGCATGTGTGTGTATGCCCTTCGTGAAAAGCGGCGAACGGTGGTGACATCATGAAACAATACGGGCCTGAAGATATCCCTTTATGGGGATTTCTGCTTCTTGGAACGGTCTTGCTTACCCAAAGCTCGATTCTTTTTATAAAAGCAAGGCGAATCGATAAAGCTCCGTGGTTCTGGGGGCTGATCGGCATCATTCAATTTCCGGTACCGAGCATTCTGTTTTTCATCCTGCGGCGCACGGTCTGGAGGGAGACGCGTTGAAAATCAATCTTGTATTCGCTTGTCTTTTACTGCAGATCGCAGGATACGTCTCCTTGTTCTTCCATCTATGGACGGGGCTGATTCTTATCGCATGCTCGTATGCAGGGTTGTTCACTATATTATTTTTACTTGCGCAGGAGCGTAAAAAGGAGGAACCATTTAATGATTATCGTGACTACTGATTTTGTACATGGGTATGATCTTACAGCTATGAAAGGATTCGTCCGGGGAAGCACCGTTCAGTCGAAGCATATCGGACGCGACATCCTTGCCGGGTTAAAGAACGTCGTCGGAGGAGAAATTAAAGACTATACAGCAATGATGGACGAAGCCCGTCAGCAGGCTATCGGGCGCATGATCAAACACGCAGAAGAAAAAGGTGCGGATGCGGTAATCGCCGTCCGCCTGGAAACTTCTACGGTTACAAACTCTGCTTCAGAAATAATGGCATATGGGACCGCTGTGACTCTTAAACCCAAAGAATAAGCTCAAGGAATACAAGAAACAACATTAGCCCCTGTCAACTCCCATTGAGTGGAGTACAGGGGCTTGATTTGTAGAATTCAGTATTTGGGTATAGACTATTAGCAATCCAAGAGAAGTTATAAAGGAGAGAGACGTATGAAACCAACTGCACTCATTACCGGTGCTTCCGGAGGAATCGGGTACGAACTCGCCCGCCTCTTTGCAAAGTCCGGGTACAACCTGATTGTCGTAGCAAGATCAGAGGCCAGGCTGGAAGCGTTAAAACAGGAATTGGACGGACATCCCGTCACCATAATTGTCCAGGATCTTTCCGAGCCAGGTGCTGCCCAACAGATTTATGACCGGGTAAAAGAACTCGGACTGACGATTACCGTGTTGGTCAACAATGCCGGGTTCGGTTTAAACGGAATATTTGATGAACTCCCCCTTGCCGATCAGCAGCAGATGCTGCAGGTCAATGTGAATGCTTTAACAGAACTGACTCACCTGTTCCTGCCTGAAATCAAAGCGGCGCGGTTCCGTTCGATACCGAAGGGGATCCTCAATGTAGCGAGCACAGCTGCATTCCAGCCAGGCCCTAGAATGGCCGTTTACTATGCGTCCAAAGCTTACGTACTATCCTTTTCCGAAGCTCTTGTCGAAGAGTGCAGAGATACAAGTGTGACAATCACAACTCTCTGTCCAGGTGCAACGGAGACAGAATTCTTCAAAAGGGCGAAAGCAGAGCATACGAAGCTCGTCTACAGCACTATGAAGCCGGAGACCGTTGCTAAATCCGGGTTTCTCGGCTTCGTAAAAGGGAAGCGCGTCGTCATTCCCGGAATGGCAAATCAAGGGATGGCCTACGCTTCAAAACTACTCCCCCGCTCTCTTGCCGCCAAACTGGCACACTATGTCGACCGTTAAGAGTATGCATCACAAATAGAGAGATTCCCCCGATAAACCTTTCGTCCTGAATCTTTTTTCTCTATAATAGAGATATTATGGAAATGAAAGGGATTAAAGGGGGATCTTATGAAGAAGTGGATCGTCGGGATATTGTCAGGGGTCGTCCTCATTGTCGGAGCGGCAGCCTACTACTTCGCAAGCCAGGAAGAAACGATGACGGCAGAAGAAATGGAGACGACCAGACAGTCTGCCGAACAGAACGTAACCGAGGAAGTCGAACAATTCGAGAAAGAAAAGAAGAATCCTTTCGGAGACGAAAAGGCCGGTGGTGATTTGACGGATTCCGATTACCAGCAGTACATCCACGCCATGTCTCACCAGAAGGTCAAAGCAGATAAGAAGTGGACGAACTACGTCATCCATCCCGAGCGGATCGACTGGCTGCTTCAACACACCGCCTCTTCTGAATTACAGCATGGGGACACATATAAAGAGATTTTGACGCGCTGGAAGAACGATGATTACTCCCATGCCGTCTCCGATCACAACACCATATGGAACCTTCAAAATGGTAATGTCGGAAAAGCGACAGGCCTGCTAACCGAACAAGAAGAAGTCCAATATATAGAAAAGCACCAGTAATAGATTGTCCCTGCACCAAGACAAAAAAAACGCCCGGACCGTGTGTCCGGGCGTTTCTTTGGTTCTACAATTCTTCTGCAGTCTTCCGGAAACCGGCGAAATTACGAAAACCCTGTCCTGTGTAATAAGAGGCAGAGCTTTCTGTTGCCAGCATCTCCATCCTCGTTTCAGGATAACACTCATGTGCTGTGCGCAACAACTGCTGCGCCACGCCGTTATTCCGATACTCTTCCTTAACGAGCAGCTCACAGATATAAAGGGTCATCGTGCCATCGGTAAGGCCGCGCAGGTAACCGATGACTTCCCCATCGGAAACGGCAACAAGCGCGGGCTCTGAATTCAGCCAGGAACACAGAGTCTCCTCGGCCCGATCCACAAGGACTTTCCAGTTTTCCTTTTCGTTCAACTGTTGAACGGCATCGATGTCGTGTTCTAGAAATGAGCGGACTTGAATGGAATTCATAAAATCCAACCTTTCTTCTTATAGGATGTTGATTCCCTTCTGCCGTCACCCAGTCATTGTAGATTCTATTTCTCTCCTACTTTATCTCTTTTTTAATTTTACCAGCCCTTTACATGCGCATTATCATAAGGGTTATGTTAAAATATTATCGGACTTTTTCGAATTATTCAAGGGGGATAAGACATGTTTAAGCGTTCCATCCTGATTATTTCTCTGCTTCTGCTTGCCGCCTGTTCTTCCCAAGACTTAGGTTTGCAGGATTTGGAGGAAGCACACCCGGACACATTCGCGGAACCTATCCAGGCTTTATCAGACAGTCAGAAGGAGCGACTGGGACTTCCGGATAAGCTGCCCTTTGACGTCTCTAATGTCCAGGCGAGTATAGATTCCAGCACCGTTACAATTGTATATGGATCAGAGAAAGAAACGGAAGCAGCCGTGCATACGATCTATGAGCCAGGTAACATCCTTCAGGAATCCGAGCTGCAGATACCTCTTAACAATGGAGCAGTAGCCGGTGTTCAAGAAAGAAACGATACCGTATTCGTCGAGTGGTATGAGTCCGACTCTGATGTCATATATCAAGTGGAATATAACGGAACAGGAGAGGACCGGACAGAACAAGCAATGAATATCGCAAATTCGATTTAAAAAAAACAGCCGCTGAGCGGCTGTTTTATATTTTTTCAAGTTTTTTAAAGTTTCGACTGATCGGCCGCGGAGCCTTCAGACGGTCAAAGAAAATCATATAATTGTTCCTCTTCCCATCGATTTCCTCAATAACGCCTTCACCGAAGACCGGGTGTTTCACCCGCTCGCCCTTCTTAAAGCCGCTATCGGTCGGTTCCGGAGCGCGGTAGGCAGCACGGATATATTCTTCTGCCTCCTCCCGTAAGGAAGGATCCATTTCTCCAATACTCTCATAAAGACCTTCTTCCACTTCGAACAGAAAACGGGAAGGGTATTTCTTCTGCCCTCCGTTCTGAAAGCCTTCCGATTCCGTCAGATACAGTTCCTTCTCCGCCCGGGTGACGGCTACGTAAGCAAGGCGACGCTCTTCTTCAAGGGCCCGTTCTTTCCGTTCCCTGAGCGCCCGGACATTAGGAAGGATATTCTCTGACAACCCGATCAGAAATACGTAAGGGAATTCAAGTCCTTTCGCTGTATGAATCGTCATCAGTTTGACGGAATCCTTTTGCTCCTCCCGGTCGTTTTCGGTATATAACGCCAGCATTTGAAGATACTCATCGAGGTGTATAGCTTCCCCCGCCATCTGTTCATACTGCACGACGGAATGAAGGAGTTCCGCCAGATTATCAAGCCGTTCCTGGTCCCCGTCTTCACGCCTGTATGCTTCATAACCGGTAGACTGCATGGACTCCTGCAAAAGCTCCGAAACTTTTCTCTCTTTCTGAATGGATCGAAGATGCTCCATTGATTCAATAAAGGAAGCTGCTCCTGTTCTCAGGAACAAAGGATCCTCCTGATACTTTTTCAATGTTTCATAAAGAGTCGTCCCGTCCTTTTCCGCCCTTTGACGAAGAAAGGTCATCCGCTTCTTCCCAATCTGCCTTCTCGGAACATTGATAATCCGCGCAAAGGAAAGATCATCTCCCCAGGCGATCATTCGCAAGTGTGCAAGCGCATCTTTAATTTCCATACGTTCGAAGAATTTGAAGCCGCCATAGATCGTGTAATCAATATTGGCAGCAATCAATTCCTGCTCGACGGAACGGGATAAGTAATTCGCCCGATACAGGATGGCGATATCCGAACGTCGCCCGCCCTCCTTTTGAAGAATGGATTGAATTCTATCTTTCACCCATTTCGCTTCCTTGACTTCGTCTTTGGCATGATAGTGGAGAACCTTGACCCCGGATGGATGGACAGGGGTCATCTGCTTATCGACGCGAAAATAATTATTCTGGATCAGCGCATTCCCCAAGGACAGAATTTCCGGAGTCGAGCGATAATTTTCGTTTAGAAAAATGGTCTGAGCTTCAGGGAAATAGTTTTCAAAGTCGACCATATATTTCGGGTCTGCTCCCCGCCATTCATAGATGGTTTGATCCGGGTCGCCTACGACAAACAGGTTCCGATGTTTATCGGAAAGCATACGCACAAGTTCGAACTGTTTCAGACTGCTGTCCTGAAATTCATCCACCTGGAGATAGTAGAGGCGCTCCTGCCATTTCTCCAACACTTCTTTATATTGATCAAACAGGACGAAGACGAAATTTAACAAGTCATCAAAGTCAAGTCCATATACCCGTTTCTGCTTTTTCAAGTAACGTTGGATAATCTGACCGTCCAAATCGCCGGATGCTTCCGAATCGGGCATCTTCCCCCGGAGTATCATCTGTTGGACGTAATGTGTATTCCCCTTCAGGATACCGATTTTGTCCAATATCCGCTTGAATGTCTTCTCGTTCATCTTCAGTTCAAGCTCTTCGAATATTTCCCGAAGCAGCACTTTCTGATCCTCTACATCCAGAATGGCGAAATTCTTCGGATAGAATAAGCGGTGGATATCCTCCCTTAAAATACGGACACAGAATCCATGATAGGTGGTGATGAAGCCCGTATCCTGCTCCCCGCCGATTAATTTTTTGACTCGTTTTTTCATCTCATTGGCTGCCTTATTCGTAAACGTCACCGATAATATATTACCGGGGTCGATTCCGAGCTCTTCGACAAGAAAGGCGTATCGATTTGTCAAAGCGCGCGTCTTTCCTGACCCTGCTCCCGCGATAACCCGCACATATCCCTCCGTGGATGCGACCGCCTCCTGCTGGGAAGGGTTCAATCCGTTCAATAACTTCTCCATCGTGCTTCTCCTTTTCAAGAACATTTGTTTGTATTATAGCACATTCGGGGACTATTCCCATGATCCGACTGTTTGAGAATGACCAAAAGAGGAAACGAGGAAGGAAGAAGGAGATGAGAGACAATGAAGGACAAGGTACAACCTCTATTCACAGAAAAGAAAGTGCATCATACACACTTCCCGAACAGGTACGTCGTCGCACCAATGACGAGAATCAGCGCAGCTGATAACGGAATAGCGACAGACCGAATGAAGCACTATTACGAACGATTTGCAGCCGGTGGGTTCGGCGCTGTCATCACGGAAGGAATATACCCCGATAAGTCCTATTCGCAAGGGTATGCCAATCAACCAGGCCTTGCCGATGAGAATCACAGGGATGCTTGGAAGCCGATTATCCAAGGGGTTCAAAAGCACGGAACCCGGATCATCGCCCAAATTATGCATGCCGGGGCTCAGTCCCAAGGTAACGCCTATAAGGATCAAACCATCGCTCCTTCCGAAGTGGCACCAAAAGGGGACCAGCTTTCTTTCTATGGTGGAAATGGTGCGTTCTCAACACCGAGGGCAATGAACAAAGAAGACATCGCATCCGTCAAAAAGGCTTTCGCGACTTCTGCACGCCTGGCGAAGGAAGCCGGATTCGATGGTGTGGAGATCCATGGTGCGAATGGTTATCTAATCGATCAATTCCTTACTGATTATTTTAACCAAAGAGAGGACGAGTACGGAGGAGTAACGAAGAACCGGCTTCGTTTTGCACTGGAAGTCATAGAGGAAGTCAGACAGGCTGTCGGCAGTGACTATCTCGTCGGGATAAGAATTTCTCAAGGAAAAGCTTCGGATGGCGAACACCGCTGGGCGTTAGGAGAAACGGATGCGCGCACAATTTTCGGAGACTTGGGAGACAGCTCTCTGAACTTTATTCATGTTACAGATAAAGACGGCACCCAGCCCGGCTTTGGTGAAGGATCTATGTCCATGGCGGCTGCCGCCAAAACGTTCAGCGGGCTACCGGTCATCGCAAACGGCCAGCTTCAGGACCCGGAAAAAGCAGCAAGACTGATTAATGGAGAAGAGGCTGATTTTATCAGTCTCGGCACAAGCGCTTTGCAAAACCCTGATGCCCCTGACAAGATCAGACGCGGAGAATCACTGGAAGCCTTTGATTTCCAAAGCATTATGCTTCCCCAGGCTGATATTAAAGAACAGGAATGGAGATAACAACAAGAGCCGAGCCCCCATACAGGGAGTTCGGCTCTTGTTGTCAGTCAGGATTGTCCATAATAATAGCGGGTTGCCTGTTGAAGGTTTCGGAACGTACGAACACCGTCCAGTCTTATTCTATAATTTGTAAACTGCATCGCCACTTCCGGCCTTAGACCTGCAAGCGCCACCTCTACTCCAAGAAGCTGAAGGTTCTGGATCAGACGCCTTAGCAGGTCGCCCCAGGCTTCGTCAATAGAAGTAATACTGGCGAATTGGATGGCGAGTCTGTCTATTTGTTTTTTTTGACAGGCGGCAGGCACACGCGTCAACAGGGTTTCTTTTTGGGCTTCCCGTAAAATAGGCTGCAGCGGGAGCAGCCCGAACCCTTTGGCGATCGTTACAATATTGACCGTCATTTCTTCTATAATATAGGTCAGTCGATCTTCCTTTTCCTTTTCTGCGGTTTTATCCCTCACCCTTGCAAGGATGTACACTTCCCCGTCCTCACGAAATGACTTGGTGAACCACTCCAGTACGACCTCTTTCCCTCGGATCCGATGCTGCTTCTCTGCTACTTCTTCCCTCGCATCATTTCCGACTGCAAGTTCCAGCATGTCGCTGTCCGGGTACAGCTCAGAAAACTTCCTGCCGATGATCTCCTCCATCTCCAGTTCAAATATCCGTCCATAAGCTGGGTTGGCGTAGGCTATTCTATATTGCTTATCCGAAATCAAGACCCCTTCGTCCAAAAGATCCATCGCATTCTGCATAAGCATCCGGAACCCCCCTGTCTTCATACTTTCATTATGATGGGGGTACACTTGGAAAATCAAGATAATTCGACATAATTTTCTGAAAAATTAGTATAATTAAAGATGCATTCTTATTCTAAAGGTCGGCTTTCTGTGCAAATAAAAAAAGCACCCGCAAGAAGGATGCTTTTACGCCTTTTCCATTTGATCCAATCTGGATATGATAGCTACATGTTTTAGGTTCCCGATCGAGTCGAACTCGATTTCAAGACAATCGCCGGGCTTTACAAATCCAATTAATCGTTCCTTCAAGACAGAAAGTTCATTTCTCCGTTCAGAATCTTCAACTAAGACAGCATAGTTACCTTCGTATCGATCCAGTCTGTATTGGTTCACCGGTCCAATCCCCTTCTGTAGTTGGTCCACCCTTCTTTCCTGCGCCAGGCGGCTCTTACCTACCCTTACCCCTGTCTACTTATAGCTAAACATGTCGAATAAACCCCTGCTCTGGACATCGTTCTATGACCGTGATAAGATAGACTAACAAACGTTAGTTAGTTGAATGATAAGGAAGTGATCACATGACGAAAGAAAACATTATGGAAGAGAGTCTGACGCTCTTTGCCAACCAGGGATATGAGAATACGACCTTGGCAAACATAGCGGATGCGGTAGGAATTAAGAAACCTTCCATTTATAATCACTTTGACAATAAAGAAGCCATTTTTTTGAGCGTTTTATATCACGTGGCCGAGCGGGAATCCGATTATTTGATTTCAGAAACCTCGCTTTCTAAGGATCATACGATAGCCGAACGGCTTAAGCACCTGTATTGTACGTATTTGGATCATATGTCGAATTCGACGGAGGGAATGTTCTTCAAGCGGGTCACTTTCTTTCCGCCGGAGGACTTCTCTGATGACATCCAGGAAGTGTTTCTGATGATCGAGAAAACACTGACAGACATTCTCGTACCGATTTTAGAACAGGGAATTAAAGAAAAAGTCATCCGTCCACTTCCGACGGAACAGCTGACTTCTGCCTTTTACACCCTTACTAACGGTCTATTCCTGGAAGAGAACTTTTATGACAAGGAAGTATTTCATAAGCGGCAGGAGGCGAGCTGGGAAGTTTTCTGGCTGGGCGTCCAATGCCCGGGGAAGGAGGAGTAATGATGGCATGGTTCTATCTGCTCGTAGGAGCTGTATTTGAAATAGGTTGGGCGATTGGATTGAAATTATCAGAAGGCTTTACGGATCCATTGTTTTCTACGTTAACAGTGATCGGGATTTTGATCAGCTTTTCTTTCTTTACGAAGGCGTTGACCATGTTTGATATTGGTACGGGATATGCGATTTTTACAGGTATTGGTGCAGCGGGAACAGCGATTCTCGGAATGACACTTCTCGGCGATGGCGGCGGCCCGGGAAAGGTCTTTTTTATTGTTCTTTTAATTGTCGGTATTATCGGATTGAAAATGAGTGACTCCTCGCCAACCACCGAGGAAGTCCAACACCAGGAGGGATAAGGATGGCTTGGGTATTTTTAATTTTGGCTGGTATGGGAGAAATGGTAGCGATGTTCTTTCTTAAGCTGTCGGAAGGTTTCAAGAAAAAACGGCCGGCGGTCTTTGCAGTTCTGGCCGGGGCGACGAGCTTCTATTTCTTATCATTGTCTCTAAGAGAGCTTCCGATCGGAACGGCTTATGCCATCTGGACAGGAATCGGATCTGCTGGAACAGTGTTGTTGGGAATACTATTCTTCCAGGAACAAATCAATCCAAAAAGAATAGCCTTTGTGGGTTGTATCATAGCAGGCGTCATCGGATTGAAATTAGTCTCATAAATGTGACAATAGTGCTTGAATGATCGCTATTAAGCACGTAAAATAAGAAGAAGCTGCAGTGCAGCCTATTGTTACAGCATCGATGGGGGAACGGAAATTGCGAAAAGTATTAGTCGGTATTCTCATGTTGATTGTCGTTGGTTTCAGCTATATAGGGTACACGAGTTTGGATCATCCTGATGCCAGACCTTCTGCACCTCAAGAAGTGAAAAACTATTAAAATGAAAGGAAAGCCGGGATTCCGGCTTTCCTTTTATTTATGGCTCTGCTTTATAGGGAAGGTCCACGTCCCGATCCTCTCCCCATGTTTTCTCAAGATAGTCATCCCGTCCGGAATTTCCGCGGTAATACTCGTAGCGGAGCTTGTTCTTTTTATAGTAATCCTGGTGATACTCTTCCGCACGGTAAAATGCCCCCGCTTCTTGAATCGGGGTCACGATCTCCTCGGTGAATCGACCGGAGTCCTGCTGAGAAGCAAGGAAAGCTTCTGCCTTCTTCCGTTGGTCTTCGCTCTTATAGAAAATCCCTGTTGTATAAGAAGAGCCTCGATCGACGAACTGACCTCCGGCATCAGTAGGATCTACTTGTCGTATGAATACTTCCAAAAGATCAGAATAAGAGAGGACATCCGGATCATAATAGACTTGCACAGCTTCGACGTGACCGGTATCCCCGGCAGATACCTCTTTGTAAGTAGGCGTTTCTGTATGCCCTCCTGTATAACCGGAGACTGCTTCCTTCACCCCTTTCAATTTCTCGAAAGGCGGCTCCATACACCAAAAGCAGCCGCCGGCGAAAACAGCCGTTTCGTATCCTTCAGGGATATCCTCTTCCGTTACAGCCTCACTTCCGCCGCTTCTCTGGGTCAAATAAGCATATCCTTCTGGAACCAGGAAGACAGCAAGCAAAAGAAGCACAATGACTGCAATCCAACGCTTCCTATATTTCCTCATTCGACCTCTCCTCTCCCTTACAATATAACATGGGAGAGAGAAATTGGGGGATAGACAGTGCGCTCAGGAATAAAAAGCATGATCCCAACCGGTTTCAGTCGTCTTCCCTGTGTTTGCCGACAGTGAACGTTCTATGATTCGGAACGCGTTCTCATTATCCTCGGCACATTCGGAAGCCACTCCATCTCTCGGCACCCACAAATCGTACCCTCTCATATAAGCATCGTTAGCTGTAAAAAGAACACAAATATTACCGGCGACCCCGGTCAATATTAATCTCTCCACCCCCAACTGTTGCAGCAGAATATGGAGTTGTGTACCGAAAAATCCGGAATGCTTCGGTTTAATAATGAAATAATCGTCCTCTTCCGGAAGCATCCGCTCAATGACCGGTCTCCCGATCCCCTGCTTACATTCTTCAATCAAATCGGGCACGTTGTCCTGCCACAGCCCGAAGTTGTCATTCACGTAGATGACCGGCACTCCTTTTGACCTTCCTTCTTCCTTTAAAGAAAGGATGGTATCCGTAATCGGAAGTGTCTGTTCCAACAAATCATTACCACCATCAAAATCCATTTTGTTGATCATGTCTATGATCAGTAAGGCCGTCTTCTTATCCTCTTTCATCATCTACCCTCCTTAAAATGGTTCCGGAGCGGCTGGAACTTCCCGCTTATGCTGCGTCTTTCGATGCCGCTCTTTCAACTGCTGTTCTGCCTCTTCCTCAATGTCTTGCCCTTTCAAGAATGAATCGATGGCATCGTAAGAGACTCCGAGTTCCTCTTCATCTGTTTGTCCTTCCCACAAATCCGCGCTCGGTTTTTTCTTCACAATGGATTCGGGGACTCCGAGTGCTACTGCCATTTCTCTCACTTCCTCTTTCCTTAAATGGAGCAGTGGATTCAAATCTACTCCGCCATCCCCGTATTTTGTGAAATAACCGGTATAGTCTTCTGCAGCATTGTCGGTTCCGACAACAAGATAATTGTAATTACCAGCCACTGCGTAGAGGGTGCTCATTCGAAGCCTTGCCTGTAGGTTGGCCCCGCGAAGCCGTTCGGTATCCCGGTTCCAATCCCCACGGGAATCCAGCTGCTGTTTGATCGTATCGTATGTAACCGAATACGGCTCCGTCAACTCGATCCCTATATAGTCGAGGTCAGCCGCTTCCACCACCTCTAAGGCTTCCTTCTGTTCTTCCATCTTCTTATGGATCGGCAGCAAAACGCCTAATGATTGTTCCGGAAAGGCTCTTTTAATTAGAAAAGCAACGACGGCGGAATCAATCCCTCCGCTTATCCCTACTAATACGCCCTCCATGGACGCTTCCTCTACTTTTCCCTGCAGCCATTCACATAAGTAATTAATTCGATCTTCCATAGACTCCACCACACCTTTCTATAATGAATGTTACTAAATGACTTTCCTTATTTTTCAAATAGATAAACATATAGAAGGGTAAACAAAAAACTTTTCATTTCTATGCATTTACGCAATAATGAGGGATAGCAATCCTTTCAAGGAGTGAAAAGTATGATAGAACAAGAACGCCATGTACTCGTTATTTTCCCACACCCTGATGATGAAGCATTCGGAGTATCCGGAACGATTACATCCTATATAAAACAAGGAACCCCTCTCACTTACGCCTGCCTGACGTTAGGTGAAATGGGAAGAAACCTTGGAAACCCTACATTCGCTACGAGAGAATCCCTTCCACAAATCCGGAAGCAGGAATTAATCAAAGCCGCAGAAGCCATGGGAATTGAAGACCTGCGCATGATGGGCCTTCGTGACAAGACCTTGGAATTCGAAGATGATGGAGAGATGAAGAATATGGTTCGTCAGCTGATTGACGAACTGGATCCATCTCTTATCATCACCTTCTATCCCGGGTTTGCCGTCCACCCCGATCATGAAGCAACAGCCCGTGCCGTCGTCCGTGCCGTCAGAGAGATCGATCCACAGGACAGGCCGAAGCTCCATACGGTCGCCTTTGCGAACGACACGGAAGAAAAATTGGGCAGACCGGATATCGTTCATAATATCGAATCCGTCCAAGAAGAGAAATTGAACGCCATGCGGGCACACATCTCTCAGACGTCCCGCACACTCCAGATGCTGGAAGAAGGCATCAAAGTAAACGATCCGGAAGCGATGAAATGGGTAAAAGATGAGCGCTTCTACACCTACAACTGGAACAATGATCAGGTCACCTAAAAGAAAGACTCTACGGAGTCTTTCTTTTTTACATCTCCATAAATCCTACTTGAACAGGCGACTAAAGAGGCCATGAAATGTCCATCCTGAAAATGATACCCTTATCATAGATCATAGAAAAGAAGGAGCTGGATTGGATGGAAAGACATCCGTGGTCGAGCGCTGTCATCATTTTCTTACTATTAATCGCTGTTACAGCCTGCTCCACAAATGAAGAACAGGAAGTCCCTCTCCGCCCCGAGGTGGTCATCCAAGTGGATCACGAGCCTCTCCCTGTCGGCGAACAAAGTGTCCTTCAAGCAGAAGTAACGAGAGAAGGACAGCCGGTAAAGAATGCCGCCTCCGTCAAATTTGAAGTCTGGTTTTCGGAAAAGGGACAGGACACATCTGAAATTTTGGAAGCAAAACATGTTGGTAATGGGAGATATGAAGCATCCTATACATTTAAAGAAAACGGAGCCTATGAAGTGATCGCCCATACACAAGTTGATGATATCCATACGATGCCGAAGCGGATCATCGCTGCAGGAGACGAACTTCCAAAAGACGCTCATGATTCCGATAGATCCGCACAAATGGCGGAGAGCATGTTCATGGTTCAACTGGTAACCGAAGAAGACGTAAAGCAAGGAGAGCCGTCTTTACTTACGGTTCATATCAACCATATGGAAGAGCCTTTTTCCGATGCTGAAGTGAGACTGGAAATTACTGCACCATTTATGAAAGAGCCTGCCTATGTGGATACAGATCCTGTAGAATCAGGCGAATACCGAGGTCAGTTTACGTTTCCCCAAACCGGTTCCTACAAGGTGAACGTTCACTTTGAGAAGATGGATGAAGACATACACGGACACAAAGAAGAAACATTGGATATCGAAGAATAAAGAAAAAAAGGTCGCCCCATAGAAAGGGCGGCCTTTGTCATTAAATTTCTGTATTTTGGAGCTTTTTCTTCTTCGCCATTTTTTCACGTTCGTTCTTGTTGAGATATTTCTTACGAAGACGCACACTCTCCGGTGTAACTTCGCAATACTCATCATCATCCAAGTACTCAATTGCCTGCTCCAGAGTCATCTGGCGTGTTTTCTTGATCGTAGAGGTTGAATCCTTGTTAGCAGAACGGATGTTGGTCAAGTGCTTCTCTTTCGTAATGTTAACGGTAAGATCGTTCTCACGGTTATGCTCACCGACAATCATTCCTTCATAAACTTCTGTACCCGGTTCTACAAAGATCGTACCGCGGTCTTCCAAGTTCATGATTCCGTATGTGGAAGCTTTTCCTTTATCAAGAGATACAAGGACACCTTCCCGACGGCCGCCGACCTGACCTTTGGCCATAGGTGCGTATCCGTCGAACGTATGGTTTAGAATACCGTAGCCACGTGTCTGGGTCATGAATTCTGTGGAATATCCGATCAAACCACGGGAAGGTACAAGGAATTCAAGACGGACTTGGCCGTTTCCATCGTTGACCATATCCTGCATTTCACCTTTACGGTAACCAATGGACTCCATTACAGCACCCTGGTACTCTTCCGGTGTATCGATTTGCACACGTTCCACAGGCTCACATAGAACGCCGTCGATCTCTTTCAAGATTACTTTCGGCTTGGAAAGCTGCAGCTCATAGCCTTCCCGTCTCATATTCTCAACGAGAATAGACAAGTGCAGTTCTCCACGTCCGGAAACTGTGAAAGCATCAGGAGATTCCGTAGGATCAACACGAAGACTTACGTCAGTCTCGAGCTGTGTCATCAGACGCTCTTCAATTTGACGGGACGTTACGAACTTACCTTCGCGTCCGGCGAAAGGACTGTTGTTGACAAGGAATGTCATTTGAAGAGTTGGTTCATCAATACGTGGGATTTCCATTGCTTCCTGATGTTCAGGGCTGCAAACCGTTTCTCCGACGTTGATATCTTCCATACCCGCAAGAGCGATGATGTCTCCAGCTTTCGCTTCTTCGATTTCGACACGTTTCAGACCGATGAATCCGAACAGCTTGGAAACGCGGAAGTTTTTAACGGAACCGTCTTTCTTCATTAGAGATACCTGCTGTCCAACTTTGATCGTACCGTTGAATACACGGCCGATACCGATACGTCCAAGATAATCATTGTAATCAAGCAATGTTACCTGGTACTGAAGCGGCTCCTCCTTCGTATCCACTGGTGCAGGGATGTTGTTCATGATCAGTTTAAAGATCGGGTCCATCGTCTCCTGCTGATCCTCAGGCTCATCACCGGAAGTACCGTTCAATGCAGAAGCATAGACAACAGGGAATTCCAGCTGTTCGTCATCTGCACCCAGTTCTATGAACAAGTCCAGAACTTCATCAACAACTTCATCAGGGCGGGCGTTCGGACGGTCAATCTTGTTCAAGACGACAACAGGAGTCAATTTCTGCTCCAGTGCTTTCTTCAGAACGAACCGTGTTTGTGGCATACAGCCTTCATATGCATCTACGACAAGCAGTACGCCGTCTACCATTTTAAGAATACGCTCAACTTCCCCACCAAAGTCTGCGTGACCAGGTGTATCAAGGATGTTGATGCGTGCATCGTTATAATTGATCGCGGTATTTTTCGCTAGAATTGTAATTCCGCGTTCTTTTTCCAAATCATTAGAGTCCATGGCGCGCTCATCGACGTGCTCGTTATCACGGAAGGTTCCGGAGTAGTGAAGCATTTGGTCAACCAACGTCGTTTTTCCGTGGTCAACGTGTGCGATGATCGCGATATTACGTATATCATCTCTGTGTTGCATGAAGCACACACCTCTTTCGTATCATTATTCAACCGTTCTATTATAACACAGTTTCAAGGGCGCAGATACAAGTTTACATGCCTGATAATAATGGAAGCGTTTCATTGACTCACAAGTGTTTCGGAAGTCCGAATCTTTCCTTTCCATTGCAGAGCCACCACCATAACGCGTACAATATACAACAGCCCTTATCTGCTAACAATATGGCCTTTGTTGGTTGTCTATATACAGAAAACACTCGGAAATTAGGTGAAGCAATGAACACGAGACGTATCGGAGAATGGCTTGAAGTAGAAGTGCCGGAAGAATGGAACGGCTATACGATTGAACGGATCATGAAAAAAAAGTGGCATGTCCCACGAAAATTAATCCACAGCTTCCGGTCAAAGAAGGAAGTTACTCTGAATCAGGAAATCCCCCACTGGAAAACCGCTAAAGCGGAGGCCGGGGATATATTACGCATCCGCTTGTTCCGCCCGCGGCCCCTAGAGGTCGTCCCGACACCTATGCACGTGGATGTGATCTATGAGGATGATCACCTTCTTGTCGTGAATAAACCTGCCGGTGTGTTCACCCATCCAAATAGACCGGATGAGCATGATACCTTAGTGAACGGCGTAGCCGCTTATTTCAAGCAGAAAGGCATTTTTTCCACTCCAAAGTATGTACATCGACTCGATCGGGATACATCAGGAGCCATTCTGTTTGCGAAACATGAACTAGCCATCGCCATGCTCGGAAAAGAGTTACAGGAGCGAAGAATTAAACGAACTTATTTGGCATGGGCCCACGGAAATCTCTCTCCAGCGAAAGGCCGGATAGAAGCACCGATTGGGAAAGATGACAGCCATCCGGTCCGCAGATGTGTAGCGGAAGACGGCCAGCGCGCACTGACCCATTATGAAGTTGTCGAATATGACAGGAAGCAAGACGCTTCCTTAGTCAAATTGCGTTTACAAACGGGGAGAACCCATCAAATCAGGGTACACCTCAGCCATGCCGGCCATCCGCTTCTTGGAGATGAATTGTACGGCGGTGCCGGGAGTCTTAATTATAAACAAGCCCTGCATGCGGCCAAGTTGACACTCTATCATCCCTTTACACAACAAGAAGTTCATTGCCTTGCCATGCCGATGAAAGCTTCCCCATTGTTTACAGAAGCGCAGGTCCTTAAGCTCTCTGATTGAGCACTTATTCTTATGAAAGTGGTCTTATCAAAGGGCGGAGGAATAGGGGGCAGCTCTCTGATTGCTTTTCCCTTTAACTATTGCCTCTTTGGCAGACTGAAAAAAGATCCGCCCACAAAGGCGGATCTTTTAATGCACTTGTGAAGCTTCAATATAATTTAGCCATCATAAAAGACATTTACTTCCCTGTGATAGACGCATACAAATCATCATACTTCTCTGCGCACTTCAGATCGAGTTCAGTAAGACCCTTGGCATTCCATGATGTAAGCTTCATAGTCACCATCTTATAATCAATGCTGATGAAAGGATGATGTTGAATGTCCTCCGAATATTCCGCGACATGATTGACGAACTGAACCCCTGTAAGAAATTCAGAGAACCGATAGCGTTTGACGATGAATTTGTCCTCACTGAGCTTCCAGCCGTCTAATTCTTCCATTCTCGCCTGCTTCTCTTCATCTGGAATCCTTTGCTCCTCCATCTCTTTCACGACTCCTTTTTGTATAGCTGCTTCTACTTATAAATACCCTTTTCCCGAAAATGGAAACACTGTCGGATCAGTTGTCCATAGACATGAACGTCCGGAGATCATGAAGGCATAAATCAAGCGCGTGTTCCCAAAAGTCTGCTTCCTCCAGGTTTACACCTAAGTGTTTAATGGCAAGATCTTCCACAGACATCCTACCTGTATCTTGCAGCAGGGCCACATACTTATCCTCAAAGCCCTGCCCCTCCTCGAGAGCTTTCGCATAAATTCCCATGCTGAACAAATAGCCGAACGTATAAGGGAAGTTATAGAAAGGAACATCGGTAATATGGAAGTGGAGTTTGGACGCCCAGAACGTAGGATCGTATTCCTTCAATGTACCGACATATGCTTCCCTTTGTGCCTCCTCCATTAAATCGTTCAAGCGCTGTTTTGAAACAGCTCCGTGCTGTCTTTCTTCATAGAAACGGGTTTCAAACAAGAAGCGGGCGTGGATGTTCATGAAGAATGCGATACTGCGCTGAACTTTATCCTCCAAGAGTACTCGTTTCTCTTCTTGTCCTTCCGCCTGTTTGACCGCAGCATCTGCTACAATCATCTCCGCAAACGTGGACGCCGTTTCCGCTACATTCATCGCATAGCCCTGATTCAATATCGGAAGCTCATTCATAACATGCTGATGATACGCGTGCCCAAGCTCATGCGCCAGTGTCGCTACACTCGACGGTGTCCCTGAATACGTCATAAATATCCGGGTTTCTTCACTGTCAGGAAAGCTCGTGCAAAATCCCCCTGGCTGTTTACCGGGACGGTCTTCTGCTTCGATCCACCCTTTCTCAAATGCCATCTCAGCGAAATCAGCCATTTTCGGACTGAACTGCCGGAAATGCTTTAGAATGAAGTCTGCTCCTTCCTGGAAGCTCCAGCCTGTTCCTGAATGACCGATTGGTGCTTCTACATCATAGAAGCTTAGTTGATCGATTCCCAAGAGTTCGGCTTTCTTTTTCATATAAGGTATGTACTGGTCCTTATATTTTGTAATGGCATTCCACATCGCATCCAGCGTTTTTCTGCTCATCCTGTTATATTCGAGCGGCTCCTTCAACACGTTCGTCCAGCCTCTGTGTTTATACACCTGCAGGCGGAAGCCTGAAAGGTGGTTTAACGTGCTGCTGAAAAGATCCGATTGCTTTCCCCATACCTGCTGAAGTTTATCAAAGGCTTCCTTCCGTACAGCGCGGTCGGAGGAATCGAGCTTATTCGCCGCCTGCCCGATGGAAAGCGTTTCTCCATCCAATTCGATTTTCAGTTTACCTACAAGCTGATCATACATTTGTTCCCAGGCATCGTACCCGTCAACGCTGAGATCATTAATCAATGCCTCTGAATTTACCTCAAGCTTATCTTTCGCATGTTCTCTTCGCTCATTAAGAACGAAAGCCACATCACGGAAAGATGGCTGATTCAACAAAGACTTCCATACGTCATCATCCGTCTGAACAAGCTTCTGATCGAAGACGGTTAAGCTGTTATCCACTTTGGCCCCAAGATCACCACGCTTTGATAGCCAGGCGGAGACTCCCTCGTCCTCCACGTTTTGAGCATTCAAGCAACCGACGAAAGCTCCGAATTCAGCCAGTTCCTTTAAAACCAACTGCAGCTGTTCCAGTACGGCATCTAAGTCTTCCATTTGATCCGTATTCTTTGGAGCATGGAAATCCTGCACCAGCTGCTCCAACGTATCGGCATGTTGTTCGATGCCTTGGACATACGACTTCAATTCTGATGAGCTGCTTCCACCAGCAAATATACTATTTAAATTCCAAGTAACCGGATAAGTGGACATGGATACTCCCCTTCCTTAATATGTACCATCATTTTTCATTTGAACGCTTACATTATATCAAAAATTTCCTTTCTCCCCTATTTCTATATAGTCAAAGCCTCCGTTTGTCTATATAATGAAAAAAAAGAGTTTGGAAAGGATGAAGACTTGTGAGATACCGACGACAAGACCCCCTTCGTTATATATTTCCAAATCCTATAGGAGCCCGTTTTAAAATCATCCAGGTCGGCGACCGTCCGGTGGATTCATCGTTCGGCAAGGCGGTCATTCATGACTTGAGTACCGGAGGATTGAAAATGGCAACAGACATCAAGATTCCCCTCCACAAAGAGATTGACGTCTTCCTTCAACTGGAATTTGAAGGAACCTCTCTTTCCTTTACTGCCGATGTCGTTTGGATGAAGCCATATATGAAGGAATACCTTTATGGTTTGGATTTCAAAGGAGACCAGAAATCCGAAATTGTCCAGGCTTTAAAGAAATGGAAAGCGATTCCTGCCAACGGCTGATTTTCATTTTCTGTAACATAAAAGAAATATTTATGTAATAAAATTGAAACCTTTCCACTTTCTGATTCGTCTATATAGTAGTACGAAAACAAACATGTCGGAAAGGGGCGTTCATTATGAAGAAACGTATAGAATATGATTTTGCAGAAATCGCTAGTGTTGCAGGAGGGGCCGCCTTCCTGACCCTGTTCTTATACTTCATCATTTACGTCCAGTAAATAATATTTCAAGCCTCTCCTTGGAAGGAGAGGCTTTTTCGTATGCAGGCGGCAGTCTTTTTGATTAGAATAGGAGGAATCCTCTCTTTATAATAGAAGTAATCCCATTACAAACAGGAGGGAATTTTTTGGATCATTACCTGGAATACCCTGACATATTAAAGGAAGATCGAATTACGTTCGGTCTGACGCTCCCAATAGATAACTATCACGGTCGGAAGCCTGACATGACAAAGCAGTTGGAGCGGGCTCGCCTCGCAGAGAAACTTGGTTTCCACAGTTTATGGCTCCAGGATGTCCTGTTGGAGGATCCAACTTTTGAAGACCCCGCAACAGGACAAATATACGATAGCTTAATCTATCTTACTTACCTGGCCAGCCAAACGAAGACGATTCATTTAGGGACAGCCGCCCTTGTACTGCCATTAAGGCACCCGTTACGGACGGCGAAGGAGATTGCAAGCATCAGCAACCTTTTTCCCGGACGATTGCTTCTCGGCGTTTCCTCCGGAGATCGAAGGAAAGATTTCGAAGGATTGAATGTTCCCATTATGGAGCGCGGAGAGTGGTTTCGCGATGCCCATCAGGTTATACAGGAGGCACTGGATAAGGAATTTCCCGATTCCAAGTCCCGATTCGGTCGAATGGACAAGTCGAACCTTGTTCCCAAACCAAAGGAGAACATCCCTTTTTATATGACGGGATACTGCCAGCAGTCACTGGATTGGATTGCCGAACACAGCGATGGTTGGATGTTCTATCCTCAACGCCCGGATAAACAGAGGGAAACGATCCATCAGTATCGGGAAAAAGTGAGGCTCTATCACGGCGACGTCTTCCGTCCATTCTTCATGCCGCTTCCACTCATACTCGAGGAGGATCCGGATCACCCTGTCGAAAAGATCCCTGCCGGATATAGAACGGGCCGAAAAGGGTTGGTTGGTTTAATCGAAGAGTACCGATCGATCGGAGTCAATCACTTGATGTTCAATTTGGCGAGAAGCGAACGTTCTGTCGAAGCAGTCCTTGCAGAGCTGGGCAGTGAAGTACTACCCCTTTTCCGCCTATAAATGAAATAATGGAAAGGAGCACGGTATGGAAGATGCACAAATTCTCGTAATGGGCAGCGTACACTTTTCCGTTGAACCCGATACGGTCAATAACCAGCAGAAGAAGATATTAGAAGTGGTTGATTGTTTGAAGGAGTATGAGCCGACGAAGATTGCAGTAGAGAAATCTTTTCTTCTTGAAGAAGAGATTAACAAGCGTTACGAACTGTTTCAAGCCGGAGCCTTTCAACCGGCATATGATGAGGTAGAGCAATTCGCCTTCCGGATTGGCAAGGCCTTGAGTCTCCCTCGTCTCCACGCTGTCGACGCACAAGTTGATATGGACCGTCCACCCCTGAGTCAGGTGTTTGCCTGGGCGAAGGAGTACCAGCCTGATTTATTGAAAGAAATCGTAGAGATGCAGCACGAGTTGAATCAAAGCCGGCAGAAAACAGATATAATGGAGAAGTTAAAAGAGGTAAACAGATTGGAATATGGAAGACGATTACAAAGGTTGTACTGGAAGCTGTCCCAAATCGGCGATCGCTCCCATCCTTTGGGAGTGGAATGGCTCAACCAATGGTATCATCGGGATTTAACCATTACAGCCAACCTACTGAAACTGACGGAACCGGGGGACAGGGTACTCCTATGGATCGGAGCGGATCATCTGCACCTTATCAGACAAATGCTGGAAGACAGTAACCAAGTAAAAATCATTCATCCCTCCTTATTCCTTGATGGTTCCAACAAGCTTGCTGAGTAACCGGTTCCTATTGTCTATTAAAATAAGGAGGACTGATCCTATGGCAGAGAAATCGTGGACGGACCGCTTCGATCCTCTTTATTTCCCACTATTCACGGCCATTCCTGTCGGGGTATGGCTGACAGGAAAAGATGGCCCCTTTCAAGGGGTTGAAATCAGTTTATATATCATGACGACATTATTTTTATTCTTCTCCGGCAGCGTAGAAACCAGCAGCGACGAACGGAAGCACCGAAATCTTGGCTATTTGTATATGGTATCCGGACTATTCTTGGCCGGTGCCGGTCTGTACCGCTGGCTGAGTTAGAATCAAATGAAAAAGAGCCAAGGCAGAATCATCGGGATCATAATGATCATGGTAAAGATCAACCAGGAGCTTGGATCTTCTTTTTTTGTCTGATTCCTGTAAGACACGCCCCAGGCGGCGAGTAATATCAGAGTCACGATGATGCTCCGCACATGAATATCTCCGTCTTTATTATTCATAAATATATAGACCGATCCTTCTGTCAGGAGCAGAAGACCGACAATAATATTGAACAGATGCGTAAACCGCTTACTCACAAAGCATCCTCCTAAATAAAATTAGCTTTTACACTCTCCAAGTATAGTACATCCTCTTTTGATTAGGAAGAACCGAGGATCGAAGCATAACGTGTAAGAAGACAAGGGGGCAGCAGTTACCAAAAAAAGCACCCATATCCGGGTGCTTTTTTTTGTGCAATTATAAATTATCAAGTAGGTTTCGAAGTGGTCCTGTAACTTCGAAGAACGAGTAATCTTTATTGAGAACGCGCCAGGAGTCCTTGTACAAGTAAACCTCCAACAAGGTCCCTTGTTTTCCGGACAGCTTCAAGGCGCCACTGACATTGGTATCTGCCTCGATCGACTCTTCAACTGGAGGGGATGCTTTCATCGCTTCGAGCAATTGCCGGATTTCATCTTCCTGATCGATAATCCGCGATGTTCTTTCTCCTTTGAGATTATAATAGGTCAGCGTTAATGGACGCTTATAATCCTGCCATTCGTGCGGAGTGATATCATCCTTACTGAATGCAACAGGATTGAAGAAGTACCTGTGGTTTATGTAGCTGACAATGGTTGCCAGGATCATCACCGTCGCTATTGCTATCCATATTTTCTTCCACATCTTCGTCCCTTCCCGCCTCCTCTTTTACATCGATAAAATGAATGGCATATATTCTATACAAAGTAAGTTCTCTATTAAGTAATACGAAAAAAAGACTGCAATAGTTTCAAAATGGCTAAAGAAATTCCATTTATATAGAAAGAGCAGGAGTATGACTCCTGCTCTCTTTTAATCTTCTGAAGGGAAACCCAGTAGTGTTTTCACTTCCAGATATTCCTCTATACCATAATCTCCCCATTCGCGACCGATACCGGACTGCTTATAGCCTCCGAACGGGCCGGCGAAATCCGCTTCGGCATCGTTGACCTTCACTCTACCTGCACGGATGCTTCCAGCGACCTTCCTCAAGTTCTTCGGATCTTTCCCGAATACATAGCCGGCGAGCCCATAAACGGTATCATTAGCGATTTCAATAGCTTCATCAATAGAGTCATACGTAATGATTGTCGTTACGGGACCAAAAATCTCTTCCTGAGCAATGACCATAGAATTATCTACGTCTGTAAACACCGTAGGCTTCGCATAGTAGCCGGTTTCCAGACCTTCCGGCTTACCAGTACCACCTACAAGTAAACGTGCACCTTCTTCCTGTCCTTTCTCAATGTAGGATTGAACCGTATCCCATTGTTTTTTAGACACGAGGGGCCCTATGCGATTATCTCCTCTTGGGTCACCAACAGGATATTCAGGAAGAACCTTCTTCACCGCATCCTCGAATGCCTCTTTCATGGAGGACGGCACAAGTACTCTTGTAGCAGCAGAACATACTTGACCGCTGTTATTTGCAATATGATTCACGGCGGACCTCGCTGCATCTTCGACATCTGCATCATCAAGAATGACAAGTGGTGATTTACCACCCAGTTCCAGAGCGACCTTCTTAATGGTATGAGAGGCATTTTCCATGATCTTCTGTCCGACAGCGCCGGAACCGGTGAAGGATACGAAGTCGATGTCCGGATGAGAGCTGATGCCGTCTCCTATGACCGAACCGGAACCATTTACCAGGTTGAAGACCCCTTTAGGCACTCCTACTTTGTCAAAGATTTCTGTAAGGATAATCGCAGCAAACGGCGTCAGCTCTGCCGGTTTCAAGATGACAGGACTTCCTGCTGCAAACGCGCTGGCAATCTTTGTAGATGTCTGATTTGTAGGGAAGTTCCAGGGGGTGATCAATCCACTTACCCCGACCGAATCTTTCTGGACGAAATGACCGCCTCGGTCCTCGAAGAAAGAGAAGTTCTTTAGAGATTCAGCTGCCTGGGAGAAGTGGTTATATCCCATGCTGTAGTGCACGTTCTCCGAAATGGAAACCGGTGAACCAAGTTCATCCGTGATCGTATCAATGATCTCCTGCTTGCGATTCTCGTATTCGGCAGCGATCTTCTCCAGCATCTCTACACGCTCTTCTTTGGACGTCTGGGAGAAGGAAGGGAAAGCCTCCCTTGCGGCCTGAACCGCTTTATCAAGATCTTCTTTCGTTCCCAGACTTATTTTCCCTATGACTTCTTCTGTAGCAGGATTAATTACCTCTTCTGTTTCATTTCCTGTAGAATCGATCCATTCTCCATTTATATAGTGTTGAAGATAGTTACGCATAAATAGATACACTCCTCTGATGTAATAAATTTACAATATCAATATATATGAGACTATAACCGTAAAAACAGCAGATGAAACATACAAATGGCCGCCCCCTTCTCAAACTATCGGGATTCCTCTATAATTGGAGCAATAGGCAGAAGGGATGATCATTGGTATGACTTCAACACATCAGCACATACAAAAATACTTGAATGATAATGAAGATAAAGGGAGACTGCTCGTCAGCTGCCCGGATAAACCGGGTATCGTCGCGACCATCTCGAATTTCCTTTATGAAAATGGAGCAAACATTGTAGAGTCGAGCCAATATACGACGGATCACGTAGACGGCACATTTTTCCTGAGGATTGTTTTCGAGACAGAAGGACTGAAAGAAAAAGCAGCCGATTTAAAAAAACATTTCCATGCGATCGCAGAACAATTCCGCTTGGAGTGGAAAATGACATTTCTCCATGAACTGAAAAAGACAGCTGTTTTCGCATCCAAAGAACTGCATTGTCTGCGGGAACTATTATATGAATGGGAAAGCGGGGATTTGCTGACGGATATCGCCCTCGTCATCAGCAATCACGAAACAGGAAGAGAGTTGGTCGAGTCCTTCGGCATACCGTTCCACTACATTCCTGCCAACAAGCATATTCGGAAAGAAGTAGAGGCAGAACAGCTGGAGCTTCTTGAGAAATACGATATTGATTTGATCGTACTGGCAAGGTACATGCAAATACTGACTCCTGAATTTGTAGCCCAACACCCTTCCAGCATCATCAACATCCATCATTCGTTCTTACCAGCTTTCATAGGTGCCAACCCGCACAAACGTGCTTATGATCGGGGCGTGAAATTAATCGGCGCCACTTCTCATTACGTGACAGACGACCTGGATGAAGGTCCGATTATCGAGCAGGATGTTATCCGGGTCGATCACCAGAATGATATCGATGACTTGAAGAAAAAAGGACGTCTCATCGAACGAAGCGTGCTGGCCAGAGGAGTCAAATGGCATCTGGAAGACCGAGTCATCGTGAACGGCAATAAAACCATCGTCTTTTAATCCTTCCAACACTATTAAAAGTCACGAAAAAGCACCCGACTATTCGTCGAGTGCTTTTTCCATGTTTCACTTCATAGGATAGGTAATAACATCCTCCAAAAAGGAGTCGATCGTATGATCCACAGCGTAAGACCAGGTGAAACACTCACACAAATATCCAGGGATTACCGGGTTCCCCTCACAGATATCCTGCGGGCAAACAATCTATCAAACCCTGACATAATCTATCCCGGCCAACAGCTTCAAATACCAGGAATACCTGATCCTTCCACCATTCCTTATCGAATTGATGTCTCAGTAAACAATCGAAAGTTGAGACTTTACAATCGTAATAAACTTGTCAAAGAATATCCGATTGCTGTTGGAAAAATGCTGACTACGACGCCGATCGGTACTTTCATCATTATTAACAAAGCACCTGATCCGGGAGGTCCGTTCGGCACCATGTGGATGAGTTTATCTAAAGAACATTACGGCATCCATGGAACAAACAATCCCTCCTCCATCGGTAAAGCCGTTTCCAAGGGGTGTATCCGGATGCACAATGAAGATGTCGAGGAATTAGCTGACATTGTGCCCGTCGGTACTCGTGTAGATATCCATTTGTAGTTAACGGATTTCTGAAGTACTGGAAATCTCTTTTCCAGAAAGTGCTTCAGAAGCAAGACGATCCGCCTCTTTGTTGTCTTTCCGGGAGAGCAGTTGATAACTTGGTGTAATACCCGCGGTTTCAAGATCAGCATCGATCCGGTCCGCCCAACGATTCAGTTCTTCTTCCACACAAGCCCAATCGCCTTCCATCTGATGAATGACGACACGGGAATCACCGTAAAACGTGACTGGTAGATGTTGAGCACCGAGATTCGCCAGTTCTTGGACCGCCAAGTGAAGAGCAGCGTATTCCGCTTCATTATTTGAACCGAGCTGCTCTATCCTCGCACTTCTCCTTCTCCGCATCGCTTTTCCGTTCTGTTTGTAATAAATAACACACCCAAGCCCCGAGAGTCGATCATTTAAGTCAAAACCTCCGTCGAAATAAACAGAAACATCATGGGGCTCTGTTTCGAGCTGCTTCCTATACTTCTCCAAGTCCTTCCGTTTCCACATAGAATCATGTTGGTCCAGAAACTCGATCTTTTTCGCCCTTTTCGTCTTCTCTAAATCATCCGCAATAAGCAGTACTTCTCCGATGCTTTTTTCTTCAGAACGGAAGTGGATCTCCGCTTTTCCAGGTGTCTGATATGTACATTCCAACCTTATTTTCAATGGACAACCCTCCTTATTCTTCTATCTTACCCGAAGTCAGCTTTTTTAGAGCTTTTTATAAAAACCGGTCGCCGTTCCTTGGAATCCGTAATATCTGTATATTTCATGAGCGCGCTTCCTTTCCTCGCGGTTCCCGCTGTTTAACTGGATCGTTCCTGCCCCCTGCTCAGCTCCCCAATTCTCTGCTGTTTGCATAAGCTGTTTCCCGATACCTCTTCCCCGCTCTCCTGCTCTCACGATGAACGCAATGACTCGGATATGGGAGCGGTCATCATGATAAGCAAGCGAATGCGTCATACCTATCATCCCATGAATCCGGTCATCTTCTTCCCAAACAAACGTTTTGTATTCTTCCCTTAATTGAATCTTCTTCATACGGTCTGTCATTTGATCAACGTTGGTCGCATACCCCAGTTCCCCCATCAATCCAGTCAATTCAGCCGCATCTCCCTGCTGCATATCTCTAATCATACAATTCTCCCCTTCCAATCCATAGAAAAAAAGCCCCTGATCCATAACACAAGGGCTTATCTCTTTTAATTGTTCGTCTGCTCCAACTGCCTCAGCTCTACCCGTCTGATTTTCCCTGAGGTAGTCTTCGGCAGTTCTTTAATATATTTAATCCGACGCGGATACTTATAAGGGGCGGTTAGCTCTTTTACATGCTGCTGAAGTTCAACAGTAAGAGAATCCGTCGCTTCGTACCCTTGCTTTAAAACGATATAAGCCTTGACAACACTCCCTCGAACATCATCGGGGCTCGCAATAACGGCACACTCCTGCACGGATGGATGCTTAATAAGGGCGTCCTCTACTTCAAACGGACCGATTGTGTAGCCTGAGCTGATAATAATATCATCGCTACGCCCTTCGAACCAGAAATATCCATCTTCATCTTTCCTTGCCTGATCCCCTGTTACATAATAGTCACCTCTTCTTGTCATTTTCGTCCGTTCTGGATCTTTGTAATACTCCCGAAAAAGTGCCGGCGTATCCAAGTGCACGGCGATATCACCGACTTTCCCTGAATCCAAAGGCATTCCTTCCTCATCTATAATTTCTACATGGTTACCCGGGGTGGGACGGCCCATGGAACCCGGTTTCACTTCCATGTCTTTCATAATACCGACGAGCAGCGTGTTTTCCGTCTGCCCGTAGCCATCCCGCACAGTTACATGGAAATGACGGCGGAATGTATCAATCACTTCTCTATTTAACGGTTCTCCCGCTGAAACAGCACTGTGAAGAGCCGAAAGAGTATAATCAGCAAGGTTGTCGGCTTTCGCCATCAGACGGTACTCTGTCGGTGTACAGCAGAGTACGTTTACCTTCTCCTCATCCATCAGACTCAAATATTTGTTCGGTTCGAATCTGCCATGATAAACGAGGCCCTTCGCCCCCTTGCCGAGCACGGATAAGAATGGACTCCAAATCCACTTCTGCCATCCCGGACCCGCAGTAGCCCAGACCGTATCGCCCTCTTCAATGGCAAGCCAATTGTCAGCTGCCGTCTTCAGGTGCGCATACCCCCATCCATGCGTATGAACAACCCCTTTCGGATTTCCTGTCGTACCGGATGTATAAGATAAAAACGCCATATCGTCTCTGTCTGTATCAGCAGTTTCCATTGTCGAGGGATAATCCTCCATCAGCGCATCCAGATCGAACCATCCTTCTTCCGGTCCGCCTACACGGAACTTCAACAGACGGTCGAACTCTTTGACTCCTTGGAACTGTTCCGTGTATGGATGATAGCTTATCACCCCGCGGACTTCCCCGTGGGATATCCTGTACTGTAAATCTTTCGTCCTCAGCATTTCCGAACTTGGAATGACCACAAGTCCCGCTTTCAAAGCTGCAACATATACATGATACGCCTCCAGAAGACGCGGAATCATGACAAGCACCTTATCCCCGGCTTTTAAGCCTGCACTTAAGAAAGCGTTTCCAATTTTGTTTGCATTTTCAATCAGCTGATCATATGTAACTCCTCTTCGCTCCCCTGCTTCATTGATCCACTGCAACGCTTCGCGCCCTGTACCGTCTGCATATTTCTCCATCTCGGATACGATGTTATATCGATCTGGTGCTATCAAACTTTCTCTCTTCACAGAAACCCTCCTTTATGATCAATCGCGTCTTTAATCGCATTCATTATATCAAGTTTTTGGAATATTTCCAATAATGTTATTTGCGCAAAGGAAACATTATTGCTCCCGATAAATTGACAGATAATTATTTCGTATCTTATAATAAGTGACAAAGTATGGATAAGGAGTGTCGTTTAGTGAACGTTCAGGCAAGCAGAATCGTACCGGACAGCAAAACCTGTCTCTTGATTTCTATCGTGGTGTTGTCTGTATTTGTCTTATTTTCCGTCCTAACAAAAAACGCCAACTATGCTTACGCTTCCGTCCTGACTGTATTGCTGATTAACGGGTCCTTATTATTTCAGACAATGAAAAGAAAAAAAAGGGCGTGAAATCACGAGTGATTTCACGCCCTTTTTCTTACTGCCGGCTTCTTTCCCAGGACCAGGCGGTTGCATGGTACCTTGTGTGTTCATCTAAAGTTGTTTGCAACAGGGAAAGGTCTTGTTCTTCCAGTGCATCAACCACGCTGTAATGATCTTTTACCCTGCCTATAACAGGAATCGTTTTTGAATGACGTTCCAACATCCGTACATACACATGGACTTGATTAATGATCCGTTCCAGAAACTCATGGAGAAGCTCATTGCCGGTTTTCCAGGCAAGTAACAAGTGAAACTCTTTATCAGCTTCCAAATACCTCTCCACATCTCCAGCTTCCCACGCCTGCTCACCTTCCGAAATCCATTTGTTTAATTGTTGTAAATCGCTGTATGTCACTTGATTATAAACAAGTTCAGCCACTTTTATTTCCAAGTACTTCCACATCTCAAACGCCTGCAGCACTTCTGTCTCGGAAGGATTCATGACAAAGGCTCCTCGATGGGCATACAGCTTCGCAAACCCCTCGTCACACAGACGCCGGATTGCCTGGCGGATCGGTGTACGGGATACAGATAATTCGGCTTCTATCGATTTCTCGACAAGCTGTGAACCAGGAGAGATCTCTTTGGTAACGATCTGCTCCCGTAAGTGCCGGTACACCTCCTCCGATCTGGAAGAACGTTCCTGCTTTGCTTTGGAATAGTCTTGAGAGATAGTATCCCGCCTTTAGGCCAGCCGCTTGAAATTCTGACCGAGAATTTCGTTCATAGAGTGGACAGTGATAAACGCCTGCTCATCGATATCGGTCATATATTTTTTTAATCGTGTATAATCTTTCCGGCTGAGGATGGTGGTTATTACTTCTTTATCTTCCTGCATGAACGCGCCTTTCGCTTGATGGATAGTCGCTCCCCGTCCAAGACGATCTACGATAAAATGACGGACGAGTTCGCTCTCACGGCTGATGATTACGATCTCTTTATTATCTTCAAACTGTTTGAGCATATAGTCAATGACAAGACCGTTTAAAATCACTCCGAAGAAAGCGTACATTCCCACGGTTGGTCCAAATAGGAAGATGGAAGATGTTGCAATGGCTATATCTGAAAACAACACGCCCTTCCCGACTTCAATCGAGAAGAATTTATTAAGAATCATGGCAAGAATGTCTGTACCGCCCGTTGAGGCTCCCTGATGGAAGACTAAGGCCATACCCGACGCAGCAATGATTTGACCAATAATAAGCTGAATTAATAAATCATCACTTAAAGCTTGCTGCATAGGAAAGAACGTTTCCAACCCCCAAACCATGACTGATAATGCCATACTTGCATAAATGGTTTTTAAACCGAATTGGAAACCTAAGAAGATGATTCCAACAATGAACAGCAGAATATTTAACACCAACATGATCAATCCGAGAGAAAGATCGGGAAATACTTTATTCATGACGATGGATAGACCACTTACTCCACCGGTAGCTAGATCGTTGGGAGACAGGAAGAAGTGCACGTTGACGGCAACTCCCAGCGCCCCCAGGTTCATCAGTAGAAAAGACCTTATCTTTTTAAGCATCAGAAAGCCTCCTTTATAAAAAATATAGAATAATGTCGAATTCAAATTGTAGTACAATCGGGATTATAGAGCCCATAACTGCGTTTGTAAACAGCTGTGCCTGTAAAAATATCAATTCTTTTATGTAAGCGATTGACGTTAAAAAATTCAATAATTAATAAAAACACGTTAACACTAATAAAAATGTGACGATACATATGATAAGTTGTAATATTTTGCAGATAAGGATATCGTTAGTTTCCTTTTCTTATACTGCACCGGTTTCCCGGCCTTTCTCCCCATAAAAAAACCACCACTACATAAGTAGTGGCGGTTTCATTCGTCTTTTATCTCGGTAATCGTACAGTTACTGCTGTCCCTACACCTTTTTCACTCTGGTAGGTGATGGTTCCATTTAGATCGGCGACGATTTTTTTTGTCACCATGACTCCGAGCCCCGTCCCTTTCTCTTTCGTAGTAAAGAACGGTTCTCCAATCTTAGCAAGCTCCCGGGATGTTAGACCCGGTCCATTATCTCTAACGGAAAGCGTTAGCTCTTCGCTCGTTACTTCAACTCCCACGCGAACTTCCCCACCATGATCCACAGCATCGATGGCATTCTTAACAAGATTAATCAATATTTGGTTCATCCGCTTCGGCTCTGTTCTGAACGCTTCTTGGTCTTTGGAACAAGCACAGTCGAATAAAAGCAGAATCTGTTTGTCATTAGCCTCCGGCTCTAAAAGGCGGAGAACATAGGACACAAGCTGTTCCGGATCGATCTCCTCCATCTGAATCGTCGATTTCGGCTTAGACAGCATCATGAAATCTTGGACAATCGCCTCTATCCTGTTTACTTCGTCCAGGATAATTTCCTGATAATTATCTCTCAGCTCGGGGTTTGCTGCGCCGATTTGCAGAAAACCTTTGATTGCGGTTAACGGGTTCTTAATCTCATGTGCGATTCCAGTAGACATCTGCGTAATCGTGGATAGCTGTTGTGTCTTTTCTTTAAACTCCAGCATTTCCTTATATTCCGTCACATCTTCGTGCAGTCCAAGCACATACGACTTACCATTGTAGTCCACAGGGAAACCTTTGGAGCGAATCCATTTGTATGCCCCCTCTTCCCCCTGGTTCAATCTGTATTCCACTTCATGCATCTGCTTCCTCATTACTTGAAACGCGTCCTGCACTTTCTTCTTATCCGCCCCATACACTTTCTCAAAAACAAGCCCCGGATTTAAAAATGCATCTCTTCGCGTTATCCCAAACAGGGACTGAAACGCAGGACTGATATAGTGGAGCTCTTCATAGTCCGGTTCGCTGATCCAAAAAACATCTTTAATGTTATTCGCCAGCAGAGCAAAACGCTCTTCTGATGCTTTCAAAGCCTGCAAATGCTTCTTATATTGCGTTATATCCTGTACAAACACTGTTATTCCAAGTTCTGTAGGGTGAACCGTGACCTGAACATCGACGCCCTGCTCAATCAAATAGCCCTCAAATTCGACCGTTTCCTGTGTCTCCATCGCCCTCAAATAGTGCTGGAAGAAATGATAATATTGATCAATCGGGAAGATGTTCCAAAGTTTTTTACAATAGTTACTGTAAAAAGGTACCGCTGTCATTTCTTCCATTTTAGGATTGGCATAGATCACTTCCCAATTAGGGTTAATGATTGCTAATCCATGCGGGAATTTGTCCACTAAGTGGGACATACGATGCTTCAATTGGGCTTCTTTTGGATCCGTAACGTGAACCATCTGTTGGCTGAGGCTGGAAGCCAAACTCACAGGTCCCTCTAATTTTTCAGAGCGCGGCTCCGCTTCAGGACGATTTGGTTTCATAGTAAGATCGTTTAAGGAAAAAGCAATTTGACCGTTAGTCAGATGAACCATTTTGCAGTGATACTTGCGAAGGTTATTCTTATCTGTCAAATGGACGGACATTTCCCTCAAGCCTTCTGTCAGCAGTTGATGAAGCACCTGCTGCAGGCGGTGTTGGGCCGTATGCCGAAAACTGCGGATCCATTGAGAGAATGACATATCTGTATCTTCTAAATGAAGAGTTCCTTGCATTTCCTGATTCAGCGTAACCGTTTGTAAACGCAGATCGAGTAGACATGCCGGTGTACCATTCAAACTTAGAACATCCAATATTTCGCCACTATGAACTTGGTCAGAATACCTCTCTCTTATCACCAATATTAAGACCTCTTTCCTTTTATCCGTTCCATATTTTCCAATATGTGTACTATTATAACGCAATCCAGAAAAATTTTGTATATATTCAAATAATTTATCACTTATTTTCTATTCTCTACACCATACGTGAAGATTACAGAAAGTATGACTTTATTCTTCTGTTTTCACCCTTCAATGCTGCGCCATAAAGTCAAAGAAGCATAGCTCCTGTATGGATGCCAGCCTGCACTGTGCGTTTCCATCTGTTCATAGGACGGTTTTTTGTCCATATCGAAATATACCTTCCACGCGTTCTGAATTCCAATGTCTGCCTTTGGGAACAGATCCTGTCTTCCTAATCCGAACAACAGCCAGTTCTCAGCAGTCCAGGGCCCGATGCCTCTTATTTTCACTAATTGTTTCTTGACTTCTTCGTCACTCTGTCCGGAGAGACCGGCCAAGTCCAACCTGCCCTCTGCGATCATTCTGGAAGTGTCTATGACGTATTCTGCTTTCCTTTGGCTGAATTGCAGTGCCCTGAGATCCTCATACTTCAGTGCGGCTGTCTCCTCTGGGTCGGGGTAAAACCATACCCCGTCTTTCGTTGATCCGAACGTATGGACAAATCTTGTACTTAGCGTGTAGGCAAATTTCATATTCAACTGCTGATGAATGATCACTTTCATTAAGCAGTCATACAAATGAAAATCTTTAACGATCGGTGTTCCGGGATGGTCCTGAAACAGCTGCTTTACATTCGTGTCCATGAAGTGCTGATGAATATTCTCTAAATTTACCCCCCACTGAAAAAGCTCTTGTACATGCGTGACTAAAGCATCTTTGTCTTTCACGCTCTCACCGGAAACTTCAAACGCCGGTTCAGCAGTCGTCCCGAGGCCTTGGACACGGACAATATGTCGTTCTTCCCCTAACTTCACCGGGACATCAACCCAGCGCTCAGCTCTGTCCAAACGCGTCAAAGGATCGAATTGCCATCGAAGTAACGTGTAATCAAAATCATAAAAACCAGTTGCTTTAAATCTTTCTTTCCACAATTCAAAAATCCTCCCCTCTTTTTATAAAAAATTCCATAATAGTTAAAATGTATTAGGTTTATCGGAAAATTATAAGCAAATATGTAATAACTTCCCCATTATTCGACACGAATCCTCTTATTTCCCTATGTACACTTCTTCCTTGCCTCTTCCTTTTCCTTCTTTCCTCGAACATTTCATGAATAAAATTAAAAAGCTGTACCGTAGCAGTACAGCTTTTTGGTTGGAATATCGCCGAAGTTATAACTGCCAGAGAGGAGCAGGCACTATCTGTTTGATCATCAAATCATTTAAATTCCCAAAACGATAGCCGCGTTTCCTGAGCTCATCAATTAATTGGGACAGCGCTTCTGCGTTATCCTGAGATACGGTATGCAGCAAAATGACCGCTCCGGGATGTATTTGATCAATGACGCTGTTGTAGGCATACTCCCATCCCTTTTGTTTGTCCGTTTCCCAATCTTTAAAGGCAATGGACCAGAATGCATGCGTATAACCAAGCTCCCGCGACCATTGCAGTGTTTGATCGTTAAACGTCCCTCTCGGGGGACGAACAAACGTCATGACGTCCTGGTCCGTCAATTTCCGGACCGCTTCATCCACTTTATCCAGTTCTTCTTTCATTGTCTCTTTTGATATCTTTGTGAAGTCCGGATGGCTCCAGGAATGGTTGCCGATCAAATGGCCTTCTGAAGCCATCCTCTTCAATAAATCAGGTGCACTTTCAATGTAATGACCCGTTACGAAAAATGCTGCCGGAACCTGCTTTTCTTTGAGGATGTCCAATACTTTACCTGTGTATCCTTGTTCATACCCATTATCGAAGGTCAGGTAAACAACGGGTTGTTCTGTCTCGTCATAATAAAAACCATCGTATTTATCTATCATCGGTTTATAACGACCGACTTCAGGGACATTTCCATCTTTGCTCTTACTGTATCCCCAGCCTTCTGCGAAAGCAGCGGTTGGATAAACCAGAACCGCACTTAAAAGTACCAGGAGAGAGATCACTTTCCACATACATATCACTCACTTTTTTCTTATTATGTGTGATGGATGGGAGAATATAAAAAAAGACATGTGGGAAAAATACCCACACGCCTTTTTACAAGAATAAGGAAGCCGCCCATCCGAAAATGAACAACGGAATGTTGTAGTGAAGAAATGTCGGCACACACGTATCCCAAATATGGTTGTGTCTGCCATCTGCGTTTAGTCCCGAGGTCGGTCCCAGGGTACTATCCGATGCAGGGGATCCAGCATCGCCGAGTGCTCCAGCTGTTCCGATCAATGCCGCCGTGGCCAATGGAGAAAATCCTGCAGCCACACAAATCGGTACAAACAAAGCAGCCAGGATAGGAATAGTCGCGAAGGATGATCCTATTCCCATTGTCACAACAAGACCTACAAGGAGCAGAATGAATGCTATGAAGGCTTGATTATTACCAAGGTAATCAGAGCTGACCTCCACAAGCGCAGATACCGATTCTGTCGTCGTCAGTACATTTGCATAGCCGGAGGCAACCAGCATAACAAAAGCAATGAACCCCATCATAGCGATTCCATCATTTATTACTTTATCCCCTTTAGAATAAGGTACGACGCGGAAAGCGAACATCAGTACAATTCCCGCAAGCGCAGCAAGGACGAGGTTAGCCCAGACAGCCTGGATAACTAATGTGACGATGATTGCTACGATAGTCAGAACGTGCTTTTTGTTGAATTTCTGATCTTGCGTCTGTACAAGTACATCTTCTTCGTTCGCCTGCTGTTCATTCACCACTCTCGGCTTTCTATAAGTGATGAGAACAGCAATCAGCAATCCGACAATCATACCGGAACCAGGGATAATCAAGGATTGTGCGATCGTTCCGATGCTCAATTCAATTCCATTCGATTCCATGGACTTTTGAATCGTTTGGTGGAATATATAACCGAAGCCGACAGGAATCATAACGTAAGGAGCCTTCAATCCGAACGTAAGCGCGGCTGCAACAGCACGACGATCCAATTTCATTTCATCAAACAGTTTCAGTAAAGGTGGTATCAATATAGGAATAAATGCAATGTGCACAGGTATGACATTCTGAGATAAACTTGCTACAAAGGCAATGACAAAAACGATCATCGTCCTTTTATTCTTCAACACGCGAAGCAGATAACTGACAAGGATGGTGGTGATACCCGAATAACTGATCGCAATCGCAAAAGCTCCTAATAATATATAACTTAAAGCTACACTTGCCTGTTCTCCCATGCCGTTAACAAGGATTTCCAGTGAGCTGGTTAACGTTTCACCGTTCATCAAGCCGGCAGTCAGGCCAGCAGCAAGGATAGCAACAATGACGTTCACGCGCAATAGACTGAGCACAGTCATTACGAGGACAGATACGACGACTGCCCAAGCCATAAGACATTCTCCTCTCAATAATTCAATGCATTAGCGATTTACTATGATAAAGCATTATTTTAAAAAAATCAACCCTGCGGATGAGGGTTTGTCACTTTCCCATGACGTATACGATCATCGCGAGCATCACGGTAGAGGAGGAAACCAGGATCATCGTTATTTTACGGTCGGATTTGCGTCCGGCGGCCAGACGGGTGAGAAACATAATCATGGTCAACATAAAAACAAATCCTGCAACCGGAGATAAATAAAAGATCAACGACTCCATGAACTTCCTCCTTTACAGCTTCAGTCCATCTGGCGCTCTAAATCTTCCAGCATGGAAATTAAGCGGTCAATATCTTCTACAGATGTCTCTTCAGGATCAAGCTGATCCAGGCGGCCCATGAAATCCGCAAGCTTTGCCTTCAGGTCCTGAATTCTCTTTTGCTGTGTCATGATCGTTACACCCCTTACGTTCTTTTTTGTCTGCATTTATCATAGTACAAGTATTCCGATGTGTCCATGGCTTAGGGTTAAACCATTACTTAAAGGAGATGGAAACATGACATTAAAAGAATTTATCACCTATTTAGATGAAAACACAGCAATAAAACTGCTGATTGTAGCTGTTATCATCTTTCTCTCTGCACTCGTGTTACGAAAAGTCATTCACTCCTTCTTCAAGAAGACAGATTTCATGGAAGAGCGTAAGGAGAAAACGCTGGAATCCATGATGAACTCCGTTATCAGTTATGCCTCCGTCATCGGATTTCTGCTTATAGTGCTTAATGAATTCACTTCCATAGGCAATCTCCTTGCAGGAGCTGGAGTGATCGGGATCATTGTCGGATTTGGTGCCCAAAACTTGATCAAGGATTTCTTTGCCGGACTTTTTCTCTTATACGAAAAACAGCTTCACAAGGGAGATTACGTCACCATAAATGATACCTTTCACGGTACTGTAGAAGACATCGGCCTGCGCTTCTTAAAGCTCCGCGAATGGTCTGGAAAGCTTCTTACAATCAGTAATGGACAAATTAACACCATAGAGAATTTTAATTTCGAATACATGCGTGTCATAGAGAAAGTAACCACTAATTTTCATGAAGACCCACGCAAAGTGATGCCCATTCTTGAGAAGGCATGTGAACGATTGAATGAAGAACTGCAGGAATACTTAAAGAAAGACCTGACAGGAAAGCCGTTGGAACCGTTCCAAGTGTATGGCATGACATCCCTCAACGATCAATACCGTGGGTATCAATACACCGTAACTGGTCTTGTCATCGATCTCGTTTACTGGACAGCTGCAAAAAAAACACGCTTCATTCTAGCCGAAACGTTGTATGATCATCAGATCCGTTTGGCAGAACAGCGTGTAGAAGTAAGGTCAACCGTTGATGACAGCGATTATTTCAACTCAAACGAAAAGCTGACATGATCCTGAATCGGGATCCAGGCACCGATGCCTTGACGAGTCACATTCTTAATGCTCAGCGTCTTCTTTGAACCCTTGAGTTGAATATAGACATCTCCAAAGGTCACATCACCTTTTTCGTTTACAGCAGGGGCATAGGCGTGTAGTATCCCGACTTTATTCGTGGGTACTGCATAACTGTTGTTCTGTTTTGTACCTTTTCCAATAACTGTGTTGAACGATAAAGGCAGTTTCGTATTGTTTTGAGCTTCCAGTAAAATCAATTTCATCATTTGATCACTCTGGCTGATTCGTGAAGTCAAGCCACCCTTCACCTGTTTTTCTTCTTGTTGAAGATAGCTTAGTTTCTCAACACTTTCGCCACCGTGATTGTTTTTCTCATTCTCATTAATTTTTTGGTATTCCCAGTTGATGTTCGTCTCTTTTGATTCATAAGCGAGCGGCCATCTTCCAAGGAAGATTTCTCCCCGGTAGCCGATTGCTAATGGGGACGGCTTCAATGATGTTTCATTGAGCATTTCGATCAGCTGTGGGTTTGTAATTCGGATGTTCGTGTCCTTCATCAATTGTTTGGTGATGTCCTCTGCTTCCAGCAGCTGCTGATCATCCGTTGAGTTCGGATACGTATTGTCCTTTGATATATTCAATACATGGCTCGGGATATCCCCTTTATCATCTTTGGACTGCTTCTTTTCCGCAGATATGGTCCCTGCAGCTGCAAGGGTAAAGAGGCCGATGAGTATTATCAGTACCAACCATCGTTTGTTCAAAATTCTGGCCACCTTTCTTTTTTTATATTTTGTGAAAGGTGGCCGAGACTATACATGATTACTCTGACAACAACTTGTTCATCAATTGGTTCGCCTTACCTTCGAAGAACTGGATCATCGGACCGATAAAGACGAGAATCAGTATGGTACCGATTCCAACCGGCCCACCGACCAGAAGTGCTACGACTAAGGCAAATCCTTCTGTCATGGTCTTTGATATGGTAATACTGAAACCAAAACGCTTTCTCAATGAAATCATCAAGTTGTCGATGGGATTTAATGAGAACTGCGGCTGCAGATAGAGGGAAACCCCTATACCTAAAATAACAATGCCGCCGAGAGACAATCCGATTCGGCTCCACAAAGTAGTCAAGTCTAAACCTTCAAAGGCATGGAGAAGCCAAAAATCAATAAACCTCCCCAATACAAGAATGGTTATAACCGCCAGGATATCGGGTTTTTCTTTAGCTATCAGCGCATTGACTACAATCAAAATCGCTCCTATGATAATGACCCATGTCCCGACAGTCAGTCCAATGATCTCAACAAGACCGACGTTAATAGCATCCCACGCGCCAGCCCCAAGATCCGCTTCAATCGTCATGGCTATCCCCAGTGACATGATAGTCAGACCAAGCAGATAAAAAAATGCTTTAATGACAAAGTTCCTCAATTCCAATCCCTCTTCTCCCTATGTTGTCTGCTCAAAGATGTCAGAAAACCTTCGAACAAAAAAAAGAGCAGTTATCCAAAAAACGATGTTTTTGGATAAAGCTCCCTTTATTCTACTTGCTTAACTGAATTGTCTCAAGAGATTCTTCTACTACAATACTGTCCTTGACCGATTGTACCATAGAACAATTCTTCTTAGAAACGTTCAAATTCTTCAGCAGCTTGTCCTGATTCAGGTGATACCCTTTGATCACAAAATGGAGATGCACCTTCTCTATCCGGTTGGCTTCATCCGGATTTCTCGTTACTTCTGCTGTAACTTTAATATCTTCATACTCCACACGCTGTTTATCAAGAATCTTCCTGAAAACACTCACACTGCACCCGGCTATGGAAGCAACCATCAACTGATAAGGGCGGAATCCGAATGCTTCATCTCCGGATATGTTCAGCTGTCCAAATTCCACGGAAGTACGCACTCCGTTCTCTTTCAAGTAAAAATCCATCACTGTCCCACTTCCTTTCTCTCAACTGATACTTAATTATATAATAACCGTTTTCCGAGTGAAAATAACCAGCTCAGATGAATAAAAGCTTGTTCCTGCACCTGCTTTTCTATACGATGGAACATGCAGAAAGAGGTGTCAGACGCTATGAATTATATGCGAAGACGATTTTGGACATTAATCAGCCTTGTAACGATTTCAGGATTTTCCCAAGGGATGTTACTGCCGCTCCTGGCTATCATTCTGGAACAAAACGGAATTTCCTCTTCC
This sequence comes from Halobacillus sp. ACCC02827, assembly GCF_030291935.1. Lineage (NCBI taxonomy): Bacteria > Bacillati > Bacillota > Bacilli > Caryophanales > Bacillaceae > Halobacillus > Halobacillus sp. ACCC02827. The sequence continues at coordinate 831,893 of NZ_CP128168.1, read as the reverse complement.
GTTAACGGGCTCCATGCCACCGGATTATACATAGGAATACTCCTCGCTTCGCCATTTATGGAAAAGCCGTTACGGAGGATCGGGTTCAAACCGATGATCATGATTGGAGGAGCACTCGTTGTGGTTTCGCTGGCTCTTTTCCCATTATGGCAGGCACTGTGGTTTTGGTTTATCCTGAGAGTCGCCATTGGGATCGGGGATCAAATCCTTCACTTCGGAACCCAAACTTGGATCACAGCGACCGCAGATAAAAAGTCATTGGGAAAAAGCATAGCTTACTATGGACTTTTCTTCAGTGCAGGATTCACGATAGGTCCACTGATGACAAACCTATTGACTTTCGGAACATACGCTCCATTCTTACTATCTTCTTTGCTGAGTCTTTCCGTCTGGTTACTTATGCTCCGGATCAGAAATGAAATGCCCGAAGCACACACGGCGACGGCAAGGGAAACCAGTTCGCTGCAGCGCTTCCGACGGGCACTGCAACTTGGGTGGGTGGCTTTTCTTCCCCCGCTTGCCTATGGATTCCTGGAAGGAACCCTGCACGGGATCTTCCCTATTTACGGACTGAGAATCGGCCACGATGTCCATATACTCTCGTTCATCATTCCAAGTTTCGCTGCAGCAAGCTTACTTTCACAGATTCCACTTGGTACGATGAGCGACAAGTACGGAAGAAGAAACGTCCTATTAACAGTTGTCACGTTAGGAATTTTTGCATTTCTTGGTGCCGCTGTCTGGGAAGAATCCGTCCTCGGCCTTTTTACTACTTTTGCTATGGCAGGACTATGTGTCGGTTCCCTCTTCTCACTGGGGATATCCTATATGACCGATTTGCTCCCTAGAGACCTGCTGCCTGCCGGTAACATATTATGCGGAATGGCTTTCAGTATAGGCAGCATTCTCGGCCCTTTCTTATCCGGGTCATTCCTCGACCTCTTGCCGGGTATGTCCTTCTTCTACGTTATCGTCGCCTTGTTGCTTATCGTCCTTGCAGCGACATTCATTAAAAAGAGTCCACAAACACAAGAAAGAGCCGCGGAATGATTCCGTCAGCTCTTTCTTTTCTTTCATTCGGTCAGTGCTTTCTCAAGCACATCTAGATTGCGGTTCATAAGAGAGAAGTAGTCTTCATCTTGTTCTATATCCTCTTCTGTCAGCACAGCAAGGTTATGGAATCGAAGCGTTTCAGCTCCGATTTCCTTTTGAATGATCTCTGAAACTTTCGGCGTAATGTTCTGTTCAAAAATTACGTAGCGCAAGTCATGATCTTTGGCTTCCTTTACGATTTTCTCCAAATCTTTCTGGGAGGGTTCATTGGTCGGGCTTAAACCGGAAACGGAAATCTGCCTGATGCCATATGCCTCTTCCCAATAACCGTAAGCGGCATGAGATACAATGATTTCTTTTTTGTCCTTACTGGAAATCGTATCATGGAAGGATTGATCAAGGTCTGTCAACTTCCCTTCCAGCTCTTTGAAGTTTTCCTCATACCGATCCTTCTCTTCCGGATTGAGATCTACCAGTTGGTCTTTAATATTCTCAGCCATCTCTATAGAGCGAACAGGGTCCAGCCAGACATGCGGGTCCTGTTCGCCGTGATTATGACCTTCATGGCCGGACTCCGCTTCATGTGCATGATCATCTGCTTCCTCAGATGCCCCATCGTGCGTGTCCCCTTCATGAGTATGGGCACTCTCCTCTAAGTCCATCCCATTCGCTGCGGCAAGAATGGATACTCCTTCCGGCTCAATCGCTTGGGATATTTTTTCTGCATATCCTTCAAGACCCGCACCATTGTAAATGAACAAATCAGATTCCGCCATTTCGACCATTTCCTTCGTTGTAGGCTCATACGTGTGCGCATCTGAACCAGGCGGGAGTATAGACGAGACATCTACTGTTTCTCCCCCGATCTGCTCAGCGAAGAACTGTAATGGATACACCGTCGTATAGACTTTTAATTTTCCTTCCTGTCCTTCTCCTTGACCGGATGTTTCCTTGTCTCCACAAGCTGTCAGTATAAAAACACTCAATAGAATGATTGCTGTTATCCATATTTTTCTCATCTCAGGCCTCCTTGCCGTCCTTATCCTTTTGGGATTATATCGTAACGATTACTTTTTGTAAATGGTAATCGTTACTTTTTGATTCAGAATAAAAACAACAGCCTGTACAGCGTGGTACAGACTGTCATCCCTTATTGGCACTGCGGACATTTTCCATAAATCTCAAATTTATGATTCTCTACGTCATACCCGCTTAGATTTTCATTAATACTTTCCATCGGACAGAATTCAATGGACTTCGTCTTACCGCAGAGGGTACATATGAAATGATGGTGATGCCCATGCGTGTCACATCCGAGGCGGAAGTGCTTCTCTCCGCCCAGCTCGGTCGCTTCCAGAATATCCACTTCCGTCAACATATACAGGTTCCGATAGATCGTATCATAGCTTACCCCAGGGAAATCTTCCTGGATTTCCTTCAAAATATCCTTAGCAGCGATGTATTGATCCTGATTGATGAAAATGTCGAGGATGCGTTCCCGCTGTTTCGTACGTTTATATCCTTTTTCCTTCAGTTTCTGCAGTGCTGTCTCGATATTCATCCGACTTCACCCTTTATCCATAATTGCGTCCTGACTTTCTTATACAAGATAGATAAAACTAGTATTAAAATAGCGATTACAACAATCGTCCCTCCTGGTGGAACGCTGAGATGATAGGAAGAGAACAGACCAAGCATAACAGAGATTTCCCCGAATGCAATGGACAACCCGATCGTCTGTTTAAAGCTTCTGGCTATCCGAAGCGCTGACGCTACCGGGAGCGTCATCAAGGCGGAAACAAGTAAAATTCCGACCACCTGCATGGAAGACGCAATGACGAGCGCGACCATGACGATAAATAATAAATGGATCCACCGTCCATTAACTCCTGAAACAGAAGCATGCTCTTCGTCGAAGGACAGGACGAACAGCTCTTTGTAGAAGAGAATGACGATCATGACGACGATCATCGTTATTACCAGTACGGTCCACATACTGTCTCTGCTTACCGCTGTCACGCTCCCGAACAAATAACTGAACAGATCCGTGTTAAAGCCGTCTGCGAGGGAAATGAGAATGACACCAAGACCGATTCCCCCGGACAGGATGATTGGTATAGCAAGCTCTTCATAGTGCTTATATACCTTGCGCAGCCGCTCAATCAGCACGGCCCCCCCAACGGAGAAGACCATCCCCATATAAATCGGATTCCAGTCGTTGATTCCTGTCACCTTTTTCTCCAGCAACAAGCTGGCGGCGATTCCCGTCAACGTAATGTGGGAGAGAGCGTCAGCAATCAGTGACAGTCTACGAACGACAATGAACACCCCGAGTAAAGGTGCGACGATTCCGATAAGCAGCCCTGTAATGGCTGCGTTCTGTAAAAATTCATACTGAAAAAAACTTTCAATCATGATGGTTCACCTCTGCGTGGTTATGGCTCAATTGTTGAACAGCATGGCCGTATAGTTGGTTGAGATCTTCTTCACTGAACTCTTTGTAATCTTTGGAAGCCCCGTGGAAGTGAACCGTCTTGTTCATGCAGATGACGTGTGTTGCATGGTCCGTAATGGTACCGATATCATGGGTAACCATCAACAAGGTAATCCCCTGCTCTTTATTCAAACGGCCAAGAAGGTTGTAAAACTCCGTTACATGCTTCGCATCCACACCGACGGTCGGCTCATCCAATATCAGCAGAGCAGGATCACTTACTAAAGCCCTCGCTATGAACACCCGCTGCTGCTGGCCTCCCGACAGCTCACCGATGTTATGGTCAGAAAATTCTTCCATCTCTACCGTTCGGAGAGCTTCCATGGCTTTATCTTTATGTTTTTTATTGAAGAACTTAAAGGCACCTATCCTGGAAACAAGCCCTGTCTTCACTACCTCCAATACTGTAGCTGGAAAGCCGGAATTAAAGCTGTTCGCTTTCTGGGAGACAAAACCAATTTCCTGCCAGTCTTTATAGTCCTTAATCGGCTGGCCGAACAAGTTAATTTTCCCACGATCCGGCCTGATGAGACCGAGCATAAGCTTAATTAGAGTCGACTTGCCTGAACCATTGGGACCTACAAGGCCCAAAAACTGTCCCTGCTCGATGGAAAGATCTACATCTTTCACAACCAATTCCCTTTCATATTTAAAAGAGACATTCTTCATTTCTAAAATGCTTTGTTTAGTTTCCATCCTTTTTCACTCTTTCAAAAGATTTATGTCAGGCGGGCGTATCCGCCAACAATTCATAATCATTACGATTTAAACCCAATACCTATCATAAAGGAGGATAGCTTATGAATCAAGCGGCTCACCTTACATTCTTCCTCTCGGACAAAAGAAAACCGGAGCAGCAGATCTGCTCCGGTTCCCATCATTATAAATATCGATTGTAACGTTTCTCTAAATAGTCCTGCAAAGCCGAAAACAACATCGTAAGCGGCCAGTAAATAAGGGCAGCAGTAATATACATCGTCATTGAGTCTACGGTACGGCCGGCAGCTATTTGAGCTTTGTTTAATATTTCCGGTACAGAAATCATGGCCGCAAGCGACGTTGCTTTCAACAAATCAAGAAACACATTACCAAGGGGCGGGATCGCAATCCTCGTTGCCTGCGGCGTAATGATCCTCCGTATGGTCTGCCAGTACGTAAAACCGAGGGCACGCGCCGACTCCCATTGCCCGGACGAGACACTATTCAAAGAAGCGCGGTTAATCTCGGCAATATATGCGGCGCTGTTGGTACCGAAACCAATAACGGCAGCAGCCGTTGCAGTAAGCTTGATTCCAGCAATAGGCAGACCGAAATAAAGCACGAACAAATAAACAAGAATCGGCGTCCCGCGCATAAACGAAATGTAGAACCGGGCCGGCCAGCGTAACCACCTGCGCTCTGATCCTCTCGCAAGAGCTAGAAAAAAGCCCAACACGAGTCCGATCAGCATACCAGCAACAGCAAGAAGAAGCGTATACGGCACACCTTCCAAAAGAAAAGGCAGGTTTTCCAGTGCACGATCGACATCGAACAACTTGTCTGTTTGGATGTTATTGATTTCTATTCCGAACATAAGAGCTTAAATATCCAATCCTTCGATTTCCTGAATATCTTCATCCGGTTTCTTGGAAGCATCCTGCCCGCCGAAGAATTCCTCTGAAATCTCCGTCAGAGTGCCGTCTTCCCGCATTTCCTGAAGAACCGCATCTACTTCTTCCTTCATATCTCCTGCATCTTTCGGAAGGACGATGGCAGAATTGGTGGGATAGAATTTCAAATCAGGATGCAGCTGGACTTTGATGTCCGGCAGCGCTTCAAGTGCAAGAGACTGCAGATAGTAGTCATTGATAATGAAGTCTGTGTTACCGTTCTCCACATCACGAAGATATACATCGTTTGCAACATTTCCATATGTCTTCGTTTCCGCGCCGAAGTGTTCTGCAATTTGAGCAAATACTGTCGTGGCTCCACCACCATGTACTTTTCCTTCCAGATCATCAAGCGTCTCAATGCCTGACATATCCGACTCACGGACAATCATAGTGGAATAAGAATATTTATACGGCTCACTGAAGTCAAATTTCTTCTGACGTTCCTTTGTCACTTCCATATCATTAATGACAGCATCTACACGACCGCTCTCAATGGCTGCCGTAAGCCCGTCTACTCCGAATTCCTCGAACTTCACTTCCAGACCGAGGCGGTCTGCTACTTCCTTCATTACCTCCACGTCATACCCTGTCAGCTCATCAGAACCTTCCGGATAATAAGAAGCAGGATAAAGCGTCCCTGATGTTCCTACAACAATTTCCCCTTTATCTGTGATTTCGCTCCATTTATCTGCGGATTCTTCCTCTGATCCACAAGCAGCAAGGAGGAATGACATGACAAGCATAAGTATAAATAAGACACGTTTACGCATGGACTGTGCCACCTTTCTGATTTTTTTCACACTTGTATAATATAGCAACTTGACACCTGTATTTTCAACTGACCAGGCGGAATTTTTTCTTTCCATGTTGGAATTGACTTTTTTGAGCACCATGCTATGATTATAACATATACTAAATTATAATAATTATAATCTAACAAACGATATAAGAAAGGTGTGTGAAAGCATTGAATCTATCCGGAACATTAAAGCATTCCCTGCTATCTTCTAACCGGGGGAAACATTGGAAAGACCATTCCGAACTGGCGGCAGCAATACTCAGCGGTCTGCTTGTTCTATTCGCCTGGTACGGGGAGTCGCACTGGGATCCTCCTATTTACATAGGAATCTATCTGGCGGCTTTTCTAATCGGAGGATACGCAAAAGCGAAAGAAGGAATAACAGAAACGCTGAAAGAACGTGAATTAAATGTCGAGCTCCTCATGATTCTGGCAGCCGTCGGCTCCGCGTCCATCGGTTATTGGATGGAAGGAGCCATATTGATCTTTATTTTCTCTTTAAGCGGGGCCCTGGAGACTTATACGATGAACAAAAGCCAGAAAGAGCTGTCTTCCTTGATGAGCCTCCAGCCCACACAGGCACTGCTGGTCACTAATACAGGCTATGAATGGACCGATGTATCCACACTGCACATCGGTGACCGTATTCTTGTAAAACCAGGAGAACGTGTTCCTGCTGATGGAGTCATTACCCGAGGAGCATCCTCGATTGACGAAAGTGCCATAACAGGAGAGGCCGCTCCCATTTATAAACAAACGGATGGAGAAGTATATGCAGGAACCATGAACATGGAGGCAAGCATCGTCGTCCATGTAACGAAAAAAGCGAACGATACTCTCTTTCAGAAGATCATTCATATGGTTCAGCATGCTCAGAGCGAAAGGCCACCATCCCAACTGTTTATCGAACGTTTCGAAAGCCTCTATGTCAAAGGCGTCCTGGCTGCTGTCAGCGTGATGCTCTTCCTCCCCCACTTTCTTTTTGGGTGGACCTGGATGGAGACAATCTACCGGGCGATGATTCTTCTTGTCGTTGCATCCCCTTGTGCTTTAGTGGCATCCATCATGCCCGCCACTCTATCCGCCATCACTCATGGTGCACGGAACGGCATCCTTTATAAAGGAGGTGTCCACCTTGAACACCTGGCACATATTCGGGCAGTAGCGTTCGACAAAACGGGGACACTGACAAAAGGAAAGCCATCCGTTACGGAATTCATTGTGGAAAATGAAAAGGATAAACAAACCTGCTTAGCTGTCGCTGCTTCTCTCGAGGAGCATTCCAATCATCCACTTGCCGAGTCAATCATGAATTATGCAGAACAGCACAAGGTGAACACTGTTCCCATTGAAAGCGTGCAGAATCACAGTGGATACGGACTTGAAGGTACGTATGATGGAGACACTTGGTTATTAGGAAAAGCGGAATTTGTAGGAAGAGAGGAAGCAGCAGCCTTCAAATCGCAACATGAAGTAGATTTCGAGTCCGACGGGAAGACCGTCATTTTCCTCAAAAAAAATCAGAAGATCGTCGCCCTTTTCGCCGCGAAGGATACGGTACGCGAAATATCCAAGAAAGCCGTACGAATGCTGAAAGATCAGGGCATATATACCCTGATGCTCACTGGGGACAATTCAAAAACAGCGAAAGCAATCGCAGAGGAAGCAGGAATAGATCAATACATTGCGGAGTGCCTGCCGGATCAGAAGCTCAAAGAAATCAATGAGCTCAAAAAACGTTTCCCGCATGTGGCCATGGTCGGTGATGGAATTAATGACGCTCCTGCTCTGGCGGCCGCTGATGTAGGTATCGCCATGGGAGAAGGAACGGATGTAGCATTGGAAACCTCAGACGTCGTCCTGATGAAAAATGACTTGAGAAAGATTACGCAATCCATCCATTTGTCTAAACGTATGAATCGGATCATCAAACAAAATGTCATCTTCTCCATTCTGGTCATCACACTGCTCATTATCAGCAATTTCCTGCAGTTTCTTGACCTTCCACTTGGAGTGATCGGTCACGAGGGAAGCACCATTCTCGTCATCTTGAACGGCCTCAGACTTTTAAGAAACTAATGATAAATGACCATAAGAAAACCGCTTTCATGAGGAAAGCGGTTTTCTTGCTCCTGACGTTCAAGCTTATTCAGCCGTGCGGCTGTGTCTCCGCTTGTGAGTCATCGCATTAATTTCTCCGCCGAGAATAATCACAAGACCGGATAAATAAAACCATATCATTAGTACGATGACCCCACCGAGACTTCCATATGTTGCCGAAAAATTACCTAAATTACTTACATAAAAGGAAAATAATAGCGATACAAGCTGCCATCCGAATGTAGCAAACAGCGTCCCACCGATTGTATCTTTATACTTCAACCGCTTACTGGGCGCTGTAAGATACAGGAAAGAAAGCACCAGGAAAAAAATGATGGAGGAAATCACCCATCGAAGACCATTCCAAACTGTCAGAAAACCTTCCGACAATCCAAAGAAAGAGAACAGCTGAGCTCCGATCATATGCCCAAGCACCGGAAGCAGGAACGCAATAGCTATGACGAATACCATAGCGATCGTCAATACAATAGCAAGGACCCTCGAAATGAAGAACGTCCTGTTCTCTTCGACCCCGTAAGCCCTGTTGAACGCTCTCATGATAGCATTCACACCGTTGGAAGCCGCCCACAGCGTACCGATCAAACCAATGGACAAAAGGCTTCCATTTTCGGTACGGAGCAAGGAGGAAACATTCTCGGTGATCATTTGAAAGGTGTCCGGAGGCGCATACGTGCTGACAAACGCAAGAACCCTCTCTTCATCAATATGAAGATACCCTAATAAAGTCACCAGGAAAATCATAAACGGAAACAAGGATAATAAAAAGAAATAGGCCAGCTGTGCCGACATCCCTCCTACATCATCCTCGCCGAAACGGACAAACAATTCTTTGATGAAACTCATGATGCTTTTCACAATCCCTCACCTCTTGAAGTTAAGAAGCCTCTTCCGGTTTATCGACAGCTTCCAGCTGTTCCTTCACTTCCCGGTTGAGTTCACCTACTTTATTAAGCATACTCTCCGCTTTCTGAATTAATTCAAGGAGATCTTCCACCCCTTTGTTCACTTGCGCAGAGAACCCCTCATAACACATACGTAGATTGTGGATGGCTTCCGACGGGTGCTTCACATAAGAACGACATTTCCTTCCGGCATCACGCGTCTGCTCCATCGTATAACTCCTCGTATCTTTATCCAGAAGAGCAATGACCCCTCCAGCCACAGCCCCGTACACCAGGCCTTTCCACAAATTACTTCGACTCATCCTATTTCCTCCTTACAGGTTATTTTTCTGCTTAATGTCTTGCAGGAGACGCAGGCACCCATCGTACACGAGTTCATAAACGTATTCAAAATTACCTGTGAAGTATGGATCCGGCACCTCTTCTTCCTTTGCATCCGGTACATAATCCATCAACTTCCTGATTGTCACGTCGTTTTTCACTCGAATCGCGTTTAAATCTTTCATATTCTTATCGTCCATTGCGATTATATAATCGAAATCGTCCCAGTCCGCTTCTTTCACTTGACGCGCCTGTATGCCGTCATAAGAAATATTTTTACTGCTCAAAATTTGTCTTGTTCCCTCATGAGGGGACGAGCCGACATGCCAATGACCAATTCCGGCAGAATCGACTGTGATCTTCCCCTCCAGTTTTTCTCTCTTGACCAAATCCCTGAAGACGGCTTCAGCCATCGGTGAACGACAGATGTTCCCTAAACAAACGAATAATACATGTATCATTTTCCGTTCCTCCGTATAGTAGTATTTCCCATTCTTTTCATTCTATGAAAGGTGACGGAAATCCTGCTAAACCATGGATTCCCCTCTCAATATCTTCCCATATCCTGTCGAAACGAACCACATTTTTGCAGGAACGCGCGGAATTGTCCTTGACATTCTGTTTAAATTTTCGGAATATTTTAATATGGTCCATTTAGACAAATATAAAAGGGGGATGACCATTTTGAACGATTTTCTGAGCAATATCAGCGGAGTCGTATGGGGACCTGTCCTGTTGATTCTGTTGGTAGGTACAGGCATTTATTTGACCCTGCGTCTCGGTTTCCTGCAATTTAAGTCCCTGCCTTATGCATTGAAGCTAGCCTTCAAACCGGGACAGAAGAAGAGGAAGAATGAGAAAGGGGACATTTCTCATTACCAGGCATTGACTACAGCTCTGGCTGCTACGATCGGAACAGGTAACATCGCAGGAGTGGCGACAGCTGTCGTACTCGGAGGACCCGGAGCCGTATTCTGGATGTGGATCACAGCCGTGTTCGGAATGGCTACGAAATACGCCGAAGCTGTCCTTGCCGTTAAGTACCGCGTTGAAGGAAAGAACGGAGAAATGTCAGGAGGACCGATGTATTATCTCTCCCGCGGTCTGAAAATGAAGTGGCTTGGACAACCACTGGGCATGCTCTTTGCTGTATTCGGTGCGATTGCAGCTTTCGGTATCGGAAACATGGTACAGTCCAACTCCGTATCAGACGTTATGCAGGGAACCTTTAATGTACCGACATGGGTAACGGGAATCATATTAACTCTTTTGGCAGGACTAGTGCTTCTAGGTGGAATTAAGAGCATCGGTAAGGTCACCGCATTTTTCGTTCCAGTAATGGCTTTGTTTTATGTTATTGGTGCATTGATCATACTCGTACTCAATTACAATTTGATCATCCCGGCTTTCGAAACGATCCTGACAGACGCTTTCACTGCCAGCGCCGTCGGCGGAGGAATTCTGGGAACCGTCATCCGCTATGGTGTAGCGCGTGGTGTGTTCTCGAACGAAGCAGGACTTGGATCTGCACCAATCGCTGCCGCTGCAGCCAGAACCGATTATGCCGGACGGCAGGCATTGGTCTCTATGACTCAAGTTTTCATCGATACCATCATTGTATGTACCATGACGGGTTTGACGATCGTCATGGCTGATCAGTACACAGGAGGATTAGATGGAGCAGACCTGACCTCTGCATCCTTCGCTATCTTCCTTGGTGATGTCGGCTCCTACATTGTCGCTATCGGCCTTGTATTCTTCGCTTTCTCCACCATCGTCGGTTGGTCCTACTACGGGGAGAAGTGCTTCGGCTACATTACAGGGCAGCGGGGAATAGGTATCTATAAATCCGTCTTCGTCCTGTTTGTTTTAGTCGGTGCAGTCTCCCAGCTCGACACGGTGTGGATTTTTGCAGATATTATGAACGGTCTGATGGCTTTCCCTAACTTAATCGGCCTTCTCCTTCTTTCCGGGGTCGTCGTCTCAGAAACGAACAAATTCCTGAAAGTTGCTAAGAAAGAACGACAGCAGGAAAAAGAAGCGAAACAGGCAGGATAATTAGAACCCTCCCGCAAATGCGGGAGGGTTTGCTTATGCCAGCGGCTGTATGCATGCTTCTCCTTCATTCCCTGCCTTATTCACATAATCACTGACGGGGTAGGCTTCCATATCTGCACTTTCCACCTTTTGTATAAATGCCTGAGCCTGTTCCTTCGTCCAGCGATGAGGGTCTAACCAGTTCTGGCTGGTCTCTCTGGAAAGAATGACAGGCATACGATGATGAATTGGATTCATGAAAGCGTCCGCTTCTTTAGTCAGAATGGAACAGGTGAAAAGATCGCCATCCCCTTTTCCCCATTTATCCCAAAGACCGGCAAAAGCAAACACGCGTCCATCTTTCCTCGAAATGCGCATAGGCTGCTTACCATCTTCCGTCTGTTTCCACTCATAGAAGCTGTCTGCAAGGAGGAGACACCTCCGCTCTTGGATCAGCTTCTGGAAACTCGGTTTCTCATGAGCTGTTTCGCTCCTTGCATTGATCATCTTGTAGCCGATTCTCTCATCCTTCGCCCAAGAAGGCACGAGCCCCCATTTCATATATCCGGCCCGCTTTTCAGAACCGTCATGAATAACCGCAAGCACCTTCTGGCCGGGTGCTATATTATACCTTATCTGATAGTCGGGAATCGGACGAGTAATTCCGAATTCTTTCCGGATCTCCGACTCGTCAGCCAGCAGTGTGTATCTTCCACACATAGGAAAAGCCCCCTTTTTCTTCTATTATATATGTAGCACCCTTCCCTTTATACAAAGAGGAGACACAGATACCTGCGTCTCCTTGCTAAAAACCGAACTTGCGGTGTATTTTGTTTTGATACCTTCGGAAAACTCCGGTATTCCCGGTGTCTCTCTTCTCCATCATCATATCGAAGCGCAGCTTCTTCTCTTTCCATTCCTTTGTGTAGTGGGAAATAAGGGATGGATCGGTGATTGCCGACAGTAATTCCTCAAGGTCGACCATCTCTTTTTTCAGCATCATTTCTTCAGGAAGCATATGGGCATTCTTTAAAATACGATACCCGTTACGCAATTCTTCCGGAAGGTGGGCAAACTCGTCTTTCGGGAGAGGTTTACCTTTTCCGGGCAAATCGTCGAACTCCCCGTTTTTTAAAGCCTGCTTAATCTTCTCTTCGACGATGTGATAATAATCCATCTTTCACCACCCTCTCAGCGGAATACGGACAGCAGTTCCCTATAAAAGCTTCTTCCGGAGGTTTTGTTTTAATCCTTCCGCTAACGGTTCTAAACGAATTATACGTTCAAGCAAGGCAGGGCTTTCGTTATGCCCGTACCTGACGTCATTAACGTCTGAAACCGTTACACCTTCCGGATGAGCTTCGATCAATGCCAACATATCCCCCGCAGCAATCTCCCCCTCTTTCAGGACACGAAGATAGAATCCGGTAAACCCGCTGTCGATGACGCGGGCAGGAAAATCATCGATACCATGGGTACGTGCGATGATATAGCAGGGTTTTCTTGGTTCAGACACTTGAACCACCGCACTACCCAATTGGTATATATCGCCGATTCGAGCCTCGGCTTCCTGAATTCCCTCCACGGTCAGGTTTTCTCCGAAAGAAGGAAAGGAAAACGTATGCCCGTAGTGACTTTCCCAATGCCTGTAGTGCTGGGCAGGGTATAAGCAGAGCGCCTTATCACGGCCGCCGTGGTTCTTTTTATCCGCCTGTTCGTCTCCTGCCAGGTTGGTGAAGGACAAAGGAACCCGGTCACTCACAGGTTTCTTCCGATAGGCACTCTCAAGGTCGCCCTTATCTGTGGCATATACTTCCGGACGGCCGACATTCAAGGATAACAGTTTATAATTCACTCCATGTCCCCTCTCTGTATTGTTGGACCCAGGCAGGGAGATAATCGTACTGCCAGGCATCCATCGGATAATCTACGAAGACATCCTCCCCGTTCTCATACAACGCCTGAATCAATTCATTCACTGCCCCGAAGTAATACGTGTAAAGAAACTCATAGCTGAAAGGTTCCTTCGGCATATCGTTCTTCGCACAGACTTGCGGATCACTGTAGTTTAAGTAGGTACGGCAGGGAATCGGTCGGACTTCGTATGCCATACATAACTTCGTTTCCGGATCCAGCATGGGACAAGGAAGATCCAGTTGTTTGTAGGCTAACTTCGTTTCCGGCGCTTCATGATCCATCTTCATAGCTTTGTTCAACTTCTCTTCCTGCCGGACATAGTACCGATCCCAATGTTGGAAGATAGCCTGCTTCCTGTCCTCAGAGAATTGCTCAATAGAACGGAACATCATCCTCGCTTCCATCTTCGAAACGACTATTGGAAAATAACAGCAGAATGCACATCCCATGAAACAATTCGGCTTCATACCTGCGAATTCCTCCATACGTTCTATTTCTGCATCCACTTCTTTCAATAAACGCTGGAAACCGTCCAATATGACTGTTTCCGTATCCTGCTCACTATCCAGCAGATGATCTATAATGTCATCGAAAAATGCCGGGTCCACTTCATAGGACTGGTTGATCTTCTCACATTTTTTGATAATTTCTTCATGTTTTAGAAAACTCATAAGGAAAAACTCCTCCATCTATCGTTGTCTCTATTATACATCTCTTGCAAGCATCGCTACCACCATAGACCTAACCACGAATTTCCTCTTGTTCCACCCCCATAAAAAAACTATGATGAAAGAAAGTATATAATTAAGAAATATGTCATCTTTGGAGGTACGCCTAAATGTTATCAAATGCTGAAATCGGTATCGACCTCGGTACTGCGAATATACTGATCTACTCTAAGTCAAAAGGAATCCTGCTGAATGAACCTTCCGTCGTAGCTTACAATACAGAAACAAAGAATGTGGTAGCTGTGGGGAAAGAAGCCAAAGAAATGGTAGGAAAGACCCCAAGAAATATCATCCCTGTCCGTCCATTACGCGACGGAGTGATCGCCGACTACGATATGACAGCCCAAATGTTGAAAGAACTATTGAAAAAAGTTTCCAAGAAATCCGGTATTTCCATGAGAAAACCAACGGTCGTGATTTGTACACCTTCCGGCTCTACATCTGTAGAAAGACGTGCTATACATAACGCAGTAAAAAGTTATGGAGCTAAACACGTCCATTTAATCGAAGAACCGATTGCTGCTGCAATCGGAGCCGACCTTCCTGTAGATGAACCGATCGCCAACGTTGTCGTCGATGTCGGGGGTGGAACCAGTGAAGTAGCCATCATATCATTCGGTGGTGTCGTTTCCTGCAAGTCCATCCGTACCGGTGGAGACGTAATGGATGAGGAGATCATCCAGTATGTACGCAAAGCTTATAACGTCTTAATCGGTGAACGCACAGCTGAACAGGTGAAGATGGAGATCGGCTATGCACTGATTGATCATGAAGAAGAAGTGATGGAAGTGCGCGGCCGAGATATGGTCACAGGCCTCCCTAAAACAATCGAACTTAAATCCACGGAAATTCAAGGAGCATTGAAAGAGTCCCTGGAACAGCTGCTTGAAACCATTCGGGCGACGCTTGAAGAATGCCCGCCTGAATTGAGTGGGGATATCGTCGACCATGGCGTAATTCTTACCGGCGGCGGCTCTTTGCTTAACGGCATGCAGGAATGGCTTTCCAATGAAATTTCTGTTCCTGTGCATATGGCACCAAGTCCGCTGGAATCCGTTGCGATTGGTACCGGACGATCTATCAAAATGATACAAAAACTGCAAAAAGCATCTAAATAAAACAATGAATACCCCGCCCTTATAAGGCGGGGTTTGTTCTTTACCGAAGAAAGGATTTCGTCCATCTATGTCGAATAGGATAAGAATAGGGTCGATTCTCCAACACTTAAGATGTTTAAAACTCCGTTATCGGGTGAAAACTCGCCATGTACACTACCTAAACAAGGAGACTCGGAAATGAAACTATCCACTATATTGAAATGGGTGACCGGAGTATGTGAAGCACTTTTAGCTATTCCCATCGCCGGTGGTCTATTCATTGTCAGCAGCGGCTGGGCTCCGCTTATGACCATGTTTATTCTGCATTTAATCACACTAGTAATTGCCGTTAAAGATAACCGTGCTTATGTAGGAAGCGTATTTGGTCTCGTAACGAACGTACTTGGATGGATTCCGGTAATTGGATGGATCCTGCACACTATCACTGCTGTCATCCTTCTCATTGACGCAGGCCGATCTACAGCATTGGATAAAAAAGCAGCAGAATAAAAAGCCCATTCCTATTTTCAAGGGGGACGTTTTTATGTACACGGTGTTATGCATTTTCCGTGTGAAGAAAGAGAAACTGGATGATTTCCTGAAGACGGCCAAGAAATCCGGAGAAATGCTGCAATCCCACGGTTCGCTTGAGCATACAATCTATTTCTCAAAAGAACTGACAGGGCGGCAGGGTTCCATGGGCATCCTCAATTTGATTGAACTGGAAGAGGATGAAGAGCTTCTCCTCGGCCAGAGCATATTTGAGAGTGAAGAAAGCTACCATGAAGTCATGAAGTCTATCGGTTTTAATGACATCATTCATTACTTGAACGGTCACATTAAAGACATTGTTGAAATGAACAGGGTCGTCACTTCCAGCTTCACCACAGAACCGACAACACAGATGAAATAAATTCGATCGGAGGAAGAAACATGAAAATCGTTGTACTTGGAGCAGGAGCGCTTGGCGCTTACTTCGGAGCAAGGTGGGAAGAGGCCGGCCACGAAGTCGTAAATTTAGTCAGAGATGGACGCGCGGATCAAATAGAGAAGAACGGCTTGAAGCTGCACAGCACGATGGGAGATTACGAGGTAACGAACCCACAAATCGCGCGTCACCCTGAAGAAATCGAACACCCTGATGTCGTTTTTCTAGCCGTGAAAGGATACCATTTAAGCGGCACACTGGAATGGCTGAAACTGCTGGTAGAAAAAGGAGCGAAAGTTTACCCGGTCCTGAACGGCATGGAGCACATTCACATTCTGCAAAAAGAGCTCGGAGAAGAGGCCGTCATCGGCGGTCACGCCTACATTATTGCAACATTGGATGAAATGGGTCATGTTGTACATACCAGTAAATTCCACGACCTTTATTTCGGTCCTCTCCATCCTTCTCAACAAAGTATATGCGAAGAGCTTGCTATCGCCTGCAATCAGGCCAACCTGAACGGCACATTGAGTCCGCACATTCTTAAAGATATGTGGAAGAAATATATGTTCATCACAGCCTTCTCCGGTATTACGACGGCAGTCAATCAGCCGATCGGGGTAGTGAGAAGCTTTCCACAAACGCTCCAGACAGCGAAGCATATGCTTGAGGAGATGAAGGAACTAGCTAACGCACATCACGCTGATTTGACAGATGATCAAGTGGAAGACGCCTTTCAACGCCTTCGTAAGCTGGATGGTGAGATGACCTCTTCCATGCACCAGGATCGTCGTAAAGGACTCCCTCTGGAAGTCGAGCACCTCCACGGCGGAGCCTTGAGGCTCGGGAAAGAAGCCGGCCTTTCCATGCCGTATATCGAGACAATCCGTGCTGTCATTAAGCCGTATGAAGCTTATCAAGCATAGATCATACAAAAGAAATCCGAACGCTCCCCTGTTAACAAATATGCAGGGACGTTCGGATTTTCTTTTGTATGAGGCGGAGGAAGCCTCCTTATTCCCAGTTAATCATCCGCAAAATCATCGACGACCGGGCGCTTGCCGTTCTTCAAATCCCGTATCGTTAATCCGAAATCCATCTGCAGATGAGGGTAATCTTTAAAGTTTGACCAATCCCCTCCCCATTCAAAACCGAGGGACTTCGCTTCTTCGACCACTTCCATCCAGTCAGGTTCACCGTTCCCGTTATCGTCTCTGACCCTGTCCCACACGACGTCCCCTTCCGCTGTTCGAAGGGCGAAATCAATGGCAAGGCCATAATTATGATAAGACTCCCCACCTTTGGCGGATGTGACGATGCTCCCACCTTCGGAACGCCCCTGGGCATAGAGCGCGTCTTGTCGTTCCATGGTACGATGACCTTCCGTAATGACGACATCAATACCCTTGGCATGAACGGCGTCCATCAATTCTTCTTTCTTCTGCTCCACTACAGGATGAAGATCCGTCGGTACAGTATCTTCTTCTTTATAAAAAACTCCCGGCGGCATATCCCTCTGGACCTGCGGTACTAAGTAGAACAATAATGCAGCCAGGATTCCTATCCAAAACAGGTAGCCGATTAATCTTGACAGGATCCTCACAAAGACAACCCTTTCTCCTAGTAATTACTATGAGAATACCACAGACAGCCTGATAGAGACACTTAAAACCCTCGCAGGAAATCATACTCAAACGTTCCTTTTACCAACGCATTGCCTTCGTGCACCATTTCCCTGCCAAGAGCGATGACCCGGGAGATGTTCAGTGTCTCCTTTTCCATAAGTATAAGGTCTGCATCTTTACCGGGAACCAACCTTCCCTTATTCGATAATCCCAGAATGTCACTTGGGTTCGACGTCACCACTTTAAGTCCATCTTCCATAGAAACACCGTGTACAAAGACTGCCTCACGGAAGGCTTCTAGTAAAGAACGAATTTCGCCTACTTTTAATCCGGTCAGATTTCCCTGCTTATCAAAATCCGGAAGACTCCCCTGCGCATCGGAAGTAAATGTTATCTGCTCCACTGGAACACCACAATCCAACATTCTGGCCAGCGCTTCGCTGCTTTTCACCTCACCTTCTTCAAGAAATTCAGGGATTGTACTGGTAGTGAAGTCAACATATCCCCCCTTCTTCGCATAGAGAATCCCCGCCTCGAACAAGGCCCGATTTCTGTTTATATGCGTTGGATAAAATTGAGTGATCGGGATATCCGACGTTTCAACGACTTGTTCAATTAAAGATAATCCTCTTACCCCATCACCCACATGAATATTGACCACGCCTTTTTTACCCGAAAGCATGCCGCCGATCCTGGCCTGCGAGGCAATTCTTGTCAATTCCTTTACCGTGGGTTGGGAAGATCTATGATCGGATATTGCAATTTCACCTGCTCCGATAATTAAGTCTATCAGCATGATATCGTCTTCCATTTTTCCAGTAAGCGTTCTTACTGGAACCTGATAAGAACCTGTATGACAATAGCAAGTCAGCCCTTCCTCACGAAGCGACATCGCTTTAGCCAGCAAATTTGTCATCGTTCTCGTCGTACCATCCGTCCCAATCACACCGACAACAGTAGTGACGCCGCTCATTGTCGCCTGAGTCAATGTCAGCTCCGGCGTCCGCGATCGGAAGCTTCCTTCTCCTCCACCACCTGTTATATGGACATGCCCATCTACAAATCCCGGTGTCATAACCATTCCTTCCGCGTTTATCACCTGGACATCTTGTCCGCTTATCATAATCTCATCCCGAATATCCGCTATTTTACTTCCTGCAATCAGCACGTCCTTCTTCCCTGCATAATCAGGCGTATAAATCTCCGCGTTCTTAATAAGTGTAATCATATACGTTCCTCCCCGGCGCTTTTAGTTGAAATTGATCAATACTGCGATAACCACAAAGGCAGATGCCAGCCCAAACAAAACCAGCTGGAATTTAATGATAAATCGAAACCACTTGGCCCAATCGAGACGCGCTGCTCCAAGGGTACCCATCAACGCAGCAGACGTCGGGACAATGATGTTTGTCAAACCATCCCCTAATTGAAACGCCAGTACAGCTACTTGTCGGGTCACACCGGCAACATCCGCCAAAGGCGCCATCAACGGCATCGTCAAAGCGGCCTGCCCTGAACCTGAAACGACAAAGAAGTTAAAAACAGACTGAAAAAGGAACATGAGCCAGGCGGACAATGCTTCCGGCGTTCCCTCGAAAAGCTGTCCTGTTTGATGTAATATGGTATTCAACACAGATGGACTACTCGGATCATCTCCCCCGAGTATAATGATAATTCCCTTCGCCATTCCCACTACCAGAGCTGCAGGCAGCAGGTCTTTCGCCCCTTGGGCAAATCCTTCCGCAATATCGTTAACCCGCATATCATTTAATCGAAAAAGCACTCCGATGATTCCGGCAATCAGTCCGATTGTGAAAAATTGGCTTGCGATTTCAGGAATATAGTACGCATGTTCAATAACTCCCCAGACAATCCATACAACTCCGAGGATGACTGTCCCAATAACCAACAGGTGTCCTAACTGAAAGCGCGCCTTCCAATCTTCCGGATTAAAATCATCACGGAAATATTGATCCGATTGGTAAGAAAAAGATAAACGCGGGTTCTTTTTAATTCGGCTGGCGTATTTCCAAGTATAATAAGTCCCGACAGACGTAAACACAAACCACATGACAAACCGGAAAGGTGTGCCGGAAAGAACCGGGACATCCGAAACCCCTTGCGCGATCGCTACCCCGAATGGATTCATCCAGGATGTTCCGAAGCCGATTTGAGTAGCGACATAAGTAATCATGATCCCTGTTATCGCATCATACCCAAGCGCAATGACAAGCGGTACAAGAATCATTGCGAATGCTATGGCTTCTTCTCCCATCCCAAATACCGCTCCCCCTAAAGAAAATAGAAAGAACATGACCGGGATGATCAAAACTTCCCTGCCTTTTGTCTTATCAATGACAGAAAGAATACCCTCCTCAACAGCACGGGTTTTCAGAATGATTCCAAAAGCCCCACCAATGATTAAAATAAAAGCTACAACCCCGACGGCCGATCCCCATTTATCCCCGGACGTCAGCCCCTCGAACATATAATTGAGAAAACCAGCTCCACCACCTGCTTCAAACAGTCCCGTGCCTCCCCCGTCACCCTCGGAAACAGAAAAACTCTCCGGTACAAGGACCGTCCTTGTTTCCTCTGTTCCCGAGTTATTATAGGATACCTCTTTGGTATCAAATACTCCTGACGGAATAAGATGGGTCAGAATTGCTGCAACCAGTACGACGAAGAAGATAATGACATAAGTATGCGGCATTTCCAACTTTCTTTTTCTTTTCAAACCCATATAAAACTCCTCCTTTTCTACTTACTTTCCATCATGCAAGAAATGTGCCATTATTTTTTCGGAATATTCACTGTTTTTATACCGTTAACAGACTTTATAGGGTCTAATTGGGTGATATAATTAAAACTAAAAAGACATAAGGAGCTGCCAATGATCAATCGATTAACCCTTATTACCGGAACGATACAAACTCGCGAGGCACTTCAAACTCAACTACAAGACCTTATTGGCAAATATATTGATATTACCTGCTTCGCCATTGATGACTATGTTCCCGCCTCCACTACGGACCCTTTAATCATCTTTTCATCCCGTCTTGTCGAGCAGGAAGCTACTATTCATACCTTTGATGACTGCAAAACCATGACAGCTTTAAGAACCATTAACTATCAATATATTGAGAAACTGTTGGACCTTGAGGCAGGTACAAAGGTACTTTGTATTAATGACACAGAAGAAATGGCTCAGGAAACGATTGATACACTCATGGAATCAGGGATCAACCATCTCCATTACACGCCTCACACGACAGGGAATAACGCTCCCGAAGACATCCGGATCGGAATTACGCCGGGAGAGAGAGCCTTTGCTCCTGCCAGCCTGGAGCAGGTGATTGACATAGGTGTAAGACTTATTGATATTACCACTCTCATCGATATCCTTGATCACTTCCACCTGAAACAACCACTCGGCGGGACCATATCCAAACGGTACACAGGAAAGATTATTGACCTCAGCAGGAAGTTGACGAGTATCAACAAACAAGCTGCCCGCTTAAACCAACACCTCCAACAAGTGGTGGATGGTGTAAATGACGGGGTCATGGCCGTGGATGCACAGAACATAATTACTATTTTCAATCCTCTGATGGAAAAATACAGCGGAATTTCCTCCACTTTCGCGAAAGGAAAACATATCAACAAAATATGGAAGAACTCGTCTATCATTCCATTTATGACCGCATCGAAAGAAGAGAGTGTTTACCTTACATGGAAAGGCTTTAATTTAATGGTCTATCGAATAGAATGGGATCAGCACGATAACACACTCTTCATCTTCAAGAATGCGGATGAAACGATATTGATGGAAAAGGCCGCAAGAAAAGAGTTATTAAAGACAGGGTATATTGCCAAATACAGTTTTGACGATATCCTGGGTACGAGCGAAGCAATTCGGGAAGTAAAACATATAGCCAGGAAGCTGGCCAAGGCATCCTTCCCTGTACTTATACAAGGGGAAAGCGGAACAGGGAAGGAATTGTTCGCCCATGCGATTCACCAAGAATCCGACCGCGCGTCGTCCCCATTCCTCGCTGTCAACTTCAGTGCCCTCTCTGAAGATTTATTGGAAAGTGAATTATTCGGCTATGAAGACGGTGCTTTTACCGGGGCAAAAAAAGGAGGAAAGAAAGGGCTGTTCGAACAAGCGGATGGAGGAACCTTATTCCTTGATGAAGTCGGGGATATCAGTCCGAAGCTGCAAGCCCGCTTACTCCGGGTCATCCAGGAAAAAGAAATCAGGAAGATCGGCGGGACCAAGAACATTCCTGTCGATGTACGCATCATAGCGGCAACAAATAAAAATCTATCGCTATTAATGGAAAAGGGAGAATTTAGAGAAGACCTGTATCACAGATTAAAAGTCTTATTTCTGCCTATTCCTCCCTTAAGGGAAAGAAAAGCAGATATTCCAATACTAGCAGACCGATTCCTTACCGAAAGCAGCAATAAGAGCATGACATTAAGCAAGGAAACCTCAGAAGAACTCGCAAGGCACCAATGGTTCGGGAATGTGCGTGAATTAAAAAACACAATCGATTACCTCACTACTGTGTCAGACGGAGAAATGATTACAAGGAAAGACTTACCGGCTTCGGACTTTTTTCAGAAACCTGCTCAGAACGGAAAGACTGAGCAAAGCCTTGCAGACAAAGAAGTTACGAAGGAAATACTCACGTACCTTTTCCTTTGCAAAGAAAACTATGAGCGTGCGAGCAGAAAAAAGGTCCGAGAACATATGGACAAACGGGGCGTCCCTTTATCAGACCAGCAGATCCGTCGTTTTTTGGAACACATGAAAGCAGAAGGATGGATTGTTTCCAAACAAGGACGGGGAGGCACACAAATCACTCCTTCAGGGGCTGATTACCTACAACATATAGGACAAATGTTATAATTAAGAAAACCGGGATAAGGAGGTGCGGAGGAGCAGACATGCGCTTAAAACGAAAACCAGGAAAAACATTCTATGAACTTATTATGATTGCTCTCGCCGCCTTATCTGTTTCGACCATTTGGCAGAAAACCGGATATAACAGCATCATTATCTGGACGACTTGGACAATCTTCTTTGTCGATTTCTTATACCGTCTGCACCGGAGCGATAGCAAGTGGGAATTCATTAAAAAGAATCCCTTCATCGTTATCGCCGCCATTCCGCTGGATGCGATCTTTCAATTTGCCCGGTTCGCCCGCATCCTCCACCTGCTGCGTTTGAAATCAATCACCAAATACTACACGATGCCTTTCATCCGCTTTTTAAAAAGACAGCACCTGTGGACGGTCACCAGTATTACGTTTCTCTTAATCTTCCTTCTGATCATCCCTCTGACGCTGATTGAAAATGAGTTGGATTCCTACTCCGATGCCTGGGTAAGTGCCATTCTGTCCCTTACATTCTTCGGACGATCAGGATTTGAACCGGAGACGGCAGCCGGTCAAGTCATCATCGTGACCCTGACCATATTCGGCGTCATCCTGCACGGGCTTATCATCAGCACGTTGGCGGACTATATTATTCACTCCCCCATTGTCCAATTGCTGAAGTCTAAGTTCTCCAGCAATAAATAAGGGACCCTTATTACTTTTTCTTCCAATAATTACGTTTTATTTAACCACAAAAAAGGAATGAGAGAAGAGAATCCACCATCGGAGGTGAGGGGATGTCCAAAAAAAACAGCCATAAGCTGAGTGAAGAAGATCAAAGTTTCGAAGAGAAGAAACGAAAAGAAGAGCTGATGGATGAAATTCCCGTCGATGATCTGAAGAAGGAACAGCTAGAAGAACAAAAGGGAAAAACATCCAAAAATGACTCTTCCACAGAAGAAAGACATAACGAAGACTTAAGACCATGATTTATGAGGTGAAAGACATGAAAGAATTTCAGGCCTATCAGTTATCTCAAGATGATGAAGGCATAACCGGAGCTATAAAAACACTTCAGATGAGCGATCTTCCTTCCAGTGACGTAACCGTTAAAGTTCATTATTCAAGCGTCAACTACAAGGACGGAATGGTTACACAGGAGGACAATGCTCTTGTAAAAGCATACCCGATTATCCCTGGTATAGACCTGGCGGGAGAAGTCGTCCACTCTGATGACACTCGCTTCCACCAAGGGGATAAGGTTATTGCCACCAGCTATGAGATCGGCGTTAATCATCCCGGCGGCTACAGCGAATATGCAAGTATACCCGCCGACTGGATTGTCCCTCTTCCCGATGGGATGACGATGGAAGAGGCAATGATTTATGGAACCGCCGGTTTTACGGCTGCGTTGTCCATTCACAGGTTGGAGCACAACGGCCTGACCCGGGAAGCCGGGCCCGTACTCGTCACCGGAGCCTCGGGAGGCGTCGGTAGTATGGCGGTCGCTATGCTGGCTAAGCGAGGATATGAAGTGCACGCAAGTACCGGGAGTAAGGAAAATGCAGATTTCTTAAAGAATTTAGGCGCAGAAACCATCCTTTCCAGAGAAGATGTCTATGACGGCAAACAGAAAGCACTCGCCAGCGGACGCTGGGCTGCTGCCGTTGATCCGGTCGGCGGTGAACAGCTCGCTTCTGTACTAAGCAAATTGAAATACAGTGGCGCAGCAGCTGTTAGTGGTCTCACCGGAGGGACGAAAATACCTACGCAAGTTTATCCCTTCATTCTAAGGGGTATCAGCCTTCTAGGTATTGATTCTGTAAATTGCCCGATGGAAATGAGAGAAAAAGTGTGGCACCGGTTAGCGAACGACATGAAAGTCAAAGAAGCGTTTGATGCTATCAAGACGGTGCAGCCGTTACAAAAGGTCCCCGAAACGCTGGACCAAATTCTTAAAGGGCAAATACAAGGTCGTACCGTCATTAAAATCAATGATTGATGGTAGTTCCTATTCAAAACGCAGGGTGTTGACAAAAGACTTAACATCCCATATAATTTGAAGATGGTGCCTTCATAAGAAAGGCAACTCGGAAAAGAAAAGAGTGATTTGTATGAGACTGGCATTCTGCTACGTTTTGATACAACTTAATCACACTGGATCAGCTTCGGAGCTGTAAGGATGCAATAGAGGTAGGGATTGCGTCGTTTAAGTTGAAACAAACTACCATGTAGAATTTTGAACCGCGGCAACAACATGGATGTAACTTCCACAAATATGTGTAACTTGATATTTTCCGAAACAAACTTAAGTAGTCCTCCATCTATGCAGAGGACTCTATAATAAAGCGGGTTGGACGATTGTCTGATTCGCTTTTCCTATATTAGAAAAGAAACAGCCCGAAATCATTCCAGTGATTTCGGGCTGTTTTTCATTCGCTGTGGACCTTCTTCACACGGCCTACCTGTCCATCCTCCAACCGCACCTTAATACCGTGAGGGTGATTGGGAGACTTGGTCAGAATGTCTTTTACTTTGCCGGAGGTTAATGCTCCCGTTCGTTGATCTTTCTTCAGAACAATTTCTACATCTGCACCGATCTTAATATCGCTTCGTTTTTGTCCATTCATGTAAAGTACCTCCATCGTCATCATCTGCCCTTCTCATCATACAGGAAGGGTTCTTCCCCTGCAAAAAAAGAAAAACACTCGCATGAGTGTTTTTCTGGAATTCTTATGAGGAGTAGTCGTGCTGGGTCTGGATTGTACCGTCCTTCATATGGATGACTGCTCTGGTGCCTTTGTTTTGAGCAATTTCCTTCGCCCTTTGAATCGCTTCTTCTTTCGTGTCAAATACCTGCGTTGGCTGCTCAGCACCTTCTGCTTTAACGGCCCAGCCATCTTCATGTGTAAGGACATGTTCCGCTTGGTTTCTAGTATCCGCCATTCCGAACCCTCCTTCGCTTCGTCTTATATATGGTTTATTACCACTCCAGCATCCCTGTAAACCCCTTTTTATCCATTAAATTCCTTTCGATCCTGAATACTTCCGTCCTTCTTATGAATAATCACACTGGTCTGTTTATTCTCAGCGATTTCTTCCGCTCTTTTAATCGCTTTTTCCTTCGTATCAAACACATTAGATACCTGCTTCGCGCCTTCCGCTTTTACAGCCCAGCCGTCTTCATGCACCATGACATGCTCTCCCTTATGGAGAAGCTCCGGGCGGCTCTTCGTACTATTCTTCACATCATCGTCTCTGTTTTTCAAATTTTCGTCACTCATTTGTGTGACACGATTGATTTCTTTCTCCTCCGCGTTTTCATACCATTCTTTCGCCTGTTCCGTAGCAATTGGAATGGCCTGATTTTCTTTATACCCTTCCTCTATCATTGCATTAGCAATGTCGATGGCTTTCTTGCGGACAGGTGTATCCAAGTTCTTTAAGGAACTTGGATAGTCATTGGTATCCCAAGGCATGGATAAACCCCTCTCATGTATTTTGTATTTTATAGATATAATTACCACCACTTTGAATTTATAAACAAACGTTACGATTGCTAAACTAATTTGAAAGCACGGCTGAAATAAGATACTATAAAAAAGTCTCCCATTTCAAACAATTTCGCCAATTATCCACTTTTTACTTTCCATCACTGATTATCGTACTTTACAAGGAGGTTTAACTATTGGACATCACATTCCATCCAGTAGGTGACCAGGCCGTACTACTTCAGCTTGGTGATACCATCGATGAACAAGTCAATCAACATGTAAGAAAAATCTCCGCACATTTCGACAAACACAAACCGGATTGGATGATAGAATACATCCCCGCGTTTACAACCATCACCATTACATATGATCCATTCTATATACGCAAGCGTCATGCCGCCGGTGTGCGCCCTTACCATTGGATATGTGAGCAGCTTCAACTTATCCTCAAGGAAAGGACGGAATACAAAGCAGAACATTCACGCACCATTGAAATTCCGGTCTGTTATGGAGGGGAATTCGGTCCTGATTTAGCTGCCGTAGCAGAGCACAACCGTTTATCAGAGGAAGAAGTGATACAAAAGCACATGGCGGGAGACTATCTCGTCTATATGATCGGTTTCGCTCCCGGATTCCCTTATATCGGGGGGATGGATCCTGAAATCGCTACTCCAAGAAGAGACGATCCACGCCTTGCGATCCCTGAAGGTTCCGTCGGTATAGCCGGAGGTCAGACTGGTGTATACCCGATAGAAACGCCTGGAGGTTGGCAGTTGATCGGCCGAACCCCTCTTTCTCTCTTCCAACCGGATCAAGATATCCCCTCCCTCCTTCAAGCGGGAGATCGAATCCGGTTCGTTCCAATTACAGAAGAAGAATACCAGGAAAGAAAGAGGGGTTCCCAATGATACAAGTGACAAAATCCGGTCTATTGACGACAATTCAGGACCTCGGCCGCTATGGGTTCCAAAAACATGGTGTGATTGCAAGCGGGGTGATGGATAAGGAAGCTCATAGAATCGCCAATTTTCTTGTCGGCAACGACTCCGGAGAGGCAACAATGGAAATTACGCTCCTCGGACCGGTACTTGAGTTTCAGACAGATGCATTAATCGCTGTATGTGGAGGGGATCTATCACCGATGGTTGACGGTGAACCTCTCCATACATGGAAGCCTGCTTTTATAAAAAAAGGAAGTGAATTGAGATTCGGGAAACCGAAACAAGGTTTTCGTTCCTATTTAGCTGTAGCAGGAGGCTTTGATGTTCCTGAAGTTCTTAACAGTCGTTCGACATACTTAAGAGCAGGAATCGGTGGATTTCAAGGACGGTCATTGGAAAAAGGGGATGAGCTTCCTATTGGTGAGCTTTCCCAAAAATCGGTTCACATGCTTCAACACTTGAAAGAAAGAAAGCATTCCGCATCCTTTTCAGAAGCGAATTGGTCAACTTCTGCGGAGTTCCGACTCTCTCCTTCTCCCGATGAACCCATCCGCATAATAAAAGGAAGAGAGTACGAATGGTTTGATGCAGAGAGCCGGGAAGCTATCTTAGAACACACCTTTAAAATTGACTCCAAGTCCGATCGGATGGGGTATCGATTGAAGGGAGAGAAGCTTCAACAATCGCATAAAAGAGATATGTTGTCAGAAGCAGTCATGTTCGGAACGATCCAAGTACCTCCAGAAGGAAATCCGATTGTATTATTGGCAGACAGACAAACGACAGGCGGTTACCCCAAAATTGCTCAAGTCATTACAACGGATCTTCCAAAGCTCGCCCAGAAACGACCAGGAGAAACGATCTCCTTCACTCTCGTTTCCCATGAGGAAGCAGAACATCTCTATATAGATCGTGAAAAGCAGCTGAAGCTGTTACAACAGAGTATTCAAAGGAAATTTAATTAGGAAAGGGTGATCCAATATGCATATCGTAGACTTAAATTGTGATATGGGAGAAAGCTTTGGAGCGTATAAAATGGGGCAGGATGAAGAAATCCTAACCTATGTCACATCAGCGAATATCGCCTGCGGTTATCATGCAGGCGACCCTTCGACTATGAGAGAAACAGTTAAAAAAGCCGCAGCAAACGGGGTCGGTATCGGGGCGCATCCAGGGCTGCCGGATCTTCAAGGCTTCGGAAGACGACCGATGGACCTTTCTCCTGCAGAAGCTTATGATTTAGTCGTCTATCAAATCGGTGCCCTTCAAGGTTTTGTTCATGCGGAAGGTGAGAAATTGCAGCACGTGAAGCCACACGGAGCGCTGTATAATATGGCTGCCAAAGATAAGACACTGGCAGAAGCAATTGCGAAAGCGGTCAGGGATGTAGATACCGGGCTGTTGTTATACGGCCTTGCTGGCAGCGAACTGATTGCAGCAGGCCGTACATATAACCTCCCTACAGCGAGCGAAGTATTCTCCGACCGCACGTATCAAGAGGATGGCAGCCTTACCTCAAGAAGGCTGCCGGATGCCTTGATCACTGATCGTAAACATGCGGTGGATCAAGTCATCCGCATGATTAAAGAAAACAAAGTGCACACAATGCAGAATGTGGATATTGACATCCAAGCTCAAACCATCTGCATTCACGGAGATGGCGCCCATGCTGTCGAATTTGCTAAGTACATTACCGGTGCATTGAAAGAATCAGATATAAAACTGCAGGCAAGTGGAAAATTCATTACTATTTAAGCAGCAGAAAGGAGCAGCTCCATGAAACAACAATCAAACAGAAGTCTCCTATTAGGCGCCGCGTTTTTGATGGCCACCTCAGCTATCGGACCCGGTTTCCTTACCCAGACTACGCATTTCACTCAACAATTAGCAGCAAGTTTCGGATTTGTCATCCTTATTTCCATCATTATCGATATCGGTGCCCAGCTCAATATTTGGCGCATTATTGCAATTGCCGAGAAACCAGCACAGGACATAGCGAACAGTCTGGTTCCAGGGCTCGGTGTTTTCTTATCCGTACTGATCGTCGCCGGTGGTCTAGCCTTCAACATCGGAAATATCGCCGGTGCAGGACTTGGAACCAACGTACTCTTCGGGATATCTCCTGAACTCGGGGCGCTCTTTAGTGGAATCGTTGCCGTCGGTGTCTTTCTCGTGCGGGAAGCTGGAAAAGTCATGGACCGATTCGCGCAGATTGCCGGGTTCGTCATGATTGCCTTGACGATCTTTGTCATGTTCTCAGCAGAACCACCGGTAGGAGAAGCGATCACGAAGACATTTGTACCGGATACGATTGATTTCCTGGCTATTACAACCCTCGTCGGAGGTACGGTCGGCGGCTATATCACGTTTGCCGGCGGCCACCGTCTCCTTGATGCGGGCGTCAAAGGGAAAGAATCTCTCGGTGAAGTTACGAAAAGCTCCGTTTCAGCAATCGGTATCGCATCCGTCATGAGGATCTTTCTCTTCCTCGCATCTCTCGGCGTTATCGCATCAGGTTTCACTTTAAACCCGGACAACCCTCCTGCTTCCGTATTTCAGGCGGCAGCTGGAAACGTAGGTTACAAAATATTCGGTGTTATCATGTGGGCAGCCGCGGTAACTTCTGTCGTAGGCGCTGCGTATACCTCCGTTTCCTTTATACGGACATTCAGTAAAACCATCGAAAAATATCATAAGTGGTTTATCGTTGCCTTTATCATCATTTCTACAAGCGTATTCGTTTCTATCGGACAACCGGTAAAAATCTTAATACTTGTCGGATCTTTAAATGGTTTGATTCTGCCGATCGCTTTAGGCGTCATGCTGGTTGCAGCAAACAACCGAAAAATTGTCGGTAAGGACTACAAACACCCAATATGGCTTACCGTGTTTGGCGTCATTATCGTTATAGCCATGGCTTACATGGGAGGCTTGTCCCTGTTCCAAGGTATACCCAAATTATTCCAGTAGGAGTGTTGTCATTGGAACCATCTATACTGTCCCCTTCAGAGGCGCGAGAAATGATCCGGGAAGGTAGTTGGAAAGGCCCTACCGCCGGAATGGCCAACGGTTTTGTACAGGGAAACCTTGCCGTTGTCCCCCGGGAACTGGCCTTTGATTTTCTTGTATTTTGCCAAAGAAACCCTAAACCGTGCCCGGTTCTTGATGTTACAGACCCGGGCAGCTTCGCCCCGTTGTTAACCGCTCCGGGAGCCGATCTTAGGAAAGACCTTCCTAAGTATCATATATATAAGGACGGCGTGTTGTCCGAGGTAACCACGGACATTACAAATGCCTGGACACAGGACATGGTCGGGTTTCTGCTTGGATGCAGTTTCACATTTGAACAGGCACTGCTTGAAAACAACATCCCCGTCCGTCATATCGAGGAAAATCGGAATGTACCAATGTACCGAACCTCCATCGAGTGCGTTCCGGCTGGTAACTTTCATGGTCCAATGGTTGTCAGCATGCGGCCGATGAAACAGGCGGACGCAATCCGGGCCGTTCAAGTAACAAGCCGATTTCCAAACGTTCACGGCGCTCCTGTACACATAGGTGACCCTGGCAAAATCGGAATTAAAGACTTAATTTCTCCCGACTTTGGAGAGTCTGTTACCATACACCGTGATGAAGTACCGGTTTTTTGGGCCTGCGGTGTTACCCCGCAAGCGGTGGCCATGCAGCAAAAACCCGATATCATGATTACACACGCTCCCGGCCACATGTTCATTACAGATATTAAAAACGAATCAACTGCCATTCTATAAAAAACCGCCTGGGTTGGTCCCCAGGCGGTTTTTTTGCTGTGTTCTACTCCCAATCTTTTGAAAGCATCCCATACACCACGTGGTTGGTGTAATTCCCATACAGTAATGCCGCGTCGCGGATGATCCCCTCCTGTACAAAGCCCAGGCGTTCCGGTACCGCTCTGCTTTTGATATTCCCTTCCGCCGCCCGGATTTCAATTCTGTTTAACCCTAATTCTTTGAACGCATAATCGAACAAGGCACGGCATGCCCTTGTCAATAAACCACGGCCCTTGAAATCTGTCCCCATCCAGTAGCCGACACTCGCCTTCTTATTCCCCCAATCATATTCATGGAACCCGAGAATACCAGCAATCTTCCCACTTTCCAGCAAACAGACGGTCAAACCATTGTTATCCGCATAGCTCTCCAAACACCCTTGGATATATTTTCTCGTATCCTCCGGTGACTTGGTGTAGTCGACCCAAGGAAGCCATGTCCTTATATGCTCACGAGAACGGTCCGACAATTCGTAAAGTTCTTCTGCATCCTCGAAACCAATCAGTTTTAAAGATAATTGCTCGTCTACTTTATGTATAAACACAGCCATCCTCCTCTTCTATCAGTAACCTTACTTATTCTGGATTCATTTCCAAATCTCCTGCTTTCGACAGATATCCCTACTTTCACAGCTCCAAGTGAAGAAAACAAAAAAAGAAGCAGGTTCCCCTGCTTCTCTCTTCAAGGTTTTAATACAATTTTACCTGTCGTTTGTCTCCCCTGCATCATCTCGTGGACACGCGCTGCTTCCTCAAGCTTGAATACTCCGCCGATAGTCAGCTTTAAATCTCCGGTATTCACTAACTGTAGAAGATGGTCAAGACTCTTCTCAAACAAGACCGGCTTCTTCATGATTTGAGGAAGAAAGAATCCGATGACAGAGAGGTTACGGTTCATGAGTCCAGATGGATACATCGTCGCAGGATTACCGCTTGCCACTCCATAAACGACGACGCGGCCGAAAGATCTCATACACTTCACCGTCTCAAGAAAAACTTCTCCACCGGCCATCTCCAGTGCAACGTCAACTCCTTTACCTCCCGTAACATCCATAACGTCTTCCCGCCAATGCTCATGTGTATAGTTAATGACATGATCGGCACCAAGGTCCCTGGCAAGAAGCAGTTTCTCTTCTGTACTTGCCGTAGCAATAACGTTTCCCGCTCCAAAATGCTTGGCGAGCTGAACCGCAAGAGAACCAACACCGCCGGCCGCGGCATGAATAAGGACGGTTTCTCCTTTTTCCATCCGTCCCATCGTCGTTAGAATATGGTAAGCAGTCAGTCCCTGAAGTGGTAAAGCGACAGCTGTTTCGTAGTCGACTCCGTCCGGGATTGGAATTAAGGTGCTCTCCTTCGTTTTCACAAACTCTGCATATCCACCTGATCCAATTAAAGTAACCACCCTGTCCCCTTCTTTAAAACGAGAGGCATCTGAACCCGTGCCTGCAACAACACCGGCTACCTCAGCTCCAGGTATGAAAGGGAGCGGGGTAGGTACGACATAGGCTCCTTCCCGTCTCGCAGTATCGGCGTAATTCACACCGACAGCCTCCACTTTCAGCAGCACCTCGTCCTTCTCCAATGTTGGTACGTCAATGGTTACCTCCTCAAGGACAGACGGACCTCCGTATGCTTTGAATTGTATGGCTTTCATTTCGTTCACCTCCCTGCAAATTCCGGCTTGCGTTTATTCTTGAACGCTTCGACGCCTTCTTTATGATCTTCGGTTGCGATCATCATCGTTTGTGAGATTCTTTCCTGCTCGAGAATGGCCGCAAGATCGGATTGATCCGCCTGGTCGACCACCCTTTTAATCATGCCGATTGCCCGTGCAGGCCCGTTGGCTATTTCAAGCGCGTATTCCATGGCCGCGCCCTCAAGATCATCGACTGGAAGAATCCGGTTTACCATACCCCAGTCATATGCCTGCTCCACGTTGATCGGTTCTGCGCGGAACAGTAACTCTTTGGCACGGTATGGACCAAGTACTTTCGTTAAGAAATAATGACCGCCACCATCAGAGATAAGGCCGACTTGAGCGAAGCTCATGACGAACTTGCTCTTTTCTGCTGCAAGAATTTGATCGCAAGCGAGAGCAAGGTTGAAACCGGCACCGGCTGCATATCCGTGAACGACAGCTATAACCGGCTTCGGAAGTGCTTTGATAGCCAATATCAATTGATTCAATTTCCCCACATGATCATACAGCTTAGCAGCACTCGCCTGCCCCATACCCTTCACATCACCTCCGGCGGAGAAAGATCTACCGGCACCTGATAGGACGACTGCCTTCACATCTTCTGATTCTTCCGCTTCCTTCAAAGCCTTCATTAAACCGGAAATCATTTGGTCGGAAAAGGCATTAAGCGCTTCCGGTCGGTTTAGCACACAATGCATAATCGGTCCGTTCACCTGTACAGTCAAATGTTCATTACCTCTCATTTTCTCCAACTCCTTCATTAGTTTGGATACTGTCTGAACTCAAGCAACGCTTCTGCAATTTCCCTGTTCCTTTGGATAGAATCCGGCCAGTGATACACACTTAACAGCCCGCTGACATTCCTGAGTGTATGAACTCTTTCTTCTCCCTCCAGCAGGTCCGACAAAAGGAATATTACGGAAGACTGAATGCGCAGGTTGGCGTCCTCCACTATCATATAGACAAGCTTCTTCTGCCAAGAAGCGTCCTTATGTTGTCTTTGCAAGGACTTCTTGACACGCCAGACAACCGATTGCGTTCGATATAATTCCATTGCAAGATCAGCAAGAGCCATCATTATTTCCTGATTTTCAGAGAGGGACTTTCCATATTTACGGACAGCCGAACCAGCCGTCACAAGAAATAAATCCCTGTATAAGGCTACCGCTTCTTCTGCATCACCAAGCTCTCCCGTAGACCTCATATATCCTCTATTCTTTAAAGAGTATTCTGCTTGTTCCAGAATAGATTGGAAGCTTGTCCTCTCCTTTTCTGCTGAT
Organism: Halobacillus sp. ACCC02827; assembly: GCF_030291935.1. Lineage (NCBI taxonomy): Bacteria > Bacillati > Bacillota > Bacilli > Caryophanales > Bacillaceae > Halobacillus > Halobacillus sp. ACCC02827. The sequence goes on along the minus strand of NZ_CP128168.1, from coordinate 798,107 downwards.
TTCAAGAAAGATCCGGCGATCAGAAGACGGTTAATCTCGTTCGTTCCTTCGAAAATTCGATTGATGCGCGCATCCCTGTACATTTGTTCAATAGGATATTCTTTAATAAAACCGGCACCCCCATGAAGCTGGAGCGCTTCATCCACAACGGCATCCAAGGTCTCGGACCCCGCAACTTTACAAATCGCCGCTTCCATCTTATGCTCGTTCATCGCTCTAGCTGTCTCGGAAGGCTCCGCTGCTTCATCCAAATACCCAAGAGCAGATTCTATATGACCAGCTGTCCGATACAAAAGCGATTCAGAAGCGAAAATATCGCCGGCCATCCTGGCCAATTTTTCTTTAGTAGCAGGGAATGCCGAAATCGCTCTTCCAAACTGCTTCCGCTCCGAAGTATGCTGAACAGCCAGCTGCAGGGCCTGCTTCGCTGCACCGAGAGCAGCGAAACCTAAATTGAACCTCCCTAAATTCAATACATTTAAGGCGATCAGATGTCCTTTGCCGATTTCTCCAAGTACATTCTCGACCGGAACCTCACAATCCTCCATCACGACCGAGCAGGTGGAAGACCCTTTGATCCCCATCTTCTCTTCCTCAGGACCAATGGATAATCCAGGGAAATCCTTCTCTACAATGAAAGCAGTGAAGTCCTTCCCGTCCACTTTTGCGTACACAATGAACGTATCGGAAAAGGAAGCGTTGGTGATATATATTTTTGTACCGTTCAATAAGTAGTGGGACTTCTCTTCATTCATGACCGCTGTCGTTTTAGCCGCCAGCGCATCAGATCCCGCCTCCGGTTCTGTCAGGCAGTATGCTCCAATATACTCTCCACTGGCAAGTTTCGGAAGATAGTTCCTTTTCTGCTCCTCCGACCCGAAATAAGTGATCGGCAAGGTTGCGATGCACGTATGGTTCGAATGAGCGACACTGTATCCACCACCGCTGCCCAGCGCTTCCCCGACGATACCTTTACTCATTTTATCCAGACCCAGACCGCCAAACCGTTCGGGAATACTATGGGCAAGCAGCCCTAACTCTCCGGCTTCTTTCATTTTGGAGGCGACAAAAGCATAATCTCCACTTTCTATTCTCTTTCTATTTGGGTGTATTTCCCGGGTAATATATTGTCGAGCGGTGTCACCAATCATTTTGTGTTCTTCTGTTCGTTCTTCCGGTGTGAAAACAACATCCAGCGGCAGGTCACGTACAAGAAATTCCCCGCCGGCTACTTTATATTTTACTGGCGGCATGTCTTCCCTCCTTCAACACAGCTTCTTCCGCATCATAAGTAGGAATCGTATCAAAATGACCTTCTTCAGCCACAAACTCCACTTCTTCCGGATTTAACCCTTCCGATAGCAGCATTTGTCCGATACGACACTCCAAAAGCACCTCTGCTCTCGCAGTTCCCTTACTGTTGTAAAAATCGCGGGCAGCGATGGCAGCGTCGGAAAGCGTCCATACTCCTTCCTGCTCCATATAGGTTATAAGACTCCCGGCACCGTAGAAATCTTCAAGCGTAAAGTGACCGCTTGACCCGGAGCAGATGATAACGATTGTATCCTCTCCATGTAACCTGACAAGATGCTCAGCCATAGCTGGATTATTTAATAGGGAAGCAGCATAGAGACGCTTTGCTCTCCGGGATCGGTGCAGGGCGACGGTACCGTTGGTTGTGGACAAAATGAGATGATGATTCTTGATATGTGGCTTTAAATGAGTCCGAAGCGGTGGATGGAAGCCCTCTATTCCTTTTCCTTGATCTTCTCCGGCAAGCAAAAACGGCTCTTTCATAACAGCCGCCTTCTTCCTCGCCTGTTCTGCATCAAATACCGGGATGACAGCAGCAGCCCCGTCAGCCAGAGCCGCCGTTATGGTAGAGGTCGCAAACAAGACATCGAAAACAACGGCCACTTTCCCTTCCAGATCATCCGGGCGGATATCCTCTTTCTTAAAAATTACTTGGATTTTTCCCATATTATAATCCCGCCGTTTCTTCTGCATGTTCGATCAAATGATTGACGAACACGTTCATTCCCTCAAATCGGGGGTCGTCCGTCTGGCCCCGCTTATAACGGTAATAAATCTGCTGAATGATTCCTGCCAGTTTGAAATAAGCAAAGGTTACGTACACATGGATGTTGGACACATCCCGGCCGCTTTTCTCCGCATACCTGGATATGAACTGTTCCCTTGTATAGAAACCGTCCTGAATCGTAACAGAAGGTTTACCAAGTCCGGTTTTCAACGATTCCGGATCATCCGATTGAATCCAGTACCCCATCGCCGCTCCAAGATCAGCGAGAGGATCACCGACCGTTGTCATTTCCCAGTCAAATAGACCGACCATTCTGGATGGATCATCCTTCTGGAACATGGCATTATTCAGCTTGTAATCATAATGGATAATGGCAGCTTTATCAGACTCTGGGATATGATTAATCAGCCACTTCATTAATCTTTCCCCGGATACAACATCATCCGTGCGTGCTTTCTCATAGCGTTTGATCCAGCCGTGTACCTGTCTTTCCATAAAACCCTCCGGCTTTACCATGTCCTTCAAAGCCGTTTCTTTGTAAGGAATAGCATGCAGTTCTACGAGCCGGTCCACCATCGTTTCCGACAGAGCACGACCTAACTCCCGGGACGGTTTTATCCCTTCAGGAAAACTGGAATCAAAAACAACTCCTTCCCTTCTTTCCATCAAGAAGAAGGGACTCCCGATGACTTCTCCGGAATCATACATATACGGTTCAGGTGCCAAAGGAAAAAAGGGATGGAGAGCCTGAAGCACGGCAAACTCTCTTTCCATATCATGGGCTTTCGGAGCCACTGGACCAAGCGGAGGACGACGCAGCACGGCTTTCCACTCGTCACGAATGGAAAGCTCGTAAGTCAGATTCGAATGGCCGGTTCCAAATTGGCGGACGGCCAGTTCTCCTGAAGGCAGTTCCATGCGGTCTCTAAGCCACTGCTCGATCCGCTCGATTTCCAGTTCCTCTCCCGAACGGACAGGAAGTGTGTCTCTTTTCATATCCACGCCCCCACTCTATTCACTCATTACGTATCGATATTTTTCCAAATTGCTGCGCTGAGCTTCCGACAGCGGTAGACTTTTTCCATTGTCGAAATCGTATTGGACAACAATCGAAAGCCCTTTTGCTGCCGTCTCTTCCGTATCCTTATCTACCATTTCCTGTTCCAAATGAAAGCTTGAGCTCCCTATTTTTACGATACGGCTGCGAAGGAGGAGCGTTTGGCCGAAGTATACCTGCTTGAGAAAATCGCACGTCGCTGATGCTAATACGAAATTCCAGCGCTCCCCGACGAGATCACAGTCTGAAAAAAACTGGACCCTTGCATCTTCCATATAGATGAAGTAGTTGCTGTTGTTCACATGTCCAAGCAAATCGGTTTCACAAAATCGGATGGTCACTTCCCACTCATGCATCTCCTCCCTCCTCAACTCTTTACGGTGGAATCATACTGGTAGAATCCTTTACCGGTCTTTCTTCCCAACTCTCCCGCCTTCAGTTTCTCCTCCAACGTCTTAGAAGGTTTGACCGCCGGATCTCCGGTTTCTTCGTAATGCTGCTGCATGACATAATAACCGACATCAATTCCGGACAAGTCCATCAGTTCAAACGGACCTAGTGGATGACTCAACGCTTTTTTGACGATTTTATCAATATCCTTAAAGTCGGCATAGCCTTCTTCGTAAAGGTGCATCGCTTCTCTTTGAACAGCGAACAAGATACGGTTTGCAATGAATCCGGATATTTCCTTCTCCAGCAACACACCTGTTCTGTTCATGCGTTTGCAGACCTCCATGGCTGTTTCCACTGTGGAATCAGAGGTGTGTTCGCCTTTCACCACTTCCACACAGTCCATAACCAGCGGCGGAAAGAAGAAGTGCATATTGCAAACCTTATCCGGGCGCGTCGTCACATCTGCAATCAGCGAGCTGACAATAGTAGAAGAATTAGTAGCAAGAATCGTATGGGAGGGTACGATCGAGTCCAGCTGCCCGAACACTTCCCGCTTCACTTCCAGCTTCTCAACGACGGCTTCTATGACGATATCCGCCTGGCCGGCCGCTTCTCTTAAGTCCGTCGTGTAATGAAGACGTCCGAATGCTTCCCGGCAGTCTTCCGAAGAAATTTTCCCTTTATCGATCCACTTATCCATAATTCCTTTTAACTTCTCTTCGGCTTTATGAAGCGATGATTCCTCTTTATCATGAAGGTTCGTTTCATACCCTGCCAGAGCTCCAAGCATGGCGATCTGATGTCCCATACTCCCTGCACCTACGACCGTCAATCGTTCCATCTCTATCATCCTCCTTCATTAATTAACAGGATGCGTGCATCCCGCCATCTACGACAAGCACGTCACCGGTGACGTAATCAGATGCTTTGGATGCGAGGAACAGTGCCGCCCCTTTAAGGTCGGATTCTGAACCGAAGCGCCCGAGTGGGGTCCGGTCTAAAATGAACTCCCCTCCCTGATCCAATACTCCCTTGGACATCTTAGTCGGGAAGAACCCCGGGGCCAGTGCATTCACCTGAATATTGGACGAACCCCATTTAACAGCCAAATCCTTTGTGAAAGTGATGACGGCACCTTTACTTGCGTTGTACCCTACTGTTTCCATGAAGCGCGGGTCCGCACCGCCGAGCCCGGCCACGGAGGCAATATTGATGATCTTCCCGTACCCTTGCTCCACCATTACTTCCCCGGCTTTTTGTGACATTAGAAACGTCCCTGTGACATTGACGTTCATCACTTTCTGAAAAGCTTCCACCGGCATTTCCAGTGTAGGCGCCCCCCACGTTGCTCCACTGTTGTTAACGAGTATATCGATCGTTCCAAATTGCTCTCTTACTGCAGCAATGACTGCCTCTACCTGGGAGGGATCCGTTACATCACAGGCCATCCCCAGCGTCTTTACACCAGTTTTTTCTTTCAAAGAAGAAGCAACCGTCTCGCAGGCGTCCTGCTTTCTCGAACATACGACGATGTTCGCTCCTGCTTCCGCCAGGCCTGCAGCAATCTGCTCCCCAAGCCCGCGCCCGCCTCCTGTAACGATGGCGGTCTTCCCGCTTAAATCAAATAATTCCATAACGTGCATCGTTCAACCTCCTTTTAAACCGCTTACATTTCTGAATAACATACTAACCGTTCAGTATGTAACCATTTTATACCTATTTTTTAGAAAATTCAATAAAAATGAGTGGACATTCATTACTATCCAATTGAACTGCTATAAACCCCAAAAAAAGACACCTGCCCCATGCAGGTGTCCACACGCAGGGAAATACAATGGCGTGGTGAACCATTCTTCTACCTGCAGAAGCAAGTAGATAAAATAATATATGTTGTTCGAGCGATGCTAGAGACGGCTTCCACCTATTCTATCCGACATGAAAGGTTTTTTCATAGAAATAGACGTTTGTACAAGCGCAATCTAGTAATTTCCATAGACTGTTAAGGAATAACTTATAAAGGAGAGAAATTGAATGAGCTCTTGTCATTCTAGTGGTAAAGATAGCGGATGTGTACGTGATGTCATCAAGAAAATCATCGCTGCACAGGAGGAGGTTGCCGGCAGGGATCGCTGCTGCGATGTAAGCTGTGAGCGTTCCATCAGAGACCTGTTGTCTCCGGAATCAAACGGTAATGGACCTACGACTGTTCCGTTTATTCTTTACTGTAAAGATTGTAAACCGTTCATCGGAAGCAGCGTTGTCAGACGCCGCCTTCCTGGAGGGGGCGGAACGTACCTTGACTGCGTTCAAAGCCCGATCTTCAAAGCGAAGAAATTCGTTGATGGTAAGAAGAACTGTGTGAAGCTTGAATTGCTGCTTCCTGCAGATGCTAGTGGTAACCCATTAGATCTCGGTGGAGATACAGTTTGTGACTACTTCCCTACGACCAGTGTCCGTAACCTATTGGCTACAGGGGTGTGCATTACTGTAGATTTGGATTGTGTCTGCAGCATCACCTGCCTGGAAGCTACTACTCCACTTTTCGAAGATTAATTATTTGTTTAAGCAAGACGCGTGCGTGGGCATTCCACACACGCGTCTTAGCCTTTAACAACAGGATGAGTACTCCACCACTTCTTCTGCTTGCGGATACTGACGATCTGACCGATATGATAGGCGTTGTGGATAAATAAATGTGTTAGTGTCCCACCCCACTTCGTCAATTTCTCTTCACTGCACGCGGTTATTTCTTTTCGAAACTTCAACATGACTTTGCGGAAGTCGGCGATACACTCACTCCAGTCCATGGCATCACGGGCTTGAAATGTATTATAGTTTCTGGGCAGTTCCTGCACTTCTTCACCGAGAAACTTGCAGAGGTACCTTTCATTATAAAAGTAAAGATGATGGACAAGCTCAAAGATGGAATGACCGTCCTCTCCTTTGCGATGCACCTCTGCTTCCGTCAAATCTTTGACCGCTATCTCAAAACAAACGAACCAGTGATTCCTGTCATACACCGCCTCCAACTGTTCCAACAAAATACTTCTGATTGTCATGGTGTCACCTCCTAATCTCTTCTATTCCCCCATCCTGTCTGGCATATTCCGCTCCATAGTTATTACAGACGATTATTGTTGGAAATTTAGTAAAACCTCTATATAATGAATGTTATATAATTATAGTTTTCCCGACGGTAGAAACAAAAGAGAGGAGAAGGAAGATGCAGGTCAACCAGGCGTTTCGTGATTTTTTGTTATCCAAATCCTCTATACTTACGGAAGAATGGTATGAGTCTCTTGATAAATCAGGAACCGGCGTCTACGGCTCGACAGATATCGATACGATTACCAATCTGAAAGCACAGAACAACGAATTCCACACATACCTGTCTCAGCTGTTTATGATGGATATGGAAAGCTTTTATCTCCACATCCATGAATGGATTGTAAAAATAGGCAGCGACCCTCACCATCTGGAAACACCTACCCATGAGATCATGCGTGAATTCATGCGGGTCCGGCTGCAGTATCTTGATTTCCTGCAAGAGTTCAAAGCGAGAGATGGTATTCAAATTACGAGAGATCGTGAGGCGCTTTGGACACGTAAGTTGATAGAAGCGTTCGATCAGATTATGTACAAAGTTGCAGAAGAAAAGTCCAATCAGTTGAACACACAGATTCAGAAGCAGAAACACACGATTAATGAATTAAGTTCTCCTTTGATTCAATTATCCAATGGTAGGGCCTTACTGCCTCTTGTAGGCAACATCGATACAGCGAGAGCTAGCGCCATTTTGGATAATACCTTACAGAAATGCACCAGTCAGAGTGTCGCTGATTTATACATAGACCTCTCCGGTGTGTATCTAGTAGACACGATGGTTGCCCACCAGATCTTCCAATTGATTGATGGGCTGCGTCTGATTGGTGTGAGAACGACGGTCGTCGGCATCCGCCCTGAGATTGCTCAGACAGCGGTCCAGCTCGGAGTAGATTTCAGCAACGTCACTACGACGGCCACTCTCGCACAGGCGATGGTCGGTGAATCGTTTTAATTTCATAGAAAAAGGAAGCCGTAGAGTAGACGGCTTCCTTTTTTCATTCTGTTCTTATCTGATTTGGCCGGTTCCCTTCATAAGAAACTTCACTGTCGTCAATGCAGGCAATCCCATTGGACCACGCGCATGCAATTTTTGTGTGGAGATACCGATTTCCGCACCAAAACCTAACGCTCCTCCGTCCGTAAAACGCGTGGAAGCATTATGATAAAGTGCTGCCGCGTCCACCAATGCGAAGAAGGTATCGACGGACTCCTGATCTTCGGAAATGATTGCTTCCGAATGCTTCGTACCATATGCTTCAATATGAGCGATTGCTTCCGTGAGATCATCGACAGCTTTTACTGCAATATCTGTGCTCAAATATTCGTTTGCCCAGTCTTCTTCCCCTGCAGGAATCGTTCCTGGAATCGTTTTTTGAATATATTCGTCACCATGAACGGTAATGCCGTTCTGTTCGAAAGCAGCAATCAATGCTTCGGTATGCTGTTCCAACCACTCTTTGTGAACGACCAGCGTTTCCGCGGCATTACAAACAGCCGGACGATCTGTTTTTGCATTGACGAGAATTTGGATCGCTTTTTCTACATCGGCCGTCTGATCAATATAAACGTGACAGTTACCTACCCCTGTTTCAAGAACAGGGACCGTTGCATTCTCAACCACAGCTTGGATAAGCTTGCCGCCTCCGCGCGGAATCAGCACATCAATGTGCTCTTTCATCGTAAACAGCTCGTTGGTCGCCGCTCGATCAGTGGAAGCAATGAACTGGACAGCTTCCTTTGGTATTTTCGTTTCTGCTAAGCCTTTGTGCATGACTTGAACGATCGCTTCATTGGAATGGATGGCAGAAGAACCACCCTTCAGTACGATAGCGTTACCTGATTTAAGCGCAAGACCGGTAGCATCTACTGTTACATTAGGCCGAGCTTCATAAATCATGCCGATAACGCCCAATGGAACGGTTACCTTTTCCACTTTCAACCCGTTCTCAAGCGTCCAGTCGGATAGGACGCGGCGTGTAGGATCTTCCAGTTTAGCCACATCTCTAAGTCCCTGTGCAAAATCCGCAATTCTTTCTTTAGACAATGCCAATCGGTCCATGAAGGCTTCTGTGAAACCTTGCTCCCGGCCGTTTTGCAAATCCTTCTCGTTAGCGGCAAGAATGGTTTCATAGTCGCGCTCCAGCACATCAGCAAGATGGTTTAATGCTTCATCCTTTTCTTTTTCTGATAAAACCATCAACTTCTTGGATGCTTTTTTGGCTTCGATTGCTTGCTGCTCTACATTCACATTCTTTTTCGTTTGAGTCATCAAAGACCTCCTTGTTTATTTTACACACCTACGGGCAGGGCAACTTCCAAGTGGCAGACAAAGTCTTTCCGTTCAATTGCTGCTTGTTCATAAGACTCCAGTTCCGGTTCTGTAAGACCGATCATTTCTTCCATTTCTTCCGAAGAATAATTGACGACACCAAGACCCATTTCTTCACCATTCAGGTCATGGATACGGACAACAGCCCCTTTGTCAAAGCGTCCTTGGACATGATGGATGTTCGTCGGCATCAAGCTCTGCTTATTGTCGATGAATGTTTCCTGTGCACGGTGGTCAATGATTACTTCCCCTTCAGGACCGGAATTGAAAGCAATCCACTGTTTCTTATGATCCAAGTTTTCTGCTTCTTTGTCGGTTACGAAGTAGGTTCCCTTCGCCTTTTGATAAACGGCATCATAGACGATTCCCGGCGTCGTTGCTTTACCCAGGAAGGAAGAAATTCCGGATGCCATGGATATCTTAAAGGCATCAATCTTGGACTTCATTCCACCGGTGCCTACTGCACTTCCCGGATCACCGGCTGCAGCTTCGATTTCCGGTGTAATTTCGTGGACTTTATCGAGAAGTTCAGCATTTTCATTTTTACGTGGGTCGTCATCGAAAAGTCCATCAATGTCAGATAGAATGATTAGTTGATCTGCATCGACGAGTCCAGCTACTTTAGCAGAAAGCGTATCGTTGTCTCCGAACCGCAGTCGATCGATGGTAATGGTATCGTTCTCGTTTACAATCGGGATGATACCGCGTTCTAAGAGGACATTGATTGTGTTACGTGCATTGGTATAACGATTTTCGTCTGAGAAGTCGCTTCTAGTGATGAGAATTTGTGAGCCCATATAGCCGTGGGACAGGAAAAGATCGGAATAAGATTCCATCAATAATCCTTGGCCAATGGATGCTGCGGCTTGTTTTTCCGGAAGGGAACTTGGGCGTTCCAGACAACCGAGTTTGCGATAGCCTGCCGCTACGGCACCTGAGGATACGAGTAAAACTTCGTGGCCGTCGTCCTTCAAACGGACGACTTCATCTACTAATTTTTCTAATTTACGTCTGCTGATTTCACCATGCATACTGGTAAGAGAACTGCTGCCTATTTTAATTACTACCCTTTTTTTCTGTTGAGTCAACCTATCACTCCTATTTAACATTTTCGCATCTATTGATTCCGCTTATTTACTTCCTACAAGTAGTCCTTCTAATTCTTTACTTAGTTCCTTGGAACGTCCTGCTGCACCCAAGATTGCCTGGGAAATGGCATGACCTCCACCATTGGCATCCAAAGCTTCTAAACCTGCTGCAGTCGTACCGTTCGGGGATGTCACATTTTCACGCAGCTCCGTCGGGCTTTCTTCTCTTTCCAACATCATCTTGGCTGCTCCAAGTAATGTCTGTGCTCCGATCTCGCGTAAGGTTTCGCGGTCCATGCCTTCCGCACGTCCCGTTTCTTCAATATGCTCCATTAGATAATAGAAGTAAGCCGGTCCGCTACCCGCAATTCCAGTAAATACATCCATTTTGTCTTCATCAATAATGAAAACTTCTCCGATGGAACGAAGCAGGTCCTTAGCCACTGTGACATTCTCCATGTCTACGAATGCTCCCGGACAAATCGCCGTAGCGGATTCCCGAAGCATGCTCGATGTGTTCGGCATGACACGGATCACTTTCTGTCCTTCGTTTAAGCGCTCCTCCATATAAGATGTGGATATACCTGCAAGAACAGATACGAGCACTTGATCAGCAGTTAATTTATCTTTCAAGTCCGCTAAGACTCCATCAATATCTTTTGGCTTCATTGCAAGAATGAACTGGTCGATTTCCGAATAATCCAGATCATCTTTCAATACTGTACGCACGCCGTATTTATTATAAATTGTATTTAAACGTTGTTGATTACTTCGATTGGTTACAACGATGTTGTCCGCTGGAATATTGCCGGATTCCACCATTCCGGATATCATCGCTTCAGCCATTGAGCCTGCACCTAGAAAAGCAATCGTTTGTTTAATCATTTGGGTTAATCTCTCCCGTTCGCGTTTTTTGTTCGCTTTCTTCAAGACGTTTTTCATAATAACACTGGCAGATAGTTATTCAAGGGTTTTTCGGCAAGTCACCTCTCTAAGAGCCAATTAGTGAGTGTAAACGGTTTCAAGGAGAGATATATCCACTTCACACCGTCTCATCGTGAATAATCTCGGCTCATGATTGTATATGCGGGTTGAATTTTCTAGAAAATCCCGATAAGCGCAAATTGACTGAATTAACTGATAAATTTAAATGAGCCCAAATAAAAAAGACATCTGTTGATCCTACCTCAACAGATGCCCTTATTCTTCGTTAATAAAGTGATTCAGCTTTGCCAGCTGCGCGTTCAGTTCTCCTATAGGTACAAAACGTGCCTTTCGAAACCATTCTTTCCCTTCTGAATAAACAAGGACCGCCGGGACGGTCATGACTGAATACTGTCCGGCTACTTCAGGAAGTTGATCGGTATCGACATGTCTCGCCTCAATCTCTGGATAATCTTCCAGTAATTCCTCTACTTGAGGATACAGACCATGACAAACGGAACAGCCTTGTCGGGAAACGTAAAGGACGGACAAGCCTTTCCCTGCGACAAACTCATCCACTTCCTCTATAGAGTGTAATGATTTCAATATGCTCACCTCCCTTTTCATTATATCAGGATTCGGAATGTTTTACTTCTTGTAAAACTTGAATCACTGTAGTCGATCCGGAGGTGGCTGAATATGCTTCTTCTGTTCGACTTCTTGGAATATATCTGGATTACCCTTTCCATTCCTATCCTGTGTACCATTCAACTGCAGCGCCTGCAGAATACGATTCAACTCTGTGTGGATCATCTGAACATCTTGTTTCGTCGCAGGTTGCTTCAAGTCTTTCCATTCATAACCGATCTGTCCATTCGGTTCCAGGGTAGCCGTTTTCACATCTTGGATGGAGGTAACGTTCAATTGCCTCAGCTTCATCTCCAATTGATCCACAGTGAAGCGTAACTTCTTCATGTTTTTCTCATTCATACGACCATTTTCTATGATAGAGACGGATCGTCCTGTAAGAAATCTCTCCATAAAATCAAATTTTACCTGAGCGTATTCCATGAGCATCAGCGTCAATACCAGGACACCGCCTACCCCGAAGGTGACCCAGATATTTTTGCCGGCTACCGGCTGTATCAACAAGGATCCAATGGCAATCATAATTACTGTTTGGGACAAGGTCATTTGTGAAATCGACTTTCTGCCGGCTATTCTTAGAATAATGGTGCCGACAAATATGATCAAAATCGCTTTCCATATCCAATCCATCGCTCTCACCTCCCTATGTATGCTTTCCAAAATAAATTGGTTTATCCTGCAAGATGAATCATTATTATCCAATTTCCTCAATTATACTGATAAGCAACAGTATGCGTCTGTCGTGATTCGCAGGAGATGCTTTGCAGAAGGTGGGATTAACGCGGATCTTTTTCAAGCTCCAGAATAATTGAAAAAACCGGTATCGCCCGATACGTGATAACCCTTATAATGGAAGTAAGCCAAGGATAGGAGAGAATGCCGTGTACGCTTTTTATTTTGGAATCATTCTTGCCGTATCTGTCACAGCCCTCATCGGGACGGTTTGGATTGCCCGATCTGTGTCAAAAGAGGAGGAAAATCCCTCGTACGAAAATGATGTAAACAATCTGAAGGACGACCGGAGGAATTCCAGCAGCATTCCACTACTGTCGACGATATATGCCATTACTTTCGCTGTTACTATTGTGCTCGTATGGATTTTCATCTTTTGAGCAGCCGTCTTTTCGGGTTGTATCTATTACATGATCCGCGAGGCCGGTCGGATCAACCTGAAGCAGATAATGGTCTTCCGCCGGCCAATACCGTTCTCTGAACTTATGAATATCCTTTTGTGTTTCTGATGATTCCCGCTGAAAGCGCACATCCCTGTCGCAATCTAGAAATACAACATAATCAAGAAAGGTACGCCATTCTTCGCGCTGCAGGAAGACACCTTCTATGAAAATAACACAGGCTTCCGGAAGTCGCGTTTCCTTCCATTGATGGTCATCTGCATCAGGGGCATAGTAAGGAAGACAGACCTTATCCTTCTCGCGCACAAAGCGGAACAAATGCTCCTGCAGCCATTTCACTTTCCATTGAAAATAGTAGTATTCCTGCCAGGAAGGGTATCCCGTTTGATACCGGTCTTTCCAGTTTACGATGTGATCATCCAAATGAAAGACTACCGTATGGATTCCTTCTTCTTCAAATCTTTGACACAGGTGATGCACGAATGTCGTTTTTCCCGATCGGCTCCATCCATCAATTCCGACAATCACTCTGCCTTTTAAGCTTCGCTTCTTCTCCTCTGCCTCGTACATGCTGTTCCCCTCCCCTTTCCACTGCCCGAGGTATACCGGCCCCTCACAGAGCATAGAATGTACAACCATTGTCAGCAATCCACTCAAAACATATATTCCCAGTTATTTCTGTACATACTTCTATTAAACAGTAATGAGACAAAACTATGTAGTCCGATATTTTCTTTATAGAAAACAAAGGAGCTGTTTGATATGAATCCATTCGATATGTTTCAAAACCTTACCCATAAGAAAATGAGCTTTGCCGAAGCATTCTCGCATATTAAGACGTTCATGTTGAGCGACCCCCTTGCCAATTACCGCCTGATGCTTGGTACCGATTCTCAAGTACACCCTTCCCACACGTTGTTCATTACCGGAATTGTCATTCAAAGGGTAGGCAAAGGAGCTTGGGCGTGTTTCCGCAAAGAATCTGTTCCCAGGAAAATGACCACGCTCCATGAGCGCATTTCCTATGAAACTTCCCTTACAGAACAGGTAGCATCGCTGTTCACAGAAGAACGGAAGAACGAGCTGATAGAAATCGTTCTCCCCCACATTTATAAAGGGGCCACATTTACAATGGAAGGGCATCTGGACATCGGTTCCGGCGAGCGTAACAGGACCAGGGTGTATGTGAACGAAATGGTCGCAAGGATTGAATCCCTGGGAATGGAACCGAAAATCAAACCGGACTCCATTGTGGCCAGCAGTTATGCGAACCGATATACAAAATGAATGGACTCCTCCCTCTCTTCTTTTTGTTATACTTCTATTATAGAGAAACACAGGCAGAGGATGTTGATGATGAACGAAAAAGCAATGACGTCACTCGTTTTAGGCATTTTGTCGATCTTTTTACCTTTCCTCGGACTTATTACAGGAATCATGGGGATCATTTATGCCAACACCGTACTCAGCACGGGAGAGGAAGCGGAGGGAAGGAATTTAGCCATCAGCGGTAAGGTGTGCAGTATTATTGGTTTATGTCTGCAAATCCTTGTTATCATAACCGTTATTCTTGGGTATCTATTCTTCACACGATTGATTTTTGGATACAACTAAAGAGGCGCATACATCAAATGTATGCGCCTCTTTTCAGTTTCACAAAACATAATTTTTATTAGATGAGAGATGTACTGCAGAAGGTGTCGTTTTCTCTTCGACAGCATCTTTTCTGGTTATAAACAGGGCAAGCAGAACGGCCAGCATGCCGGCAGTAAGTTTGCCGATGATAACCGGCAGGATCATCTCCGGTTCAACCCCGGCAACGAAACCGAGATGGCTGCCGATGACGAAAGCCCCGCTCACCGCAAAGGCGGAATTGATCACCTTACCGCGCGGGTTCATCTCCTTCATCATTGCAAACATAGGCAGATGATGCGCTAAGGAAGCAAGCAGTCCGGTAAGCGCCGTTTCGTTCACGCCCAGTACACGGCTCCAAGCAGAGAAATACTTTCGGCAGTAGTGATTCAGAATGGTTACAAACGGATAGGCCCCAGCAAGCGTAATGGTAATCTTACCTACGATAATGATCCCTTCAGAAAAAGGAGCCATACCAGGGATCAGGACAAGCCCCGTCAATGTTTCAATGGCAATCAGCAACAATCCGATCAACAGGATCGCTTCCATACCCTTGCCTAAATAAGCGAACACTCTAATCGTAAGCCTACGAAACAGAAATAAACCTGCGCTGACAAGTACTGCTAATAAGATGGCAGGGAGTAACTGTTTGAACATCCACCCCCATTCAAATCCGGCGGACGCTCCTCCAACAAGGCAGCCGAGCGGAATGGTCGCTATACCAGCAAGGACTCCTTTGGCAAAGTAAGGACTGTCCTCCTTTTTGATGATCGTAAGCGCGACCGGAATCGTAAACACGAGTGTCGGTCCCATCATCGTTCCGAGGAGCGTCCAGGAAAACAGGGCGGCCCTGTCATCGACCGCCAGCGCCTCCGACAAAGGGTACGCCCCCATATCTATGGCAAGCACCATGGAAGCAAAGATGGAAGGATCTGCTCCAAACCACTGAAATGCCGGAGAAATTACGGGCGCCAGCCATTCGGACAGAACGGGAGCAAGAGAAATGATCCCAATCATGGATAAGGCGAGCGAACCCATCATCGTAAACGCTTCATAGAAACGTGCCCCGATTTTAAGGCGGTTATTTAGAAAATAATAATCAAATGCTCCGGCAACCATAAACAGGCACAGCAGAATTAGTACGCCGTCATTGAACCACAAAACCCCATCCCTCTCTTCCCTCTAAAAAAGACTCCCGGGCCCCAGGAGTCTTGATCCATTTATTATCCGATGCTGCATGCAGCAGAACCGTTTTTCTGCAAATATTTCTGATGGTATTCTTCCGCTTCAAAGAAGGAGGTCGCTTCTTCCACTTCCGTGACGATCGCCCGCTTGAACGTCCCCTTCTCCTCCCACTCTTTAATCTTCTCTTCCGCAATATATTTCTGACTCGCGTCGGAATAGAAAATCGCTGAGCGGTACTGATGTCCTACATCAATTCCCTGCTTGTTCTTAGAAGTAGGATCATGTGCTTCAAAGAAAATGTTAATTAATTCGGAATACGTAATTCTTGTCGGATCATATTCGATTCTGACGGCTTCCGCGTGCCCCGTTTTACCTGTTTTGACTTGTTCGTAGGTTGGATTCTCCAGTTTCCCGCCGATATAGCCGACCTTTGTAGCTGTTACGCCTTCAAATTTCTCAAAAAACGCCTCTACTCCCCAAAAACATCCTGCACCGAAAATAGCTGTTGCCATTTGACATCTTTCCCTTCCCTTAACGCAACTTCTATCGAGAGCCTTTACGGTATAGTAAACAAAAAGACCCCTTTTCTTATCCAGTAAGAAAAGGGGGTCGTAAATATCCGTACGATCCTCTCATCTCTTAGAGCAATAAATACTCTACAGGAATTGGCACCGTTCTCGTCAATTGTACAATTGATTCGATGGTTGCCGGGCATCAAAGGGCCAGTCCCTCCGCCTCTCTGGATAAGAAGTTTCCGTTATTATTTAATTTAAGTTAATTTACATACTACAACGTTTTTCCAACGAAGTAAAGGGGGAAGCTCATTTTTTTTTGTAAGGACTCTCCCTTCATTCTATGCAGGAACCACAACGGGAATGACGATAATCATCCTTGACTATTCGTTGTGTAAACTTCTTCAAACGGCTGAACGATAACAAATCCATCCCCTTCAAATTTCATCTGAATGGATTCCCCGCTCCCTCTGCCGATGAAAGTCTTGAAACTGACATCTGTCTTGAAAGCAGGCTCCAAATGCCCGGACCAGGCCACTGTTGCATGAGGATCGGTCAAAACAGGCTGACCGGGCTTCACTAATAAAGTCAGCGGTTCATAATGAGAAGTAATAGCTACACGACCACTCCCGGAGAGAGTAACGTTAAACAATCCGCCGGATACCATACCGGCTACTTTTTTCATCAATTTGATGTCCCAGTTTATGCTCGGTTCAAAGGCCAAAAGGTCATTGCCGTTCACCGTCAGCGTCTCATTGTCCAAGTCAAAGATTGTAATCTTCTTACCTTGATCAGCGAGGTATAATGCCCCCCTCCCTGTTGCTTTCATAAGAGAGCTTCCCTCTCCAGTCATCGCCTTCTTGAACAGGCGGCCCACTCCATGCTCCAATATTCCTTCCCTTTCAAATTTAATATCTCCGTTATAAGAAATCATAGACCCGGCTTTCGCCCACACCTGGTCCATCAAATTAACTTCCAATATCCTCGGGGTTTCCAATTCAAAGTAATCGTTTTCCGAATCGTCCTGCTTCGTCTGCCTGATAAATTCCTGTATTGAATAATTTCCCATCCTGATTCCTCCTTCAATGATTGGCCAATGTAGAAGCTCATGATTGTCATACGTTTCCATACCCGCTAATGTTTCAACTTACTCAAGTCCTTTTCTTTACGTATCAGCACTACTGTTATGGTAGACTCGGGTTACCATGTCATTACACAAAAGGAGAGCTATATATGTATGGTTTAGATGAGAAAAGAGAGCAGCTGCTCGAATATGTGAGGGAGATTCCCGCCTCCAAACATACGGTGAAACCGGCAGAAAATCGCTGGTCTATTATGGAAGTATTGGAGCATTTGTACTTAATCGAACAGTTCGTCATCCATCAGGTGAACAGATCACTTAAGCAAGGAGATCAGCAGCAGGTGACGGAAAAACCAGTCCATAAGGTAACCAACCGCTCTTACACATTGGAAGCTCCAGAGTCTGTTCGTCCAAAGGGTATTTTTCATAACCTGAAGGAAGCGGAAGACGGACTCAAAAAATCAAGGGAAGCTACATTATTCCTCATTCATAATAAAGAAAAAGAAACGTTGCAGAACCGAGCATTTCCACATCCTGCTCTTGGTGACATGAACCTGGAACAATGGGTCGAATTTATCGGCTGGCACGAACTTCGCCACCTCGATCAGATCAAAGAAATTAACCAATCTTTAAATACATGATTAACCCCCCCGGAGCTTTACTCCGGGGGGTTGTATTATGCTTGACCTTTGTAATCTTCAGGCTTAATTTCTTCTCCGTTCTTGCCGGTATAGCGAAGACCCCAGCCTGTCCAGGCAGCAATCAGCATGACAATCAACAGTCCCCAGCCCTGGAATACGAACGGGAATACTTCTCCGGGTCCGATAACAGGAAGGAAGTCATACTGCTCAGCCGCTCCTCTTACAGTCGTCCAGGCAAGCAGGACACCGCCGCTCCAAGGGAAGATATACCCGAGTGAAGAAGTGACAGTATCAAGAAAATTGGCACGTCTGTAAGGATGAATGTTCAACTCTTTTCCTAGCTTCCTCACAAACGGTGCAGCCGCAATTTCTGCCGCTGTATTAATGGTGATGAACATATTGAGAAACGCCACAATACCAAAAATCGACAGCTCTGCTCTGCGTACCACGTTATTGATAAGTCGAAGGAAAAAATTCTTGATAACATCCATCGTTCCAGCTACTTCCAGAAGGTAGGCAGCCGCCAAAATGAACAGGATGAGGACAGCCATGTTGAAGTAGCCGCCGATTCCATCGATCAATGCTCCTTCTACCACCGCTTCTCCAGCTTCATTTTTATAAATATGAAGCACTTCTGTCAAAGAAGTCCCTGATAGAAAGATGAATACGACGGATGCTAGAATTCCCCATGATAAAGAAGTCAATAAATGCTGACCGCTCAACGCCAGGTAAAGTACGAGCGCAAAAGGAATCAGCATGACAAGACCGTTCGGCGATACTTCATTCTGAAGCTGTGAGATGATGGCTTCGCTGCCGGTCTCCCCACCGCCTCCGAATGTAACGAATAAAATAAGTGCAGGTATTGCAGCTGCTATGGAATACTTAAATCTTGACCGTACAACACCTGGGACGTCCGCTTCCTGTGTCGTAGCTGACACGATCGTCGTATCAGAAACCGGAGCCAGGTTATCTCCAAATACCGCTCCACTCAATATTGCAGCCAGAAGCAGCACAGGATCTGCTCCCAGAATGACACCAGCCGGATACATCAACACACCAAACGTTGCTACTGTACCGTAACCTGTACCTACGGCTGTAGCAAATAATCCGGCAAGCAGGAAGGTGATTCCGACGAACATGCCCCCCTCAAGGCCGGTCTGAAACCCGAACCAGATAAGGCCATCCACCAGACCACCCGCAGAAAGCATATTTGCAAACATACCCGCCCAAAACCATGCAATGATGGCAACTATACCGACAGGCTGGGCCATACCTGTAATTAATGCTTGAGCATAGTCCGCCCATTTCGATCGGCAGAAAAACAAACCAAGTGCGATCCCGATCACCATACCAAGCACTAATCCCTGCTCCGTTACTAATTCTGTAACGCTTAGTACTATTGCCCAAATGATGAAGAACACCAAAGGAATCGTCGCAGCAAAGACTCCCCCGCGGAACTCTAATCGATCTACTGATTTTTCCCCTAATGCCTCGTCAACCACTTGATCCTTTTGTCTGTCTGACATCAGATGTCCTCCTTCTATCTCTTGTTCTGTCTAGTGATGCACTATTACAGTTTACCACCAAGTGTATAGACATATAAACAGCGAATTTTTAACACTTTAAAGCGTTTGGTTATATGTGTAAACGAATCTCCTTCCAGCTTCCAACTCTGGAAATTATCCCTCTTTACGCTGGATGAACGAGAAGCTAAAATAACACAAACAAACCGGGAATTTTCCGTCTTATCCTACTGTAAATGACAACTTTCTCACGGTCCGTAACGAGCATAAGTGTTTGACTATACAAATTATTCTGATAACATTATGAAACACAGCCATTACTCCATATTATTTCCAACAGGAAGGTGAAAATGTGACTACGAAAAGAAAAAGCAACGATCATACAACCCCTCTAAGACGCGACATCAGATCCCTCGGCAAAATGCTCGGGCATGTCCTCGTCCATCATGGAGGAGAAGAATTATTGAATAAAGTGGAAACGATTCGACAATGGACGAAAGACCTGAGAAGTAACCCGGACCCTGCCACTTATCAGCAATTGAAACAGGAAATTCAAAACCTCGAACCACCGATGCGGGCCCAGGTCATCCGCGCATTCTCAATCTATTTCCACCTCGTCAACATCGCTGAACAAAATCACCGGATCCGCCGCAGACGAGAATATCAGATAAGAGAGGATCATGGTGTCCAGCCCTTCTCTCTAGAAAGCGCCGTACTTAACCTGAAGAACAATAATTTCTCCAAAGATGTCATCCAGGATGTGCTCCACCATCTCTCCTTGGAATTGATCATCACTGCCCACCCGACGGAAGCGACGAAACGAACCGTTCTTGAGATACAGAAGCGGATCGCAACAATCCTTCAGAAACTTGACCATCCACAGTTGACGCAAAGAGAACGGGAAAGCCTTCAGGAAAGTCTTCAGAATGAAGTAACTGTCCTTTGGCAGACGGACGAGCTCAGAGAAAGAAAACCAACAGTAATGGATGAAGTAAGAAACGGCCTTTATTATTTTGACGAGACGCTGTTTGATGTCCTTCCGGAAATTCATCAGGAACTGGAAGCGAGGCTCGAAGAACAGTACCCGGACGAAGAATGGTCTGTACCGAATTTTCTCCGTTTCGGATCCTGGATTGGCGGAGACCGTGACGGAAATCCGAACGTCACCCCGGACATTACTTGGGAAACATTACAGAAGCAGCGTACCCTTGTACTCAAAAAATACAGAAACGTTCTCATAGAATTGATGAAACGGTTCAGTCAGTCTTCCGCTCTAGTGAACGTTTCCAACGAGCTTAAACAGGCGATCGAAAAAGAAGAAGCACTGCTTCCATCCGGCAAAAAGTGGCGGGTAGACAAAGAGATTTATCGAAGAAAGTTCGCCATCATTTTGGAAAGGCTGGAGCAGGTGGGTCAATCTGATACCGGATATACGCATGCGGAAGAGCTGTTGGACGACCTCCACCAAATTCAGAGAAGCGCTCAGGCACACCAACCTGGAAGCATTGAATTGAAGAAGTTGAAAAAGCTTATCCGCCAAGTCGAGTTGTTCGGCTTCCACCTGGCAACTTTGGATATCCGGAATCACAGCGGTGAGCACGAATCGGCTGTCAGCGAACTGTTACGTAAAGTCGGCATCGTTGACGATTACGCTGCCCTTTCCGAGCAGGAGAAGCTGAATACATTACAGGATGTTCTGAAAGATCCGCGTCCGATATCGCTTCTGAACGAGGATTATACCGAATCGACCCAGGAAATGCTCAACGTCTTTCATATGATTAGAAAAGCACACCTTGAATTCGGAAAACGATCCATTGAAGTTTATCTAATAAGTATGAGCGAATCCGCAAGCGATCTCCTGGAGGTGCTCGTTCTGGCCAAGGAAGCGGGCATTTACCGCCTTCATGCTGATGGATCCGTCGAAAGCAACTTGAATATTGCCCCATTATTGGAGACAGTGGATGATTTGGTCGCGGGACCAGATATTCTAAAAACACTGTTTGAAATGGACCTGTACAGTAAGCATTTAAACATCCGCGGCAACAAACAGGAAATCATGCTTGGATACTCGGATGGCAGTAAGGACGGTGGGACACTGACGGCCAACTGGAAGCTATATAAAGCGCAACAGGAAATCCATGATATGGCTCATGCCTATGACGTCAGCCTTAAATTCTTCCACGGACGCGGCGGCTCCCTCGGCCGGGGCGGCGGGCCACTTAACCGAAGCCTGCTTTCCCAGCCTGTGGAAACGCTTGGAGAAAGCGTGAAGATTACCGAACAAGGAGAAGTGTTATCCTCCCGCTATCTGCTTCGTGATATTGCTTATCGAAGCTTGGAGCAGGCAGCATCTACTCTGCTCGAGGGAGCTGCGAACGTTTCGAAAGAATCAGAACAAGGCCATCACCGGGAAGAAGTCTGGGAACAGGCGCTTGATGACATCTCGGATGTATCGCTTGAGAAATACCAATCGCTTGTTTTCGGTGACTCCGACTTCTTAACCTACTTCAACGAAGCGACACCACTTCAGGAAGTAAGCCAACTGAATATCGGCTCCCGGCCAAGCAAACGGAAAGACAGCTCCAAGTTCGAAAATCTGCGGGCTATTCCATGGGTATTCGCTTGGACGCAGAACCGCCAGCTGCTTCCTGCCTGGTACGCTTCCGGTACAGGATTGGCTTCTTATGTGGAGAAAAATGAAAACAATCTCGCTACATTAAAGCAAATGTACGAAAACTGGCCGTTCTTCCATTCCACCATCAACAACTTGCAGATGGCGTTAACGAAAGCGGATATTCAGACAGCAAAAGAATATACAGCCCTCGTAAATGACCAGAAACTCGGCGAACGTATCTTCAAGAATATCGTGGAGGAATATGAGCGAACGAAGGAAGTATTACTGAAGATTTCCGGTGATCAAGAACTGCTTGATCATCAGCCGACAATCAAAGAATCCGTCCGACTAAGAAATCCTTACGTGGATCCTCTTAACTTCCTGCAGGTAGATTTGATCAAGAAGCTTCGGGATGTCGATGGGGACGATGAAGAGACTCTGACAGAAGTGCTGCTGACGATCAGTGGAATCGCAGCCGGGCTTCGAAACACGGGTTGATTTCAGCACAATTTTATACTATCTAAAAACCCGGCCGTTACGGCCGGGTTTTCTTGTTTTAAGCGGTTAAAAAACGTTATCGTTAATATAACTTCCCTTGACGATACATAATAGTGGATAACTTCATGACAGAGTGTATATAACAATTTTGGCGCAGTGGAAACGGATCACCAAAAAATTGTGGGAGAATCGTATCCATCGTTCCTTTCATTTTCTGAAACAACCGCCGGAAAATTTCGTCCTCTTCCATAAACTGCGCTTCTTTCCCTTGTACCCATTCATAGTAAGAAACGATGACACCTCCAGCGTTTGCGAGAATGTCCGGAACAATCAGTACCCCTTTATCCGCTAAATATTTGTCTGCCTCCTCTGTTATCGGACCATTGGCACCTTCCACTATGATTCGTGCTTGGATGGAGTCTATATTGTCTTCACGAATTTGATCTTCGAGTGCAGCGAGAATCAATACATCGACATCGGCTGAAAGCAAATCGTC
Organism: Halobacillus sp. ACCC02827; assembly: GCF_030291935.1. Taxonomy (NCBI): domain Bacteria; kingdom Bacillati; phylum Bacillota; class Bacilli; order Caryophanales; family Bacillaceae; genus Halobacillus; species Halobacillus sp. ACCC02827. The sequence goes on along the minus strand of NZ_CP128168.1, from coordinate 775,207 downwards.
CCGTTCTCCAAGTTCTGCTTTAATCTCGTGAGCACGCAGTTCCTCCTCTGTTGCAGGAAGCTCCCCGTTGTTTTCTTTAGCAAAGTGTACAAGGGCCGGAACGTCCAATCCATCCTCATTGTAAAGCAGAATGTGGGCATCGCTGACTGCAACGATTTTATTCTGAAGATAATTGCACTGGTACGCTTCCAAAGCAGCAACCGACCCTAAGTTTCCAAAGCCTTGAACTGCTATCTTCAATTTCTTATCTGCATGTTCCAAAGCGGTTTTCGCAAAAATATTATCCGTATCAGACAGCCACTTCTTGTTTTCCTTCACGAAGTCATGCATCATGTAACGAAACGTGAAGTAAACGCCTTTCCCTGTCGCCTCCCGTCTTCCCAGAGAACCACCGTTGACAATGCTTTTCCCCGTAAAACTGTTCCGGTACGGCTCTCCGGGATGGGTACTCTTGAACTCGCCCATCATCCAGTCCATCTCTCTTTCTCCAGTTCCAACATCAGGAGCCGGTATATCCTTATCAGGGCCGATGATATCGTTAAAGTACTGGACGTATTTCCTACAAATGAGATGGAGTTCTTTCACAGAATAATCTTTCGGATTGATGACAACACCACCTTTGCCACCCCCGAAAGGCAGCTCATGAAGCGTGTTCTTAAGCGTCATCAGCTTGGCAAGATTGGCCACCTCTTCTTCATTCACGGACTCATGAAAACGAATCCCTCCTTTATAAGGGCCGACGGTGTCACTATGTTGTACCCGGAACGCCGGTATCCGGACGATCGTCCCGTTTTCAAGGGTAATTCGGAGAAATGATTTATGGACATGGTTCGGGGTAGACAATAGAGCAGACAAAGAGTGATAGGCCTGTTCCCTCGTCTGTGCTTTTAAATCCGGAAGAAACTCTTCATCTTCCATAATTGCTTTCAACGATTCTTCAATGATTGATTGTTGTTTATGCATGTATCAATATCCACCCTTCTATTCCTACTATTTATCCTTTAGTTCCATGTACCCCCACAATTTGCAGTGAAACGTTTTCAAGTAATTAAATGGTAAGGATTATAGCGAAGAGTATAGAAAGGCCCCCTCCGAAGATCGGAGGGGGTTAAGATTTATCCCAGGATGTTGTATCCGGAATCGACATATACAATTTCTCCCGTTACTCCACGGGAAAGGTGGCTCATCATTGCAAGAGACATATCCCCTACTTCTTCCTGAGTCACATTCTTCTTCAACGGAGACGTTTCTTCAATCTTGTGAAGGATTTCATTGAACGAAGGGACACCTTTTGCCGCCAGCGTACGGACAGCACCGGCTGAAATCGCGTTTACACGAATATTGTCACGTCCCATGTCTGCAGCCAGGTATTTAACAGTGGATTCCAGAGCGGCCTTGGCCACTCCCATTACGTTGTAGCCTTCTACTACCCGCTCTGCTCCAAGGTAACTCATGGCGATCAATGATCCACCTTCCGTCATATAAGGCTTACCCGCTTTCGCTACTGCAATCAAAGAATAGGCACTTGTGTCCTGTGCAAAAGCATAACCTTCTCTGGAAGTATCAAGGAACCCGCCTTTCAAGTCTTCTGCATGAGCGAAAGCGATGGAATGACAGATGCCGTGTATGACACCTACGCGATCGCCAATCGTTTTGAAGGCTTCCTGGATACTTTCATCGCTGTTAACATCACATTGTACAATAGCTTTCGCCTCGAAGTCGCTTTCTTTCAGAAGCTTCTCCAATTTCGCCTGGGAACGTTCTTTACGATAAGTAAAAATGACGTTCGCCCCTGCTTTATATAGGGATCTTGCTACGCCCCAAGCAAGGCTGCGATTGTTGGCAACTCCCATAACTACAATATTTTTATCTTTCATCTGTAATATATCTTCCATAGTGACCTCCAAGTACTCTACTGTTTTCTTCTATCTTATCATACAGAGCAACCCTATTTTTTTCCACTCCAATAAGCGCCGTCTTCCATATGGGCAAACGGAATATCCGTGTCGACCTCACCTTCTATCCTCTCGAATTCCAACTCGGCACCGGTCAACCATTTCCCGAAATCAATTTCTACTGGTTCTCTATCTCCACCGAGCGCCATCCACGCTTTTTGTTCCTGGGGAAGATAACCGGATGTGTGGATGGTTCCCGCCCAATTCCTATACTGTTTAGAGAAAACCCCTCGATCGGTATCATTCATTAAACGAAAGGCGTCCATGGCACTCTTTACTTCTGGCCGATTCGACTGGATGGCGTCCATCCGCTTCATCGAATCCACAAGGTGATTCCGGTTCTCTTTCGTCATGATTTCAAAGTGATTCGTGCACACATCGGACTGCCGGACCTCCACTCCCCTTGGAGAGGCTTCGACAATGTAGGTTTGATTGCTTCTATCAAAAACCGTATAACTAAACGAATGGCGATGGGGTATCTCCTTCAGCATGTCCACTGCTTCCTGTACATCAGCACAGGATTCCAAGATCATGCGTCCAATCATACAGCAGATGAAACCATCGCCCGGACGTTTGCGATGCATGAAATTATACCCCATCACCAACCCTTTTTCATTCATTCCATCCATTCTGCCGGTAATTCGCTGAGTTGGACCTATGATGGCGTACCCCTGATCGGTCGGTTGGAAAAGGCTGTACCTTCCTTCGTAAGTCTTCGGCATATAATCATAGTTGCGGATCATATAACCATCGCCTGTCATGATGGAGCACCCGGAACGTTTGTAATCGATTCTATATCCTCCAAATTCCATCAGCACCCGTTCCATGGGCCATCCCAATCCATCTCTTAAGCCGAGCAGTTCCTCCCATAAGCCTGGAGCAAATCGGACAATAGCTGCTTTCACTTCCTCTGTCTCCACGACAAATCTGGGCTTACGTACTTTCCATTGTTTCTCCCTATTCTTCACTGTCCAGCTCCCGGCGAGCTGTTGACCCTGATATAACCCGAAGTCATAATGCGAGCCCCTGAACGAAAGAATATCACTATATATCTTCTTCATCGTAAATTTTCCTTTCTCTATTACGTGCCTATCATCCAATGTATCATTTTTCCACCTCCCCGACAAAGCCTCTTTCCTCCCAGTTTCCCTCCGAAGATGCGACAATAAATGATTACTTCTTCTAGTTTTTCGACGTCATCTTTGGTAGTCTTAAAACTGGAGGAATTCAGTAAGCTTTTCCGGATATTTCTGAATGGAACGTGTCGTTTCATTCAGAAATTCATACTGCAAAGGGTGGTGGAACTAAGATGAAAGAAGTCGTTATTTTGGGGGGCGGCTACGGAGGTATGCACACACTGCACGGTCTGCTGGATAACATAGGAGATGATGTGCGCATCACCGTCGTGGACAGAAACCCTTATCATTCTTTAAAAACGGAATTTTATACGATTGCCGCCGGAACCGAATCGGACCGACATGCTCGTGTGGATTTCCCGAAACATGAACAAGTTCGCTACGTGTTTGATGAAATTGAAAAGATTGATGTTACGAATGAGCAGATCTTATTAAAAGGGAGCGAAAATGTTCCCTACGATTATTTACTTATAGGGCTCGGCTGTGAAGACAATTATCACGGCATCGTAGGAGCACAGGAATTCACAGAAAGTGTCCAGACGTTCTCAAAAGCCCGAAGCGCAGGATATGCGATAAATAATTTAGATGCTTATGGCAGCGTAACCGTGGTAGGAGCAGGGTTGAGCGGGATCGAAGTCGCTTCAGAAGTTCGTGAAAGCCGCTCAGACTTAAACATCCGCCTGCTGGATCGTGGGGAAACCGTCTTAAAAGCTTTTGATTCCAAGATTCAAAACTATGTAGAGAAATGGTTTAAAGAGAACGATGTAGAAGTGATTCATAATGCCAATGTGGAATATGTAGAGAAAGACGGCGTCTGTAACAACGGCGTTTGTTATATCAATGATGTAACCGTATGGACGGCAGGCGTACGCCCGAGTTACCTTGTCAGGGAACTGCCTTTTGATAAAGACGAACAGGAGAAAGTCATCGTCAATGACTATTACCAGGTACCTTCCCGTCCCAACGTGTATGTCGTAGGAGACTGCGCATCATCGGAACATTCTCCGAGTGCCCAGTTGGCAGGACAGCAGGGGGAGCGTGTCGCAGTCGTCTTAACAGCGATTCTTCAAGGAAAAGAACCGGACAGACCTTCCATCGTCAAACTCAAAGGAGCCCTTGGTTCTCTTGGTAAAAATGATGGATTCGGAAATATGCTTCAAAAGCCTATGACGGGAGTGCTTCCGCGTCTGGCGAAATCCGGAGTGCTGTGGTTAAGCAAACGTCACTAAAATAGGAAAGATCACACCCTAAAGGATGTGATCTTTTTTTCATTATTCATCGGACGGGGACTCTGTGGAGCAGCCTGCCAAGGTATTCAGCCAGTTCGAGCATGCCATATCTTCCCGCTTTCTCTTCCGCCTCCGAATTGTAATTCGTATTCGTATTTACATCATAGGTGTACAACCATCCATGCCTGTCCTGAATTGCTTCAATACCGGCAACCTGAATGTCATTCTCCCTTAAAAATCTTTCGTAACGGTCGATGATGTCGGGTTGATAGTTCTCCAACACTTCAAACTTTGCCGCTTGTGGAGCATCCGCCGGACAATAGGCATCCTCGATCGAACATGCGTCCGCAGGACAAAGCTCGAAGCCGTCAGACGTATCCACTCTTACGCCGTACAGAAACTTGCCGCCGACGAATTCATGACGAACGATATATGGTTCAGGTGCTTCTATATATTGCTGAATTAATGTTATACCATCAACTGGTTCTTCAAAGGCCGCACTGTCGAGGTATTCCTTCAGCGCTCCCACCGAATGGAAGAGTTGAACCCCCTGCCCTTTTCCTGCACGGTTGTGCTTCGTGATGAACGATTCGGATCCGAGGCGTTCCGCTGCTTTGATAATATTATCCTTCCCCACAGCCGATATAGTGGCAGGTGCTTCGATACCAGCCTGATTCAATGCCATATACTGATTGACTTTACTGACTTCCAGACGGAGGGCCCTGCTTCCGTTCACCACCGTCCTCCCGTGACGTTCCAGCCAGGCAAGTACAGCTTCTGTAAATTCCGGAGCATATCGATGATTTCTCGTATGGGAAGATGCGCTGATCCGATTATAAAAGATCCCTTCCGGCGGTTCGCTTGTCAAATCAAGCATTCCCTCGTCCAAATGCCATAGTTCATACGGTAGGTTCAACTCCTGCAGACGTTTGGTTAAATGGTCGGTCCATTCATCGTTCTCGTGAAGTACATAAATTTTGCTCATTGAACTGACTCCTCCCCAATCTTTTCTTCTATATTAACACAATAAACCGATAAATTTACTTGGTTATAGACATTTTTTGACTACTCTTTTCTTAAAAAACAAAAAGAAACCACCCTTCAAGGATGGTTTCTGCTGATTATGAAAGAAATATTTTCTCATAGGAAAGTGGGTGCTTTCCACATATCGCCGGTTAATCTCTCCTCCGATAGATTAACTTGCCTTTGCTGGCAGTGCATTACTCTTACCTTCTGATTTATGACGGATGAGCTGCCATACGAACCACGAAGCGACAGCAACCCAGATGATTGAGCCGATGACCATGGAAGTGGAGTAGGACATGCTGAAACCTTCCGGAGCATAAAAGATATAAGAACTTACAACAGCTGTCATGAACAAAGCGGGAACGCTGCAAATCCAATGAAACTTTTGATTCTTCAGCAAGTACATAGCTGCTGTCCATAACATAACGGTAGCCACAACCTGATTGGACCATCCAACGTAACGCCACAGGAAATTATAATTCATCTGTGTCAATAAGAATACTGGAATTGCTACAGGGATTGCAAACAAAGCTGCTGTCCATCTTCCGTCCAGTTTCTTACTGGTAACTTCCTTAACAAAGTCCATCAACATCATCCGCGAAGAGCGCAGTGCGGTATCTCCTGTTGTGATCGGGAGCAGGATGACACCAAGGACTGCCAGTATTCCTCCTAATGTACCAAGGGTTGTCGTACTGATTTCGTTTACGACGCCCGCTGGCCCTCCGGAGGCAAGTGCTGCCTGCAGGGACTCCGTACTGCCGAAGAAGGTCATACCGGCTGCCGCCCAGATCAAAGCAATGACCCCCTCAGCAATCATAGCTCCATAGAATACCTTTCTTCCTTCACTTTCTTTCTTCAATGTTCTGGCGAGTATCGGACTCTGGGTGCTGTGGAATCCTGAAATCGCTCCGCACGAAACAGTTACCATCAGCAACGGCCAGATTGGCAGTTCATCTGGATGGAGATTCTGCATCGTCAAGTTCGGCACAGAATAGTCGAAGAAAAACAAGCCGATTCCTATAGCAGCCGCCATAAAGATAAGAATAGCCCCGAACACTGGATAGATCCTGCCGATAATTTTATTGACAGGCAGGATGGTTGCTGCCAGAAAATAAGCAAATATGATAAAGATACACGTTAAGAATCCAAGAGGTGTAACCTCAGCCATCAGCTGTGCCGGACCTGCAGTAAAGGCAGCAGTAACGAGAACCATCAGAGCGATGGAAAGAACATTGATGACCGTTTTCGGGTATTTACCCAAATATTTTCCGACAAGGGCCGGGAATTGTGCTCCATTATGACGTAGGGACAGCATCCCGGAGAAATAGTCGTGAACCGCGCCTGCGAATATGGAACCGACTACGATCCACAAGAAGGCGATCGGTCCATATAACGCCCCCATGACGGCACCGAATATAGGGCCTAACCCAGCGATATTCAAAAGCTGTATGAGACTCGCTTTCCACCAACTCATCGGCATGTAATCAAAACCGTCGTGCTTTTCATAGGCCGGTGTCGCCTTTTGGTCATCAATCCCGAAAATTCGTTCTACCACCTTTGCATATATGAGATAACCTAATAATAGTAATACGATGGATGCGACAAATGTAATCATCGCTGAGCCCCCTCTCAAATGGAATGTAAGGAGTATTTTATCTGTGCAGATGTCGAAAAACAACCCATTTTCAGAATATTTATTTTTTTATCTTTTTTTTCTTATTTGGTAGCGGATACAATGGAACCAAATGAAAAATTCCATAGAAAAGGCCGCCGAAAACTGGGTTTCGGCGGCCTTTTCTATTTTAAAACTAATATTATAAGACAGAGCTAATCTGTCTTTTACTTTTATAATAACCTGCCACCCAGAGAATTGGTTAAGTTCCCGCAGTCGTATCGATTGCAGGGTGGCATTGCTTTTAAATTATCACACATCCAGCTCCGTAAGCAAGCAGCACCTATGTATATTAACATGCAATTAAGTGAGTTGTTCTTTTAATTCCAGTGATTGGCCACGGAATCTATTCAAAAGATCATCCAGCTCCTGAGATACTCGAAGCAATTCTTCATCGTTGGGATTCTGATTATATATATCATACATTCGGACTCTCAATTCTTCAATTTGTCTTTCAAGTTTTTCTTTGTAATTCATATACTCAGCTCCTTCTCATGTAGATTACCCTTTTATTTCCTATCTAAACATTATTTTAAGAAAACTTTTACTATTCAATGAATTTCCGTTTATGAACAGTGTCGAGAATTGCCCGGGAAATAAAAAAACGTTCTGTTATTTCTGACTTCATGTTAGGATATATGAAAACATACATATGGAGGAATGTTTCATGTTTAAAGCAATTTCGACTGAAAACGCACCAAGTGCCATCGGGCCATACTCCCAGGCTGCCGATCTCGGAAATCTGGTTTTCATTTCTGGACAGATTCCTCTTGATCCAAAAACGATGGAGTTCGTTTCGGACGAGGTGAAAGAACAGACGGCACAAGTAATGAAAAACATCGAGGCTATATTAACAGAAGCCGGACTAAGCTTCCGCAATGTCGTGAAAATGAATATCTTCCTGGATTCCATGGATGATTTCACCACTGTAAATGAAGTATATGCCGGCTTCCTAGAAGAGCCTTATCCCGCGAGGGCAGCTGTGGAAGTCAGCAAGCTTCCAAAAGGTGCAAAAGTCGAAATCGAAGCGATAGCTGTAAAATCTTAGCATTTACTCACAATATTCGAAGTAAGAGAAGTTTTTTTGTCCCATTACATTAAAAAATAGCTTTATGTGTAATTCGAAAAGCAGAGCATATGCTCTGCTTTTTTTAATCTTCGTCTTTGATGTCAGGATCTTCAGGAATGGGTTCGTTCAAATACGCCTGGATCATATCTCTGTATTTTTCCATTTGTTCCAAGTGATTGTTGAATTGATGTTTATTAATGAGAAACTGCGTCCCGTCATGGACGGTTTTTATCTTATGGTGATGGACGAGATGCGTTATATAGTCAGCAGGCAGATCAAGGTACTCTGCCGTTTCTTCAATCGTCATATACATCATTTATTCACCTTCTTCTTATTTATAATCATACCATTGGCGGATTCTTTTATCTATGCGGTTTCCTTTATTTATCCATAGGGAAAATAACCGAAGTATACAAGTATCAAGAAAGGACCGTGATGGAATGGATACGTCATTAAAAGACAATCGCCACGTCAGAAAAACGAAGGAAGATGTAAAGCCGTGGATCCGCAGAATCGGACGAATCGGCTACATGGCAAAGGGAATTGTGTACTTCCTTGTAGGGATATTGACGTTTATGGCGGTACTCGGCATAGGGGGAAAAACGACCGGGACAAGCGGTATGTTCCAGTCTTTGGCCGGGGTGAAGTTTGGGGAATGGCTGCTTTGGATGATCGGCATCGGACTGATAGGCTACATTTGCTGGGTTTTAGTAGAAGCGTTCTTCGATCCACAGAACAACGGATTAGATCCGAAAGGACTGATTATGAGAACCGGTTATGTTGTAAGTGGTGTCGTTTATGGTTCTCTTGCTTATCAAGCAATCCAAATAGCGATGCATGCAGGTTCCGGAGGCGGTGATTCTAAAAAGACTATTTCCGCCCAAATTATGTCGCAGCCACTTGGTGAATGGATCATCGGTGCAGTGGGAGTTATCATCATCGGGTATGGATTATATGAATTCTTTGGTGGCATAACCGGTAAATTCATGAAAAAATTATGGACGAAAGATATGGAAAAGAAAGAGGTGAACACGGCAAAAACAGCAGGAAAATACGGCCTTGCCGCCAGAGGTATTGTACTCGGAATTATAGGTTTCTTCTTTATTCAAACGGCACTTACTTCGGATCCGGACGAAGCGAAAGGCTTGGATGGCGCTTTATCGGAATTATCCCAGCAGCCATATGGAAGGTGGATTCTCGGCATCATAGCGGTAGGTTTAATCCTTTATGGTGTGTACCAGATTGTGAGAGGCAGATATATGCAGATGAACTTCGGCAGAAAATAAAAAGAGCCTTCCCTAGGGGAAGGCTCTTCGACTTTTGTTGCGAATATACCGACGCCACATCGTCGTTTAGCTTCCTCGGAAGCATGTACTTCGTCTTACACAAACAGCTCATCGCTTCATTACTATAGCACTCTGCCCTCACAAATGCAATCGTTTTTGCATCAGACGCCATGTGCTATACTGAAGACAAGTATAAACACCAGGAGGCAGCCATGCTTACATTTGAAGAGAAACTTGAAATCATTGAAGAATTTCCGGAATTGTCGAAACGGGAGATCTCACTCGGTCGAATCAATTTCCACTACGAGGAAAGCTTATACGAAAAACAAATTGTCGTTTACCGCCTTCATCCAAACGGGAACGGCTTCATCTATGCAGGAGAAATAGAAGACTATCCTGCTGATAACAAAGGGATGGTAAACATACGTGATATAAGTGCGGATGAACTCCGTTCTCTTATCCGCCGTTCCATTGACTCTCTCTCCCTCTCTCCTGCTGAGAAGAACCCGGTTATGGAGGAATGGTTGAATGACTACGACCAATCCCTTGTATTGATGCGGGAAGAAGATGGGTATCATGTGTATGCGGATGAACAGTTGGAAGGGGCTTTCAATACCTATAAAGAGGCAGCCAACTTCTTGGAACAAGAAGGATTTCACCGATTATAATGGAAACCCCGGCCAATCCGGGGTTTTTTATTTTTACATTTTTTATGATCATACCAATCAATGATTGCATATGGTATGGAAAGTGCCTTCGGAAGGTTTGATGCTCATGCACCCATACGTATATCACCGACAGAACGATTATACTTCTTCCATCTATTCTTATGCTCAAGGAGATGTTAACGGGGACTCCCTCGAAGACCAGGTTTATCTTGTCGGGCAGGAAACACCCGACAGCCCCTATATTACGAACATTACACTCGTCATTCAGGATGGCAGAAACAACAAGTTTCACTCAATCCCTTTAAAGACCAATACAGGCTATAATCCGCGCCTTTTCCTCGGAGATTTCACAGGAAGCGGTACAGATGACATCCTGGTAAGTATGGACTCTGGAGGGAGTGGAGGATTTGGGTATTTTTATATCTATTCTTTCCTAGCCAATCACCCCCGGCTTCTCTTCGATTATGAAGTGTTTGATCAAACATTTGACTACAGCGTTACCTATAAGGATAACTATTTGGTAGAAGTCATCAATAACACGCTCCACCTATCCTTTATGATCGACCTCAGCAATAGGGACAAACAATATTTAGCGGACATTTATAATGAAGACGGCGCATTGAAACAACCGCTTACAGGATCTGTTTCCGGACTTAATCAGCTCTACCCTATTGATTTCAACGGAGATGGAATTTATGAATTATATGCTCTGCAGCGAATCATCGGGCAATACAATGCAGATGGACTCGGTCTCATGCAGACACCTTTAAGTTGGAAAGACAACAACTTCTCCCCCTTCTTCGACAATCAGTATGCCGCCGTCTTAGGAACGGCAGTCAATGAATAGCTCCTGCTAAAAGCAGGGGCTTTTCGTATCTTCTATGAATATTATACAAATAAGTTATATTGGTATAAAATAGGGTACAAGAAAAAGAGGTTTTAGAAAGGAGTCTATTATGACGGCACTGAATCAGCGTTTTGCTCAATACTTAGCGGACAATCAGACCACATTAGTCAATGAACTGTTACCAAAAACATTGGACGAGCTGCAGATCAAATATACAGAATCAGAATTGAATTACCACTTCGAAATGCTCCGCCTGCTACTCGATCGCGTTGCGAAAAGTCTATTACAGCACCCAGACGAAACGAATGCTGCCGAAATCGGTTATGATATGGAGAACTATTTATATTCTCAAGGTATCCTGCTAAAACAAACCGTGGATGTGTTAAGTGTTTTCCGCTTAGCCTTGATCAGACATATGAGGAAATCAGAATTTATTTATGAAGCAAAAGTAGATGAAGGCTTTCTCGTAACAGAGGAAATCGTCGCAGCATTTGATGCAGCAATTCGTGCGACGACCGCGAATTATAATTGGACGAAAGAAAAAGAACATACGGAAATGGAAAACCATTTAAATGAAATTTCCACTCCCGTCGTTCTCATCGATGAATTTCAGGCCGTCCTTCCTCTTGTGGGCGAATTCTCTCCGGAGCGATTCGACATCGTGAAGGAACATACGTTGAACAAAGTAAAAGAGCACAGCCTCCGTCTTCTTTTTATCGATTTTTCAGGGATAGCTACGTTCGATGACGTCTTTATCAACGATTTATTTAATTTGACGAAGACGATTAAATTACTGGGAACTAGAACAGTGCTCACCGGCATTCGCACAGAAATGGCCATTGCTGCGATACAATCAGGCATGAATTTCAAAGACCTAGAAACGTTTAACGACTTAAAACAAGCGCTTGTTACCATTAATGACGCTTGAGGCAGTGTATCGAAAAGACGAGCAAGAAGCTTTCCGTCTAGGAGATTACCGGAAAGCTTCTTCTACGTTTTTCTTCAATGTTATCAATGTTCGTGGTTTCCCGCGGAACCATTCCACTACCTCCTCACCGATGAACTCAAAGCCATTTTTCTGAAAGAACCGCAGACTTTGGTCGTTATCTTCGAATACTTCTGCAAATATGTTAGAAATACCATATCGGTAATGGATGATTTCAATAAATTGCTGCAAAGCTTTTGTACCTATCCCGCTCCGCTGCCGATCACCGAGGACGATACCAATATAATCGCGGTCTTTAGCGCGATACAATTCTACCTTACCGATAATTTCTCCGTCGCATTCGATGGCTTTAAGGAGTAAATCAGGCTTTTCTCCCTTAAAGTACAAATCATATGACTGCAGAAACTGCTGATAGGTTCTCGGGACATCCACCCCAGTCTTTTGCTGTAACTCCTCATCCATCTCCCACCTATGTAAAGACCTAAGATGCCTTCTCTCCACTTCTACAATTTTCACTTCCAATGATCTTTCACCTCATTAATTATGATGCATCCTTTCGCTAGCTCGAACTCTCCTTTATATACTTCTCGATAAGCTCATCATTTACTACCTATATACTCTCCTTCTGAACTTGGTAAACATAGATAAGTAATAAAATGGAAATGTAACAAAAGAAAAGTTCCCTTCCCTGCAAAACAGGCACGGATATAAAACTACCAATTACCCCCTAAAGATATAGGTGAAAATCGAAAGCTATGGATGTAATGACCTCCCCTATATATAAATAAATAAGAAAAGCGCAGCTGAGCACAGCTGCGCTTTTCTGTATTTTGTTAGCTTAAAAGAATAAGATGTGCGCCAACAAAGCTGCTATCGGAAGTGTAATGATCGTACGCTGTAAAAATATCACAAACAGCTCAAAGAAATGTATAGGAATTTTGGATTTAATCAACAGAATACCTATCTCCGACATATAGATCAACTGCGTCAGACTCATAACACCAATGACGAATCGAGTCAGTTCTGATTCGATTCCACTCCCAATGACAGATGGAAGGAACATGTCCGCAAAACCGACAATCATGGCAGGAGCTGCTGCGGAGGCTTCTGGAATCTGCAGCCAGTTAAGAATTGGTACGAATGGATAAGAAAGAATAGTAAAGACCGGTGTAAACTCAGCCACCACTAACGCAACGGTTCCAAGCGCCATAACAAGGGGGATTAATCCAAACCAAATATCGACAACGTTATAGACACCCTTTTTCACGACTTGACCAGCGCTCTTCACTTCATCCGCCTTCTCTACCGCTTTCTCCAGTCCCCATCGGAACGACGAAACACCTTCTGGAACATCTTCACTGATCTGTTTACCAGCAGGCTCATAATACGTGTCTTTCTTTTTAGACAGTGGAGGAATTCTTGGGCAGATGACAGCCGCTACCAAACCACAGACGACGACTGTAAAATAGAAAGGTACGAACATATGGTCAATGGAAAGGAACTTTGCGATGACAAGGCTGAAAGCAATGGAGGCGATCGAGAAATTAGTCGCGACTACACTAGCTTCGCGCTTTGTATAATACCCTTTCTCATATTGCTGGGTCGTCAATAACACCCCGACCGGCGCACTGCCCATCCAGGAGGCAATGGCATCCACAGATGAACGTCCCGGAAGCTTAAATAAGCCGTACATCGCTTTCCGGACAACTGTACCGATCAAATCCATTAAACCGAATTCCAACAGCAGGGGCATAAACAGACTGGCAAAAAGAAACCAGACCATCAACACCGGTACAAGGTCGAAAAGCACGACCCCTCCGGTAAGTTCCGAAGAAATAATAGATGGTCCTGCACTTGTCAACGTCAAGACTGCGAATACCGCTCCAAGAACCCGCATAGACGCCCAGAAAGGACCGACATCAAATAAATGGGGAACGACATTTCCAGAACGAATCCCCTCTTCAGGAAGCAGTTTCACCAGAATGCTGCCTGCAGCAGATAGACAGATAATGACTGTCATAAACAAAGGAATTTGTTCGGAAAAGGCTCCCTGTAGAGCATCCGCCATGATCCCGAGACCAATGGTTACTTTTCCACCAATAGAAATAGGTACCATGAACAAAAGAACACCTATAAAAGAAGGAATGAGGAACTTTAACCATTGTTTAGTCGTATAAGAATTAGTCTGTTGCAGGGTTTCTGTAGATTTTGTATTTTCAATAGCCATACTGTTCCTCCTCTATGTTCAATCACATATATATAGTATCAATATTAAATAACTATACATTCCATTGCATAAAGATTCAACAGTAGATTAGAAGATTCTTCTTTTTTCTTCTTATTTTACGAAAAGACAAAAAACCGAGTACTCCTTCATAAGGAATACTCGGTTTCTATTGAACTAGGAAGGATGATACATCTTATAAAAACTATATCCGTGCTTTATTAACACTTTAATTACAGAATAGGTGGGCACAGCGATAATCATACCGACAATTCCATACAAAGGAGCTGCCACGACAAGAAGAAGGATGACGGTCAACGGATGAATGTTCAACCGTTCCCCAAAAACATAAGGTGCTACAAGATTACTCTCTAACTGCTGGACAACAACGATGGTCACTATAACATAGATAGCAAGATGGGGTTCCTGCATTAATGCGACCACGACTGCAGGAATGGAACCGATGACAGGCCCTACAAACGGGATGACACAAGTGAATGCCAGAAAAACACCCAGAACGAGCGCATAATCGAGGCCGATCAGCAGATACCCAATATACGTCAACACCCCGTCTACCGCGGCTATAGTCACCTGCCCGAGTATATAAGATGATATCGTGTAATCCAAATCTTTCAACAGCTTTTCTCCTCGCGGCTTATGCTCCGGACGGAAGGCCCGAGACAAAAACGGCACCAGCCTCTCCCCGTCTTTCAATAGGAAAAAAAGCACGAAAGGAACGATGATCATGACGGTGGCAGCCCCCGCAATAGTAGAGAACACGGTAGTGAGATGCTCGCCGATCTGCTCGGTCATTCCACCGAAATAATTCGTCACCTTCTGGGTGATAGAATTCATGGATACCATACCCATATCATTCTCCTCTATCTTCCTGCCGGCATGTTCGGCCGTATCCTTCACTTTTGACGGAAGGCTGGAAAGGTCGGTTACCTGTTGTTTAATCGTCTCTGCCAGGAATTTAAAACCGGTGTAGACTATTCCTCCTATGCAGGCAAAAAGCAGAAGGATAGCAGCGGGACGCGGAAGGAAAGGCACCCGTTCCAAAAGGTCAACAGCCGGCCTCAGCACATAAAACAAAAACCCCGCGATCAGCATGGGATAGAATAGCGTTTGAAAAATAGTTTTAATTGGTTCTAATAATTGCAGCTTCTCAAGAAAGAAATAAAAAATGAGCAGCAGGATCCCTGCCGTTATGTATTTGTAATAAGGCTGCTTCCACCACATAAAAAACATCTCCTCTCTATCCCATTCATTCACTAATTCAGATAAGAATAAACCGCCAAAAATACACCTGAAAAGATGTGCGCTTATTCCCCCTTTCTTCATTAATATATCCCCACTCCTCCAGAATAGAAATTAGGGAGGCCCCAGCCGCATGCGTAAGAAATTCTAACATGGCGTAAATTTTATGTTAGATTTTCTAACATAACAGGTGACAGAAAATTAAAAATGATTTATTCTGTTAACAACAACCAGAACAGGAAATGAATGATTAGTGCCGTCCTGTAGGTAGATCCCCCATGTTCACGAAAATCAAAGGATCGGGAGTGAACCTTCATGAAGAATCATTTAAGGACAGCTGTTGAAACTATGCGGGAACATTATATCCAAAAGCTGATCGAAGCCGGACAGTTCCATGCTTCGGACGAGGTTCTCCATTCACTTACACTGACAGAACTGGAAACCCTCGCAGCCAGAATCCACCGTCCATAGCTTCGCCAATCACCAAGGAGGAGAAGGGATGTCGTCCTACAAGCATAAAAAGGTCATATCAATCGGAACCGTTAATGAACTGACAGGATTATCGCTTCGACAAATACGGTACTATGAGGAGCGAGGATTAATATATCCGGAACGGACTAAGAGAGGAACAAGAAAATATTCCTTTGCGGACGTGGAAATGCTGCTCCAGATAGCAGACAAACGAGAAGAAGGGGTGCAAACCTATGAAATAAAACAGGATTTGCTGGAATCAAGCAAGGAAAAAGTAATGGAACGAATGCTGCGTGGTCAATTAAACGCACATTTCAAGCTTAACAAATAGGTTCAGGCAGCTCACAGACACCCCTAGGTCTGTGGGCTTTTTTTTACCTTTCTTAACAGTAACCGTGTAAATCAAAATATCTTGACTTCGAAATAAATAGAGAATAAGATAATAGTTAGAATTCAAAATATTCTTTAAGGAGAGTGTTCCCATGACTAAATTAGTATTAGATCCTGTGCACAGCAGTTTGAATTTCCAAATTAAACATATGATGGTATCCAAGGCTAAAGGAGAATTCGAGGAATTTAATGTTCAATTTTCCGGAGACCTGAATGATCTCTCATCTGCCAGCATCGCCGTAACAATTCCCGTTAAATCCATTAACACGAAGAACGAGCAAAGAGATGGACACCTGCGGTCCGGAGACTTCTTCGAGGCAGATCAATATCCGGAAATGACATTCAAGAGTACTTCCATCAAAGAAGTCTCGGAAGGAGAATTCGAAGTAACCGGAGACTTCACGATTAAAGAGACAACTAATAAAGAGACATTCACAGTCGAATACAACGGCACATCGAAGAGTCCTATGGACGGGAGCACGATCGCAGGCTTTGATGTCACCGGAAAAGTGAACCGAGAAAGCTACGGCTTGACTTACAATGCCGCAATAGAAACCGGCGGAATGCTGCTTGGCAGAGATGTGAAATTCGAAGGGAACTTTGAATTCGTCGTAGAACAATAAAAAAACCAAGACTGAGCAGCGCTCAGTCTTGATTCATTTCAAAATAATACGGATAATGCAGCCGGCATCCGGCATTAAAAGCATGCTTACAATTCGGACAAACAGAAGCCTTCATATAATTCTGTATGGACAGCTCGCTCTCACAGTTTCCACAGAGGACAGCAGCCTCGTCCCAGCGATTCCTCGGCCAGCGTGACTTCCCATGATCCTCTAATTCATCATGACAGAAGATACATGCATAGTACGTTTGGCAGCAGTGCATTTTAATCGCAATAATATCAGTCTCACTATGATAGTGTACGCACCTTGTATTCGTATCGACAAGCTTCCCTTTCACTTCCTCCATAACTGATCCCCACTTTCTCATCGCTATTGTATCACGTGCTGAGACCACGGCGGCGCAAGAGCCACATACAGAAGAACAGTACCAGAAAACTTATGCCTATACTTAATATTCCGAGCCATCCACTACCTTCCCACAAAACCCCGGCAGCCGTGCTCCCCACAGCGACCCCGGCGTAGTAGCTGATCAAATAGAATCCGGATGCTCCACTTCGATGATGCGTGGCAGATTTACTTACAAGCGCCGAAGCCATTGCATGGGCGACAAAGAACCCCATACAGAGCAGACAGAGACCAAATACAATCATGGAACCGGACGGTACAGCGGTCACCCCTGCTCCTGCAAGCATTACAAGGACAGCTAAATACATCACCCGCTTCATCCCTAAGGAGAGAGACATTCTCCCTGCCAGCGGCGGTGCGATAATCCCGAATAAATAAGCAAAATAGGTAAATGAAATGACCTCCAGCGTCCATCGAAAAGGCTCTCCTTGTAAGTAAAAGGGAAGGTATGTCCACACTGCCGTGAAAACGGCCTGCAGCAGGAAGCCCATTAAGAATAGAAAAAGCATGTTTCCGCTTCGCAAATGGACAAACAACCCTTGAAGATCCTTGACTATCGACTGATCCGTTTTTTCAAAGAAACGCTCGTTCGGTATGAGTACAAGGAACAGAAAAGCAGCAAGGACTCCGAAGAATGCAAACACCCAAATCGTCAACCGTAAATCAAAAACCCCTGCAAGATATCCCGCTCCCACTCTTCCGCCCATTCCTCCGAGTGCGTTACTCGAAATATACAGCGTCATAGCAAGACCGATATGTTTTGGTGATGTTTCTTCTCCTAAATACCCCATCGCTGCAGCAGGAATCCCTGCAAGGAAAAATCCCTGGATAACACGGAGAGCTACAATCCATTCGAAACTATCCACAAGAGGAATCAAACCCAGCGTAATCACGGTAACGAACAGGGAAAGCTTCATAACTGCCACCCTGCCATAGCGATCAGAAAGAAAGCCTAAAACGAACAATCCGACAACCATAGCGAGCACACAGGAGGACATGACGAAGCTTGATACTGTAGCAGAACGATCATAACTATCCGAAAGCAACGGGAGCAGTGGCTGAAAGACATACAATGTAGAAAAGGTCGATAAAGATGCAATCATTAATGCGGCTGTAATCCGCCAAAATCCAGACTCACGCGGTGTATAGGGGTGAGTCGTTTCTATCGCCACTCCCATATCAAATCACTCTTTTCTAGGATTGGAATTGACTTGGAAATTCGTTCAAATCGATCCCCCAGACGAACGGAAGATAGAAATAGATGGCAAGAGTAACCAGGATGACTGCAAGGATATTCAACCACAACCCAGCTTTCGCCATATCCGGGATACGCAAATAACCAGACCCGAAAACGACGGCGTTCGGCGGAGTCGCAACCGGGAGCATGAACGCACAACTTGCAGCAATCCCTGCAGCGATCATCAAACTGTAAGGGTGTACAGAAAGAGCACTCGCAAGGGAGGCCATAATCGGAAACATCATAGTTGCCGTGGCTGTATTGGATGTTATTTCTGTAAGGAATATAACCATCCCCGTTACGATAACGATAATCAAGAGCAGATGCACCCCTTGGAGTACAGTCAATTGATTACCTATCCATTCTGCCAGTCCGGTTTCCTGAAATCCTGAAGCAATGGCCAGCCCGGCACCGAATAACAGCAAGATCCCCCATGGCAGTCCTTTTGCTGTATCCCAATCCAGTAGATGTTCTCCTTTACGGTTTTTAGAGGGAAGGATGAACAGGATGACTGCAGCAATCATAGCGATCATCGTATCATTGATATTTTCATTAACCCGTACCAGAAGAAAGGAGCGGGATATCCAGGCTGCAGCTGTCACGGTAAAAACCAACAGCACCGTTTTTTCTTCAAAAGACATAACACCAAGCGACCTGCGTTCTTCTCTGATCACCTTCCTCCCTCCAGGCAGCTCCTTCATTTTCATAGGATAAGCGACCTTGACTAAATACACCCACGCAAGCGCTAACAACAGCAAAGATAATGGTACCCCGAACGTCATCCAACCTGCGAAAGATATCTCGATGGCATAGGTCTGTTCTACAACCGCCTTGAAGATCGTATTCGGCGGTGTACCGATTAGTGTCGCAAGTCCTCCGATCGACGCACTATACGCAATTCCGAGCATCACTGCCTTACCGAAAGGGAAAGAATCGTGATCGACCGTTTCTCCCTTCTTCTTCAACTGCTCCGCTGCTTGGTATATAACGGCCATACCAATCGGCACCATCATCATTGCCGTCGCTGTGTTGGAAATCCACATGGACAGCACACCGGTAGCAACCATAAACCCGAGTACAATTTGTTCGGTGCTCGTGCCGACGGAAGCTATGATAAACAGGGCCATCCGTTTATGTAAGTTCCATTTCTGCATAGTAAGGGCAATTAAAAAGCCCCCCATAAACAGAAAGATGGTGTCATCTCCGTAAGAAGATGCGGTCATTCCACTTTCCAACCCGCCGGTAACAGGAAACAATACGAGAGGAAGCAACGAGGTGGCTGGAATGGGAATTGCCTCTGTAATCCACCATGTAGCAATCCATAGTGTACTCGCAAGAATCGCTACAGCCTCCCTTGACAAACCTTCCGCATCCACAAACAGCAAGGCAAGAAGAAAAAGCATGGGTCCAAGAATCAAGCCGCTCTTTTGTCTCGGCTGCATGGAAGGTCCTGGTTTCCCTTCTTGTTCTCCATTTTCCTTGGTATAAGCAGAAGTATGATTCCCGGACACCATAAACTGCATCAGTGCCTTCGCTTCCTCATGCATCACCCAAAGCTTTTGCCAACTATTTTTGATAGCAACGGTCGCTCTCATACAATCAATCCTTCCCCATGTGGTAAGTGTAAGAATATTTACAAATTTTATCATAAAATCCATAAAATTGTCATAAAATCACTCTATAACCCTTCCTTAAAATAAATCCACATTCCTTCGGGAGGAATGTGGATTACTCTTACTTATACAGAAGAAAATGTTTTCTCGTCTTATTAAACTTTTTGAGGTCATCCTTCCAACGTTTCTCCATCTGTTCTACGGAATGCCCCTCATTAATTGATTCCCTTACCCATCCGTTCCCTATTAGTAGATCAAAGAACGAGATACCATTTGCATCTTCGGCACGAAATTCGAAATCATCAGGGTACATATCATGGATAGTTTTCACTAAGTGCAGACCTGTGTTAACAGGCTGGAACTCATCACGGTCCAGTATGTGAAGTTGGACCCCGTGGGATAATTTCCCGGCATGCTTAGAAAAAGACGGGGTAAATGAAGCCGCCCGGAACCTGACACCAGGAAGGTTCTTCTCGTTCATTGCTTCCGCCAATTGTTCGCTGTCTATGAAGGGGGCTCCGATCAACTCGAACGGCTTCGTAGTTCCTCTTCCTTCCGATACATTTGTCCCTTCAATCAATGCAGCCCCAGGATATACGTAAGCCGTATCTACCGTCGGCATGTTCGGCGAAGGCGCAACGAATGGCATGTCTGTATCATCATAATCCATTCCCCGCTTCCACCCTTCCATTTTCACAACGGTCAACTCTGCACCGATATCGAATTCTTTGTTAAACAGCTTCGCCAATTCTCCTGCCGTCATGCCATGCCTCAGTGGGATTGGATAATTTCCTACGAAAGACTGGTAGTCTGTATCAAGGACCGGACCCTCCACCTGGTCTCCACCGATCGGGTTCGGCCGGTCCAGGACGAAGAATGGAATGTCGTTTTCTTGTGCTGCTTCCATCGCATAAGCCATCGTGTAGATGTACGTATAGAAACGCGTTCCTACGTCCTGGATGTCGAATACGAGGACATCAATATTTTCAAGCATATCCGGAGTCGGTTTTTTCGTTTTACCGTATAAGCTGTACACAGGCAGACCAGTCTTCTCATCTTCGTAAAATTCCACATACTCGCCTGCCTGAGCGCTTCCCCGCACTCCATGTTCGGGACCATAAAGAGCCGTCAACTCTAAGTCTTCATCTTCGTAGAAAAGATCGACGACACTGTTCAAATCCTGATCTACTCCTGTCGGATTCGTGATTAACCCAATGCGCTTTCCTTCCAAAAGTTCTTTCTTATCATCGAGCAGCACTTCTACTCCAAGTTTGAATTCCTCCTGCTTCTTATGATGTCCCTTATGTTTACCACGGTTTCCTTGATGATCAGCGAGAACGACCGAAAAGGTGGACCAGGTTGTTAGCAGAACGACCACTAGTATAAACCACTTCCGCATAGCTATCCTCTCCCTTTCCTCTTAATAAGTGAGCCCCGTTCCATATTCGTACATCACCGATCCATCTTCATCAGGTATCGTGACAGGAAGCTTTCCTTGCGGTGAATTTTCACCAAATATGGTGGCAGCGGACGCCTTGAAACTGGCTGCTTTAAAGCCATATTGGGCGAGGTAAGCATCGACACCTGCATAACTCATGATGTCGTATGGATTCCGAATTCCAATACTGATGACAGGCGCTTCGCTCGCATCCATCACCTCATGGATCAATTTCATTTGTGGGTGATCGGCAGACCGTGTGGCGACATTATACGTGTAAGTACCAAAGATGATATAGTCCGCCTTTTTCACCATTTCCAACTGTCCTTCTGTCAATTCCGCGCTCGACGTTGATAAAACAGTAGTGGCACCGTGGCGTTCTCTGACGGCATCACCAAGCAAATCAATGAATGTATTTCCAATGACAAGTACCTCTTCCTCCTCTTCTGGTGTCACAGGTAATACCCCATCATTTTTGACCATGGTGATCGACTTCTCAGCAGCTTCTTTTTCCACCTGTTTATGCGCTTCGGAACCTACGATTTCTTCCGCGTATTGAACCTTCTCTTCCAGCGACTTCGGATTTTCGGAAGGAATGATTCCCCGCTTCACTTTCAACGTCAAGATACGTCGGGCAGAGTCCTCAATGGTTTCTTCCTTGATTTCCCCCGTTTCCACAGCTTCGTAAATACCTCCCGCTACTTCTTCAAGTCCTACAGGCATCAATACGATATCTGTTCCGGCGTTGATCGCCCGAATCACGGAATCTACCGGTCCGAAGTGGTCACTGATTGCTTTCATGTTGAGCGCATCGGTCACGACAATCCCTTCATAGCCCATCTCTTCACGAATTAAGCCGGTCAACACCTTCTCTGATAAGGTGGCAGGAAGAGCAATCGGCGTCCCATCCTTCTGAGAAATCACTTCGGTATCATCAATTTTCGGGAAAGTGACGTGTGCCGTCATGATTGCGTCAATACCTGCATCCATTGCTTGTTGGAAGGGATAGAGTTCCACTTCCTTGAGTCGGTCTAAATCGTGAGGCACTTCAGGAAGACCTAGATGAGAATCGACAGCGGTATCTCCATGGCCAGGGAAGTGCTTGGCCGTAGCAGCGACACCAGCTTGTTGTAATCCCCGCATATAAGCGGTTCCCATCGTTCCAACCAATCTTGGGTCTCCACCGAAGGAACGGACGCCGATAACCGGATTATCCGGATTATTGTTTACATCCATCACAGGAGCGAAATTCACATTGAATCCAAGCGCCGCAAGTTCTTCTCCAATGGCATTACCAACATTCTGAGCTAGCTCTTCCGAACGTGCTGCCCCAAGTGCCATATTTCCAGGCATATCTGTCCCGGATTGCAGCCTTGTGACGATTCCACCTTCCTGATCAATGGTCATAAGCAGTCCAAATTTCTCACTCGAACTCTGGTAATCGTCGACAAGCGTTGTCGTTTGCTCTGTGGTTACGACATTTTCACGGAAAAGAATGACTCCTCCCAAATGATATTGTTTTACCATCTGCCCTATTTCAGCATTCATTTCCGTGACATTTTTCCCCTTCCAAGTACGGAAGTCAGGCATCAACATCTGTCCGACTTTCTCCTCCATTGTCATTTTATCGATGGCATTCCTTACGATGTCATACTTCTTTCCTTTCTGCTTCATCAGTACAGGAGTAACCTCGGACTGCCCTTTATGCTTCTTTCGTTTGAAATGGACGGCGATCCGGTCCTGATCCTTCCCGCTGCGGACGGTAATCCACGCTCGCCCGGGTTTTCCGTGCCATGTTACTTTTCCATGTTCATCCACTTCCGCCACCCGTTTATTGTTGGACGACCACTTCAGATTCTCCTCGACCTTCTTGAAGTGACCATCTTTGTAAACACGCAGCACCTCCATCTGAACCGTATCCCCTTTAATTGTCCTGTCCGCTTCCGGTACGTTCTGCAAAAGAATTAACTCTGTTCCCTTGTTCGACTTTTTCCCGTCCGCCGATACCGGTCCGGTCATCGTTCCCGGAATCAACAGACAGAATGTAAGCAGCACAACAAACCAACCTCTTCTCCTGCCTTTCACTCTACATTCCTCCTTGCCTTTATTTATTTGTAAAAGTAAGACCGCTATCCCGCATGACGATCGAACTTTCCCAACAATGGCGGATCATGATGAGAGTCTTTATTATGGAAGCGTTTACAATATGTAGTAAAAGCGTACCGAATATAACTATAGTCGTCTATACCACATAAGACCCCTCTCTCTCTTTTTCGACTGTTTTTTTCATTCTATAGCCCCATTACAATAGATTCATTTTGAAATATAATATCAAATTCATGAACTATTTAAAGAATTAATATTTCATTCGAATTTGAAAAAATCTATTAAGTGACCAACTACCTCCGCCTTCCTTTATGGCCGCTCACCGGGCGCCCAGTGGAAAGGTCCCTTCTCCTGGAGCCCGATCTCTCCCCCAGCCATACCACCTTTTCCAAACGAAAAAGAAGCTCCCTATTTCAGGGAGCCTCTTCCAGTCAGAGAATATCAGGATCCTTTTTGAGCGGAAGGATCTGCTTTCTGAACCGTAAACTTAGGAAACTTGAAGACAATAGCAAGAATTCCGGACACGGCTGTTAAGATCGGATAAATACAAAACGGTACGATTGCAATAGGTGAAATCGATGCCACACCGGCTACAGCAAGGAGTTGGGCTCCGTAAGGAATGATTCCTTGAACAGAGCTTGCAAAGATGTCCAACAGGCTGGCGGATCTTCTCGGTTCAATGCCGTAATCATCAGAGATCTGTTTGGCTAATGGACCGGCCGTGATGATCGAAATCGTGTTGTTTGCAGTGGACAAATTGATCGCGGTTACGATACCGGCGATACCGAACTCTCCACCACGATTAGACCGGACACGTTTATTCACCGCTTCCAGTAGATACTCAATTCCGCCGTTATAACGGATCAGCTCTACAAGTCCTCCGAGCAGGATAGCGATCATAGACAACTCCTGCATGTTAGCGAAGCCGTCTCCGATCAGGTTAATCAGTTCCATCCCCGAGAATTTACCGAGAATCAAACCGACAATTCCGGCTGCTACCGTTCCGCCGATCAGAACGAATATGACGTTTACCCCAAGGATGGCGAACAGGAGCACTCCGAGATATGGAATGACTTCAAGGAAATTATACGAGTATGTTTCCCCAAGATCTGCACTCGCACTGGCTGTCCATACTGCAAAAATAACCGCTGTTACTATGGCAGCCGGAAGAACGATAAAGAAGTTCGCCTTGAACTTTTCTTTCATTTCCGTGCCTTGTGTTCGAACAGCTGCAATGGTTGTATCAGAAATGATGGAGAGGTTGTCCCCGAACATAGCCCCACTTACAATGGCTCCCATAATCAGCGCCACACCAATATCTGTTTGTTCTGCGACACCAAGTCCGATCGGGGCTAAAGCTACAACTGTCCCTGTGGAAGTACCCATGGAAATGGATATGAAACACCCAATGACGAACAGGCCGACGACCATCCATCCACCAGGCAGGTAGCTCAGGCCAAGGTTGACGGTGGAATCTACAGCCCCCATTCCCTGTGCGACGGAAGCAAATGCTCCCGCGAGCAGGAAGATCACAACCATCAAGATGATATTCGGGTGTCCTCCCCCTTTGGAGAGTGTCATGATTTTCGTTTCAAAATCTGTTTTTCGATCCATAAGCAGCGCTACCAGTATAGCTGCAAACAGAGCGACGAGTACAGGCATTTTGTAGAAGTCACCTGTCACGATCCCTGAACCAATGAACAATACAATAAATACTACAAATGGAATAAGTGCAAAAATATTTGCTTTCGGTTTTGTCATCTTTTCTGCCTCCTTCTTGGTGAACTCATGAATGTTTCTGTGATACAGACAAGACCAGGCCAAACAAATAAAAAAGAAGCCCTCTTTAGGATAAGAAGGCTTCTTTGTTTCCGTCCCCTCTTATCTGTCAGGTCTAAAACCTGCTGGATTTAGCACCGGCCAACTGTGTTGGTGGTTGCTGAAGCTTCTTAGGACCAGTTCCTCCACTTCTCTTGATAAGAACTATTCAATTGAGTCTCTCGTTACTTTACATCATTTTTTTCTCTCTGACAAGAGAAAAACTTGGAATGTTACTTTTTATCATACTCTCCGATAATGTCCACGGCTTTGGCTGCCAGAGAAGGGTCTACAGCCTCATCGAAATCTACTTCGCCGATGATGGCACCATTGGAGTTGTAAAAGTCGAACTGATCTTTAATATCCTCCACGAACATACTGCCGTCCGGATCCAGTCCTGTCACGCCGACTTTCTTCCATATTTCAGGATCCTTCAAAGCGGTGTGTTTTGTCATGATATCAATGACTTCATCAAGTCCCTCGCCGTGAAGAAATGCATCGTTGTAATCGCGTACCCCCTTCAAATAAGCAGCCATGAAGCGGAGCGATACGTCTGTTTCTTCTTCAACAAATTCCGGTGAGCCTAGAACCATCGCGATTTGTGCTTCTGGAGCATAATCCGTAGCATCACCGAACCGCACATGTAACCCCTGCGATTCTCCCTGTGTTATCAAAGGCTCTATCTGCAGGGCAGCATCTATGGATTTATTCCCCATCGCGGCCAGCATATTACCGAAATCCGACATTAAAACAACCTCTACGTCCTTCTCAGTCAAGCCGGCATGCTTCAGCATTTCATGAAAGATGTAATCATCCACGGCATTCTTTGAAGATACAGCAATCCGTTTTCCTTTAAAATCGGCATACTCCTTGATTTCATCCTGAAGGTCTTCTCTAATAACAAAACTGAAGTAGGAATTGCCATCGAAATAGTGCCCTTTATCAGCGATGATCTTCACATCGATTCCCTGAGCGATCGCATTGAAGAACGAAGCGGTGGAGACTCCGCCGGCGATGTCCACTTCACCGGAAGCAAGCGCCGGCAGCATATCATCACTGTTGGCGAATGTCGTAAATTCGATGTCTATGTTATAGTCATCGAAATATCCTTTCTCTTTCGCGATGTAAAATCCTGCACCGGACGCCGCACCGTCCTCTGCAATAACTACCTTCTGACGCTTCTCAAGCGGAGCCAGATCGCCGGATACGGTTTCTTTCTGCTTTCCTTGTTCAGACTCCTTATCACTGCAGCCTGCTGCTATACCCAAAAATAAAAAAAGAGAGATAAAGATCCATAATGATTTACGCATGGGATGTTTCCCCTTTCTTAAATCCTTGATCGTTGCACTTCTTCCTGAAGATGATTCCAGACCTCCACGAATTGTTCCGCCATGACAGGGTCAGCCCTGACCTGCTCCATATTTCTTGGTCTGGGGAGCTCGATTCGTTTTTCCTTTACAATCCTCCCCGGCTGGGCACTCATCAAGAGAATCCGGTCGCTGAGCAGGAGTGCTTCATCGATACTATGTGTAATGAAGAGGACCGTTTTTTTCGTTTCGGCCCAGATGTTGAGTAATTCTTCCTGCAGGATGAATTTATTCTGTTCATCCAATGCTGCGAACGGTTCATCCATCAACAATATTTCCGGGTCATTTGCGAATGCTCTGGCAATGCTCACCCGTTGTTTCATTCCTCCGGAAAGCTCTCTAGGGTAAAGCTTGGCGAAACGCTCCAGCCCTACTTTTTCTAAATAATACGCGGTCCGTTCCTTGATGACCGCCGCTGGTACACGACGCATTTTCAAACCAAAACTGACGTTACCCTCCACGGTCAGCCACGGAATCACCCCCCGTTCCTGGAAGACCATCGACTGAAGTGGCCGGTCTTCCTTTGCTCTTGCGATGGTGAATGACCCGGAACTCGGTGTTTCCAAATCGGCTAGAATTCTGAGCAGTGTCGTTTTTCCGCACCCGCTCGGTCCGACTAAACAGACGAACTCTCCATCGGCAATATCCAGATTGATTCCTTCCAATGCTGTGACTCTGCTTTCCTTTTTATAAAATACTTTCGTCAAATCCCTGATGGAAATTTTCGCATCCATTCCACCTTCCCCTTTCTCCTTCATCAACGCCAAGGGAGTAATTTACTTTGCAGTCCTCTCAAGATTAATGAGAATAAATAGCCGAAGAACGAGATGAGTACGAGCCCTACAAACATTTCTTTCAACATGAATGCCTTATAGGAGGTCCAGATTAAGTAGCCGATACCGGAATTCGCTCCCATCATTTCCGCTGCTACTATCGTAAGTAAGGCGATCGCCTGCCCCATTTGAATCCCTTCAAGCATGACCGGTAAGGAACCCGGGAGAGCGATTTTGAAGAAAAACTGTTTCGAATCTGCTCCGTAATTCTTTGCTACGTCCAAATATATTCTGTCGATGTTGATGACACCGGCAACTGTATTAATGACTACCGGAAAGAAGACACTTCCTGCGATCGTCACCACCTTGGAAACTTCCCCTACTCCGAACAGAATGATGATGATCGGCAGGAGAGCAAGTGTTGGAATCGGCATGAGAGCCATGATCAAAGGCGACAGGAAATGCCGGATTGGACCATACAAACCCATCAGCAGTCCGATTGCAATAGCAGGGATCACTCCGAGAAGGAATCCTGCAAAAATACGATATAATGAGATTCCAACATGGCTGAACAGTTCTCCGCTCCCTGCCATCGACCAAAAGGTTCCCACGATTTGCGTAGGGGGCGGGAAAAAACGGGCATCCATCAAGCCTGTACGGGACAAGATTTCCCAAAGCAACAGAATAAACACCGGGGAAGCTATGGTAAGTGTTTGTTTGAACCGTTGACGTATACGCCTTTTTCTCCATTCTTGCTGTTCATTGAGCAAAGGATCCTGTGCAGCAATCCTTTCCGATTCTTTCATATGCCACCACCTCTTGTGCTAAGTTATGAACTTCTGCCCATATGTGTGAAAAAAGTAAAAAGAATCAAAAAAGCGCGGGCAGATACCCGCGCTTTTTTGATTCTTCGTCTGTAGGAATTGCTAGTTTTATTAGATGATACCTGAGCCTGTACTCATCTGTTCTCCGTTAAGTAAAACTCACCGATTCAAGATTCCACTTCTGTAACATACACTTCGTCATCCGCTTCCACCGTCATGTTCTCAGGAATTTGTAAATACAGGACCGACATGCCGGAGGACATACTGCTGCCGCCTGTGTTCTTTCCTTCAGAGAATTGTCGGAAAGGAAAAGAAGGATCGAACTGATAGAAAGTCTTCGTTACTTGTTCGCCGGAGGTTACGACCAGCCCCTGGTTCTCAAAGGTTACCACAGGCTCCTCTTTGACAGGGATCTGCCAGCCATTTACGACCATAGGTGACCGATACTGATAGAGGTGTATGTTCTTTTTCGACTCTACTTTTTCTACGATAACGGACGTACCAGGCCCGCCGGGAGTGCTCACTTTCACGTTCAGCGTTTTTCCTCCAAAGGAGAAGGTACGCTCATCTAAAAGGTATGCCTCGTCTATCTGATCAAGGTTTCCCTCTAACAAATGGCTGTACATAGCATCGTCGATATCCGACGAACTCGCCGCTTCCCCTGGCAGGGGATCAGGCAGGAAGAAGGTGAAAATTGTCGAGAGTACTAACACGCACCCAAATACAAGGAAGATCAAATGGCCGGTCTTAGCCATCTTGACACTTGCACCCTTATACTTCCCGTTAAAAACAGCTGCCAAAGTGACAAGCAGGAAAAGAAAGACTGCGAAAACGATGATCATGACCGCTTCACCTCCAAACGGCCAGCAATCCAGAAGCTTCCAACGAAACAAGTAATGGAAACGAGCAGTGCTTTCACAGCGAATAAAACAATATTTGCTTCATCAAACAGAACCTCAAAGAGGTAATTAGCCAAACCGTCTTCGCCACTTCGCTGCATCAAATACGAAATGCCGAACATCAAAACCGGAATGATAAGAAGAAACAGTCTGTTCCACTGCAGGAATACACCAAACAAATAACCGGCACCGGCAGCCAGGAAAACCATAAGGATGACGGCAGCCATCCCAGCACCGAATAAAGAAGCTTCCATTTCGTGAGCCGGCAACAGTTGACCGTCCTGCACTACAAATGTGTATACCGCTGCCCGCAGTACATTTTCTGAAAGGACAGCTGTAAGCCCGGCTATCCCGCAAACCACGAGAAGAAAGCCGACGGTAGACAGATGACTCGTAAGGCGGGTCGATACAAAGGGAAAATCATCTTCACGGTAAGCACGCGTCGTAAGGAGCAGTGCCGTCAAAAATCCCCAAAAAATCGTAAAGGAAATAATTAAATCCCCGGAAAAGATCTGCGATCGGACTTCAAAGAACTCTCCTCCCATGAATTGTGCCCCCGTTCCCATTAAAGAAAACAAGATGCCCATCACCTGTATCGTTACAAGAGACGTAAACACTCCCGGATGGGACCGCCACTTGAACGCGAACTGCTTTTTAATAACATCACCTGTTTTCACTTCGATCAAAGACATCGTCAATTCCTCCTCTGCCAACCTTATCTTCCGTCATATATACGCAAACATCACTGGCAGAGACAGGAGCGATACGAATGCCTTCCTTCCTCATCTCCGTCTGTTCCGTTTCCGTCCAGTCATTTCTTACGATGACACAACTGTTTCTTTCCTCAGGAAGCTGTTCATAAAGAATTTCTCTGTTCCGGGTCCATGGCCTCAGTATCTCCAGGGGTGCAGTGAGGCGGACGGCATACTCCTTCAGTTCATCCATGCTGGTCTGGAGAAGCAGCTTCCCCTTGTGGAGAAGAAGCACTTCCTCCAGTATGTCTTCCATTTCCTCCAAATGATGCGTCGATAAAACAATGGTGCGCGGAGAGGACAAATAGTCTTTCAACAAGGCACGATAGAAATCTTTTCGAACAGCTGCATCCATCCCTGTTGTGGGCTCGTCGAAGATTGTCAAGGAACATCGTGTGGCAAGACCGAAGATCATGTGAAAAATACTTTCTCTTCCTTTTGAGAGCGTATGATGGCGTTCCCCGCGCTCAAAACCGAAATAATCGAATAAACGTAAAGCAAGATCATGATCCCAATACTGGTAAAACCTTTTCCCTTCCATAAGGATTTCTTCCAAAGTCAAGGTTGCAGGGAAAGACATCCGGTCATCGATATAAACAGAATTAGCCGATATCATCAAATTATTGAACGGATGTTCTCCAAATACTTCCACACTTCCTTTCGATTCTTTCACCATTCCGGCAACAACCTTCATCCATGTCGTTTTACCGGCACCGTTACGTCCGACTAAACCAACGATTTTACCCGCTTCAATGGAGACGTTCAAACGGTCCAGGGCTTTCTTCTTTTTATATGTTTTGGTTACGTTCTCACATTTGATCGCCTTCACTCTTTCGCTCCTCCCCATGTTTCTTTAATGAGCGTGATTACTTCCTCTTCAGTCATTTCCAACTTCCCTGCTTCCTTCACAAGATCGTCAACCAAACGCTTCATTGTCTTGTTCCTCCGCTTTTCCTTTATAATCGCATTCGCTTCCTCCGCCACGAATTTCCCGAGTCCCCGCCTGTCATAAAGAACACCCTCTTCCGCTAATTTCGTCAGCCCTTTGGCCGCAGTCGCCGGATTGATATTATACATATCCGCCAGCTTATACTGAGAATGCACCTTTCCATCTACTTGAAAGTGTCCTTGAAGAATCTCATCCTCCATCCATTCTGCGATCTGGATGTAAATCGGCTTTGCACTCCCTGCGTCAAAATTCAACTTGTCACCTTCCTCCAACATAGTGCATTAGTGTTGTAATGTAGTATATTTCATCAAGATCAGAAAAACAACAAAAAAAGGAAAAATTAAATAAGTTTCCCTTAAATAACGACATTTTTCCATCCAGGAATATTTACAGTAGAAGATTTGTTTTATATAGGAAAATACTAGAAAAAAACATGCAAACTATCGAAATATTTGTAACGCTGATGTTACATTCGTAAAAAAACACTTCGCATAAAAAGTCTGTCAACCCTGTCATTCTAGTAATTTGTATCTTGTTTTCATACTTTAACCACTCCAGCAGCCGCTTACCTTTAAAGGATGATTATAACAACCCCAGAGCTGACAAGGACTGATGCCGCCTTTTTGCTTCCCTCTCCTATTTACGATGTCAGCAGAACGTCCTTTCTACCTATCTCCCAATAATATCCTCCTTTATTACAAGAGATCGATGGTACGATAAAGTCGATCGAAAAACAAACCAACTTTTCAAGGAGGAGTTATCAGCATGAAGAAATCATTAGTCGTATCAGGAGCTCTTGCACTATCTCTTCTAGCAGCACCCGCAACATCTTTTGCATCTACAGGTGAGGTGCACCATTCGCAAATAAAAACACAAAACATTCAAATAGATTCTGATAAATTGATGGAGTGGATCAGTCAGAACGAAGCTGCTTTGAAGGGAAATAACCTGCAGCAGATCGATATTCAATCTCTATTGAATCAAATTGACTGGAAGCAGGGAGAAAAACCTGTCGAAGCAGAAGCTAAGCCGGAAGCTCCAAAACAAGAGCAGAAGCAAGAAGAAGTAGAAGCTCCGAAACAAGTAGAACAGCCGAAGCAGGAAAAAGTAGAAGCTCCGAAGCAGGAAGCTCAGCCTCAGGAACAACCTAAGCAGGAAGCTGCTCCACAACAACAGTCAGAGCAGCAAGCTCAACCAAAAGCAGAACAGCAAAACGAGCAAGCATCTTCTGAAGTCTCCGCTTTCGAAAAACAAGTAGTAGAATTGACAAACCAGGAACGTGAGAAACAAGGACTGGCACCACTTGAGCTTGATACAGAGCTTAGTGCCGTAGCTAAGGACAAATCTTTGGATATGCAGAAAAATAACTACTTCTCTCATAACAGCCCAACGTACGGCTCTCCATTTGACATGATGAAGACGTATGGCATTGACTATCAAACAGCAGGGGAGAACATTGCCATGGGACAAACAAGCCCAGAGCAGGTTGTCCAAGGTTGGATGAACAGTGAAGGTCACCGTAAAAACATCATGAACCCTAACTTCACACACATTGGAGTAGGTCATGCAGAAGACGGAAACTACTGGACACAAATGTTCATTGGAAAATAAAAGATTTCGAGTCGCCGGATCTTCCGGCGGCTTTTTTTGTAGGCTTTTTGAGGAATTCTACTTTTTTTCTTTTTTATATGTCTGAAAACACTTGCAATTAGTCTGAATATTCCATAAAATCAATCATAATTTATCAATACCAATAAAAGAAAGAAGGGTTCTTTTTGAATACAAAAACGGTGAGTCATCTTTATAATGTCTGCCCACTCTGTCACGGTACCGGTGCCTATAAGGAATATGATGACAGCAAAGCCAACATGATCATGGACCACTATCAACGTGTCAATCACGCCAAGGAGGATGCCGCCTGGAGACTCGCAGTCGAAGAAACGAGCTATGAGAAGGAATGTGCCAGGTGTAAAGGGAGCGGCAATGTACTGAATGATGAAGGTCAGGAGATGTTCCAAGCCCTTCAACGCTTTGCCTGAACCTAAATAGTAATGGAAGAAGAGCTTCTATCCGGGAGCTCTTTTTTCTATGACTTACCAATGAAACCTATTTCCACTTCTATACGTAGTTATGAATAGAAAGCGGGTGGAATCTATGAAAAAGTGGGTCACTGGATCGATTATTCTCCTCATCCTTCTCCTTCCCCTCCCTGTTTATGCCGCGGATTATTCGATTGAAGAAACGAATATCACGGCATCTTTGCAGGCGGATGGTGAAGTAATGGTGGAAGAATCACACACGTACGCGTTTGATGGAGAATTCAATGGTATAACAAGAACACTTATTCCGAAACAACAGGGCTCGGAAATCACCGATGTCCGTGCCGAAGAGAACGGAAAAGCTTTGGAGGTGGAAAGAGAAGGGGATCTGTATAAAGTCTATCGCGGCGGTTCAGACGAAACCATAACGGTCGACCTTTTTTACACGATTGAGAACGGCATGGAGCATTATGCTGATGTGTCCCAGTTTTATTGGCCTTTCTTTGATGATAGAAACGAGTCTACCTATGAGGACTTGACGATCACTGTCGTCCCTCCAGCGCAGACGGAAGCGAAAGTGGCTTTCGGATACGATGCTGCCTATGAAACAGAACAATTGTTGGACGATGGATCCGTCCGATACGAAATGGGAGAAGTACCGGCTAACGAGAAAGGGGACATCCGCGTCGCCTATGATGCTTCCCTCTTCTATGCAGCCGGCAACACGAAAGAAATGCTCGGAACCATCCTTGCTGAGAAGAAGTCCCTGGACGACGAGGCAGCGGAGAAAAAGCAGAGAAAAGAACAGTGGGGGGAAATCGGCGCAATTCTCACGGTTTCAGCAACTGCCTTGGCGGTCCTCCTGTATGGTTACGGCCTAAGAAGAAGGAAAATGACAGGTTGGGAAGCCGAACGTATTAAGGGGGGCTCCTTATTTCCAGATCACTCCATGAGTATACCGGGAATGATCAGCTTTATGAAGGGCGGCTATATGAATCACAAAGCACTGACCGCTGCGATGCTTGATCTTGTCCGTAAAGGACTGATTGAAGAACAGTCCAAGAAGGTGTATAAACGCCTTGACCGTCATCCGGACCACGAGCACGAGCAGCAATTGATCGAATGGTTATATGATGATATAGCCCAAAGCGATACCCTATATATTGACGATATAGAAAGGTACGCAAAGAACAAAGAAAATAGTGAAACCTATCGTAAACGACATCATTCCTGGCAGAAGCTTGTCAGAAAGGAAGTGAAGGAGCAGAGCTTATACGCTTCATCCGCTGTTCCACGATGGACAGCAGGATTAACAGCACTCGGCCTTTTTCCTTTCACCATTCTTCTTCCTTTGAACGGTACATTCCTTTGGATGATTTTCGTCATCCTGCTGCTCATCTACTTCCTGCTGTTCAGCTTTGCATACAAGCCGTTGAATGTGGAAGGACGTAGTCTCTACGACCAGCTCCAGCCGTTGAAAAAAGATGACGATTGGGAAACATGGGAAGAAGAAGACCGCTTAAAAGCACTTTTGTTCCAAATCGGAGCAGGTAAACGTGATCCCCTTTCCCAACCGTTCCCCTCTTCCACCCAGTCCAGCGAAATTGCAACGTATGTGGTGATTGGTTCTTACTTTGAAACGAACTTTTCGGACGCACAGCGTCATACCACGGTTTCCGCTTCATCTGGAAGCTCAAGCAGCGGGGGTGGGACCGGTGGCGGGGGCGGCGGTTCCGGAGCCTTTTAATTACACTTAAAAAACCTCCCGATACGGATATATCGGGAGGTTTCCTTTTTTTACTTATGTTGATCCACGGCCAATAATTGATCGGCTTTTTCAGTTGTATGGTTCATAATAGCAGCTATGTTTTCGCTGTCAGAAGTGAGCGCTTCCACCGTGGCACTCATTTCCTGCATACCTGCACTCGATTCCTCAATGATTGCAGCTAATTCCCCACTCCACTGTTCCACTTGAAGATTGTCCGTAATTACTCTCATCATGACATCATCCGTCTCTTTGAAAATATCAACAATATGGACGAGTACTTCCTTCAAGTCTGTGAAATAGGTATGGATCTCACCGAAAGAATCTTGAATGGAGGTGATCTTCGCAGAACTTCCATCCATCTTCTCCAATGTGGATTCATTATTCCGGAGAGCTTCCATCAAATTGGTCGTTATTTTCTCTGCCGTATCATTTGTCATCTCTGAAAGCTTTCTAATCTCATCAGCTACAACAGAAAATCCTTTTCCTGCTTCGCCCGCACGAGCAGCTTCAATAGATGCATTCAAGGCGAGCAGATTCGTCTGCTCCGATATCTTCTTGATATCATCAGAGAACGTGCCTGTTTCTTTTACTTTATTGCTTAAATGGTGGAACGTTTCATTTAAATCGCTCATGAATGCTTTGATTTGCTGAATTTCCATCGTAAAGGTCTCCACCTTGACCTCGCTGCTCTCCGTCATTCTGTTCGCTTCATTCGTTTCTTCACGGAGTGCCTCCATCCGCTTCCCTAACTCCATCATTTCCTGCTGTGATCTTGTCGTACGTTCCGCAATGTCAGAAATTTGGCCTGCCTGCTGCTGACTGCCGGACGCTACTTCCTGGATAGCTGTCTGCATCTCTTCCTGGGCCTGTAAGTTCCCCTGTACGCGCCCGTTCATGCTGGTAATATCATCTTTGATCACGGTAGCATGATCCAGGATTTGCACTTTCAGGTTCTTCTGTTCATCTGTCCGATAATCAGCCTCCATGACGAGGCTCTCGATTGCCCGCTCCTGGCCTTTACTCAAATGGATAAGGACAATGAAAAGGACACCGATCAGCAAATAAGCGAGGTAGATAGTCGCTGCATTTTCCTGAAGGGAAACCTGATCCACCGTGCTGTAAAGCTGGTTGAGGATAAGTGAGAGCCCACCCATAAAGTAACCAATGGCAAATACCGTTCGTTTAAAGTGGACGACTGCAAATACGGAAAGGAAGTACGTGATAAGTACGGATGTCCATCCGCCACCGACGTAGAAAACACCAGAGACTGTAAAGGTATTGACCAGGACGACACTTACATAAGGGAACAGTTCCGGCTTCCTCCCCCAAATCGTTCCGAAGAAGGAAATAGTAAATAGAGCGATTTCAATTCCGAACAGAATGAATGCTTCCTGTTCCCCTTCCATCAGTGATTTCATGAATGCTGCTGCTAAGGACAACGTGAAAGCAGTAAAAAGAAGCAGGTTTTTCTTTTTCAACGTCTCCTGTTTCATCTGATCGATTGCGCTCATCTCCCTTCTTCCCCCTTCCTTAAATCGGAATTGAATACAGAGAAGCCATCATCCGCCACTACTACATCCGTACCCTTCCTGCCGATTTCCACTGCTTTTTCCCGTCCGATTACCAAGGATCCACCTTTAATGACTGTTTTATTTGCCAGCATCATAACCCCATCACCTTCCGATATATGTATAGCGTACCACCTCTTATATCGGCCATGATATGGAAAATTAAAGGGTCTATAGTCCTCTGACCCTTTTAATATTCCCATACAAAAAACCCGGCGCAAAGGCCGGGTTATTCTTATCTATTTTATAATTTGGATCCTTCTCAGCATTCTTCCTTCGATCTCAAGCACTTTAAACGTCAGGTTATTCCTTTCCAACACATCCCCTTCTTGAGGGAAGTCATTGAACTCCTTCAGAAGATAGCCTGCAAGGACGTCTTCTTCTTCCGGAACTTCTGTATCGAAAATCGAGTTCAAGCGCCGGAGAGTAATCTTTCCGTCACAGATCAGTTCGGTCTCTGATATCTTCTCAATGATGGAGTCACTTTCTACGTCCATTTCATCCTCAATTTCCAGACCGATCATTGCTTCAATGACATCCTCATGTGTAAGAACCCCTTCGGTTCCTCCATACTCATCCAGAACGATCGCCATATGCTTCTTCTCTTTTGTCATCTTCCGGAAAACCCATTCTATACTATGGAATTCATAAACGACAAGAGGATCCTTATACGTGAAATCCTTGAGCGGGCGTTCGGGTTCCATTGCCCAGGAAATCAAATACTTTGAATGAAGAACAGCAACAATGTCATCTATGTCTTCCCGATAAACCGGGTACCTTGTAAACGGGTGTTGAGTAACCATATCCCGAACTTCCTCAAACATTGCCTCTTCCGAAATGGCAATCATATCCACCCGGGGTGTTTTCAGGACATCCTTTACATTCAAATTATAGAAATCAAGCACACCTTTGATCCGATGGGATTCCGCTTCGTTGAAGGTCCCTTCCGAATCTGCAATGTCAACCATCGTCCGAAGCTCCTCTTTTGAAACGGAGACATCGTTCGTTTCTCCTTTGGACAAAGCCTTCGTAATGGATCCTGTCAACCAGTTCAACACCACAGTCACTGGTTTAAAAAGGATAACGAAAAACCGGATGACCGGAGAAACCAACATGGATATTCGATCCGGGAAGGCAGCGGCAATCGATTTCGGAATGACTTCTGAGAAGACGATGATGGTGACAGTCAATATGGCGGAAGCCACACCTACACTGAATCCATACTCAATAGCTAGTGCCGTAACCAATGTTGGAAGCAGAATGTTAGCTATATTATTACCAATCAAGATTGTCGTAATGAATTCACTTGGACGGGAAACAAGATTCAACAACTTTTCCGCTTTTTTATCATTTTTATTCACTCGAGCCTGCAGCTTCATTTTGTTTGCAGCAGTCAATGCTGTTTCGCTTCCCGAGAAAAATAAAGAAACGAACAGTAGAACAATGATCGCGATGATCACAAGAAAACTCCTCCTTGAAATTGTACATGCCGGTTTATTATAACACGTTCCGTAGTCAGGATAACAACCGTACGTATTCGCGATGCACATGCATCGTCGTCATCAACGAACCGACTCTTTCAGCGTTTCATACAGGCGTCTGGTTTCTTCCTCATCTTCTTTATTAATGAACAAATCGTCCTCTTTCGTCTTTATGTACACGGAGGGCTTCATATCCGCTTGAATGAATAGCAGTGCTCCTTCATATGGGTCCTCGAGACGGAAGCGCCCTTTCAAATGACCTCCCGATGCGAAACCATTGGACTTCACAATCACATCCGGCACGTCATCCAAGATCTCCACCTTCTCTATGTCAGCAAGTGACCATTCACCGCCATACATTCCCGAAATCTTCACCTTTGAATCTTCAACCGTTACGGTATTGTCGATCAATCCACTAATGGTCAGTGCAACTACTCCCCCGAAGATGGCGACGGAAAAGATACTTGTCATCCATACATTCCGCTTCCTTTTACGAGGAACCTCGTATCGCTGTATCCAAACAATACCGGTCAATAAAACGATGAAAAACAAACCAAGCCCGACCTCAAATGCCAGATCAACCGGAAGCAGGCCGGCAAGAAAAGTGAGCAGAAGCATTGAGAACGTCCATTTCAGCAGACGGCCTGTTGCGTCTACATAGCCGTTCTCCAACAGATACTGCTGCTCCTCTTCCGACCGGTTTCCGAACCCGGAAATTAATCCGTACTCTCTCTTTTTAACCACCAGATACGTTAATCCGCCGTAAATAACCAATACCCATACCATGATGATGCTATAGACGATAAAACCAGTATTCATCCTGCACCTCCTGTTTTATCATTATAATACACAGCAGGAAATGTTATCCGGATTTATTAAGCTGTTTCCGGCTGCCCGTCCTTCTTCGTCAATGTAAAGAATAGGGCAGCACCTATAGAAGATGTCGTAAATAGAATCGTCCCCATCGGCACGGCCGTTGTTTCATTCAATCCGACGAGGGGGGATACAATGGCTCCGAACAATAGAGGAAGCATCCCCAATACGGCACTGGCACTACCGGCCCGGTGTCCCTGATGTTCCATCGCCAAAGTGAACGTACTTGTCAGCACCATTCCCATTGCAGTCATATAAATAAAGATAGGAATTACGATGGAATAGAGCGGGCCTTCCATTACAGTCATCACCAGAAGAAACGCGGTCGCGGTGACGGCAATGATCACTGCTGTCCGAAGCAGACTTCTTTCATGGATAATCCCTCCAAGGCGGCCGATCAGAAAACTTCCCGTGATGATGGCAAGGCCGTTAATACCGAAAAGAACGCTGAAAACCTGTGGGGATACGCCGTAAATTCCCTGATATACAAAAGGGGTTCCCGAAACATAGGCGAAACTCCCCCCATGGACGAATCCGATAGTCAAGGCGTAACCGATGAAGGAACGATCTTTCAACAGTCGTCCGATTGTCAGAATGGATTCCTTTAAAGAGCTCGGAATTCTTCTTTCTTCGGGAAGTGTTTCCGGGAGCTTTTTCGTTACCGTCAAAACGATTAAAACACCGACAAAGCTGAGGAAAAAGAAAATGGTTTCCCATGTTGCAAAAGGGAGTAAAAGAATCGCTCCGCCCGTCATCGGGGCAATCATAGGAGCGGTTGCATTGATGACCATCAATAAAGCGAAGAACTTCGTTAACTGCCGTCCGGTAAAGACGTCACGAACTACGGCACGGGATAGAACAACCCCCGCAGAGGCGGTGAAACCCTGGAGAAAGCGTGCCGCTACAAGAACAGTTATGTTAGGCGCAAGTGCACAAAGCAGAGAAGCTAAAGCAAATAACGAAAGAAAAATGATCAGTGGTTTTTTTCTTCCTTGAGAGTCACTGATCGGTCCTACTACTATTTGTCCTACCGCAAGTCCTATTAAACAAGCCGTTAAACTGAGTTGCACAAGAGACGCACTCGTGTCTAAATCAGAGGCGATTCCCGGGAAACTCGGCAGGTACATATCTATATTTAATGGACCAAGCACACCGAGCATTCCAAGTAGAAACGCAAGACCAATACGTTCTTTTCCTGTTGGATTATGAAGCATATCAAACACCTTCCTCTTCTGTCTGCACTTGAAGTTTTTTCAAGCCGTTAATCTATGATTCTATCTTTAAATAAGCAGGAAGTCTATCCCTCTGCATAACAAAACCTCTGCAGAGCAGAGGTTTTGTTTCACCATATTTCTTCTACATATTCCGGATGGTCGATGAAAGGATTACGGTTATGCTGATAGTCTTCATAAATGACTTCATTCCTGTTCCGTTCGAAGTCATCGACCGGATCGCTCTCATGCCACTCCTTCAGTGTGGAAAGCTTTCCGAGATAAGGGCCGCTCGTACCCGTGAAATCAGCGACTTCTAAATCCAGCTCCCCCTGATCTCCTTCATAACGGACGGCCATATAGAAAATCATTCTTGCTACATCTCCTTTTACTTCGTCACGAGGCTCCCATGAGTCCCCGTCATAATAAGTGTCCGGAGCGTCAGAATAAGGAGATCCGCCATTATCAAAGTCTAAATTACTACGGCTGGAGTTGACAGAGACATCCGTTGGCCGAAGGTGATGCAGGTCCGTCCCCGCTCCCATGGCTGTACCGAATCCACCGTGGGATTTAGCCCAGACATGCTCCCTGTTCCAATCATCCACCCCGCCGCCATTTCGATTCTTGGAAATAGAGTCTCCTGTATAGAGAAGCAGAACGTTTGCAGGGTTCTCCGGGTCCTCGTCGGTATTTCTCAGCGCATCCCAGACTTGGGAATAGGATATTTCTGTATGGTCGTCAATAATATCATGGAGTTCCGCTTTCAACGCATCTCCAGTCAATGAATCCGCACGATCATAATAGGACCCAGGCTGCGAATCCTGTTCTCCTGTTTCCCCATCTCCTTCTTCACCGGCAAGCGCAATGGACGAGACGGATTTGACCCCCGGATGAGCAAAGTAATCATCTCTGCTCCCCTCAACAATGACCTTCTCCCCCATTAAATCCGGATTGTTCTCTAAACCGTAGCTGCCCCGATATTCCGAATCGAGCTTCACAAACAGCATACGTTCTGTCGCATTCTCCTCTTTTTCATCCGCTAAGGCCAAAGCGTAGTTACTGGTGAAGCTGTTCTGCTCTACCTTATCCACCCCAACCGGTACGCCAACAATATAGCCTTCCACCTTCACATCCGATCCGGCCGTCATTTCCATTCCTTCGCTTATAGTAAGAGAGGTCGCTGCAAAAGCAGGCGGACTGACGATCAAGAAGAGAAAGCTGACAATCAACCATATTTGTTTCTTCATTCCATGACACACTCCTTGAAGTGAGATACGTTCTCTAGACCTTTTCCACTTCGGAGTGTGAAATCCTTCCACTTATAAGGAAATTAGTACAATCCTAACATGGTATTAATATTAACTAGTTCTTCTGTTTAAGACACCAGCTTCAGCCCGATGGCGGAAGCAAGGATCATAGTAATGAACACGACCCTCCGCCAATCCTTGGACTCCCCATAAAGAAGCATGCCGAGCACCGCTCCTCCGGCCGCACCGATCCCGGTCCAGACGGCATAAGCGGTTCCCATCGGCAGACTTTCCATTGCCAGGGAAAGAAAGAAGAAGCTCCCGCCAAAGCCCAATAAAAGGAATATGATGGATTGCCAATTACGGTCTTTATGCAGTTTATTAATCATCCAGACCCCGGTCATTTCAAACAAACCTGCCGCCAGCAAAAAGATCCATGCCATCAGGCTTCCTCCTCCTCTGGTGTCACTGCTTTCAAGCCGACCACCCCAACCAATAAGATAAGAATCAGAATAAGCTTGGCAGCATCGAAACTCTCACCGAAAAAGATGACTCCTGTTGCGACGGTACCAACTGTTCCTAAACCGACGAACACTGCATATACGGTGCCGACGGGGAGCTTGCTTCCGGCAGATATCATTAAATAAAAACTGATTACGATGGCGGCAATCGTACCACTCCATTCCCATAACCCTTCTGCGTGTTTGAGCCCTGCCACCCACAGCACCTCAAACACGGCACCAATAATCACTTGAATCCAATACTTATTCATTGTTCCAAAAACCTCCAATTAATCATTCAAACTATAAAAGCCCGGGAGACACTGCACAGCAGTCATCTCCCAGGCTTTTATCCTTCCGTGGCACAGCTTCTTTGAAAGCTGTGAGCTTTCTCTCGGACCAGTCTAACAGAATACTGTTACGGAACCCTAGAAAGCCTATTTGCTATTCCGTCCACAGTTTATCATCATTTACGGAATAAAGACAACAATTTACCAAGCGTCCCCTGCGGCTTGCCGACGGATACTTCCAATCTTCGGTTGAAGTCATTTTGAGACTGCCATTCCCGTTTTTGTTCCGTCCGCATCTCGCGCAGCTCCCGTTGTAAATGTTCACTCTTTTCCTTTTCCTGTTCCAATAATGTTTCATATTGGCGTTTTTGTTCATTCGTCAACTTCTCTAACTTGGCATGGGTTTTCTGCGAGAAATTCCCAACACCGGAGCTGATGACATGATGATCCTGCTGAAGACGGGAGACCGTTGTTTTCAACTGTTCCATATCTTCCTTCAACTGCATATTCACTTCACGGGTCGCAGCAAGCTCTTTCGCCACAAGCGTCAGCAGTTCTTTCAACTGGGCAGGATCCTGCAGGGAACGGCTGTCCGTATCCGCCACTGCAATTTGTGTTTCATCATAACCGGACAGGCGTTCCTCCAGCTTTTTGACAAGCTCTTTCGCTTTCTCATCCTTCGGCAGATCCGTATCACGGATGTCCATGAGTGCCTCGATATCAGACCGTACGAAAATTCGTCTGTCCCCATCTTTGAAAAACTCATATCCATTCCGTTCCAATATTTGTCCGTATTTCCGTACAGTCGTCGTCGCGATTCCGACTTCTTCTGCCACTTCTTTCGTGGAGTAAGCTCGTTCGTTCGGCTTTATGTCATGTCGCATTTCGGGCCCCCTTCGTCCTTGTACAAATGGTCAGGATGGTCATATCGGCAAGCGCTATGCTCTCCCTGAACACTCTAGTTACACTTTCTATTATTATATCACGTGTATCGCTTAGCGCTATAAGCGATACGATATTGGACGAAGGTATCATTCCCGTTCTTCACAATGCCTTCCATTCCGTCTCCAGCTTCGCCTTACCACGGACAAAAGTCCGCAGAACTCCTTTACTGGATCGGTAGACTTCCGCCTGCATGACACTCGGCCTTCCCATCTCTCTCCCTTGATGGATAAGATAGGTTTTCCACTCAGGAGCTTCCGTATCTCTTCCATCCTGCATAGATAAATACGCTCCCAGGGCGCAGGCAGCGACACCGGTTGCAGGGTCTTCCAAATACCCGGCTCTGTTTGGGAACTGTCTGGCCTGGACTTCCCCGTCCGCCCTGAAGGTGAATGGATAGAATCCAGACGTTTGATAACGGTCGCACAGCTCCCACATGTATTTGAAATCCGGCTGGAGACTTTCTAATATACCTTCTCTCTTCAAGGGAACTAAGAGTTTCTGCCTGGATGTAGACACCAATTGCAAAGGGAGATCAGCTGCCAGATCACTCTTGTTGATTTGCAGCGCCCTACACACTTCTTCATAGGAGGGATTCGTATCAGCAATTACCGGCTTGTACTGCTCCACTCGCACCGTATAGCCGTCTTCCTTTTTCGTCCACTCCACATCAACGACCCCGACCCCCGTCTCAATCTTCACGGATGGAGCAACCGTATCCTCACGATTCAAAAGGACCGTCAAGGCACCGATCGTTCCATGGATACACATCCCAACTTCCTTAGAGGGCATGAAAAACCGGAACCGCCAATCATGGTCTCCATGCTCAGCAGGAAGGACAAATGCTGTCTCCTGACCGAAGTGAGCGGAAAAATCCATCATCTCCTCCTCTGTTAGATGATGGGCATCCAAAACCACCGGGCAAGGGTTCCCTCCCCGTTCGCCGTCATGAAATACTGTCGTATGTATAACTTCCGCCGTCATTCTATCACCTCACCTTTTTCTCCAGTTTACTATGACAGGCCAATGGAAGGAACGCATATGCTTCCGATCGATATAAAAACAGTCTGTTTTCAAAGTCGCAGGAAGAAGACCGTTGAAAACTTATACGCTTAAATAAAGGGAAATAAAAGCACTCCATATATGAAAAAGAAAAGAACGAGAAAATCATTTCTTTGAGGAGCAAGATCGATCTTTCTTTACGTATTCTAATGGGAAATGAGACGCTTCCCCGGTGCCCGTCT
Organism: Halobacillus sp. ACCC02827; assembly: GCF_030291935.1. Taxonomy (NCBI): domain Bacteria; kingdom Bacillati; phylum Bacillota; class Bacilli; order Caryophanales; family Bacillaceae; genus Halobacillus; species Halobacillus sp. ACCC02827. The sequence goes on along the minus strand of NZ_CP128168.1, from coordinate 731,061 downwards.
CACCGCTTACCTATCCCTTCTTCAACTAGTAAAAAACCCCGTCTTTTTTCAAAGACGGGATTCGATCACTCGTCAAAGGAAAGATTCATCGGCTCTTCCTGCATCTCTATGTGTAAGTTCATATTCGTCGTCGGGACATGCTCTTCCACGATATCGAATTGAAAGGCATCCATCCATACCTTGCCAACACCAGAGAGGATGGTTCCTATAGATATGACGGAAGCGGTGTCGGGGACATCGAGAACGATTGAATAATGGTTCCAGTTCTGCGTTCCAGTAATTTTGCGGTCGGACATGTTATCGAACTGCAGCACTTCCCCTTGAGCATTGTCCACCCTCATCCACATTCCAGCGTAAGATTCAACATGCTCCGTTTTTATAAAACCACTTAGTCGAACACGTTTATCCAAGTAGTTTACTGCCTTGAACTGCTGCATTAATGTAGCGAAATCCCCCTCCGATGGATAAGAGGTTCCGTAAATAGATGTAAGATAGGCCGAACGATTACCTTCATGGATCTCTTTGTCGTCCCGCCCTACTTCATAATTAGCAGGTTGACCCCCACTTAAAAACCAACCATTAATCGGCGAAATCATTTCCACTGCATCTTCTCCTTTTTGTTCGAAATATGTGGCGAATAATTTACGAAAGCGTCCGGGAGGCAATCCATAAAGCTGCTTAAACGCTCTGGTGAATGCTTCCTGACTCTCGAAATGACAGGAAAAAGCGATATCGATAATCGGAGCATTCGTATGAAGCAGACAGCGCGAGGCCTCAGTAAGTCTTCGTTTCCTCATATACTCGGATATACTGACACCCACCTCTTTTAGGAACTTTCTGTGAAAGTGATAAGGTGAATATCCCGCATACGCAGCTACCTCTTCCATGGATACACCTTCTTTCAGCCTTTCTTCCATAAAGGCGATACTCTTCTGAATGATTGAAGGCTCCGGCACTGCTCCTCCCCCTTTCTACTTCTATTTTATCGCTTAAAAAACTGTTTTTTTTGACATTTCCTGCTGTCTTTTGAGAGACGCAGCTGCTTGTTTTGTTGGGTAACAGCAAAAGTTCCATTGATTAGCATACGACTGTTGGATATAATTGATAATAAATCTCAATTACAACAGAGGAGTTTTTGCTGTGCTTTCACGATTTTTTTCCTACTATAAGCCATATAAATGGCTGTTCATCCTCGACTTCAGCTGTGCTGTTCTTGTCGGTATTCTCGAACTTGCTTTTCCGCTGGCTGTTAATCAGGTCATCGACCGCCTCCTTCCTCAGGAGAACTGGACGATCATCCTTTTAGCCTGTCTTGGATTATTACTGATTTATTTGATTAATACCGGCCTTCATTACATTGTCACGTACTGGGGACATAATCTTGGGATAAATATTGAAACAGATATGCGTCAGAAATTGTTTTCCCATATGCAGAAATTATCCTTCGGCTATTACGATAACAACAAGACGGGACACAGCATTTCCCGGCTGACGAAGGATCTCGAGGAAATAGGAGAAGTTGCCCACCATGGTCCTGAGGATATCTTCGTCGCCTTCATGACCCTGCTGGGTTCCTTCATTCTCATGCTTACGATTAATTGGAAATTGGCCATTCTGTCATTCATTGTCATCCCGCTGTTGATCATCCTTGCCATCTATTTTAATAAAAAAATGACGGTTACCTTCCGGCGTATGTTCCATAACGTGGCGGAAATCAATTCTCGTGTCGAAGACAGCATCGGGGGCATCAGAGTCGTCCAGGCCTTTGCTAATGAAAGTCACGAGCAGAGCAAATTCAAACAGAACAACGAGCAGTATCGGACGACGAAACTGCAGTCTTACAAGATTATGGCGCAAAACATTACCGCCAACTATGTCTTGATGCGCCTTGTCACCTTGTTCACTTTATTATTCGGGACATACTTCGTCATATCCGGAGAGTTGACGTATGGTGAATTTGTAGCCTTCATCCTCTTGGCGAACATTTTGATCGGTCCGATTCAAAAAATCAATGCCGTTATCGAAAGCTATCCAAAGGGAATTGCCGGATTTAAGCGGTACACAGAAGTGATCGACACCGCACCGGATATCGCAGACCGTCCGGGCGCATCCGCTAAAGATCTAAAAGGGACCATACGATATGAAGATGTCACCTTCGGTTATGAGGGGTTGGACCCGGTATTAAACGGAATCAACTTAACGATTGATTCCGGAGAAACTGTCGCTTTTGTCGGGCCGTCCGGTGCCGGTAAGACGACGTTATGCAGCCTGCTTCCGAGGTTTTACGAAATTTCGGATGGAGGGATCACCGTAGACGGAACCGACATCCGTGACATTCAGCTGACATCACTACGCAGTCAAATTGGAATCGTGCAGCAGGATGTTTTCCTGTTCTCCGGGACGATCCGCGAAAACATCGCCTACGGAAATCTGGATGCAACGGATGAAGAGATTATGGAAGCATCCCTACGAGCAAGGCTGGACGACTTCATTCAACAGCAGCCTCATGGACTCGATACTGTGATCGGTGAACGAGGCGTTAAGCTTTCCGGCGGCCAAAAACAGCGTCTCGCCATCGCCAGGATGTTCTTGAAAAACCCACCGATCCTTATTCTCGATGAAGCCACATCAGCGTTGGATACGGAAACGGAAGTAGCCATCCAAAAGTCATTGGATGAATTGACGGAAGGCAGAACGACACTCGTCATCGCCCACAGGTTGGCGACTATTAAGAATGCCGACCGTATCATGGTCGTAACGAAAGATGGTATTGCAGAGCAAGGAAGCCACAAAGAGCTGCTTGCAACAGAAGGTATATACAGCCGTCTTCATGAAGCACAGTTCGGCTGAAGGCTTTAGATGCACAAAAAATGCCGGACCAACAGGGTCCGGCATTTTTTATTAGATATTCACTTTGACTTCTGCTTTTTCACGAAGATCGTCTACAATTTTCTGAGTCGCTTCGCTTTCTTTCTGCTGTTTGAGAGACTGCTGAATTTGAGGTTTCACGTCTTCATAAGCAGGAACTTCCTGCTTGGTTTCTGCGTCCTCTTGACTTTTCTTCATGTCGTCGTAAGCTTTCTTCACTTCTTCTTCCGAAGGCTCTGTATCTCCAGCTTCTTCTGCAATCAGCTTATCGACTTTCACCTGAGTTTCCAATTGGGACATGACTTCTTTTTCATCCATGCCGCCGTTGTCTTTCAGCTGCTTCATGAAGTCTTCTTTATCTTTCACTTGAGGCTGCTGTTCGACGATTTCATCAATTCTTTTGTTAATCTCTTCTTCGGACGCTGTCAGTTCACGATTATCCGCTTCTTGAATCAGCAGTTCCTGACCAACCATGCTTTCTGCAAGACTCTTCTTCAGTTGGTCCTGATCCAGCTCCTGTCCTGACATTTGTGCCTGCATGGCTGCCATTTGGAACTGACTCTTATACGTGTTTTCAAATTCTTTCTTCTCGATCTTCTCACCGTTCACTTCTGCCACAACGTCAGGGATATTCTTCAAATCCGGCTCCGGTGCTTCCGCTTGTTCCGAAGATTGTTTCTCTTTATCTTTATCATCAGATGATTCACTATTGTCGCCACATGCCGCGAGCAATCCGACGAATGCAGCAAGTACTAATGCCAATAACCATTTCTTATTCAATGTCATGTCTCCTTTGCATCATTCTGCTAGTCATTGTAACATGTCCCGTTCCATTGTAAACATATTCGAACCGCTCCTGCTCCAGCGTGACATTTTTGTAACTATCACGAACCTTGTCATACCGGGTTTCAAAGCAGGATGATTACGCATATTGTTGTAAATATGTAAAAAATGTGGGACGCGCCTTTTCCTATTATATACCAAAAGGAGCCTTTCCAATTGGAAAAGCTCCTTTCTTTTTATTGGATGCCGACTGCGTCGTACGCCTGGTTAACGGACTTGACCTCCTGGGAGCCCTCTCCGTAAAGATCGATCGCCGATTGAATGGCTGCTTGTCTCATCATGCTGAAATCGGAAGTCGCTGTTAAATATTTCGTTAAGGCACGGTAGTAGATCTGCTCCGTGGCGTCGCGCCCTACTCCTTCAACCTCGATATCATAATGCGTACCGCCTTCTGCAAGGAGATACGCCGCTTTGTTATTGATACTCGAATTGATGTGAACGCCTCCGTTATCCAAATCGCCTGTGTACAATTCGCTGTAGTGATCCGGATATCCTCGATCCGGATAGAATGGATGTGGAATAGAGGACGGGTCTTCCATAGAACGAAGCGGCTCACCGTCGACGCCTACTTCTTCCCCCATCAACCAGTCGTCCCGGTCGACCATCGCTCCGAAAATGTCCGACATCGATTCATTGAGTGCCCCTGGTTCATCCTGATAAACAAGATCCGCAGACCGGTCTGTGACAGCATGCGCCAATTCATGGGCAATGACATCGACTGCTCCGGAAAATGGAAGGTATGTTTCCCCGTCACCGTCGCCGTACATCATCTGCACGCCGTTCCATGCGGCATTATTCCACTTATCTCCGACATGGACAGAAGAAATCATTCGCGCACCTTCGTCATCAAAGGAATCGCGGTCGAAGGTATCTTTGAAGTAGTCATAGACAATGCCGGCATTCTTATGCGCACTGACCGCAGCCGGATCGCTGAAGAACTTATGGTCGCTTGTCACTTCATCTCCATGATAGCCCAACAGCTGGGAGAATAGATTGAAGAGGAACGGATCCATATTTAAAGCGTCAAATGTGTGGATGCCATCGCCCCTCGTTTCATCGAACAAGTAATAGCTTCCCTCTTCGTAAACGGCTTCGAACATTGCCTTGTCTCCATTTACTTCTTCACCGAACGCTTTGACATGATCGATGGCATTATAATGGTTCACAATATCACCTGTTTTAGCGTCAACGAAATAATGGAAGTATCCCGGTGCCGGCTCAGAAGTGGAGGCTTTCACTAAGAAAGCAAGGTGGAAATCACCTTCATATTCATAGAAATACAAATCACTGGACGGCTCCGCATCATATGCTTCTACTTTTCCGATTTCGTCCTCAATGGAAGCCTTGGCAATCTCTACTGCTTCCTTATCCGTCAGTTCCGGTTTGGAATCCAGCTCTTTCGCTTCCAGATTGGGAACGACTTGACCAAAGAAAGCCTGCACTTCTTTCTTATCGTTCAACGCCACCGTCTGATGTGCCCCATATACAGGTACGCCGTCATATTGTTCGATCAACCTTACATGGGATGTCCCGTTCTCTTCATCCTTTAAAGTATCAAGCACTTGGAAGTTGTCCTTGCTGTTCCCTTTCAGCTTAAACAAATCATTCTTATAGTTCAGATAAGAAAGAGCGATGCTTTCGACTGTTGCTTTCTCACTGGAAGCCGCCTTCATCTTCGGCATTTCCCACTTTTCTATGATATACGATGGTGTGCCGTAGGTATCATTGTTCTTCACCTTCGCTGCCTCTTCTGCAGAGACGCTCCCTGCTCCGAAACCGAAACCACTTAAAGCCAGTGTCAAGGCCAGTGTCGACGTAACGACTCGTTTCTTCATTCCATCACTCCTCGATTTTTTTAAAAGAATGGCTGGTATTCATTTATTCGTGATCGACGCCGTCTTCCTGATTCGCCTGGAATTTCCATGTGAGATTCATGCTGTCACCCTGGAACACATTCTGGTCCTCTCCATTATCGACGAATTCAAATTGCACCCAAAGTGTGTCTTCTGCACCGACATCAAGTCCCCCGCGCTGCTTCCATAGAGGATCAAATACGTCTTTAGCTACTGTATCTGGATCCATCGCTTGGAGCTCGCTTAAAGTCGTCTGAAATACAGGCTCGCTCTCCTTGTCCCAGTTCCAGAGGAAGTTCACCCGGATATGATCTCCCATATCTTCTCCGGCATTATCACCGGCAGCATCCGTCACACTGTAGTCTGTCAGTAGATTGATAGACTTGATATCAAGCGTTCCTTCGTTACCCAGTTTAAATTCACGAAGCACCGTATCGCCGGGCTTCAAATTATCGATATCAACGATAACCTCAGGATCCACGGAAACATCCAGTGTCCCTAACCCGAATGTGTTACTCGTCTCTTCCGTATCACTGAAATACGCATATGTCCCTCCTCCCATCAAAGATAGACCTAAAGATGCAGTCACCACACCAGCACTAACCTTCTTGAAAAAACTCATGACATCTCCTCCTTATATGATTAGACTCTTATGTAGAAAAACATAAGAAATGGATCACCTTTGTGCAGGTTCTGTCTGTTCATGCTGTTTCTTGAAATCAACTACGGCTTTTCTAAAAGTCAAACCGCCGTATAAGAACAATAGGATACCTGGGACGAATAGCAGCAAAGCCGATCCCATTTTGGACCCGGCATAATTAAGGACGAAGCCGAGGTAAGGAATTGTGAAACCGGTATAGGAGCCAAGGACATTCCCGGAAAGGACTGGATCGAGATCCGCGCCGTCGTTATTGTCTCCCTGCGTCGTGTACAAAACATCCCCGCCTGCCTCCTGTACGTCTATCACCCGGTGTGTGACGACCTGCTCCTTTTTATCAATGAAAGTAAGGACGTCCCCTTCCTTATAAACAGACGGATCTTCCGTCATTTCAATCGCGATCACAGACCCGGTCTGAAACGTCGGTTCCATCGACCCTGACAGCACCGTCTTCATTTGATAGCCGAATAGTGTAGGCTCGCCGCCGCTCGCCTTGACCGCAATGACGACGATTGCCAAAGCAACAATCAAACCAACAGCCGTCACGGATAACGTCTTATAAATCATGCGTAATGCCGTTTTCATGAAGCATCCTCCTTTTCCTTCTCTTCCTGTAATTCACCTTCCGTCGTTTCCGTATCTGCAGGCCTGTCTGTTTCTTCTGTCTCCATGTTTTCTGTATGGGATGGCTCCGCCTCTGCTTTCTCCTCTGCTTCCGTTTGCTCTGTCTCAACCGAAGGCTGTGATGGTGATTTTTCCTTTTCTTTTTCCACTTCCGTTTCTTTCCGGCCCTGAACTTCCTGTTGTTCTTTTGCCTTTTCCTGTTCTGCTTTCTTTTTCTCTACTTCCTTCTGTCGCTTCTCTTCTTCCTCCGCCTTTCCTTTCTCCTCTACCAGCGCTTGTAAGGAACGGCTGTCCATTTTGGCGTACTCCATATGGAGGGTGTCTAAGTCCATAAGTGCTTCCGACACATAGTCGATATCATCCTGCCCTGCCCAAGCATGGAGAGCCTTCTCATACAAACTCTCGTAAACATCGGCTGCCCGTTCAAACTCCTGCACACTTTCCTTCAATTCTGCCAAAGAATGGTCTGCGGCCTGTATATCATCGTATAGAGACGCAGCTTGCTCGTATGCTTCCCTGATGTCCTCCACCGTCTCCTGAGCAGCTTCCGGAAAAACCGAAGCCGTTTCGATCGTTATAGATCGCTTCTCATAATCATGGAACGAAGCTTCTGTACCGGATACCAAATGAGCTGACAAGGAGAAGAACATGGGTATGTATAAAACAGGGAGGATCAGAGGAACGATCTTGCTTCTTTGTTTCCGTTTCATAAGAACCTCCCAAACTCTAATGTCTTATATCTATCATCCTCTACATTCCTCGACGTTACCATTCGCCATCCGGTATATTTGCATACGACATAGGTTGTAAGACGGATCTATACCAAAAGTAGTAGCCTGCTCCAAAAAAGAAAAAACCCTCCATAAATGGAGGGTCACTCAAAAGATTCTATCGGCAGCAGCAACTGATTCCTGACTGCATAGAGGATCGCCTGAGAACGACTTTTCACCTGAAGCTTCCGATAGATATTACTGATATGAATTTTCACTGTTTTATCGCTGATAAACAAGGAGTGTGCTATTTCTTTGTTCGTAAAGCCTTTGACAAGCTCCTGAAGTACTTCCTGTTCCCGCTGTGTAAGCGTAGAGGGCTTCTTTGTATGACGGCCGCCCGTTTTATCTGTTAACAAATGGGCCGTCATGGAAGGAGGGATCACGCAGTAGCCTTTGTACACGTTTCGGACTCCGTGGATCAGCTCTTCACTTGATGTTTCCTTCAATAAGTAACCGGAGGCCCCCGCTTGCAGTGCTTGCTTCAAATACATTTCTTCATCCTCAATCGTCAGCATCAACACTTTCATATCAGGGTATTCATCCCTTATAAACCTGGTAAGCTCAATCCCCGACTCCTCCTGAAGATGGATGTCCATCAATAGAATATCCGGTTGGACAATCGGCACCTTCCTTCTTACTTCCTCCGCAGTACCTGCCTGAGCAACGACTTCCATATCCTTCTCCAACTGGAAGACAAGGGCGATTCCATCACGCAGCACAGCATGATCGTCTACAATCATTACTCGAATCATCTTTCGTAAAACCTCCCATAGTTAGACAAAATCAGATCCTTCTCTTTCCATCATTCGACATAACGAACAATCATTCATCCACTTCCCTCTTAAAACAGAGCAAGTTACCCTAAGACAGAAGAGCACCTGCACAACGTTTTAGGAGGGTTTAGACGTATCATGCACCTACCCTAACCTCTATGTATGATACATATTTTACCATCAGGTATACATTTTTTCTACTGCCTGTGTAATATTTCGTTCTCAATCGCGTTCATCTAGGAACTCCAGCTTATACAGGAGTTCCTATTATTGACTAAGCGCACACTTTTTCAGTAGAGTCCACACTTTTTCACTGGAAAGCGGAGGGCTGAAATAATATCCCTGGTACTCTTCACATCCGACTCCTTGTAAATATTCGAGCTGCTCGAGTGTTTCTACCCCCTCTGCAATGACAGAGAGATCAAGCTTGGCAGCGATACTGATAATAGCATCAACGACCGCACGTTCCTTATAGTTTTCATTTATCGTCTGTATAAACGATTTGTCGATTTTCAGGGTGTCGAGCGGGAAGTCTTTAAGATAGCTGAGAGAAGAATATCCGGTACCGAAATCATCCAAAGAAAGAGTGAACCCCCGTCGTTTAAGTTCATGCATGACGGGAATCGCGGTTTCAGAATCCTGTACAATAGATTCCGTTAACTCAAACTCCAAGTGTCGGGGAGCCATTCCCGTTTCTTCCATCACTCTTTCTACAACCTTTAAGAAGGAGGGCTGGCGAAACTGAACCGAAGAAAGATTGACTGCAATCCGTTCTACTTTATACCCTGCGTCCACCCATTTCTGAAATTGAACACAGGCCTCCCGCAATACCAGTTCCCCCAAAGGAATGATGAGCTTCGTTTCTTCTGCAATAGGGATGAATTCAGCCGGGGATATCATACCCAGATGCGGGTGACGCCATCTTACTAATGCTTCAAATCCAATCACATCCCCCGTACTGACTTTAATCTGAGGCTGATAATGAACCTCTATTTCGCCTCTCTCCACTGCTTTTCTAAGACCTGCTTCCAGCTGTACTTTCCTTGAAATCATGGCACTGATTTGATTCGTGAAGAAGACATATTGATTTCCACCGCTTTGCTTCGCCTGATACATCGCAGTATCGGCATGCTTCAATATAAGCTCCGAATCATGTCCATCTTTCGGAAAGAGCGAGATTCCAATAGATACAGACATGTAGATTTCCCGGTCATCAATAAGAAATGGCAAAGCCATTGCTTTCATGATGCTTTCAGCCTTCCTGCGGGCTTCTCCCTCAGAAGGCTCCGGTAGAACAACGACGAATTCATCTCCACTCTGCCTGACAAGTAAATCCTCCTCGTCGAGACAGCCTCTCATCCTTTCGGCCGTTTCGCTCAGAAGTAAATCACCGATCCTATGACCATACACATCGTTCACATGTTTGAAGCGATCCAAGTCAAGGAACATGACAGCCGATGAAGCATCGCTCTTTTCCTTCTGCATGGATTCAAACAAATATTCATACAACGCACGACGGTTTGGCAGCTGAGTCAAATCATCCTTGAAAACGAGCTCTTGTATCCTTGCATGAGCTTCCTTTCTTTCGGTTATATCGCGAATGATGCCTATGTAAAAGACCTTTCCATGGTCATCGATCTTAGCCAGTGACAATTCGACTGGAAACGTATGGCCGGCTTTATGCAGCCCCTCCAGCTCTACTGTCCTTCCGATTACTTGAACCATCTTAGAAAGGTCACCTTCTTCGTAGGGACCCGGAGTGAGCTTCCGAAGACTTTTTCCGTACATTTCTTCTTTTCTGTGACCGAAAATCCGTTCCGCAGCCCTGTTCCAAGAGAGGACACGACCCGACGCATCCGAAGTGATCACCGCATCGTTCGCTGACTCCACGATGGACTTGTACATCTGATTCGCCAAATGAAGACGGTCGGTCGTGGACTCCATCTTCGTATCAAATGCAATCAACTTAATGAGAAAACCGATGGTCGCCATGACACCAAAAGCGATACACAAACCGAGAAGAGTCGGATCGATCACCGGTACTGCGGAGGAAATTTTTTCTTCCTCCATTGGATGGAAAGAGGCCGAATACATTCCTGTATAATGCATGCCGGAAATGGCTGCTCCCATGCCTAAAGAACTTCCCCACCATTTTAAATTGGTATAGTCGGCTTCTTCTCTCTTTACGTTCGCAGAGATCGTAAATAATTGGAGTGCAGCAAAAGAGGCAGCCAATGCGATACCAATGGATAGGGCGACCCAAAGGGGATCATACTCAATACGCATCCCCATTTCCATCGCGTCCATCCCTATATAATGCATGGAGACGATACTCAGTCCGATCAGGACACTCCCCAAGATATGATGAAACCATCTTCTCTCTTTCCTGCTGATAAGATAGAAGGCGAGAAAACTGGAGAATATTGCTGCTATAACACTAAGCGTTACTCCCCATGCTTTATAGGTAACGACCATATCCATTTTGTACGCGAGCATGGCGACGAAATGCATCGACCAAATACCCACTCCGAAGGTCAAACTTCCGATAAGCAGCCACTTCCAGCGGACAGCTCCTTCCGTCTGCATCATCCTCCTTACGAGGAGCAGTGCTGTATATGAAGACAGAATGGAGACGGCGATGGATAAGACCACCAGCCACCAATTATACTGTCCCAGTATTTCTTCATGCATGAACTTTCTCCCCTTTGCTTCCCGATCCTGCATACCAGGTATATATTCCTATTATACATCAGCATCCGAGAAATCGGCCAAAGTTCCTCCTTCTTCTCTTCCCACCTTATGAGAAAAAAACAAACCCCGAACGGAGTGACCGTTCGGAGTTTTTCATACGCTGTTATTTTATGATTTTATCCGCATAGACCGTTGGGGCGATTCGGGCCTGGGCAATGAGGACAGGCCACCAGAACGGACTTCCCCGCCACCCGTTCTCTTTCTTTCCTTCCTGTCTCAACATCAGGAGTGCGGGGGAGCTTTCCGCCACTTTTCTTGCCAATGCAAGCTCTCCGCTGCCTTTACCTGGAGTATCCGGAGAGTTTTCGAACTTCCCATCCTTCTTGAACCGCTTCACCTGTCGATGAGTGCGGGATAACAACCATACATAGTCACCGTTATCGGATTCTGCACAAAGGTAATCAATCAACGCTTCATACTCATCCAGGTGGAACGTGTACCCTTCTTCCATTTCCAGCGTTTCATACACAATCCGAAGCATCTCTTTAGCTTCGGATTTACGGATGAGGAAGGCTCCGTTTTCTTCCCGGACAGCAGACGCCTTCGCCTTATCTATCAGCTTGTCCAAAGTATGAATATGCTTTTGAATATTCGTTTTGTATCCCGTCTGGAAGCCTATCGGAAGGATCCTTTTATGCGGTTTGATCATTGTCAGACTGGAGAGCATGATCTTATTAGGGCTGCAAGGCAGGATCTCTTCCTTTCCATCCCTTTGTATGAAGACAACGCCCTGCTGATGTCCGCCTTTCTCAAAGACACGGCGCAGCTCTGCGTCAAATTCATGAATCCTCTTCATCACATCATAAATCTTTACCGTCGTATAGAAACGGGTAACAGCAAGATCTGCGACAGGACGGGCTCCGTACATTCTTGAATGTTGGAGAACCGTATCCTGTTGAAAAGATTTCGGGTTCCTTCCATAGAAGAAGCCGATCAAATGATGAACGGTCACTCCACGGTCCAGAATCTGTCCACCAATAAAAATGTTCATCGGGGCGCGCAGCTGCAATTCTCCCTGATCATCAAGCAAATCACGGATATCCCTTTCCGAGTTGACGACACTGCTGACCAGATGCTCCTCAAGCAGGGAATGGCGTACCTCTTCATAAATATCAGGAAACTCAGGAACCGGATGCTTCTTCAACTTACTTACGGAACGAATGATTCCGTCAAAAGAGGTGCGGATCAATTCCCGGAACAATTCGGACTGCTTTTCCGCTTCCGCGGTCAGAAGCGTCCGGAACCCTTCCATCAATTCCGCCTGCCAGCTGTGGGCGCTTTTCCCTCGTTCCGTGTGGATGATAAAGGCATACTTCTTCCGCTTCTGCCCCATCGCCCGCTGCTGCCAGCGGCGAATGCTTGCGCCTACAAGGAAGTTCATGACGGCATGACGGATATTCGCAATAGACTTCTGGGTGAGCAGACGGTCCATCTTCACACGGCGTCCGTCCATTTTCTTCATTACTTCCAGCTCTTTCTCCTCGACCGGATGAAAAAGATAGGAAGCAAGATGACCTTCCTGCTCACTCATTTCGAAGTAGACTTCCCCTCCGATATACCGGTCGTGAACAGGGACTAATTCCGTGAACGCAGGCCGGACTGGTTCGAACACCTTCCCTTTATGGAACGTTAAGTCTTCCGGCTGCAGATAGAGAGAATACGGTGTCGCCGTTACCTGAAGAAATGCCGGTTGGGCAAGCAGCTGCCGCAGTTCATTGATTTTTGTTGCGATGACTCGCAGCTCGGTAATGTTCTGATCCCGCTTATGTTCATAGGCAACACTTGCGAAATCCGCTTCATCATCGATGAACAGTACGCGTTTTCCGGCTAGCTCCGGATACTTCTCAAGCATGGTTTCCTTCAATCGATCGAGATTGCGGGTTTCCTTTTTTACGACAAATGCCAGCTTCTGAGACCATTCATATTTAGAAAGTCGATCCGGCATTTTCATAATGTCATACACCCGCATGGCGTCCGCCTTCAGCGGAGCTTCGAACTCCTCCTCTAACCGGCTGCATGTCTGTCTGACGAGCGCATTCGTTCCTTTCGTCAACAGGATGACGACATCGAATCCGTTATCATACATCAGTCCCATCACCCCAAGGAACGTCCTCGTCTTCCCGGACTGTACCTTACCGAGAAGCATACCCGGACGGCTTTCACTCGTCGTTGTGTCCAGCAGCTTCGCAGCTGTACGAACCATACATTCTCGGAACGGCTGTTTATATTTATTTTTTATATTTAAATGTTGAAAAAAATCCCCATCGGTTATCAAGGGCTTCGTCTGCAAAGGCATGTTCATTCTCCTTTTTCTCAAAACACGCCTATTATATCGTACTTTCCTGCATCGCTAAAGCACAAAGTCTACCGCTCAGCCCGAGGAAGCGTCCGCTCCTCTTCATCCAAGTCCCTTCCGAAAAGCCTGCTGACCCGCTGTTCCGCTTTCCTCTCGACCTCTTCATCAATATGGGAAATAATCTGGGAGATGGCATAGGCAATCACGGCACTGTCATCCGCTAAACCTACACCGGGTATGAAGTCCGGAATGAGGTCTACCGGAAGAATCAAATAACCGAGGGCACCCATAATCGTGAGCTTCGCTTTCTTGGGCGTTTCCGGTTTTCGGAAGGCATAATAAAGGAGCAGGCTGTAGTAGACGACCTTCGCGCCGAGGCGTCCACTGTACCGGCGCAGTTTCTCCCCATACTCTTTTTCTGAGAAATGAGCGCGCCCTTTCTCTATTGCCTGCTTCGGATTTAACTGCTTAAGCCTTTCTTTGTAACTTTTCGTGGATTTCATAGGTTTTCCTCCTCTTGGTGTACTTTTGACGAAACCCATCCTTCTTAAACCTTTCCATTCATTAATAGATAAAACCGCAGAGGAATTTTCCCCTGCGGTTCTTCCTTTAATTATACAAGAACATTACTTTTTTCAAATTTTGGAATCCAAGCCCCGTGCGCATCTATGAGCTCATCGCAAAGAGAGACGATATCATCGAGCGACAGCTCTGCAGCCGTATGAGGATCGAGCATCGCGGCGTGATAGATATGATCACGCTTGCCGGTGATAGCTGCTTCGATCGTCAACAGCTGGGTATTTATATTCGTGCGGTTCAAGGCTGCCAACTGCTCCGGCAAGTCACCGATACGGCATGGAGTGACACCATTTCTATCGACAAGACAAGGGACCTCTACGACCGCCTTGTTCGGAAGATTTGAAATAAGTCCTCCTGTATTTAATACATTACCATGAAGGCGGAACGGACGATCTGTTTCCATCGCATCGATGATATACGAAGCATATTCATGTGTCCGCTCATGGGTCAAATTCGAATTATGCACGACTTCCTCCCTCATCTTCTCCCAATCGCTGATCTGCTTCACACAGCGGCGAGGATATTCATCGAGAGGTATATGGAACCGCTCAATCAATTCCGGATAACGACCTTTGATAAAGTACGGATGATACTCCGCATTATGTTCCGACGATTCCGTCACATAGTATCCGAAGCGGTTCATCAATTCAAAACGCACCATATCATCATGTTTCTCTTTCTGCTTTTCCTGTGCACGCCTTTTGATTTCCGGATAAAGATCTTTGCCGTCCTTCTTCACTTCAAGAAGCCATGCCATATGATTGATGCCGGCAATTTTCCACTGGATGTCCGTATCATCCATATTTAACGATCGAAACAATTCGGGTACTGCTGCTTGAACGCTGTGGCAGAGGCCGACCGTTTGGACGGAAGTGTGGTGGAGCATTGCCCCTGTAAGCGCGGCCATCGGGTTCGTATAATTAAGGAAGAGAGCGTCTGGACAAACTTCCTCGATATCCTGAGCAAAATCCATCATTACCGGAATCGTGCGCAAAGCACGGAATATCCCGCCAATCCCCACCGTGTCTGCAATCGTTTGACGCAGGCCGTATTTCTTCGGAATGTCGAAGTCGATTACGGTACTTGGCTTATACCCTCCAACTTGAATCGCATTGATGACATATTTGGCGCCACGAAGAGCTTCTTTACGATCCGTATAAGCTTTCACGGTCACGGTACTCCCCGTACTCTCTTTCAAGTTTTTCAACATTCGCTCCGACTCACTCAACCGCTGCTGGTCGATATCGAACAGGGCAAATTCAAATCCTTGAATACTTGGAGTGAGCATACAGTCACCAAGTACGTTTTTAGCAAAAATCGTGCTCCCAGCACCTAAGAATGTAATTTTAGACATGATATATTCTCCTAACTCTTAATAAATTAGCCTTTAATTGATCCTGAAGATAGACCAGCGACAAAATACTTCTGTAGAAATAAAAACAGAATCGTCATTGGAAGCATGGACATAAGAGCAGCAGAGGCGACCAGATTCAAGTTGTTTTGATTCTGCCCGAAGAAGCCGGCCAAGGCTACCGTCAGTGTCTGTACTTCTTTATCCTGAAGGAAGAAGATTGCAAATTGATAATCATTCCAGATAAATACACAGGAGATGATTAATACCGTCGCGGTAATCGGCTTGAGAAGTGGAAATACAACACGGAAGAAAATCATCAACGTGTTGGCCCCATCCATTTTTGCTGCCTCTTCCAGCTCCTTCGGTACAGTCGACCGGATGAAGCCCGCATATAAGAAAATCGTCAAAGGAAGAAACGCAGCCAAGTTATTCAGAATGGCAACCGTCCTCGTGTTCATCAACCCGATATCCACGACCAGCTGGTACAACGGAACAAGTGCAGTCAATGGTGGAATAATCATGATAGCGATAAAAAGAAAATAAACGAACTTATTCAATCTCGTATTCAAACGCGCCAAAGGATACGCTGCAAGCGAGCCAAAGATAATCAACAGGACGGCTGCACATGCAGTAATCACCATCGTATTAAAGAAGGCTGTACCAAGACTCGCTGTTTCCCATGCTTGGGTAAAGTTCTGGAAACTCCACGATTCCGGTAAAACCCAACGCGAACTGAAATCGTTATTCGCTTTAAAAGCTGTCGTTATGAGAATGTAGAAAGGAATAAGGTGAACGATCGAGATGACGATGGCCACGATCGTCCATAGTTTCTTAGATTTCTTCCCGGAATCATTCACGATGCATCGACCTCCTTACGCTTGAAGTAGACAAGAGCGAGCAGACTCAATATCAGGATAATAAATGCCATCAGCACACCCTGGGTCGCTGCATAACCGGCATCCTGTCTGTTGAAGTAAAGCGAGTACATGAATGTCGACATCGATTGCGAGGCGTTTCCCGGGCCACCGTTCGTCAGTGCCACGATCACATCGAACAACTTTAGTCCGCCAATGATATTTAAAACCATATTGATAGTGATGGCGGGCATCAACAACGGCAGGGTAATGCTCTTGAATTTCTGAAGAGCGGATGCTCCATCGATATTCGCCGCTTCATAGTAATCTTTAGAGATCCCCTGAAGGCCGGCTAAGTATATGATCATCGCAATTCCAACGAACTGATAAGTATTCACGAAGACAATGATCCACGGGTTCAAGTCAGGGTTACCGAGCGCATTGACACTCTCCATTCCAAAGAGCATCAATACATCATTCAACGCCCCATTCTGATATGCGAAGAAGAAATACCAAATGTAACCCATGACAAGCGGGCTGATGATGACAGGTAAATATACAATCGTTCTCGTCACCGCTTTAAAACGGATGCTTTGGTTAAGCAGAAGCGCATAAAGCAGACCGATCACATTTTGAAAAATTGTACTCCCGATACCATATAGCAGCGTATTCTTTACAACGAGCCACGTATCCGGGTCTTGAAACATTCTTGTATATTGCTCGAACCCCACCCAGTTTTTCGTCTGTGAGAACCCGTTCCAATCTGTAAAGGATACACGAATCCCGTTCAAGAACGGATACAGGATAAACACAGATACAACGAGGAGAGCCGGTAGATACATCCACCAAAGGGACCCGGATTTGCTTTTCTTCTGTCGTTTTCTCTCTGAACGATCTTGCTCCTTAACGAGCGTCCTTTCTGTTTTTCGAACCATTTCACTCATGATATCCATCTCCTATAATAGATGCTGGATTTTCAAGGAGGGTTGTCACCCTCCTTCTATTCTCTCAATCTTGTATATTCTTCGGACATTTTCTCTGAAACTTCCTTCGGACTCATGGAATCGGACAACAACTCCTGCCCTGTAGCCCCCATAACATCCCACATGCCGCTCGGTAGATAGATACGGTCAAAATAAGGCTCGACCATCACACCTTCATATTTGTCATAGTATGCTTTGAAATAGTTGTCTGCATCGATGCCGGTCAATCCAGCAGGCAGAGAGGTTCCTTCCGCTACTTTCTTGGCAACTTCCGGACGCGCCAGGTATTCAATGAATGTCTCCGCTTCTTCCATGTGTTCCGTATTTTTTGAGACAGCGACAGTATGACGCTCGCCGCCGATCCAGCTTGGTTCATCTCCATCATGAATGATCGGCATAGGAATAACTCCGACCTTAACATCAGGATTAAGCTCTTCTACAGCTGTCCCGATGGAGCCTCCGCCAAACACAAAGCCAATCTTTCCTTGCGCCATCAATTGTGTACGCTGTTGTATTTGAGCTGTCAATACATCTTTATTCAATAACTCTTCATCTTGCATTTCCTTCAATTTTTCCGGAAGATACGTATAGTTGGACCAGTCAAACGTGCCATCCAATAGTTCTTCTTCGTAATTATTCTCTTCGTCTGTAACCAGTAACGGTGTTGCAAATTGATCGAAATATTGTCCGAAAGCAGATTTGTCCGAACCATTAATCCAGAGCGGCGTCACTTCTCCACCGCTTTTCTCTTTAATAGTCTCTAAAGCTGCCATGAACTCATCAAATGTCGCAGGAGGTTCGATTCCATACTCCTCCAGTAAGCTCTCGTTATAATTTATTCCATCTTTCGCCTGATTTAATGGATACGCATATACCATTCCATCCTCATCCTTAAGAATGGTATCAAGAGCAGGATCCAGTCGTTCCACCCACTCCATATCACTTAAATCAGCCACATATTCCCCATACCTTTGCTGTGACCAACCATGGGTATCAAACAGATCCGGCATATCGTTTGCAGCCATTTTTACACGGATCATATCTTCATATCCGCTCCCCGGATAATTGTCTTCAATGTCGATGTCCGGATACTCTTCTTCAAATTCTTTGATTGTTTCCTGTAATACCTGCTTATCTTCTTCCGTAGTCGCCGTCGAATAAAAAGTAAGTACCGTTTTATCCCCATCTCCGCTGGCAGAGCTGTCTGAGCAGCCGACAAGGAAAACACCTATAATGGCTATGACAATAAGGCTGTACCATCTATTGTTCATCGTTGTTCCTCCTAAATGTAGTCATTCTTTACCCATACGAGCGAAACATTTGATTCCCTTATAAGTAATCCGATATACTTTAAGCGCTGAAGCTGATCCCTAAGCAAGACAGTCTTCAGCTGTTTACCACTGTGCATCTGCCTGTCCTTCCCAAAACAGGTGGATGTACGAATCATTTCTTTCCCCCAAGGCCTCACCTCCTTAAAGCTGTAAAGGTATTAGGATATCCCCTTTTTTTGCAAATCCCTTTTCCTGCTCCCACAGCTTTCACGAATAATTAATTCGGTAGGAAGAACCACCTTCATTGGGATGTTGCGGCCTTCCAAGCGGTCGATCATAAGCTTCACCCCGGTCTTCCCCATTTCTTCTGTATGCACTCGAACTGTAGTAAGTGGTGTGCTCGCATAGCTAGCCAACTCGATATCGTTGAACCCTATGATCGCTACATCATCAGGCACTTGATAATTGTTTTCTTGAAGTGCCCGCAGCGCGCCGACCGCCATCGCATCACTGGATGCAAACACTGCTTCCGGGACTCTGCTGCTCTCAATCATCTCTTTCATCAGCCGATACCCCTCCGAAATACGGAACTGCCCAACCAAACATTTTTCTTCAGCGAATAGCCCCTTTTCCTCCATAATCTTTCGAAACGTGGCTTTTCTTCCTTCTTCCAGATCTTCCGTCCTGTCCACGAAATGCTCTACTTCCTGTCCACCTATGAAACCAATATCCTTATAGCCAAGTTCAAGCAGGTGTTCAACCGCCTGTCTGGTTGCATGTTCAAAATCAATTACTACCGCATCGTACACATCATCGTTCGTCGAATGGTTTATATAAACGACATTCTCCAAATGATCCGTAAGCGCCCTTAGAAGCTCTTCACTTATTCTCCCGACAACGATCAAATTTTTGATTTCATCACTTATTTTTCCAGCCTTCAGTTGACTCAATCGAAGAACCTCTGCCAGATCCAGCCCTCTCTTTTCACACTCACTTTCCACCCCCTGTCTTATATGGATAAAGTACGCGTCATTCAATTCCTCTTCAAGGGAATGGCAGATGAGAACACCTACTTTCCCGGGAATTGTCTTCGAAGTATTCGTACCTTTTCGTTCCTGCACAGTCTTATAACCTAATTCTTTCGCTATACTCAATATTTTTGATCTCGCCTCCGGTGAAACGGAAAGCGTCGTATCATGATTTAACACTCTTGAAACGGTGCTGCTTGAGTAATTGGCACGCAAAGCTATTTCCTTGATCGTAGTCATGAATTACTCCCTCTCCAAACATTAGTAAAACTTTAGTAAATATTATCGTTACATGAATAATACCAGAACAATTAAGCGCTTTCAATATTATTTTCAGAAAAATTAAACGATTATTGCCTGGTTTTGTCTCCTTTCTCTCCCTGATCTATATCCACCCGATAATTACCTCTAATAAACTTTAGTAAATTTACGCATAAAAAAAAGCTTCCGGGGTTAGCCGGAAGCTTTTCTTTAGGACTTATTTTTGAACGTTAGCCGCTTGTGGGCCACGGTCGCCTTCAACGATTTCGAAAGAAACTGTTTCGTTCTCTTCAAGAGTTTTGAAACCTTCGCCTTGGATTGCAGAGAAGTGTACGAATACATCATCTTGACCTTCTACTTCAATAAAACCGAAACCTTTTTCTGCGTTGAACCATTTAACTGTACCTTGTAACATATTGTTACCTCCTGCGTGGAATAAATCCACATTGTATTACTATTATTGCTCTGCAAATTCATTCAAGACGAAAGTGACTTAACAGTTACTTAAGCTTTCATTCGTAAACGAACAAGAATAATTAACTTTAACTATATAGGATCTTAGGTCATCTGTCAAGCGCCTGTGGATTTTCTTTTTAATATCCATTCTTTTAAACCATAACCTAAGACGTTTACTTCCAATAATATCAATAAGAAAAATGGCATTGTATCCGGAAAGAATTCTTGTTA
The DNA here is from genome assembly GCF_030291935.1 of Halobacillus sp. ACCC02827. Taxonomy (NCBI): domain Bacteria; kingdom Bacillati; phylum Bacillota; class Bacilli; order Caryophanales; family Bacillaceae; genus Halobacillus; species Halobacillus sp. ACCC02827. The sequence continues at coordinate 710,605 of NZ_CP128168.1, read as the reverse complement.
TTATAGTCTCTATTATCAAAAAACTTCAACAATTATTACACCAAGAAGGAGCTATACTTATGGAAAAAAAGATCCCTTTTTCAACCTATGCCGTCATCGGCACGATGCTGTTCGGAATGTTTTTTGGAGCAGGGAACCTCATCTTCCCCATCCAGCTCGGACAGCTGGCGGGTACAAACTTCTGGCCGGCTTTAATCGGTTTTCTGGTGACGGCGATCGGCCTTCCTTTCATGGGAATATTGGCCATCGGGTTATCCGGAAGCAGTGGTCTGCGTGATCTTGCCGGAAGGGTTCATCCCATCTTCGGTCTCGGATTCGCAGCAGTCCTTTATTTGACGATCGGACCATTCTTCGCTATTCCACGGACAGCGACCGTACCTTTCGTCGTCGGTTTCGAGTCCTTTATTCCGGAAGGCCAAACCACCCTTTGGCTTGCTGTTTTCAGCTTTGTGTTTTTCGCAATCGTCTATTATTTCTGCCTGAATCCCGCAAAAGTGATGGATTACATCGGAAAATATCTGACACCGGCCTTTTTAGTGTTCTTATTCCTATTAATTATCGTAGCACTTGTCAGACCGATGGGCAGTTTCCAGCCACCATCCGGAGACTACACTGATCTTGCCTTTATGACCGGATTCACGGAAGGATACAATACAATGGATGCTCTTGCTTCCCTCGCCTTCGGTATTGTTGTCATCAATGCTATTAAGAGCAAAGGCATCACGGATAAGAAAGCTGTCGCCAAAGCGACTTGGAAGTCAGGAATTTTCGCCATGGGATTGATGATGCTTATTTATGGTTTAATCACCTACATGGGCGCTTCAAGCGTTATGTCCATCGGCTTGTTCGACAATGGAGGCGTCATATTCGCTGAAGTGGCTAAGCATTACTTTGGATCATTCGGAGCTGTTCTTCTCGGTATCATCATCGTTCTTGCATGTCTTAAGACAAGCATCGGCTTAATTGCTGCGTGCAGCGAGTTCTTCCACGAAATTGTACCGAAAGTCAGCTATAAAACATTTGTGTTTCTGCTTTCTTTCGTATCTTTTTTAATTGCAAACCTGGGATTGACAAAAATTATCCAATTCGCAGTTCCTGTGCTGATGTTCTTATACCCTATCGCCATTGTCCTGATTTTACTCGGACTCGCTTCTTCGTTCTTCGGTAATAAACAAAAAGTCTATACCGTTTCCGTTGCTTTCACATTCTTCGTCAGCGTCATCGACGGCTACAATGCTTTGAAAGACAGCCTGCCGAATGCCGCTGTTTCGTTTCTTGATGTCGTGGACAGCGCCTATGCGGCCTACCTTCCGTTTTATGATATCGGCCTTGGATGGATCGTTCCGGCAGTCATCGGTGCTGCCATCGGTTTACTTTGGCCCGGGCACAATGATAGAGGGCATACCGTTCCCGTTGATGCATGACCATCCAACTTTACGGAAGAAAAGGTTTATCTTAAGAAACAAAACGCACCAAAAGCCCGCGCTTTTGGTGCGTTTTTCTATTCCTGTTCTTTTGTTTCCATGATGGAGCATCGACTCCTGCAAGACGCATAAGCTTTCGAATGACACCGTCATGGGTGTCATGCTTTGAGCGTCGTCCACAAACCGTGCCAGCAATAGGTCACTTCATCCGCGTTTCCTGTCAACTTCTGAGTCAGCCAGCCCAACAAATCCCTTCCATCTCTGTCCAGTTTCTCCATTGGGACAATCCCCCGACCTGTCTCCAAAAGGATAAATACGACCGAACGTCCGGCATGCCTGACGTCCTCGACGAAGGTGAAAAAAAGTTTCTTTACCTCCTCCAGCGTCATTCCTTGCTGAAGGGCTTCTCTGATCCATACCTCGAACCCTTCGAGAACAAGCGTCCCGTCATGCACAGTCTTCCATTCACACCATTGCCGGGATTCATAAGCACTCACCCAATTTAAAGAAGGGAAGTGTTCTCGGACGTATTTTCGTTTTCCTGAACAGGCACCTCCGACCACGACGTGCATGACCATCCCTCCTCTGATTTACTAACTCTAAAATAGCAGCCTTTTCCGTGTGGCGGACTTATATCCCAGAAGGATGCTTCCGGATGAAGGTGTTGATATAAAGAACGAATAACTCCCCCATGCGTAACGAGAAGAATCTGATCATAAGAAGAGGAAACCATTTCCTTTAAAAAAACACCCACCCGATCGTGGAACTCAGGAAATCGTTCTCCTCCGTCAGGACCGGTATTCTGCCAATCTTTTAACCACCTCTGATAAGAAGGATCCTGGACAAGGTCTTCGTGTCTTTTCCCCTCCCATTTTCCGAATGATATCTCACGAAGACGGACGTCCTTCCACCCTTGCAGATCCGGCCTTAAATAGTGGAGGGTCTGCAGGCAGCGCCTCCTGTCACTTGTGAAGCAGGCATCAAAAGCGACCGTGGATAAGCTTTTTTTCAACTCAAACATCTCTTCCATCCGCTCTTCCATTACCGGTTCGTCCAAATGGCCGATATAGCGCTTCTCTATATTTGCTTTCGTCAGCCCATGACGAACCACATACAAATCCAAAGTACGAACAGCCCCCATAATTCTCCCCCCTCTATCGTTAATCCGATTAAATCTCCATTTACGCCACGGAAGTTCCTGACAATCCACCAACGTAAGATAAAGTAGTAGACGGCATAAGCTGCCATGAGAACGATCGTCCAAATGGATAACGCTCCCACACATACAACGACACCTACACCTATGATGACATCCCTTCGGTCCATATGTTTCTTCCACTCGAAAGCGAGACCCTTCTCCCGCATCAACGGAAGCTGATACAGAACGATCAATGCCGCTGCTCTGCTTAACGCAGGAATGAAGAAGATAGAAAAGAGCAGATTCTTATCAAGTCCATAAACGAACAGGCCGAAGATGAAGCTTGTTTTCCATGCCAGATGGAAAACGAGCGCTAATATCCCGAAACTCCCAACGTGGGGATCTTTCATGATCTCCCATTTACCTTCCAGTGGCTTGTTGGATCCTTTCGCATCGGCTGCATCCATCAGCCCGTCGAGATGAAGGCCGCCGGATACATATACCCACAGGGAAATGACCGCCAGCCCGCCAAACCATATAGGAAAGTAGAGCACCGTCCCCCACCATAGGGCTGCGAGCAGCATACCAATGATGAAACCTGCGATTCCATAAGATCGAAGAGCGCTTTTGATTGTCCTTTGTTCCCATGGACATTCGATGGTAAGCGGAATACGCGTCAAAAACTGAATGGCGAGAATCAAACCGTAAACGCCCGTCTTCAACCTATTCCTTCTTTCCAGGAAAGAGGGATGCCGGAAATGACCTGAAACGCTTCATCGGCTTTAGCTGCCAGGAGCTGGTGCACGTCCTGAAGGGTTCTTATGTATTCCATGACAGAAGGTTCCTGCACCGGAGTTCCCTCATTGACATCGTTGGATACGAAGATAAGCTGCAGCCGCTTCTCACGACCGATTCGCAGCAGTTCCTTAACCTTTTCCAGAATCATGCCCAGGTCCTCCTTTTCGTCATACATTAAATGACTGACCCATATGGTGACACAATCAATCAGCACAGCAGAACCCTCTTCCACTTTCATTAAGTCCCCTGCTATATGAACCGGCGCTTCCATAGTGCGCCACTCTATCCCACGATCTTTGCGGTGCCGTATAATCCGGTCTTCCATTTCTTCATCCACTACTTCAGCTGTCGCAACATAAATAAGCTTTCCTGTGCTGGATTTAACCTTCGCCCTGCTCTCAGCAAAAGCGCTCTTGCCGGAACGGGCGCCTCCAGAAACGAACGTCACTGTCCCTTCCAAGCTGCCAGCACCTCCAATAGTCGATCGTTTTCTTCCTTCTTTCTTACAGCCAGCCTTATATACGTTCCTTCCAGTCCGGAAAACGTATGGGTGTGACGCGGAATGATTCCATTCTTAACCAGATAAACGAACAAAGGGTCGGAATTTGCCGCGGATGCATCCTTCAACAGATAGAAATTAGAAACAGATGGTGAAACCGTAAATCCAAGTTCATGCAAAGAAATCACTAATCGCTCCCGCTCTTCCTGTACGAAACGGCGGGTTTTATGTATATAGTCTGTTCGAGCGAGCAGATCGGGCAGTAAAGAAGCAACCACTCCGTTTACACTCCATGGGATCTGCACCCCGGCAACCCGCTTGATTTGTTCGGGTTGGGCCACTATGTACCCAAGGCGAAGACCCGGAACCGCATAGATTTTCGTCAAGGAACGCAGGATAATCAAGTTTGGAAAACGCTCCATTAACGGGAGGATATTTTGTTCCTCCAGCGGAAGGAAGTGAACAAAGGCCTCATCGACCACCACTGTCACCTCGGACTTTTCCGCTTCTTCAAGCATTTGTATGAGCCGATCAATCGGGATTATTGTACCCGTAGGATTATTAGGTCGACAAAGAAAAAGCAGGTCTGTTTGTGGGATCGCTGTCAGCACTTCCTGCACGGGAAAACCAAAATCCTCTTTTAAATTAAGACGCGTCACATCTATTTGATATGCTTCACATGCTCTTGCATACTCGGAGAATGCCGGCTCGATGATCAGCGCGGATTTACCCGCAAACAGATGTGCCACGAGGAAAATCGCTTCTGCTCCTCCGTTAGTAAGGCGAATCATGTCCGGTTCGACCAAGAGCGCATCGGCAAGCTCCTGCACTTCGCTGCGGTAATCAGGATCGGGATAGACATCCAAGGTACGGAATGCGGCAGCCAGAGAAAGATCGGGCGGTGGTCCCAGCGGATTTAGATTTGCACTGAAGTCCATCACCTTTTTTTCCCCCATATCATATCGTTGCATTATTTTTAACGGATTCCCGCCGTGTTCCGGCCATTCTTTCATCCTTTTCCTCTCCCTCCATCAGAAATAGTGAGTGATACCAATGACTATACCAACAAGTGCCAACACCACCACCCATGTACCGTGCATATACCGAACGGTTATTAATATGTCCGCCGCCTTCAGCTTCCTTCCTGCTGTTCCAAGCTCTGCACGGTAAGAAGGAATCCCTTCATAGAAATTCACACCTCCGAGACGGACACCGAGAAGCCCGGCACACATAGCTTCCGGGAATCCGGCATTCGGGCTCGGATGCTTTGCCGCATCCCGCCGTACGATGACAAGACCATTTTTACGCCTTGAATCTCTGACATGAAAAGAACCAATCCACATGGCTGCCGCTGTCACCCGTGCAGGCAGCCAATTGACGATGTCATCAAACCTGGCGGATGCCCAGCCGAAATTAAGGTAGCGATCATTCTTATAGCCGACCATCGAGTCCAATGTATTTGCTGCACGATAGGCGAACGCAAGCGGTCCACCGCCGATCAGTGCCCAAAGAACTGGGGCAATGACTGCATCGACCGTATTTTCGGCAACAGTTTCCACGGTACCACGCGTCACTTCGTTTTCATTCAGAGCTTCCGTATCCCTGCCTACGATCCAGCTGAGCTTTTCCCTGGCGGCTTCGATATTCCCGGCGCTTAAAGGCACCAGCACCTCATAAGCGGCCTTCTGAAGCCCTTTGATGGCAATAGTGGAAGATACAATATACCCTTCCACCAGAAAAGCCAGAACTGGATGGACCGCTTCCGCCAGAGTAATCAACACAAAGCTGATACTTGCAGCCCCTCCTACGATGACGATAACGAGCATTACACCCTTCTCCCTAAGACGTTCACCATTGTTCCACTTACCTTCAAGTCGACCGATAAGCTTTCCGATTCCGATTACCGGATGGGGAATCCACTTAGGGTCACCAATCCATAAATCCAGCCCTATTGCAAAAAGCAGAATATAGTAGTGATAAAGCCAGTCCATCAACGGGATCCCCTTTTCTCATATTTATCGAGGGACTCCCGTACACCGCGGTAGACAATCGTACCGATTGCCTGCCCGACGGCCGTCCCTGAGCCGGCATAGGGAGTCAGTGCCCCTACCTGTGTGGAGGCGACGACGGTACTATCTGTAGAAGTACCAGTCGCTGTCGATCCCGTCACTGGATCCAGGACAGACTGGTCTGCCAACGCTTTCACCTTAGCTTCTGTCACAGATTGGACGGCATTGACGAGAGCACCGTCTGTCAAATGAGCATCAACAAAAACCATAATGTTGATCGTACCCGGCTGGATTGCACCCAGTTCTCTTCTTTTAGAAATATCGACCGCATTACCGACCCCTGCCGTCACTACAGCCATTACACCGATACCCTGAACGTTTTCTTTACAGATGACATAGTCCTGCAGATGGACAGCGGTCATCATTCCAATTGTTTGAGCGGGATCGACGCCTCTTGTTTTCATCCAGCTGATGACATCCGTTTCCGGTTCCCGGCAGTCGTAGGATAAATCTACATGAAAATTACAAAAGTCCGTAGACCAGCCGATACCACCGCCAATGACGCTGTTTGCCATCGTCCGAAGCGGCCGGGTAAATTCGAGATGGATCCATTCCGCATTTTGAATGATTTGATAATCCGGGATCGTACCCGTCTCCTGATTGGGTGTTACCACGATTTGTGACTTCGGTATTTCCGGGTGATAATGATGATGGACAGGAACATCGTACACTTCCTGCAATAAATCCTCCTGCTGCAGCAAGGACAGATCCCCTGTTGCGACAAGTTTCCCTTGCTGCAGTAACCCGACATCATCTGCGAACAACGCGGCCGTATTCAGGTCGTGGAGGATCGCCACAATCGTCAGATCATGATCCCGTTGATGCTTCTTCAAATGTTCCAGCATGACGACTGTATGCTTGATATCTAAATGGTTTGTCGGCTCATCCAGGAAAAGGATCTTCGGCTGCTGCGCCAATGCCTTTGCGAGCAGAACCCGCTGTTTCTCTCCACCGCTCAAGGTACGGAACGGTTGATTCTCATAGCGGCGGACATCCGTCTCTTCCATTACTGCATCCACGATACGAAGATCTTCTTTCGTCGTGTGCTTTAACCACCCTCGTTGATGAGGATATCTTCCAAGCGTAACGATTTCTCTGACCGTAAAGTCGAATTCCACATACGATTCCTGGGAGAGCACAGCCATCATTCTTGCCTTTTCCCGGGGAGAAAACGTATGCAGAGACCTGCCGAACAGTTGAATAGTTCCCGTCGCTGCCGGCAGTATCCCTGTAATTAATTTAAACAGGGTCGTCTTTCCGCTTCCATTCGGACCAAGCAATGTAAAGAACCGGCCGGTTTGAATCGACAAATCAATATCATGGACAACCCGTTTGCTTTGATATCCTCCTGATACACCTTCCATCATTATCATGATTCGTTCCTCCTGAATCGCTCTCTGATCATAAGTAAAGCAAAGATCGGTGCGCCGATCAGGGCGGTGATGACACCAATCGGCAATTCTTCCGGTGCCACAATCGTCCGTGCAAATAAGTCGGCGAGAATCAGGTAACCACCGCCGGCAAGCGTGGATAACGGCAGGACGTGGCGGTGGTTGGGCCCAACAAGCATTCGGATGAAATGAGGGATGACCAGTCCGACGAATCCTATTTGTCCGGATACGGCGACGGCAGCCCCTGTCAACAGCGATGCGCCGACGATGACCATCACTTTCCCTCGATTCACGTGCACTCCCAAGTGTTCGGCAGACTCCTCACCAAGCGCCATCGCATTTAATTCGCGCGTTTTGAACAGGAGAAGCAGGACCCCAACGACGAAAAACGGAAGAAGCAATTGGACATGACTCCATCCCCGCATCCCGACATTCCCCATCAGCCAATAAAGAATCTGCCGCATATCTTCTCTTGAACTCAAGGCAATGATTAAGGAAATGACCGCACTGATGAAAGAACTAACGATAATACCAGCCAGAATGATCGTCTCGATCGCAAGCGTTCGATTGGCCAGGTGAGTCACCCCGAAGACGATAAGCATCGTGATGAATCCGGAGATAATCGCTACAACCGGCAGCGTGAATTCGCCTAGAAACGAAATCGTAATTTGGAAATACAGCACGCATACAGCACCGAGGGCGGAACCGGACGAAACGCCGATTGTGTACGGATCAGCCAGCGGGTTCCTCAACAATCCTTGGAAAGCAGCACCTGCAATGGAAAGGGAAGCACCTACGAGAAGCGCCAGCAGTACCCGCGGAAACCGTATTTCCCAAATGATCAGTTCGGTGGATTTCTCGACTGTCTCATCCCGCAAAGAAATCCCGAGCGTTTTATTAAGCAGAAGATCGAGAACAACCGGGATCGGGAAATCGACACTGCTGTTTAAAACGCCAAGAAGGGTCGCACCAAGTACGAACCCTCCCAACAAGATGTACATCCACCCGATCTTATTCAGTAAATACTTCTGGATAAATGAGCTTTCCAAGCGTCTCTACTCCATCGATCAAACGCGGTCCCGGACGCGTCACCGTATCGTTATTCACATCGAAGACCTGTTCCTGCTTCACGGCAGGAACTTCCGCCCATCCCGCTCGGTCAAGCACCTGCTCCTCCGGATTATCGACATAGTAGCCGTAAGTGGTGATGATGACATCAGGATTCTTCTGGACGGCTTCCTCTTCCGTCATCTTCACCCAACCTTCCTGGTCGGCAGCCGTATTTTCGGCATGGATCGCCTCCAGCATCTCATTCATGAAGGTTCCTGTACCGGTTGTATAAATGTCAGGACTAGGAGCGACCTCCACCCAAACCCGTTTCTTTTCCTCGACAGCTTCTGCCTTCTCTTTGATCTTTTCCAAGCTGGACTGCATGTCGCCTACAAGCTCATCCGCTTCTTCGGATGCCCCTTCCACATCACCAAGCAGTTCGATATGGTCATATACAGCATCAAAAGACTCCGCACTGTCGACAACAACAACGTCGATACCGGATTCTTCGAATTTATCTAGAATATCGCGATTATTCTCCTGGTGGAAATCTGTCACCAGCGCAAGATCCGGATCTAAAGATAAAATCTTCTCCACATCCATTTCCTGAGCTCCAATTTTTTCTATATCATTTGCTTCCTCCGGATAGTTGCTGTATGTATCGACACCAATCAACTTATCGCCCTGACCGAGCGCAAATGTAATTTCTGTGTTGCTCGGTATTAAGGATACGATCGTCTCCGGCTCCTCTTCGATGGTAACTTCCTCTCCACTTCCGTCTGTGACCGTGACCGGGAATTCGGCAGAATTTCCCTGCTGATCAGTCGTTTCCTCCGCACCAGCATCTGCGCCCTGCTCCGTTTCATTGGAATCATCACTGCAACCGACAGCAAACATCAGAAGCATACCGATAACAAACGGCATGAACCAGTGTGTTCTTTTCATGTATCTTTCCCCTCCCTATTTTTGCTCACAAAAAAACGCCATTCTCTAAGAAAAAGGCGGTCGTCGAAGGAGGCGGAATGATACACGCTGATAAATAAACGCACACATCACGCTCGTTCGAAGCAGACCTTTAACCCGAAAGTCTCTTCTCGAACACGTCAGGCAGGTCTCCTGGCTCCGTTTCATCGTCAAGCTGCCCTTCCCGTACAAACAGTGGCACGCAGCTTTCCTCAACGTTACAGTGGCGGGACCGCATCGGATTTACACCGATTTCCCTTTTCACCTACAGCATGTAGGACCTGATCGCGGAATATTCGAATTTTTGTGATGATTCTATTATAGAATCCCGTCGGAAAAAAGTAAATCTTGTCATAGCCTTCATAGGGGCCCTGCTTCTGCTCCTATCTACGCTGGTACTGCTCCATTATGTCTTCCAGTCTATCTACGTCTAAAAAACCTGTGACGTGCGCTGCTAAACGATCATAAGCTTCCAACCGGAGTTGTTCATACAACACGTGCGCTTCCGCCTCCTGCAATCCTTTTCGTTTCCTGAGCTGGTTGAGAAACAGATGGCGGAACTTGTCGTTATGGAACACACCGTGAAAATACGTCCCATATGCTCCGTCGCTTACGGAACCATCAAGGAAGGAATCGACATCCCCCGTCCGCTCCGTCCGGCCCATATGGACTTCATAGCCTTGAATATCCAGCTCTTCTCCCGAGAAATGAACCTTCATGCTTGAGCGAACCGTCCGTTTCTCTGTAAGCATTGTCGTCTTTAGTGGAAAAATCCCGATCCCTTCCACTTCGATGGCTTCAGATTCTACTTTTTGAGGATCATGGATCTTCTCCCCCATCATTTGATAGCCGCCGCAAATCCCGAAGATGATGGTTCCTTGAAGGTGAAGCCTTCTGACAGCGTGGTCCAACCCCAGCTCCTTCATGAACTGACAGTCTTCCAGCGTATTTTTCGTTCCGGGAAGAATGATCAAATCGGGTTTTCCCAATTCTTCCGGCTTCTGAACAAGCCGTACGTGGCAGTCCGTTTCAAACCGAAACGGATCGATGTCTGTAAAATTAGAAATGCGCGGAAGATGAATGACAGCGATATCCAAATCCTTGGCATCGTCGGGGAAACGGCTGTATTGATGGAGACTTAAGGAATCTTCCGCATCCATCGCAGCATCTTCCAGGAACGGAACGACACCCAGAACCGGGATACCTGCATACGCTTCAAACCAATCCAAACCGGGCTGAAGCAGAGACACATCTCCGCGGAATTTATTGATGATTACACCGCACACTCTCTTTCTATCAACCGGATCAAGCAGCTGCAGGGTTCCGACAAGGCTTGCAAATACGCCTCCTCTGTCGATATCCCCTACAAGGATGACCGGAGCATCCGCCATTCTTGCGATACTCATATTGACAAGTTCACGGTCGTTTAAATTCACTTCTGCCGGGCTTCCGGCACCTTCGATTACGATTCTTTCAAAACGACCGGCTAAAGATTGATAAGCTTCTCGTATTACCTGTTTGGCAGTCTCGTAATATTCCTTCCGGTACTCGGATGCTTTCATATTCCGGAGCGGCTTCCCATGGACGACAATTTGGGATTCATCATCCTTCGTCGGCTTGATCAATACAGGGTTCATCATCGTCTCTGCCTCGACACCGGCTGCTTCCGCCTGCACCCCCTGCGCGCGTCCGATTTCTCTGCCATCTATAGTGATATAGGAGTTGAGCGCCATATTCTGCGACTTGAACGGGGCGACAGCATATCCTTTTCGTGCAAAAATCCTGCACAAAGCCGTAACCATCATACTTTTCCCCGCATCTGAGTGTGTGCCCTGGATCATAATTGGTACGGCCTTCATGAATTGCGAACCTCCCTGCATTTATTCAGGAAAGCATCCACAACGGATGGGTTCGATGCAAAGTGTATATGCGTGTACCCTGCGACAATATTCTTATGAATGACTCCTTCTGTCCCTTCTCCGAATGTTCCTTTAACGAAGTAGGCCGGCGTATGCTCCTCATCCGGGCGATATACAGAATAGTGGAACTCGTGACCTCTTGCGGTTTCCCCTTCAGGAAGAAGAAAATTCCCGGGTCCTCCATGGATTTCCCTGTATCCGACAGCAGCCAGCTTTCCCTGCATATGCATGTCCCCGGAAATAGCCCCAACCATGGCATGTCCGTTGATGGCCTTTGTTAAAAACATGAATCCTCCACATTCCGCTAGGACAGGAAGCCCTTCTTCGACGCGAGCCAGGAACGCTTTTCTCATGTCTTTCTGTTCCGAGAGTCGTTCGGCATAAAGTTCAGGAAAGCCGCCGCCCAGATAAACGCCGTCCGCCACTTTAGGAATTTTCTCTCCAGCTAACGGAGAAAAACGAAGCACTTCTACACCGCGCGCCTCCAAAAGTTCGAGATTTTCCGGGTAATAGAAGTTGAACGCCTTATCCTCCGCAATCGCTATCTTAAGAGAAGAAGAAGCCTGCTGTTGAAATAACGGCGAAGGGGGAACCTCCATCCAAGGCTTACTCTCACTTATCTGCAGCAGTCGCTCCATATCTACGGTTTCCATGACGGCTCTTCCCATCTTGTTAAAAAGGTCATCCAGCTCTCCCCTTTCAATGGCTGGGATCAAACCAAGGTGTCGTTCCGGCATCTCTAAATCTTCCATTCGAGGCAGATACCCGCACACCGGGATGCCACACGCCTGCTCTACCGCTTCTTTGATAATCCGATAGTGCCCTTCGCTTCCGACTTTACTTGCAATGACACCGGCAATGTCCGTCGTCTCATCAAATAACTGGTATCCTTTCACGATGGCTGCGGCGCTTCTTGCCATCTTACTGCAGTCAACGACAAGAATGATAGGTGCATCAATTTTCTGACTGATTTCCGCGGTCGACCCTTGATTGGATGTCGCGTACTTACCGTCGTACAGTCCCATGACTCCTTCGACAATCGAGATATCTGCCGTGTCACTTCCTTTTTGAAACACTTCCGCCAACACGTCATCCGGAAGCATCCAACTATCCAGGTTCCGCGCCGGCCGCCCCGTTACCGCTTTATGAAGACTGGGATCGATATAATCCGGTCCGCACTTGAATCCCTGTACGTTCCATCCCTGCTGCTTCCATGCCGCCATTAACCCGAGTGTAATCGTCGTTTTACCGGCACCGCTGGCTGCGCCGGCTATCACCAAGCGTTTTCTCATCAATATTCAATGCCGCGCACCGCCGGCACTCCTTCATCGTAGTAATGCTTCTCGACGTGCACATTGGAAACAAGATCGGCCAGCTCCTTAATTTCCTCCTTGGCACTTCTCCCTGTCAGGACAAGATGAACGTGCTCCGGTTTATGGCGGATCAGCTCCTGCACTTCCTCCAATGGCAGTACATCATCGACCGGGAATGTGTCGATCGCCAGGGCATTGTTTATTTCATCAAGGACGACCACGTCATACTCACCGGACATGACGGTTTCTTTCGCTTCCGCCCACCCGGACTTCAACGCTTCCCTATGTACGTCCGGAGTTTTCAGCCAGGTGAACCCCTCTCCGAGCTGCACCATTTCCACACCCAGCTTCTCAAGCGCCTTCATTTCTCCATAGCTCCGTTTCTTCGATTTGATGAATTGGAGGATTTTTACGTTCATTCCCTGCCCGACCGCTCTCACCGTCAGTCCGACGGCAGCTGTTGTCTTTCCTTTTCCATCTCCGGTGTAAACCAGAGTCAATCCTTTCCGTTTTGCTCTTGCCATGTCATTCACTCCTTTTTATTTTTTCTGAATAATCACACAGAATCTCTATGATCATAGCAAAGGAACGACATTAAAAAAAGCAGGCGCCCTTTTCTTTCACACGAAAATGATGGACAGAGCGGGATTCAAGGCTGAACAATTTTTTCAACAAAAAAGCAGGCCGCCGGCCTGCTTTTTATTTCTGCTCAGTCATGGAACTTCCTTTTAACGTAACGAAGCATTTCTTCCTTCCCGCCAGTGGCTTCATCTTCCTCCCATAATGTGCCTGAAAAGATAAATCCAAGCTTCTCCAACAAGCGGGTCGATGGTTCATTCTGAGGATGTACTTTGGCTTCCACCTGCTCCATCCCCCAGCGATGAAACGCATGATCTACAAGAGTGGAAACTACTTCTGTACCATAGCCCTGCCGCCAGTAAGCCTTGGCGATCTCATACCCGATTTCTACTGTTCCGGCACTATCGTTCACCGCATTATAACCACAGGACCCGATGATACGTCCTGCGTTTTTAGTCTCGAGGGAATAACGAATGGCTTCTCCCTTTTCAGCCAGTGCATTCATAAAAGCGATCATACGGACGGCTTGATCCCGGCTGGAGAATGGTTCGATATTCATAAATTCCGCAACCTCCGGATCGGACCATACAGCGAATAGGTACGGCGCATCTGCTTCTTTACATGGACGCAGATGTAATCGTTCGGTGTACCATTCTTCTATCAATCTCTTTCTCTCCCTTCGCTCCTGTTCTACTCCTTTAGAAACGTCGGTTCTCTGCGCATCGTTTCCCCCTTCCCTAACTCTTGTTCTACGTTCGTATTAGAAATCGGCTTCAGATCCGGACGCTTGAAACACGTCCCAATGTCCATTCATCATGGAGGTGTAAACCCGTTTCACGATATAATCTTCGTCTCCGGTCGTAATCTCGAACGTGTCCGATCCTAAGTAGTTAATAGAATCAATGTCTTCTGATTGAAACTGATCGCTTTCTTCCAAGTAATCCGCCAGAACCCCTTCTTCATTCCATTCATAGTAAAGATTGTAAGGCCCGAAAACATTACATCCGGCGAATACCAATAAAGCAGCGAAAACAGTCAGAATCACTATACGCTTTCTCATAGTCACTCTCCTCTATTCTCTTATCGATAGATTCCGAGTTTCATCATATATCCTAGAATTAAATTTGTAAATATTACCCAAGACGATCAACCTGTTTCCGCACCGCCTATGTGATTTACTACGCGTCTTCTCACATAAATAACCAACAAGAATGCAACAACCATCTCCGCCATCGGCAAAGACAGCCAAACGCCGGCTGGCCCGAGGAACAGCGGCAGAATCCATAAGAACAGAAGCAGAAGTACAAAGCTTCTGAGCAGAATGATGATGGTGGAAGAGCGGATCTGTCCGATCGATTGAAAATAGGTCATATAAACAAAGTTGAAGCCAAGGAATAAATAAGCAATAAAGAACAATCGAATTCCGTCTACGGCGAGCGAGCGGACGTGTTGAGACTCAAGACCGAACAACGATACGAGAAGCGGCGCTGCGAGAAGTCCGACAACAAGCAGTACGACGCCCATTACCAAAGCAGTAACCTCCCCAATCTTCACACTCTCCCGAATCCGGCCTCTCTCTTTAGCGCCGTGATAATAACTGATCATCGGTTGAAGCGCCGATTCGATTCCGAAGAACGACAGGAACATGAAGCCGTGCAAATAATTGATAACGGAGAAAGCGGCGACTCCATCCGTTCCGAGCATGCTTACGATTGCCAGGTTATACGCTGCAACAAAGACAAGCGCCCCCGCCTCTGCAAGGAAGCTTGGAAATCCGATCGAGAAAATCGCACCCAGACCAGACCAGCTCCACTGGAAAGCAAAAGGTCGGAGTTTTGTGTCACTGCGAAAGAAATGGATGAGTAAAACAAAAATACCGAGAACACTCGCAAGAATGGTGGCCAAGGCAGCACCAAACACGCCCAGACCCAATATGAAAATCATATAATAATTCAAACCGATATTGGTGACTGCTGTTATCCCAAGTGCAACCATCGAAAGCACAGGGCCTCCATCGTTTCTAACGAATATACTAAGCAGCTGCTGCAGGGCAATAAGCCACCCAAGGGAGAAAAGGACCTGTAAGTACTCCACTGTATGTGAGAGCGTCTCTGCGTTCGCCCCTAACATTCGGGCTGCCGCTTCCACTTGAAAATATCCGACCGTACCGATGAGAGCAAGGATGAAGATCGTCGTTATAAGAGACAGAGAAAAAACACTCCGCGCCTGTTCCATCTGACGTTCCCCGATCCGGATGGAATACAGCGTTCCGCCACCGATACCGATCCATAAAGCAATGGAAAAAATAAGCGAGAAAACCGGCATGGCTAAATTGACGCCGGCAAGACCTTCCGCACCGACCCCGTTACCGACGAAAATTCCGTCGATCAGGATATTGATGGACATCAGCATCATTCCGAACAAAGAGGGAAAGAAATACTGGAAGAATACTTTTTTTACTGGTTGATGCTGCAAAATGCTGTGTGTATTTGTCATCATGGTTCCTCCCGTATCTGTTTACAAGAGAAAGTATAAACCTTCAAGTTACTTCAAGGTCAATCATTTTTACGGACAGGTATTTGGATCCATGTCATATAATCCTTCTCATTGCGGATCACCGATTCATCAAGCAGGCTGATTTCCACAGCGTTTCCTATTATTTCACAGCCTTCTATTTTCAGCTGCTCCAACATAAACCGATAACTTTGCTTTATTGCTTCATACTTCCCTTTATGGGGATAACACGCATACATCCCTTCTGCTAAAAAGGATGACTCCGGTTTTTCCTTATCCTTGTGCAGGAGTTCAAAGACTGAGCGATACTTTACCGGTCCCTCACCATCCAGACTATCCATATCTGCAATCGTGCCGAAGTCCCCCGTGAAGAATCCGTCATACATGATCCCTGACAAGGAATGATATTCCAAATCTTTCACGTAGATGTCGTCGGAAGCCTCCTTCAAATCAATCGGCTCATCATTATATATATAGGAAACGGGCCGTTCAGGAAACCATTGATAGGTCATAGAGGGCTGCGACATTAATGTAAGGCCCTGTTCTATGGTCGAAATTTTATTCTTAATCTTTTCTTCTACTATCGATAGCCGCAGCTTTTCCATTCTCACTTCATCCAGCTTCCGCTCCAACCGTTCTTTCGTATTTTCAGGAGTCCTCTCTTTCAGCTGATCCTGAATATCCTTCATAGTAAATCCATTCTTTTTCATAAAGATGATGGTATCCAATACCGGAAACTGATCGACGGTATAATAACGATATCTGCTTGAGTCATCCGTGTATTTCGGCTTGAAAATGCCGATTTCATCGTAATAACGCAGCGTTGATGCAGGTAACTGGAAGAGGCCGGCAATCTCTCCTATACGGAACTTTCTTCTCATAAACATCCCATCCATTTTTTCTTTTATTATTCCTTATACCCTTGCAGAAATCAATCGCTGAATGTAATATATAAATTACATAAGCAATATATATTTAACATGATTGGGTGATACGAAAGTGAACAAAATCAAACTGGCACGTCTAGAAAAGGATTTGACTCAAGCCCAGCTTGCCAAACGTGTCCAAGCGACAAGACAGACAATCGGCCTGATTGAGAAAGGCACCTATAACCCCAGCCTTCAGCTCTGTATCGCGATTGCCAAAGAACTTGATAAAACATTAGATGATCTATTCTGGGAGGAATCATAATGGTCCAGTCATTTCTCAACTATTTCTTACCGAAGGATGAATACAAACGTTCACAAATCGTTTACTTTATGGCAGAAGCGGCTTTTTTGACTGTACTTCTCCTTCTGCCACTTACACTTATGAACAACATATGGTGGAATTCCCAATCTTTTAATGAAATTTCCGTCCTGCTTACTCCTGTATTTGTGATGGCATACACCTATTTCCGTTATGTATTTAAAGGTATAGAGCATACCGACATCTCTGAAGAGAAAACCTATCGTGCACAACGCCGCCTGAATAGGAAAAGAGCCCTTTTCTTCGCGGCCATATTCATGATCGTGCTTTTGATCAACAATGGAATACCGTCTACGGGCATGGAAATTCTCGACATAGGCGGTCCCGTCTTCCTCGGCTTCCTGTTCTATCTGCTCTTTGACTACATCTCTCTTAAACGATCCTATAATAAAAATAAAGACCTGCTTGATGACTGAATCAGGTTCACAGCAAATCCAAAGCCCCTCTCCCAAAAACAAAAAAAGAGGACTCCTTTTGCAGGAGTCCTCTTTCCGCTATTAATATAACTTCGTTAACGCGTCTTTATCAAATGGAAGCAGATCATTTACTCTGCCTTCCTCTACTTTCTTAACCCATTCCGGATCTTGAAGCAGAGAACGACCGATGGCAATCAAATCGAATTCGTCCTGGTCCAGTTTTTCAATGAGACCGTCCAGACTCGTCGTATTTGCCGCCTGAAAACTTGTAAATGTTCCGTCCAATCCGACAGAACCGACAGAAATAGCAGGTTTTCCGGTCAGTTTCTTCGTCCATCCGGCAAGGTTCATTTCAGAGCCTTCAAATTCCGGTTCCCAGAATCGACGGGTAGAGCAGTGGAAGATGTCGACTCCAGCGTCAGAAAGCGGCTGAAGGAATTGATTTAATTCCTCTGACGTTGCTGCAAGTTTTGCTTGATAGTCATTCATTTTCCACTGACTGAAACGGAAGATAATCGGGAAATCCGGGCCGACGGCTTTACGGCATGCCTCAATGACTTCGACTGCAAATTGCGTACGGCCGACCAAATCACCACCGTAACGGTCGGTGCGCTTGTTCGTATGCTCATAGAAGAATTGGTCGATCAAGTATCCATGTGCTCCGTGAAGCTCGATGGCATCAAACCCGATACGCTTCGCATCGGCAGCAGCCTGCGCGTATGACTGAACCAGCCCCTCGATTTCTTCGACCGTAAGCGGTTCGGATACTTGCGCCCCATCAAGGGTCAACCCAGACGGTCCGATTGGTGCGGCTTCTTTGTTCGGCAGTTCTCCAGGTTTTCGTGTCATTCCGACGTGCCACAGCTGTGGAGCAATTTTCCCTCCCGCTTCATGCACTTCTTTTACGACTTTAGCCCAGCCGTCCAACGCGTCTCCGTGGAAGAGCGGGATGCTGTCACCGGAAACAGAAGACGGATGATTGATTCCGACTCCTTCGGTGATGATAAGACCAACATCCCCTTCAGCGCGGCGGCGGTAATAGGCAGCCACGTCTTCGCCAGGAATGCCTCCCGGGGAGAAGCCGCGCGTCATCGGCGCCATCACCGTGCGGTTTTTTAATTGTATTTTGTCACTATGGAAAGTTTCGAATAAAGGTTTAACAGATACATTCGTATTACTCAATGTCGTTTCCTCCTTTTCCTGTTGCATCTTCTATTCTCGCAAATGCGGACGGAAATGAAAAATCATCTGTTTGCCTTCCACCCCCCATGCATCAAAAAAGACGGAAGACCCGTTTCAGATCATCCGTCTTTTTCTTCCTATTGTGGTTATCTCTTTAATGGAACAATCCTGATTCCCGTGATTTCTTCATCAGACTCCGCGTACGCTTATGGAGCGGCCCTTTCAGGAACGTACCGATAAGCAGGAATGCTGCGCCGAAGATAGACAGAAAGATAAAGTCTGTCTTCACCCGGGCTGGTACGATACCGCCTACCGCTTCCCGCATCAGGTCGATCGCGTAGGAAAACGGAAGAAACGGATGGATATTCTGGAAGAATTCCGGAAGTAAGGCGACTGGATACGTCCCGCCTGAACCTGCAATCTGCAGAACGAGACATACGATCGCTGCTGCTTTCCCAACGTCCCCAAGAACGGATACCAGTGTAAACACAATGGTCATAAAGACAAAACTCGTTGCGAATCCAAACAAGATGAACGGAAGCTCTGCAGCTATATCTACATTCAGGATGTAAATGTTACCAAGCGTTACGACAAGCGTCTGCAGAAATCCGATGCTCACAAAGGTAGCAAGCTTCCCGAAGTACTGCTGGTACTTTCGGTATTCTTCGCCGTGATGAGGATCCGTCGATAACAAGGATACCAACAGCAATGCTCCGACCCACAAGGACAACACGGTATAGAAAGGCGTCATCCCCGTACCGTAGTTGGCAATCGGGAACAAGGCGTTCTTACTCAATACGACCGGCTCCTCGAAAAAGCTCTGTTCGGCCTCCGGATCATTTTTCAGAAGCTCGATGATCTCATTAATGTCCGTTTCCCCTTGAATATCACGGATTCGATCCGCCATTTCATTCACTTTGTCGTTGACGTAGGGATACTCATTCAGCATATATTCAAGAATATCCTGACCTTCGGCAATGTTTCCTTCGGTACTGTTCAGTATTTTTTCAATCTCCGGAATAGTCGATTGGGCGTCAGCCAGAATGCTTCTCGCATTAGCAAGCGTATTCTTCGCCTTATCTATTTCCGACAATACTTTCGGTTCAATCGAATCATTATATTCTTTCACAAAAGCATCAATCCGGTCCGCGGTATTTTGGGATTTCTCCTGCAGGTCGGCAAGCACAGCATCGATTTCTTCCTGCTTCTCACCCAGCTGCTGTTCGATCTTGCCGCTGTCCGCCTGGACCGTCTCCAAGTCTCCACGAATCGTTTCTATTGTGGCAAGCGCCTGATCGATTGTTTCTGTGGAAACCTGTGGAGCAGGAGGCTGTCCTTCTCCATCTTCTGAATTGTCCCCGGAGTCCGCCTCGGCATTTTGCTGCTGCTCCTCCTGCTGAGCTTTCACTTGCTTCAGAAGCTGCTCTACCTCATTCAGACGTTCCACGGATGCATCCGTCTGTTCACCGATTCGATCCTTGATGGCGTTGACCGTATCCAAATCCAAATCAATGGAGCGCACATCAGTAAGAAACGCATTTACATCCTCTGCTGTCTGCTGGGCAGCTTCGAGATCCTCTTGTACTTGTGGTGCCAGTTCATTTAGTCGTGCCTCTGCATCATCTATGAATCCTGTCGTTTCATCAATGGTGGAAATACCGTCTTTCGTCACTTTCGTGGCTTCCGGAAGCAGAGCCTGCACGTCATTAATGACGTCCACCGCACTTTTCGAATCTTCATAGGAACTGCTGATCATATCATGGATTTCCGGTAAATTCTCTTCCAGTTTAAACACATATTCTTCAAAGCGTTCAATATCCGGAAGGTCCTTCTCAAGCTCTACGCCTAAATCGTTGAACAGCTCTGCGATCGTGCCGTTCACTTCCGATATAAAATTACTTTTCACTTCTTCGACGATGACGCTGGCACCTTTTTCCGTAATTTTCGGTGCGATGGCGTTCACTTTCTCATTGACGTAATATTCGACTTCCGATTTCTCAGGGCTGTCACTGATAACCGTTCCAAGCTTCTCAGAGAAATTCTCGGGGATGACGATAACCGCGTAATAATCGCCGTACTCCAGCTTATCCATCGCCTCTTCTCTGTCATCAAAATGCCAGTCCATGCTGTCGTTATCCTTCAGGTTATCCACTACTTCCTGACCAACGTCAATATCGGTATCCCGGACAGTAGCTCCGGTATCCTCATTGACGATTCCGACAGGCAGCTGGTCCGTCTGGCTGTATGGGTCCCAGGATGCTTTAATGTTAAACCAGGCATATAAAGACGGTAGAACGATTAAGCCGCCGATCAGGATCATCGCGACCCAGTTCTTCGATATATTTTTCCAATCTCGGCTGAAAATGCGCCATATGTTCTTCATAAGGATGCTCCTATTCTCATTTCCGTTATTCTTCCCGCTCTTTTAACTTCTTTTTGACATGCTCGAACAAATGGATGAAAGTGGTGACGTCTTCATCCTTCACCCCCTCAAAAAGAAACGAAAAGCTGTCATAAATCAGTTCATCTGCACGGTATACAATCTCTTCCCCTTTTTCCGTAAGTTGTACGAGTTTGGAGCGCTTATCTTCCTTCGTTTCACTCCATTGAATCAGTTCCTTCTCCATCAACTTCTTTATCCGGTTCGAGATCGCACTTTTATGGACACCTTGTATGTTGCTCAGCCTCCCTGGCGTAAGAGCCGCTTCTACTTTGATGATTTTTAACGTTTGCAGTTGTTGGGAGGATACATTCTTCAAAGGTCCGCTCTCCTCCAGCTTTCTCAAATGTTCACTCGCACCGAAATACACTTCTATGAATAAGTCGATGACTTTCCTCGAATCAGGCATGTGTGTACTCCCTCCATAAAATAGTTCACACCTATAAACTAAAAATAGTTTACACCCATGAACTATTTGCGTCAATGATTTTATCGTCCACTGATCCAACTATTTTTATGCAAAAAAAAAACGACCGGATGGCCGTTCCTTTGAAAAACAGCTGCTTCCTCACTCGTCTATGCTCTGCTGCATTTTGAGGAGGAGCCTGTCCAGTTCATTCATCTCTGCTTCTGTCATCGTCTGATTGACAACCTCGTTAATTTCATCGGTAACTGCTGTGACTTTCGCTTCAAGCATCCGCCCGCTTTCCGTCAAGTGCAGCTCCAGAGAACGCATGTCGTCAATCCGAAAGCATCGTTCAATATAGCCTTTCTTCTCCAGACTGGAGGCCATTCTGGCAATGTTAGCCTTATCCTTACCTAAGTAATTGGCGATCTGATTCTGGGTCAACCCGTCTTCCTCCCAAAGAAGCATCATGATCAAATTCTGCTCCGGCGCCAGATTGTAAGGGGCGAGCTTCGCTTTTATGAAGCTTGTCAATTTTAAATCGGTTTGATGGAGTTTTATACTGATGTGGTTCTGAAAGCTACGTTTCATGGAGGCTTTTTACCTTTCTCACGTACGGTGGACGTTATTTTTCAAAAACATAATTATAGGCAGAAAGAATTCCATTGTCAAAGGTATTAATTGGATAACAGCCGAAGAAAAAAATAAATCTCGCAAATGATAAAACCGCCCCTTAGCAGGGACGGCTTTTTATCATAGTCCGATAGAGATATATTTCGTTTCTAAGTATTCTTCAATACCGAAGTGACCGCCTTCTCGACCGAGTCCGCTTTCCTTAAACCCGCCGAACGGTGCTTGAGCCGTAGATGGAAGTCCATCATTTAACCCGACAATACCATAGTCCAATTCCTCAGAAAGACGCATCGCTTTGGAGAAATTCTCTGTGTACAGATATCCGGCCAAACCGAATGGAGACTCGTTTGCACGGCGAATCGCATCTTCTTCATCAGAGAAAGAAGCGATTGGAAGCACAGGCCCGAACGTTTCCTCCTTCATACAGATCATGTCATCCGTCGTATGAACAAGCACGGTCGGTTCAACGAAATACCCCTTATCCGATTGCGAAGATCCGCCTGTTACAAGCGTTGCTCCATTATCCAGAGCATTCTGGATATGCTTATTGACCTTATCAAAACCGTCTTTATCAATAAGCGGACCGATGTCCGTATCAGGATCGAGGCCATCTCCCACATTCAGCTGCTCAACAGCAGTTTTCAATTTCTCTGTAAATTCATCCAATACAGATTCATGCACATAGAAACGGTTGGAGCAGACACAAGTTTGTCCAGCATTTCTGAATTTTGATGCCACTGCGCCTTCCACTGCCTTATCCAGATCCGCATCCGCAAGAACGACGAATGGAGCCTGACCGCCGAGTTCCAGTGAGATACGCTTCATCGTATCCGCCGACTTACGCATCAAGAGCTTTCCGACCTCTGTCGAGCCTGTGAAAGAAAGTTTACGTACGCGGGAATCAGATAACCATACATCGCTGATGGTCGCAGCATCTCCTGTAAGGATATTAATAATTCCTTCCGGCGCTCCCGCTTCCTGAGCCAGCTCCACCAGACGAATCGCAGTCAGAGGCGTCTGCTCTGCCGGTTTGATCAGGACGGTACAGCCTGCAGCGATTGCCGGCGCCACTTTTCTTGTAATCATAGCTGCCGGGAAGTTCCATGGCGTAATGGCTGCCATGACTCCGACCGGCTGTTTTTGGACAAGAATGCGCTTGTCCCTGCTCGAAGCGGGAATCGTTTCACCGTAGATACGCTTCCCTTCTTCTGCATACCAGGCAAGGAAGCTGTTCGCATAACCGATTTCACCGGCTGCTTCCTTCAGCGGCTTTCCCTGCTCTTTCGTCATGATTTCCGCTAACTCTTCTTTATGAGCTTCTATCAGTTGATGCCAGCGCATCAAAAATTCAGCACGCTCATAGGCGGTCGTCTTCTTCCATTTAAGAAAAGCAGCATGGGCGGCATCCACCGCCTCCTGCGCTTCTTTCTCTCCCGCATCCGGAACGTGATCGATCACTTCCAGTGTGTAAGGATTCGTTACTTCTATCGTCTTCTCTGAGGTCCATTCTTTCCCGTTCACAATAAGATTCAACTGGAATACCCCTTTCTAAAGTGCTTTCTTCTGAATAGTAGCATTTTTCTTTTCGTAAGTCCCACGATTCATCTGAATGAAGAAGTACGCACCGATAAGCGCCCAGCCGCCGACCATGATCCACTCATACGGCCAGATAAGAGCAGCAGGCATTCCAGGCAGGTACAAGACGATGAAACCAAGACTAAGTATTAAAGCTAAATACCCGAACACCGGAGATTTACCAGCGCGGAACGGACGCTCCATTTTCGGTTCTTTCTTCCTTAATAGAATAAAGGACATAGCGACAAGGAAGTAGGCGACAACAATGCCAAGGCCACCGGCATCGACAATCCAGACCAGGGCAGATCGCCCAAGGAGTGGAGCAAGCGCAGATAGAATACCGATGAACAGAACGGCGTTGGAAGGTGTTTTATATTTAGGGTGCAGTTTGCCGAACCATTGTGGTATCATTCCTGATTCAGCCATCGCATAAAGAACCCGGCTGCCGCCGATGACAAAGGAGTTCCAGCTCGTGACAATACCTGCTACACCACCGAGAATCAAGATTTGGGCGAAACGTTCAGATCCGAACAAAGCTGCCATCGAATCGGCAGAAGCAAGTTCTGAAACGGCAAGTTCTTCCGGACTCAGCGCAAGGCCTACACCGAGTGCGATCGCCAAATAAAATACAATGGCTGCAATGACAGATATAATAAGGAAGGAACCGATTTTCCGTCTGGGGAGGTTCGCTTCTTCTGCTACTTGAGGAATGACATCAAAACCGACAAATAAGAAAGGAACCATGACGAGCACAGTCATAATGCCACCCGCTCCACCTTCAAATAAAGGCGAAAGGTTGGAAGGTTCTCCGTAGGCAGCGGACCCGAAAATCAGCACAAGTCCGACAGCAACAATCATTAAGGTAAACACCGTCTGCAGAACCGCTGCCTGCTTTAGACCTATAAAGTTGATTGCTGTGATAATGACGGCTCCTAGTGAACCGATGAGTACCCAGTTCAGGTGCACGTCCCAACCGGCAATCGTCCATAGATAGCCGGCCTGGTAGTCAGGAAGCAGGTAGTCGATAACCGTCGGTAGTGCAACTGCTTCAAAAGTCGCTACCGAAATATATCCGAGCGTAATTGCCCACGAAGCAACGAACGATGCTTTCTTGCCAAGTGCCCTGTGGACATATTCGTGCTCGCCGCCTACTTTAGGCATCGCCGAAGCTAATTCCGCATAATTCAAGCCGACACAGATGACCAGGAATCCACCAATGATAAAGGCAATGACCGCCCCTAGCGAACCTGCTGACGTGATCCACGTACCTGAAAGAACGACCCATCCCCAGCCGAGCATCGCACCGAGAGCCAGAAACAACAGATCAAAGGACGATAATACCTTCTTTAATTTCTTATCTTCCATTAAGCATCCCCCCTTATTTTATACCGAAAATTCCGTCTTCTTTTCCAACACGGACTCCATTGCGTCACGCAGGATATCCAACCCTTCGTTCAATTCTTCATTCGTAATGACGAGCGGCATCAGGAAGCGGACGACATTTCCATAGACTCCTGCACCAAGTACCAGCAAACCGCTGTGTTGAGCTTTTGAAATAATTTCAGACGCAAGTGCTTTATCCGGTGTTTTCGACGTACGGTCTTTGACAATCTCTACAGCCACCATAGCTCCAAGACCGCGGATATCACCGATGCAGTCAAATTCTTCTGCAAGCTTGGTGAACCTGTCTTTAACCGTTGCACCAATTTCGACAGCACGCTCGTTCAAGCACTCTTCTTCAATGACATCAATCGCCGCAAGGGCTGCTTGACAGGCAACCGGGTTACCACTGTACGTACCTCCAAGTTCTCCCGGACCGGCAGCATCCATGACTTCCTGACGTCCAATGACTCCACTGATCGGCATACCGGCACCCAATGATTTCGAAACCGTGATCAAGTCCGGAGTAATACCAAAATGCTCAGAAGCAAAATAGCTGCCCGTTCTTCCGAATCCCGTCTGGATCTCATCTGCCACGAACAAAATACCGTGCTCCTCACAAAGCTGCTTGACCGCATGGACGAAACGCTTCGCCGGTACGATAAAGCCGCCTTCTCCCTGGACAGGTTCCATAAATACAGCAGCGATTGTTTCCGGTGCGACTTCTTTCAGGAAGAAATCATGGAACTGTTCGATCATGAAATCGATATAAGCCTCTTCTGACATTCCCTCAGGACGGCGGTAACTGTACGGGAAAGGAGCCTTGTACACTTCCGGTGCAAATGGACCGAATTCATATTTATACGGCTTTACTTTGCTCGTCATGGACATCGTCATCAGCGTACGCCCGTGGAACGCATTGGCAAATGTGACGATGGCTTGTCTGCCAGTATATTTTCGAGCAATCTTAACGGCATTTTCTACAGCTTCTGCACCACTGTTCTGCAAAAGCACCTTCTTCTTATGAGATCCAGGAGCAAGCTGTGTCAATTTTTCAGCAAGAGCGACGTACGGTTCATACATCATTACATTGAATCCGGTATGAATGAATTTTTCAATTTGATCATGGAGTGCCTCTTTTACTTTCGGGTGACAGTGGCCGACGTTGATCGTACCGATCGCACCTGCAAAGTCGATGAATGTATTACCGTCCACATCCGTGATTTTGGCTCCTTCCGCTTTCTGTGCAAATGTTGGAATGCCGTAGCTTACTGAATCAGGAATTACTTGATGACGGCGTTCCAGCAGCTCGCTCGCTTTTGGACCTGGGATGTTTGTTTGGATAGATACGTGCTTAGACATGTTTAACCACTCCTTTTAATTAATAGAAAACCGATGTTCGTTCAGACAAATCACTCAGTGTCGAGAGCAAATGGTTACGAATTGCTGCCTCCGCTGCTTCAGAATCCCTCTCCTGCAGATGTTCGAATATCACCCGATGTTCGGGAATTGATTTAACCTCATCCATTGGTGTCGAGTAAAATTCATCTCGGAGGATTAAATAACAGTCCGACCACTGATTCAACTTGTCGACTTCCTGTAGAAGGAATTCATTGCCGGATACCTCGGATAAGAACGTATGGATCAAACCATTGACCCGAAGGAATTCCTCGAAATTCTTGGACTTGTAGGTTTCCAGTTCATCGGAAAGTAGAATTTCAAGCTGTTCCAGATGAGCATCATCCAGATTAGGAACCGCAAGTCTCGCTGCATAAGTTTCTAAAACAATTCTCAGTTCAAAAACGTCCCGAAGCTCTTTGTTGGACGGTTTGTAAACAATCGCCCCCTTATTGGGAACCAGTTCTATCAATTTCTCACTTTCCAATCGCTTGAAAGCAGCTCTTATCGGAGTTCTGCTCATATTTAACTCTTTACTTACCCAATCTTCCGTAATTCGCTGTCCCGGAACAAGCCGTTTCAGCATAATGGCACGTTTCACCTTTTCATATGCTCTCTCTTCACTACTACTCATTTTGCATCCCACCATTGTATTCGAAGATTGTATACAATTTACTTCTAACAACATGTTATCTTAAAATTCACAAAGTTTCCACATAATTTTCTGAATTTAGTGATTATTGCATAAAAATTCATCTGCTTGTCTAGTGCTTTTTACACATAAAAAAAAGACCTTTCCAATCAGAAAGGCCTTTCTCTTTTTATCTATTCTGCCAGCGCCTTGCCAGCGATTGAATGTGATCAGGAGTCGTACGACAACAGCCACCGATAATCGTTGCCCCGGCTTCCACCCATCGATCCGACTGCTCATCGAAACGCTGGCAGGAGCGTTCCCCGTACCAGTCATTCGTGTCGGGATCGTATGTTTCTCCCGAATTCGGGTATAAAATAATCGGCTTATCTGTAAGAGCCCGGATATGGCCGACTGCCTCTGTCGCATCAGGAATCGGAGCACAGTTCACTCCGACTGCTACCACCTGCTCCCTCCCTTCGATCACATCTATACAACGTCTCCATTCCGTTCCATCGCTAATTTGGCTTCCATTCTTCAAGGAAAAGGAAAGCCACGCACTGGCGCCCGGATACTCGCCCAATAATTCCGTCAGTACTTTCGCCTCCTGGAGGGAAGGAATCGTTTCAAAGGCAAGCACGTCGGCACCCGCTTCGATGAGCGCTTCTATTCTGGGACGGTGAAATTCTTTCAGCCGCTCATCCGTGACACCATAGTTCCCGATATATTCTGAGCCGTCAGCAAGGTAGGCGCCATAAGGGCCAACCGAACCTGCAACGACAGGATAAGCTCTGTCATCCGCTTCCCTCCAGACATCCGAGCGTGCTTCCTGTGCCAGGCGAACGGTATCTTTAATTAATGTGCGCGCCTTATCTTCGTCGATCCCCCGCTGCTTAAACCCATCAATGGTTGCTTGATAACTAGCGGTGATGGCAATATCCGCACCATTACGGAAATAATCGGCATGAACCTTACGGATAGCATCCGGATTCTCAAGCAGCACACGGGCGGACCAAAGTGGATCATCAAGGTCGAAGCCGTATGTCTCCAATTCTGTCGCCAACGCCCCATCGAGAATAATCGTTTTTTTTGTTTCCAATAGTTGTTTAATAGGATTGCGCTTGTTGATTTTGTTCGACATGTTCTACTCTCCGTTTCTTCTTGGATTGTGACAGATAATACCCTGCATAACAAAGGATGATGAATGGAATTCCACAATACAGGGCGATCCGCTGTGTCGGATCAAAGGCGATTCCGATGCAGGCGGCAAGACAGAGCAGGAACGATGCGATCGGCACCAATGGATAAAGCGGCGCCCGGTATCCCAGGTCCTCCACCTTGTTCCCAGCTTTCACATAAGCCCGCCGGAAATTAAATTGAGCAAGACTGATGCTCATCCATACGATAACGACTGCAAGTCCTGAAATCGATACCAGCACGATATAGACGGTATCGGGCGCAATGATGCTGGACAACAGAGCCAGTCCCCCACCAAGCATGCTGAATAAGATGGCGTTCAGCGGAATGCCTTTCTTCGTCATTTTCGCGAATTTCGGAGAGATCGTCTTCCGATCCGCGAGAGACCATAGCATACGGGAGGAGGCATATAACCCTGAATTCGCTGCAGACAAAATAGCCGTGATGATGACAAAGTTCATGATATCTGCGGCAAATGGAACACCGACTCTTTCCAAAACGGCAACGAAAGGACTCTCAATGACTCCGGCTTCCGAACTCGGAAGCAGCGCGGAAAGCACAATAATTGTTCCTACAAAGAAAAGAATGAGCCGTACGAGCGTCGTCCGGATGGCTTTCGGGATTGTTTTCGCGGGATCGACCGTTTCTCCCGCCGCAATACCGATCAACTCTGTACCGGAGAATGCGAAGTTGACCGCCAGCATCGTCATTAAGATGGCGAAAGCCCCATTCGGAAACAAACCGGCTTCTGTGAAATTAGAAAAGAACGGAGCTGGTTCAGAATCTGCAAGCGGCACAATACCGAAAATTCCAGCCAGACCAAGTAGAATAAATAGAAAAATAGCGATGACTTTGACAGAAGAAAACCAAAACTCTGATTCTGCAAAAAACTTCACGGTGAATGCATTCAATCCGAAGATCAAAATCGCGAATAAAGCGCTCCATATCCATACACTTATATCCGGGAACCACCGCTGCATCATCAGTCCGGCAGCTGTGAATTCCGATCCCAGCGCCACTGTCCAGGTGAGCCAGTAAAGCCAGGCAACCGTAAACCCCGTTCCCGGACCGATATACTTCGCGGCATAACTGTGAAACGCACCAGTCTCCGGCATATGTACAGACAACTCACCAAGACAGAGCATCACTAAGTAAACGACCAACGCACCAATCAAATAGGCAAGCACCGTCCCGAATGGTCCTGCCTGCTGGATGGTGTATCCGGAACTGAGGAACAGCCCGGTTCCGATGACTCCACCGAGTGACAGCATCACAAGGTGGCGTGTTTTCATTTCTCTTTTGAAGTTCTGTTCCATTTTCTCTTCCCCTCCACTTTCTCTTCATCTAAAAATACATAAAAAAACGCACCCTGGAGCGGGTGCGTTTACCGACAAATAAAAGGAAGCTCCTATCTATCAGGGTTATTCAACACCCGCTGGAATTAGCACAGTGTCTGCATTCAGACCTGTTGCTGAGGCTTCAAAGGGCCAGTCCCTCCACCTCTCTGGATAAGAAATATGTATTTTTTAAATACTCTAACAACGCAAATAAAAAATGTCAACGCTGAATTTTATTCTTACGCTGCAACTTGAATGTTCCGAATATCCTCGAATTTTGTTGTTTCTAGATTCATAGGAACGTATAATGAGAGTGGTTAAAATGGATGAAATTGCCTTAACACTCACGTTCCGTTCCCTTTCTGAGGAGGTGATAGACAATGAAAACCTTCATAAAAATACTAAAAATATCAGGAATCGTCATCGGCTCCATATTCGCACTGCTCGTGCTCATTGGTATGTTCATGCCGGGAGAAATTGATGTCTATGGAGAAGGAGATTCAGAGAAACCCGACAACCTGACTGTATCAATGGATACCTACATCACAGATGAAGACTATGAGCCTACTGAAGTTGCTTTTCTCACTCATACGATAGCTGCGTTAAACGAGATCGACAATCAAAATTGGGGTGCTTTGGATGCCTATTTTTTGTATGAACGGGTTTATGAAACCGCTCTTCGTGACGTTTATATGAACAAAGAAGTCGATCCGGAGCACATCACAGATGTCCATTACACCGTACGGAACAAGCAATTTCAATCTTATTTGGATGAACAGCCGGTGAGCCCGCTCAGCATCGAAACCGATCACGGGGTGGAATGGGCGACCTTCCAATATGATGTGTGGGTAACCTTCTCCTTCGAATTGGAACGGGTCATCACGGATGATGAAGACCGGACATATACCGATCGCTTCGAGGTGCAGGGAGACTACCCTCCACATTGGCAGTCCAGTATGAAGGAAACACACTGGCGCTTGAATTCCTTAATGCTACGCCCTCTAGAAAATGAATAAAACAGGAGATGAAGAGTATGAAACTCAAATCCATCCCGGTTATTCTGCTCGGCCTGCTGTGTTTGACGGCATGCTCCAACGTAGTGGATGCAGTCGGGGATCAATACCCAATGGAGGATATCGTATACGATGATGTGGGCAACAAATCGGAAATCTTCCGCGCTTATGATCAGAAGCCGGAGAAAGTGGCAGCCGGCATCACCGACTCTGAAGAGGCCGTACATAAAGCCTCCAAAGACGGTCGTGATTTAATGCTCTACGACGATTACCTCGTGCAGGTCTATCAGGACACCCAGAAAGAAGAAGATACCATCATCGAAGTATCGGATAAAGAATTCGTCCGGAACAATTATGATAGTGATTTCTTTTCGGACTACGGCATAGAAGAGGAAGCAGAAGAGGTTTATGCTATGGACCTCGATAACCGCGGCGGCTTCTTTTATACAGGGTATATCGGCGGCAGCGGTGGAAGTTATGTGAAAAATGCCGGGAGCAGTCCATCCGTACGCCAGTCATCCAGCACATCCTCCGGTGTCCGCGGCGGCGGCCCCGGAGCAGGAAAATAACAAAAGAACAGGAGCGAAAAACCATGTTTGAATTCGATATTTCGGAAGTACTGAATGTTTATGACCTTCTATTGACCTTGCTGTATTGGATCGTCATGCTTGTCCTGGCAGGAATTTGTATGGCCATCTTTGAAAAATTCACCCCTTATAACGATAAAGAAGAGCTGCTGAAGGGCAACGTCGCTGTCGCTTCTCAGTTCGCCGGGAAGTTGATCGGTCTAGGTATCATTACAGAATCTTCTATTGCCCACAATTTAAGTATTTGGAGCGCCTCTATCTGGATCTTCATCGGCTTTCTGTTGATGATTGCCGGCTACTATTTGTTCGAGTGGATCACTCCGTTCAAAGCGGAAGAGGAAATAAAGAAAAACAACATCGCTGTCGGCCTTGTAGCGGCATCTGTCAGTATCTTCATCGGTTTTGCCGTAGCAGGAAGCATTACATAAGAAGAATAAAGGAGGACCAACCGTGAACGCACAAAAGTATCTTTATCTGTCATCAGGAATCGTTTCAATCTGCGGAATCGTCTTCCAAGTTCTTTATGGTGCTGCAGGCAGCTACTTATTCGGGGACAGCGTTCTTTATTACTGTATAACCATCGGGCTGTTCATGATGGCCATGGGAATCGGAGCAGCCCTGAGTGAAAAACTAAAGAACTGGCTCGTCACCCGCTTCGTTCAGGCAGAGTACTTGATCGCTCTCGTCGGGGGCTTTTCCGTCTTTGGATTGTTTTTTTTCACTGCTTACTTCGATGACGGCGTTGCCCAGATCTACTTGTACACCGTCATATCTTTAACCGGGTTTCTGACAGGTCTGGAGCTCCCGATCCTGATACGAAGGGTTCAGGAAATCCGTGAAGATATAAGTAAAAGCACAGCGAGGGTGCTGTTTTTTGATTATGCCGGCAGTCTGATCGGGTCCGTAGGATTCGCTCTCGTCCTGCGTCCTCTGCTCGGTCTGATCAATACTGCCTTTTTCATTGCCATGATCAATGCGATTGTCGCTCTGTTCATCACATTAAGGTTCCGAGAAGAGATGTCCAGGCCCAAAGTCCACCAAGCGGCCGGCTTCCTCATTCTCCTTCTGCTTGTCGCGGGATTCTTATTTGGAGAGAAGTATGCCAGTGTCTTTGAGCAGAAATCTTACGCAGACCCGATCGTTTACACAGAAGAAACAAAGTATCAGAAGATCATTTTGACCAAGGAACCGGGAGATGTACGGCTGTTCTTGAACGGACAGCTGCAGTTCGCAGAAAGTGACGAGTTCCGTTACCACGAAGCGCTCGTCCACATTCCGATGGCGCTTGCCGATCAAACGCGCTCGGTTCTGATTCTCGGTGGAGGCGATGGTCTTGCTGTCCGGGAAGTATTGAAGCATGAAGACGTGGAACAGATTACCCTGGTCGACCTCGACCCTGCCATGACGGACCTTGCCAACACCAACCATGAGCTGCTCCGACTGAATGAAGGTTCCTTGAAAGATAGCCGTGTTCAGGTCATTCATGAAGATGCCTTCCAATACTTGCGCGATTCTAAGGAGCTTTATGATGTTATCCTTGGCGATCTGCCGGATCCCAACGATGAAGGCCTCAACAAGCTGTACACGAAGGAGTTCTACTCCCTTGTACGGAACCACTTGTCACCAGGCGGGAAAGTGAGTATCCAATCAACGAGTCCGGTTTTTGCGACCAAAGTGTACTGGACCATTAACAAAACGGTACAAGCCACAGGCCTTGAAACCGCCAATTATCATCTAGACGTTCCAAGCTTCGGAAACTGGGGATTCACTCTGGCCTCCCGAGAGCCTATATCCATTGACAAGTTGGGTTTCGGTGGACTTGATTTAAAATTTCTCAATGAGGAAGTCGCCCCTTCTCTATTTGAGTTTGGTAATGACACGGACGAAGTCATTGAAGAGAAGGGAAAGACATTCGATATCCCCGTCAACAGTCTCAATCGTCCAAACCTGATACAGCTGTATCAGGAAGCATGGGAAAATTACTAAGATGCTGCAAAAAAGCCAGCCCGGGAGGCTGGCTTTTTTGATTCATGCTTTATTCATTTGACGTCTGCGAAACAACAGGATTCCACCGGCACCGGCTATTACAGCACCGATCACTATCCCCGCCGGATAAGCTGCACTTGTATCCGCAAGCTCTCCGCCTTCTTCTGCTTCAGAGGACTTATCCATGAGCTGGAAAATGTTTTTGGCATGATCTGTGTTATCTATTTGACCGGTGAACAAATCCGCACCGGGTCCATAGGCATAAACAGGAATGTCTTCTCCTGTATGGCCATCCGTCGTCCATCCAGTTCCAGATCTTTCGTTGAAGATAGCTTCAATACTGTTGTCTACTTCCGTCACTCGATCATCGCCGGATGCGGACTCTATCGCTTTCTCAACAGATGCGATTTCTTCTTCTGTCACATCAAACCCGATATTATCCTGCAGGGTCTTCTCCACGTCTGCTCCATCTTCCACGATTTGACGAGCCATATAGTCAGGCGTATGTTTCGCCGCTTTGACAGGTTCTGCATCCCAGTTGTAAGGACCACCTGCCCCTACTGTCATGCCTCCTGTAGAATGGTCGGCGGTCGTAATGACAAGCGTTTCCCCATCTTTCTGAGCGAACTCAATTGCTTTCTTATGAGCCTTTTCAAAGTCTTCCACTTCACTCATAGCCGCTACAATATCATTATCATGACCTGCCCAGTCTACTTGGCTTCCCTCCACCATCAGGAAAAACCCTTCGTCGTTTTTACCCAAAGTATCCAACGCTTTCGTCGTCATTTCAGCCAACGAAGGTTGTTCTTTAGGCCGGTCGATGGCATAATCCAACCCAACTGGTGCGAACAGGCCTAGAAGTTGGTCTCCATCCGCAGCTGCCAGCTCATCAGCTGTGGTTGCATAATCGTATCCATCCTTTTTGAATTCCTCTGTCAGATTACGGTCTTCCCGAGCAAAGAAGTCTGTTCCCCCGCCGAGCAGGACATCGACTTTATGTTCACCATTTATTTTTTCATCATAATAATCATCAGCAATTTCATTATAATTTTCCCGGGAAACGTTGTGAGCGGCATAAGCAGCCGGTGTCGCATGGTTAATTTGAGCCGTCGCTACAAGTCCAGTGGATTTACCAAGCTCCTTTGCTTCCTCCAACACCGTTTTGGTCTCCTTATGCTCCAAGTCAACGCCGATGGCACCGTGATAGGTTTTCACACCGGAAGACATAGCCGTACCGGCTGCGGCAGAATCGGTAATGCTTTCTTTTTCATCTTCTGCGCCTCCATCGTAGTACTTGTCCAATGACGATACATCATGCATTCCAACTAGATATGGATCGAAGAGATTACTTTCGACTTCCATCGTCTCTGGATTATCTTTCATATACCGATGGGCGGTAGTATACGAAGTACCCATTCCGTCACCAATCATCATAATGATATTCTTAGGCTTTTCAACCTTCTGTTCCTCAGCGTTTATGTAGTTGGCGGACGAACCAAAAACCATAGCCGACACCGCAGCTGCCATCATCCATTTATGCACTTGCTTGTTACCCATAGTACAACCCTCCATATGTATTGTTTTCCCATCCCCCATACTAGGGTTTGATTGTAAATAGAAAAATAACCGTCTGTTAAAACATCGTAAAAAAAAAGAAGCATGTAATTAACTACATGCTTCTTGCAATAGATACCTATTTACGTCCCACAAAAGGTCTGATAGGGTCCGGGCGGGACAGGGATCACAGCGTATTCGATTTGTTCCTCTGAATAAGCGTAGGGATCAGAAAGGAGACGGATGAGTTTCTTTACCGGACCGTAGTCCTCTTCCGATACGGCCGCAGCCAACGCTTCTTCTACAAGGTGGTTACGCGGAATAAGAGCGGGATTTGTCCGCTTCATCGTTTCATATGCTTCCGTCTTGGATGCTGCCTGGCTGTCCAGGCGAGCCTGCCACTGTTTATACCACTGCGTGAAAGCAGTGGTGTCACTCAAAGAGGACTCCTCCATCCTATCCTGTGTTAATAAGCGGAACGTTTCCGTGTAATCGGCTTTATTCTTCTCCATAATATCAAGCAGGTCCTCAATTAAAGGCTCATCCTGCTGCTGATTCTCAGTCAGTCCAAGCTTGGAGCGCATTCCATTGAGCCAATGCTCCTTAAACAGCGAGCCAAAACCACTGAGGATCTCCTGGAGCTCTTCGACTGCTGCTTCCTGCTTTTCGTCAAGGAGAGGAATCAATGTCTCTGCGAAACGGGCCAGGTTCCACATCGCGATAGCCGGTTGATTCTTATAGGCATACCGGCCGCTTGTATCAATCGAACTGAAAACGGTATCCGGATTATAAATATCGAGAAACGCACATGGACCATAATCCATTGTCTCTCCACTGATTGTCATATTATCCGTATTCATGACGCCGTGCACGAAACCGACGAGCTGCCACTGGGCAATCAGCTGCGCCTGTCTCCGGACCACCTCTCTATAGAAACCGAGGTAATCTCCTGCTTCCAACTCTGGAAAATGGCGCTCCGTCGCATACTGTACAAGCACTCGAAGATGTTCGGCATCTCCTTGTTTTGCTGCATACTGGAATGTACCCACGCGCAGATGGCTGGCTGCTACTCTTGTAAGTACAGCTCCGGGCCATTCTGTCTCCCTCTGCACCGTTTCACCAGTCGTAACAACAGCCAGGCTGCGGTTCGTAGGCACTCCCAGTCCATGCATCGCTTCACTGATCACATATTCCCTGAGCATTGGTCCAAGCGACGCCCGTCCGTCTCCTCTCCGGGAATAAGGAGTCGGGCCGGCCCCCTTCAATTGAATATCGCATCGCTCTCCACCCGGGGTCATCTGCTCCCCTAGAAGGACGGCTCGTCCGTCACCGAGCATGGTAAAATGACCGAATTGATGACCGGCATAAGCTTGGGCTATAGGTTGAGCACCCTCAGGTATCTCATTACCTGACAGCTGCTCTGCATGTATATCATGCAGTCCAAGAATTCCTGCCAGCGGTTCATTGTACAGGACCAACTGCGGGTCCGCCACCGGTGTCGGGGCCTGCCGGGCATAGAACACCCCGGGAAGTTTTGAGTAGCTGTTAAAAAGATTCCAACCTGCTTTATCGGAATGTGTCATGTTATCTCCTTTATAAGTGTGTCCTACGTTACTTATCATTCGTATGCCCATCCTAACATACCCCAATAAAAAAAGCGCACCCTTGGAGGTGCGCCTGTTTCCTTAAAACTCTTCATAGACAGCAGGATCCTGGTCGTTCATTCGACCATCCGGAACGGACAAGGAGGAAATCTTATTCATTTCCGTATCCGTCAGAGAAAAGTCGAAGATTGCACAGTTTTCCCGTTGACGCGCCGGTGAAGTTGAACGTGGAATCGCTATGGCCCCTAACTGGTAATGCCAGCGGAGGACGACCTGCGTCACCGATTTGTTATAATGGGAGGCGATTTCCTGTAACGTTTCTTCCTCCATCACTTTTCCGGCTCTTGCAAGCGGACTCCAGGATTGAGTCGCAATCGTATGCTCTTCATGGAATGCCCTTTGTTCTTCCTGATTAAAGAAAGGATGAAGTTCCACCTGATTGATACTAGGAAGCACTCCCGTTTCCTTCTTCAGACGTTCCAAATGTTCGGGCAGGAAGTTACAAACACCGATGGAGCGGACAAGCCCCCATCTCTTTGCATCAATCAACGCCTGCCAAGCTTCTACATACATGTCCTGCTTCGGGTTCGGCCAGTGAATCAAATAAAAGTCATAATAATCCAACCCCGCGCGGTAGAGGGATTCCTGGATTGTCGTGAGTGCTTTGTCATACTCGTGGTATCTGCCTGGAAGCTTGGAAGAAATCAAAAGCTGATCCCGCGATACAGAAGAGCGTCGGACAGCTTCTCCTACAGTTCCTTCATTTTCATAATTGTACGCACTGTCGAGCATCCGATAGCCTGCATGAATGGCGCTCCCGATTGCCTCCGCTCCCTTATTGCCGTTCAGTTCATATGTACCGAAACCAAGTGCCGGCACTTTCATTCCATCATTCAGTGTTATTTCAGGAAAGCCATTACTCATTACCATCTACTCCCTTCCATTTTAAACCACCATATCACCCACAAGAAAATATATCCAAAATAATGCATCCGTCTCTGCCGTTGAATGTGCTCAGGAAGTACAATAGATTTTTCTCGTTAAATCAATAAAACCGCTTAACGGAACTGACATCCACTTCTCTTTATGCCATGCTATCTGCGTGTATAGGGGAGGCATGTCCTTTGTCCAGGGAAGTTCGACCAACCGTCCCTCCCTGATTTCTTTCTCTACTACCATTTCTGGAAGTGCAGCCAGCCCCAAGCCCGCAACGGCACACTGCTTGATGGCTTCTATGCTCCCAAACTCCAACAGGTTGGACAAAGAATATCCGTCTTGGTGAAACGAGTGTTCCAACAGCTCCCGATAAGAGCAGCCTGACTCGGTCAACAGAAATGTTTCGTCTGCTAATTCATCCACTCCTACCTTCTTTTTCACAGACAAAGGATGATCTGCAGCAGCCACCACCATCAACTTTTCCTCCCGAAGGGCTTCGGTCACTAAGTGATCTGCTGATTTTTCTTGATCCAACAGAACGGCCACATCCAGCGTCCCGTTCCTTATTTCTTCCCTCACTCGCGCTTCGGAGTGGGCCGGCTTGAATATTACCTTCACTTCAGGGAAGTGTTTTCTGAAGGCAGACAGCACGGGAGGCAGGCGATAGGTGCACTGACTTTCCTGTGCACCTATGACGAGCGTCCTCTGTAATTTTTGCTCATCACCCACAACAGCCTTTGCTTCTGCATATATTCGGACAAGCTGATCCGCGTATTCCTTGAACCGATGCCCTGCGTCTGTCAGGAATAGTCTTCTTCCCAAACGCTCAAACAAAGGCTGACCCAGCTCCTCTTCCAATGCTTTTATCTGTGCCGTTACACTTGATTGAGCAAAATTAAGCTGCTTCGCCGTCTTTGTAAAATTCAGCATCTCAGCCGCTGTTATAAATGTCCGCAACTGCTTGAAATCCATCATCATTCTCCTTAATCATAAATTCCGATCGTTCCAATCATAATAATCCGTTTTTATGTTCAACACATTCATTATACACTGGAAACGGAATATACAAGGAGGGAAGTATTATGAAACTTGCCGTTATATACGGTGGAGGACGCAGGGAAGGAAATACCAGGTATTTAACAGAACGCATCATTGCCGGTATGAAGGTGGACCGGATGGAATTAGACGCTCACCATATTCTGCCGGTCATAGACGGACGTCACGCTGCAGAGGGATTTCCATCTGTACAAGATGATTATGATGGACTGATGAGACGTGTCATGGAAGCAGACATTCTACTCTTCGCCACCCCCATTTATTGGTACAGTATGACCGCTGCCATGAAGCTCTTCATTGATCGTTGGTCGCAGACGATGAGAGATCCGGCTTTCCGTGATTTCCGGACAAAAATGGCTGAGAAACAGGCATACGTCGTCGCTGTCGGAGGGGATTCTCCTCGCACGAAAGGTCTTCCAATGATCCAACAGTTCCAACATATCTTTGATTTTGTCGGTCTCCCCTTTGCTTCCTATCTAATCGGAGAAGCAAACAAGCCCGGCGAGATCACCACAGACAAGCAGGCACTCTATCAAGCGGATCTATGGAACAAAACGTTCAAACAGATTCTGAAGTAAACCATGATTTCTAAACAGATAAAACACACAAAAAAGACCGCCTGGATATTCTCCAGGCGGTCTTTTTGTTTTTGTATCATTGATCCAACAAGTGACAAGCAGCCGTTTGACCAGTTCCAGACGTCTGAAGCTCCGGAACCTCTGCCTTACAGCGATCAAAGGCAAATGGACACCTCGTATGGAAAGGACATCCGGAAGGTGGATTGGATGGACTCGGGAGGTCTCCCTCCAGAACGATCCGTTCCCGTTTCGCTTTCGGATCCGGTACCGGTACGGCAGACAGCAGCGCCTTCGTGTAGGGGTGCTGCGGGTTTTGGATGACCGCATCCCGCTCTCCTACCTCCACCAGTTTCCCTAAATACATGACGCCGATCCGATCGGAAATGAAGTCCACAACGCTTAAATCATGAGCGATGAACAAATAAGTCAAATCCAGTTCCTGCTGTAAATCCTTCATCAGGTTCAACACTTGCGATTGAATGGACACATCGAGTGCAGAAACCGGTTCATCCGCAATAATGAGCTTTGGATTGACGGCCAGAGCCCGGGCGATTCCAATCCGCTGACGCTGACCCCCACTGAACTCGTGCGGATAACGATCGGCGAATTTTCGGGACAAGCCGACCGTGTCCAACAATTCGTTTACTCTCGCATCGATGGCCGGTCCCTTAGCGAGCTGGTGAACGATCAATGGCTCACCAATAATTTCCCTTACCGTCATTCTTGGGTTCAACGAGGCATAGGGGTCTTGAAAAATCATTTGAAAGTCTTTGCGCGCCTGTTTCAGTTCGCCTCCCGAAAGCTGGTCCATCCGCTGTCCATCAAAGGTGACCGTGCCCTCCGTCGGGGAGAGCATCTGCATAATCATTCGTCCGGTCGTCGATTTGCCACAGCCGGATTCGCCGACAAGACCGAATGTCTCCCCTTTTTTAATATCGAAAGAGACTCCGTCCACCGCTTTTACCACTTGACGGGATTGCTTCCTGAAACCTTTCTGGCTTACGAAATGCTTTTTTAGTCCTTCTACCTGCAGTAAGGATTGATTCATGATGACACCTCCTCCTCATGAAGCCAGCAGCGATTCTCTCCGTTGAACAGAGGCGGCTCTTCTTTCCAGCACCGTTCAAAGGCGAAAGGACAGCGGTTAGCGAATTTACATCCCTCAGGCCGGTCCTCTACAGTAGGAACCTGGCCCTGGATAGAATCCAGCCGTTCTTTTCTTTCTCCAAGTTTCGGAATCGACCCGAGTAATCCTTGTGTGTACGGATGCTTAGGATTTTCAAAAATGTCGATGACGTTTCCCTGTTCTACGATTCTTCCTGCATACATGACGGCAACTCTGTCACACATTTCCGCAATGACACCAAGATCATGCGTAATGAACAAGATAGACGTATCGTGCTCTTTTCTCATGTTTCTCATCACATCGAGAATTTGAGCTTGAATCGTTACATCGAGCGCCGTCGTCGGTTCATCCGCAATCAGCACATCCGGATCACACGACATAGCCATGGCAATCATTACGCGCTGACGCATTCCTCCTGAGAGTTGATGGGGAAACTCCTTCATGATTTCCGCTGCTCTCGGAATACCGACCTGTTCCAGCATAGAAACAGCATGACGCTTCGCCTCCTGCTTCGTAAGAGACTGGTGTTCCAGAATCGCTTCCACTAATTGCTTGCCTATCTTCACAACAGGATTCAAGGAAGTCATCGGCTCTTGAAAAATCATCGACATACGGTTTCCACGCAGTTTACGTTTCTCCCTGGTGGATGCTTTCGCTACATCCTTCCCGTCAAAGAGTACTTCACCGCCGACAATCTCCCCCGGTGTATCTTCCAGCAGCTGCATAATGGATAAGGAGGTCACACTCTTACCGCTCCCGGACTCCCCGACAAGGCCGACGATTTCCCCCGGATACAGCGTAAGATCGATTCCTTCTACAGCTGGAATCATCTCTCCGTCCACCCGGAAGCTTGTGTGCAGCTGATTAATAGTTAAAATTGGCTCTGTCATTTCGTCTTCCTCCTTAATCACGGATTTTCGGGTCGAGCGCATCCCGTAATCCATCTCCTAAAAGATTGAAAGCAAGAACGGTCAAGAAAATTGCAAGCCCCGGAAAGAACGTGACATGCGGAGCATCATTCAGATAGTTACGCCCGTCACTAAGCATGGCTCCCCACTCCGGTGTGGAAGGATCAGCCCCAAGACCGAGAAAACTCAGCCCCGCAGCGATCAAGATTGCTGAACCGATCCGCATCGTGAAATATACAATCAGCGTCGAGACAGTCCCCGGGAAAATATGCTTCCAAATGATCCTCCAGCTGGATGCACCGATAGACTGCGTCGCCTCTACGTAAAGCGTCGATTTAATAGAGAGCGTGGTGCTCCGGAGGATCCTCGCAAAGACCGGCACACTGAAAATGGCTACAGCCATGACGACATTAAACAGCCCCGGTCCGAGAATAGCGATAATTCCAATGGCAAGCAGCATTCCCGGAAAAGCGAGCAGGACATCCATAATGCGCATAATGGCATTATCGATCCACTTACCGAAATAGCCGCTGATGATACCGAGAGCGGTACCGACAACTGCACCAATTAAAACAGAAGACAGTCCGACGGCTAATGATATTCTCGCTCCATGAAGAATCCGGCTGAAAATGTCTCGACCGAAATCGTCCGTTCCAGCAAGGTGATCCATGGACGGAGAAGACAACAGTTGATTATAATCCGGTTCATTGGGTTCATATGGAGCAATATACGGTCCTAAGATCGCAATAAGAAACAGGAATAAAAGGAAGATTCCCGCAAAAAAGGAAACCTTCTGTTTCTTAAATGATTTCCAAAACTGCCGGAAGGGCGTCACTCTTTGCTCCGTCTGCTGTTGTTCTGCTGATTCCACCATTATGCCCCCTCCTCATAACGAATTTTCGGATTCAAGAAACCGTACAAGAGATCTACAAGCAGGTTGATCAATAGAAATTCAAGAGAGAATAATAGAATTTCCGATTGAATGACCGGGTAATCTCTAGCAGTAATAGAGTTGATCAGAAGTCTTCCAAGCCCCGGCCAGCTGAAGATCGTCTCGGTTATAATGGATCCACTGAGCAGGAATCCGAATTGGAGTCCAGACATGGTCACTACGGGAATTAAGGCGTTTCTAAGTGCATGCCCATTAATGACTTTGAACTCTGACAGTCCTTTGGAACGGCCGGTACGGATATAGTCTTCTTTTAAAACATCCATCAGCGAGGACCGCGTAAACCTGGCGATAATGGCCGCCACCCCTGCTCCGAGTGTAATCGATGGAAGAATGTAAGATTCCAACCCTCCGATGCCGCCTGTTGGAAACCATCCGAGCTGGACAGAGAAGACTTGGATCAACATAAGTCCCAGCCAAAAGGAAGGGATGGATACACCGGAAACGGCAAGGAACATGGTGAGATGATCCTGCCAGCGATTACGTTTGACTGCTGAAACTACTCCAATAAGAAGGCCGAATAAGAGCGCCCAGAACATGCTGGCAAGCGTAAGAGTAAGTGTTGGACCAAAACGCTCCTTCAGCATATCCAGAACAGGTTCACCGCTGACGATCGAGGTGCCTAAATCTCCTTGGAACAGATTTGCCATATAGTTCAAATATTGTTGATAAAGGGGCGCATCAAGACCATATTTCACACGGATATTCTCGATTTCTTCCAAAGTGGCGTCCGCTCCGGCTAT
The DNA here is from genome assembly GCF_030291935.1 of Halobacillus sp. ACCC02827. Taxonomy (NCBI): domain Bacteria; kingdom Bacillati; phylum Bacillota; class Bacilli; order Caryophanales; family Bacillaceae; genus Halobacillus; species Halobacillus sp. ACCC02827. The sequence goes on along the minus strand of NZ_CP128168.1, from coordinate 668,065 downwards.
CAATCTGGCGGGATCCCCCGGTATCAAATGCACGAACAGAAATGCAATGACGGAAATGATGAAAAGCAGCGGAATCATACTGAGAATCCGCTTGATACTGTATTTAAGCATATTCTCCCTCCTTCATTTTTCGTTTCCTTCTCTTAATCAGTAAAGAGGCTGAGCGCTGTCCGCGCTCAACCTCTGGAAGTTATTCTGATACGATTTCAGCGTTTTTCAAGTCCAGGACTCCGGAAGATAACATAGTAATCCCCTTCACGTAATCCTGATGAGCATAGAGCAGGTCAGGAACCGCAAGGAATACCCAAGGTGCATCGTTCCAGATCATTTCCTGTGCCTCTGCATAATACTCTGCACGCTTATCATCATCGGCTGTATTTAATGCCTTCTGCAACAGCTCGTCTACCTGATCGTTCTTATAATAGGAAGTGTTATAAGACTCCGGCGGGAAAGATTCTGAGCTGAATAACGGACGAAGTCCCCAATCTGCATCGGCTGTTGAAGGAGACCATCCTCCGTTGTAAAGCTCGAGTTCCGTATCTTCCGGCTTCTCGACACCCCAGATGTTGTCTCCAAGTGTACCGCCTTCCATAGGGACGACGTTCAGCTTAATACCGACTTGGCTCAACTGCTGTTTATAGAACTGCATCATCTTCGTCTTGTCAGAACTTGTACCGCCCCAGATCGTCGTTTCAAATCCGTCCGGATAACCGGCTTCTGCAAGCAGCTCTTTCGCTTTCTCCGGATCATATTCATAGACTTCCTGACCAGAGTAGTGTTGTGTATCAGGTGCAATGGAAGACTCGGCAACAGTCGCATAGCCGTCATAGATGACATTGACATACGCTTCTTTGTCGATTGCATAGTTGATGGCTTGACGAACTTTTGGATCGTCAAACGGTTTCTTCATGGTATTCATAGAGAAATACTTAACGACAAGAGACGGCTTGTTCTCCACCGTTACACCTGCTTGATTCTCTAATGTATCCACCTGGCTTGTAGAAACAGGGAAGACGAAATCCGCTTCGCCTGTCTGAAGCATTGCGGAACGAGAGCCGCTTTCAGGAACCGGTTTGAATACAAGCTGGTCCACTTTAGGAACTTCCGGATCCCGGTAATCATCAAACTTCTCTACAGTCAGGTGATCCCCGCTCTTCCATTCTTTGAATTGGAACGGGCCTGTTCCTACAGGATTTCGGGCAATCTCCTCTTCGCTTTCTGAAATCGATTCCGGACTGATCATTGCTGCAGCCGGATGGGCGAAGTTGTTCGGCATGGCGCCGAACGGCTCTTTCAATGTAACTTTCACTTCGTATTCTCCGAGAACTTCTGTGCTGTCGACAAGCTCGAATAGAGAGCTTCTCCGCAACTGACTGTCAGGGTCGGCAAGCCGGTCGATATTCGCTTTGACCGCTTCCGCATTGAAAGGCGTACCGTCATGGAAAGTGATGCCTTCTTTCAGTTGGAAGGTAAACTCCGTAGAGTTCTCATTTGCTTCATAGCTTTCTGCTAATACCGGCACGATGTTCAGATCTTCATCGAACCCGAGCAACCCTTCGTACACAGCGGACTGAGCCGAATAGGACTGGTTGTCGTTCGTATCATGCGGATCCATGCTCGTAAAGTTTCCGTCTACGGCAATGGTCAAACCTTCTTCCTTAGAAGGCGCCTCCGCTTTTTTACTGCTGTCTGCTGTTCCATTCCCGTCTCCTTCTCCGTTACCGCATCCGGCGATAACAAGGACAAGGAGAAGGGAGAGAACCGGTAAAAAACGTGATAATTTCAATTTCTTTTCCCCTTTTCTCCGTTTTTTCTCTTGAATTCCTACTAACATCTTCCGTATAATTCGATAGTATGGAATCCATACCAGAATACTAGGATTTTAGTACAGAAAAATCTTTATGTCAAAGAAAATTTTATATAAATAGGAAGACAAAGGAGAAAAAATTACAAATGAGACCACTCATAGGCATATCAGGAAGTATTATAATCGACCAGGGCGGGCGGTTTCCAGGCTATGACCGCGCCTATGTTAACAACGATTACGTCCAGTCTGTCCTCCGCGCAGAAGGTATTCCATTCATCCTTCCCGTGCTGGAAGATGACGAAGCGGTTAAAGCACAGGCGCAGGCAATGGACGGCCTTATCCTTTCCGGGGGACACGATGTCCAGTCTCTTCTTTATCAGGAAGAGCCGTTACCGAAGCAGGGATCTCCCTTCCCTGAGCGGGACCATTCAGAGGGAGTGCTGGCAGTAGAAATGATCCGGCAGGGTAAACCTGTATTTGCCATCTGCAGAGGCGTGCAGCTTTTAAACGCTGTGTATGGAGGAAGTATGTATCAGGATACCTCCTATATGAAGGGAAATATTCTCAAACACGACCAGGTCCATACGCCCGCACAAGCGACGCATACAATACAAACAGAGCCGGAGAGCTTTATGCGTGAACACTTCGGTACAACGACGTTGACGAACTCCTTCCATCATCAAGCGATCAAAACGGTGGCGCCGGGATTTAAAGCAACCGCTTATGCGGCGGATGGCGTTATCGAAGCAATTGAAATGGAAGACACCACCGCTTTTGTCATCGGTGTACAATGGCACCCGGAAATGATGACAAAAAAACACGAGCGGATGCAGCGACTATTCGATCATTTTGTAAACCAAGCCTCCCTCACTAAACAACCGACACCGTAAATAAACGAAAAAATCCATACGCCAGGGCAGCGTATGGATTTTTTTCATTATACTTTGACACGTTTAATGAAGAAGGAAAGAATCAAACCTACTCCTGCAATAATCGTACCGAACCAGAAAGCACCTTGAACCCCTGAGGTGAAACCAAGGACCTGGTTCATCGGATCAGCCGGATTGTCGACCGTATTCATAAAACGGGCGGTTCCGGATGATAGAATAGAAATAGCAACCGCTGTTCCAATCGCACCGGAAACCTGCTGGAGCGTATTCATGATAGCTGTTCCATCCGGGTATAAATCAGCCGGCAGCTGGTTCAAACCATTGGTCTGAGCCGGCATCATAACCATGGAGACACCAATCATCATGACGATATGGAGGCCGATAATCCAAGCGGATGTCGTTTCCATATCGACAGTCGTAAACCCAAGCATTGCTGCGAGAATGATGACGAACCCTGGAATGACAAGGAACTTAGGACCGAACCGGTCGAATAATCCACCCATGATCGGAGAAATCAAACCATTGATAATTCCCCCAGGAAGCAGAAGCAGCCCTGCCGCAAACGTCGTCAATGCAAGGGAAGTCTGCAAATACAACGGAAGAAGAATCATAGATGATAGAATGACCATCATTGTAATGACAATAATAATCAAACCGACGGTGAACATCGGATAACGGAACGCACGCAAATCAAGGATCGGTTGTTCCAGTTTCAGTTGACGATGAATGAAGAATGCAAGCCCGATCGCTCCGACGATGAGCGGCAGGACAACGACCAAATGTCCCCATCCTTCGCTCGTGCTGCTGAAGCCATAGACGATTCCGCCGAATCCGAATGTAGAATAAACGATGGACAGAGCGTCAATTTTTGGCTTCGTTGGTTCTGTCACGTTCTGCATATAAACAAAACCGAACAAGAGCGCTGCGATTAATAGCGGCAGGGAGAACCAGAAAATCCAATGCCACGTGAAATTGTTAAGAATCAGTCCGGATAACGTCGGACCGACAGCAGGCGCAAACATGATCACCAACCCGATGACTCCCATAACTTTTCCGCGATTCTTCGGTGGAATGATGACAAGGATCGTGTTGAACATAAGCGGAAGCAGCAACGCCGTTCCAGCTGCCTGAACAACCCGTGCGATCATAAGAACTCCGAATACCGGGGCCAGTGCCGCAATTAATGTTCCTATAATCGACAGGATAAGAGATGCTGTGAAAAGCTGTCTCGTCGTAAACCATTGCAGGATCAAACCTGATATAGGAACAAGAATTCCTAGTGTCAACAGGTATCCAGTCGTTAACCAATGGACGGTCGTTTCCTGAATCCCGAATGTGGTAATTAAACTATTGAGCGCCATATTAAGCGCCGTTTCACTGAACAGCCCCACAAAGCCTGCGACCACAAGTGAAATAATGATCGGCATCGGCTTTATGGCCTGTTTTGAAGTATTCATTTCTTCCGATGCTGCTGCATCCATCTGCATTGCTTATCTCTCCTCTTTTTCTTTACTCAACAAATACGGCATTTGTCTGGCGATTGCTCGGAGCGGTTCTCCGTTAACCATCGTCTTCGCCAAAATAAACGCACCCTCAATCATGGCGTGGATGCTTATTCCCAAGTCTTCCGCACGCTCTTTACTGTAACCCGACGCTTCCAAAGCCTGCACATAGAAACGATTCCAATGTTGATAGGTCTGCTTGCATGCGAGCCTTAGGTTCTCATTGCAAATAGAAGTCTCTGAGGCAATCAGGCCGATGGGAACGCCCTCTCCAGGTTCCCCTCTTTCGAACATGTCGGCGATGTCCAGTATGTGCTGCTTCAAAGCTTCGCCGACATCCATTCCAGGCCTGAGGCTCTTCTCCAAGTCTTCCGCGACCGCAGTCCGCATCCGGGCAATGGCTTCCAATGCGATTTCTTCCTTCCCACCAGGGAAATGGTAGTACAAAGAACCTCTTGGAGCCCCACTTTCTTTTATGATCTGACTCAAACCTGTACCGTTATATCCTTGTATATGGAAAAGGTTGGATGATGTATTCAGAATGATTTCTTTCGTATCTGCATGCTTGCTCATTCTTACTCCTCCCTCAATAATTATGACGAACGGTCTATATAAATTTAATCGTATTTGAAGGCAAAGTCAATAAAAAAAGACCGTAACAAACGGTCATTTTAATTGATGGCTCTCAACACATCCACCAGCTGCTTTTTAAACCTTTTCCTGTCTACCTGTTCACAGACACGCACATTCGGTGCCTTTCCGGAACGATTGTTAATATCGACAAGGCTGTATCCCCTCGTGAGCTCTCCTTTTGTTTCTATATCCACAAAATATTTATGCGACTTCGTCATCAATCCTTCGTCGGCTGCAACCGCCATAAGCAACGTATCCGGATGAGTCGTTCCTGTTAATCGGTGCACTTCTTTATTGAATTTCTTGACGACTTCGTTTATCTGCACGAAGAAGTCCGCCCCCTTCGTACCAAGCGCCGCTATCTCCTCATGATCGGAATCATCCATGATAGAATACTCCAAGCACATATCCCAGCCGACCATTGTAATGGGTATGCCTGAGTGAAGAACAATGCGCGCAGCTTCAGGGTCCACCCAAAAATTATATTCTGCTGCTGCTGTAATATTCCCAAGAGAATTATTTGTTCCTCCCATTATGTACAAGTGCGGGATCGCTTTAATAATGCTCGGATCCTTCTTGATCGCCAACGCAATATTCGTTAACGGCGCAATCGCAAGCAGTTCAATCTCGCCGGGGGAACGCTTCACCCGCTCAATAATGAAATCGACGGCATGTCCTTCCTCCGGCCGCTGCTCCGCTTTCGGAAAGTGCGCCCCGCCCATTCCATCTTCGCCATGTACATCCTCTACGGTGCGGTGACCAGCCTCCCCGTTCATTAAAAGCGGCCTCTCGCATCCCTTATAAACAGGAACATAGCGTCCGCCTCCGGACACCTCGATCGTATACAACGCATTTTCCACTTCCTGATCGAAGTCTACATTTCCTCCTGTAATGGTGACCCCTTCCACTTGAAAATTGTGAAGAGCCGTAAGAATAGCAATCGTGTCGTCTCCGGCTGTGTCTGTATCAATAATTACTTTTCTCATGAACAGTCCCCCAAGGTTTTCTTCTATGTACAACCTTTATTGTACACCAAATCCCCCTGACTTTTTCCAAAAAGCCGGGGTTCTTATAGATAAATCGGTGTACAATAATGATCGTATCCGGGCATGTCATTGCGAACCACCGCTTCATACATACGCTGGACGGCCAATGTGATGGAACCGGGTTCCCCTGTCCCCACCCTTCGTCGATCCACTTCAACCACCGGCTTAATACCGATGGCTGTACCTGTAAAGAAAACTTCATCAGCCCGGTACAGCTCGGCTCTCGCCAAACTCTGCTCTTTTACCTTGATCCCCATCTCCTTCCATAAAATCTCCATAACCGTAGCACGTGTAATTCCCGGTAAGATGTCATCCGCAACAGGAGGCGTCCATACACAGTCCCCTTGAACCACAAATATATTCTCTGTCGCCCCTTCACTCACGTTTCCGTCTTTCGTCAAAAAAATCGCCTCATCATATCCATCTGCCAACGCTTGACTGACAGCAAGGGCTGAATTCAAGTATCCGGCCGTCGGCTTCGCCTGAGGGGGGATCATATTACTTCCAATCCTGTTCCAGGAAGAAACACAAGCTCTTAAAACCGGCTTCGGCTCATATTCCAAATAGCTTGTGAACACAGCCACTCGGTTGTTGACACCAGCTATATCTGGACGTAACATATCCGCCCCGTGGAAACAGAGCGGACGAATATAAACATCCTGTTTTACGTGATTAAGCACAAGCAGCTTCCTGACAATCGCGATCATTTCTGGTACGGCATATGGAATGGGAAGGAAGAGCAGTTTCCCGGATTTGTAAAAACGATCGATATGATCTGCCAACCGAAAAACATACAACTGCCGATGCTCCTCATTCCAAAAAGCCCGGATACCGTCAATGCATCCTAAACCATAATTCAGTCCTTTATTCCTGACATTCACCGTGGGAAGTGTCTCCTCTACAAAACGACCTTGATCAAACATAAATGGCATCTATCTCCACACCTTTACTATCAGCTCAGCAAAAGCCTGAGAATTGAAGTTGACGGATTAGTTTCAAGACATACTCTTCTTATATCTATCCTTTCCGGTCCTTTTTCAGAACCAGCCCCCCGCCTGTTATAAAGTCAGGATCTTTTGTACACTTTTTCCTTGTTTTACTTCATACATCAAATTGTCTGCTTCATTAATAACGGACAAGAGATCCTGCTCGCCTGCAGTGAAGCTGCACAATCCTATACTGACGTTTATACGCAGTTCTTGTTCATGAAAAAGGAGCGGTTCTTCCAAAGCAAGGTGGACCTTGCTGCGAACGTCATTCGTATCGGCATTCCCTTCATAAATGAGAATGAATTCATCTCCGCCGTACCGGTAAAGTGTACCTGCTTCATCCATAGTTTCGTGAAGAACAGCTACAAAATGTTTAAGAGCAGCATCCCCCGCCAAATGACCATGACGATCGTTGATTTGTTTGAAGTCATCCAAATCAAGAAAGAACAGGTGCATCCGTTCTCCTTTCTTAAGCTCCAATACATCTCTTTGGAGCGCTGAACGATTCAGAAGTCCTGTTAAATCGTCGGTCGTGACGAAACGCTGCGTCGTTTGAAGCGTATCCAACGTATCATTCACCCCGTTTGTGAATAACGCCAGTGACCCGGAGGAACGCATATGGGACCGTACGGACAGATCCCCTTCCTTGATAGATCGGAAAAGTCGTTTATGGTAATTCAAAAACCAGTGAATGAAGAAGTAGAATACAAAGAAATTGATTAAACCGAGCAGAAGGCCTGCTGTGATGGATGAGAATGTGAAGAACCATTGCAAATCCTGTGGAATCGGAATGACTTTGGGCATAAACTGCACAAACAGCCCTCCGATGATACAGCCGAGCACTAAGTAAAAAGCAAACATGATCCATAAATAGTTCCACTTCATCCTTTTCACCACCATGTCTTTATTCCTATATCGGCATCTTCCGAATAATATTATATACCCATGCCGGTTACAGAAGAAAACAATAAAAAGCACCTCCAAGCATATGGAGGTGCTTCCTATATTTTCAACGGAATCAAAACTGCCCGTTTAATTTAGGAAATAAACGCATGGCATTATTATAAAAGACGTTTTCTACATGAGCAGAAGGAAGAAAGGAACCGATGAATTCTGCGTACGGCTTCATCGGAGCGAGCGGCCAATCCGATCCGAACAACAGTTTCTCATAATGACCACAGTACGTAAGGGCGTGACGGACGTGGTCGAAATAATTATCTACCTGTTTCCCTGCAAGTACCGCTTTCGTGCCTACCACCCAGCCCGACAAATCCGCATACAAATTCGGATTCTTATAAACCAGTTCTGCCCCGGTCAGTACCCACGGATCACCAAGGTGAGCCATCATGAACTGGACATCTCTTCTCTGCACGGCCGTTTCATCAAGAGTCAGCGGGTGTGAGTATTTTAATAATCCTCTCTCTGAATACGTATCTCCTGTATGAAAAACTACCGGAACATCATAAGCCGCGGCCAGGTCATACACAGGTTGATAGACAGCGTCGTATGCATAGAAAGGATAATAGCCCAAATAGATTTTTATGCCAACCACGCGTGGTTCTTTCAAACGTTGTTCCAACTGGTCAAGAGCGGACGCATCGAGATGATAAGGATTTATCCCTGGACACTCCAAAACATTCGGAGGAAGCACTGGTTCCAAATCCAATGACATCGGCGTCTTTGTCCTGTGATCGGGAAACCCACCGGATTCTGATTCCGTCACCCCCATACCTATCGCATAGAGAGCATCGGCTTCTGCCATCTCTTTCTGTAGGCCGAGACCGGAATAATCGACATGGGAAAGCTCTTTTGCCGTTTGTTCAAAGCTCCGGATCGCTGAAAAGTGGATATGCGCATCAATAATCTGCATCGGCATTGTCCCTGAACGCTATTTTCGGAAACGAGGAACGATCTTTCGCTGCTATCTCCCCAAACATAAGCACAGAAGGATCGGTGGTCACCCTGCCCTTATCCGCCGCCCTCCAGCTCCTTTTCGCTGCTAATAGAAGCACCTCTTTATTCATATAAATATCCGCCCCTGACGCATCTTCCGGTATAACCATCGTCATCGAATTTCCAGTATCTTTCGAACCGATCCGTGCAATATCGGATACAGAGAGATCGAATTCCTCGACGCTTGCATAAAAGGTCTGCGGCGGACCATTCGTATCTATGACAGCATAACAGGAGTCCAGATTGTCCGATGGTTTCCAAAAGGATTCCATTGTCAGCTCATCTTCCGTAAATGTCCGACCAGAGTCTTGTTCTATATCGGCGTAGGCGGCTACCACCGGGACTTCCGGCAGTGTCAGCATATATTGATGAAGGGTGGTGCCCTTTCGCTCCTTATGCACCTGGAACGTAGTGCTTAAACAGATCCCTTCCCAAATGGATCCCTCCTGGTCTGTCCTCTTCACCTGCGTGACCCTTGTCTCTTCCTTTAATATTGAGAAAGGATTGACACCGCGCAGGCTGTAGCGCAGTCCCCCTCCCCATGGATTCCACCAGGACTTCGGCTCGGCTTGAGGATATTGGTGGTGAAGGAACTCCCGTCCATCCACAACCAAGGAGAAAATGCCTGGGAAATAAGCAGAAGATGCCTTATAAGCCAGGACACCATTCTGTACAGTCCACACGCCGTCCTTTTCCGACACTTCGACTTGCTTCGCTCCCTTGACCAGTTCCACTTTATGAAATTCCGTCTCCCTGCCTGACGCCTGATAGAATCCTTTCACCTCATAAATGCCCGCCTGACGTGTTTGAAAGGAGAGGTCAGCCTCGTGCCTCTGATCCGCTTTGTCTATGGGTCTGCTTGCTATCTCCTGCCGTCGCTCCACTCGGAACGTTCCATCCAAATAAGAGTTCATCCGGGACTGCAATGTATAAACGACGTCTCCTCCTACCATTGCTGTCGAGTCTGCCTTCATATCAAATAAAGGTACAATCGGCAGGATCTTCCCAGTGCTTCCTTCCGAATACCGGCGCCATTCAAGCCAATCCCGATCTGTCTGAATGCCTATTTGAAGAGGTCCGATCCGGCACGCCTCACCGGGATGCAGCACGTCCGTATAAGACTCCAAACTGAATTTCCAATCATCCTTTCTTCCCTTCCAATCATCGGACCAGGCATAGCCTGTCGTTTCTCCTGTCCGAGGAGAAGTGAACAACCAGTTCTCAGAAAGATCTTTTATCGGAAGGTCATCGACGAAAGGCACGAGAGAATCATCAGCGGTTAGGGCACCATCAGCTACCGGCATCACCAACCCTTCGAACTTTGGATACACAGGCTGGAGTAGAGAGACAGCCTCCTTGGCTTCCAGTCCTTCATTAATTAATTCGTGATAGACTTTCACCAATCCATCCCCATGTAAATGCATGTACACATTCATCCGCAGCCCTGTCATACTGTCGGATATCATCGTTGTTTTCAGGACGATGCATTCCGGAAGCTCAATGAACTCGACATCATGAATCATTTTTTTCGAGAATTCTTCTGTGTAAGGGAGTCCCAACTTTGGCGTCATCAGGACGACCGGCTCATTATCAGCGCCTGTCTTTCCGATTTCTACAATATGATTTCTGTTTTCCACTTTAAGGAAAAAAGGGCCGTTGTAGGCATACATATGTGTATCCGATTCCCCGCCGAATTTTGCCCCTTTTCCGGGAAAAGAAGCGTGGAGAAAGGAAGTGAACTTTAGACTTTCCCCATCAGGAGCTTCCATCGTCACATGGATGTTTCCTTCAAGACAGCCATTTCTTACAAGTCGGACAGGTACAGGAACAGAACAGCGGCCGTTCGCTTCCACAAACGTGCGGATTACCTTCTCCTCCCAGTCGATCAACGGCTGGTTCGGAAGGTGGATTGTCCAGTGGGAAGGCTCTTTCCATTCACTCTCTAAATCGAGATAAACGGTCTCTTCTTCCCCCGGCAGCCAATGGTCCTTAAGCGTCCGGACACGCACCCGGCCTGCTTTCACCGGAAAGAACCCCATCCGAAGCGGTGTCATACACCCATTTAATTCTATATCCATTCCGGCGACAGGGTGCGCCTGCCACGGGTTGGGAGCAACACCGGCCGCCTCGAAGTCGAGCGGGACCGTTTCTTTCCACTCATCACTCACCTGTACATCCTTCTGCCATCCTTGCCGGACAGAGGTATCCCCGGCTCCACGCAAATGAACGGTGAGAGGCTCCGGATCATAATTCCGAATCCGGTATGTAATCGAACTGTCTCCTCCCTCCAGAACTCGAAAATCAGAGGCAGTCATTTCCACCAGTAAACGCTCTGTTTCCACCAGTCTGATTTTTCGCCCCGTCCGCTCAAATTGGACCCGTACATACGAGCCGTCTGCTTCCCACTTATATTCATAGCACGTATGTTTTCCCTCTTCGATGCCATCAGGTCTTACCTCAATGAGACGACTGCTCGTTTCGTACCAATCGTTCTTCTCGAAAAAGGGCTTCAGCATCTCCAACTGGAGGATGGACGGGAGGAAGTTCATCAAGTGAGTCGTATCATCCCTGTCCTCCCAAAAGAAACCGCACTTCTTGTACAACGGGACAGCTTTCGTATTTCCGGGCCATGTAAATAAGTCCAGTCGAGGCCAGCCGTAGGCAACGGTTTGGTCGATAGCTTTCTTCAGCAGCATCTTACCGATCTTCTTCCCATGGTAATCGGGATGGACATTCAAGAGTGGGATATAGAGCGCTCCTTTGTCTTCTCTGTACTCGGATAGTCCGCAGTAACCGACGACTTCTTCCTCAATCACGGCAAGAAAAAGGTTGAGGTTCGAAGATTTCCCCTCTTTCTCCATCACATCTTCTTCCGTCGTTACAGCCGAATCTCCTCCCCATTCGTCTCTACTCTCATTCCACATCTTCGCAATCCCTGCGGCATAACGATCTTCATACTCCACGACTTTCACCTGATTTAGCGTCTGCATAACAGCATCCTCCATTTGGGAAAATTTACTTTTCTACCTATCAGTGTAGAAGTATCTAATAATAAAGTAAAGAATATTCCGTCAAATACACTTTTTAAACTGAATGGTGATTCATTGTATGGTAGACTATAGAGAAAAGGAGGCGGTCTTATGAAGATTGGAGACACATTCAGGAAAGAAAGAAGCTTTACGAAGGAGGAAGTGCTGGCTTTTGGTGAATTATCTAAAGACCAGGGAAGGCATCATCTGGAAGAGAACGAACAAGGACAGCTGATGGTCCACGGTTTACTGACTGCCAGCATCGGAACAGAAATCGGCGGCGACCTGAACTACATAGCGAGGAATATGGACAGCGAATTTCTGCGGCCCGTTTTCACAGGAGATCTCATTACGTGCGAAGTCATGGTGACAGATGTCGAAGTGCTTGACCAAAAGACAAGAGTGGCGATGTCGTCCGTTTATCGTAATCAAAAAGGAAAAGAAGTACTCGTGGGTTCCAGTAATGGAGTCATACTGAATCAGGCATAAAAAATAACAGCACGATATACGTGCTGTTATCCCTCAATTTTAGCGGAAGCGACACCAAGCAGAATGCCGAGGACAGCTCCTCCAAGCACCTCGACCGGCTGATGACCGAGGAGTTCCTTCAATTCTTTATCCCGTTCGACGAATTCAAGACTTGGGAAATCCCCGGAAAGCTGGGCGACGTTATCCTCGAGGTCATTGACAAGCTGGGCAATCTCTCCGGTATGACGCCTGATCCCTTGAGCATCATACATGACGATGACACCGAAGATTGTCGCGAGCGCCGTCTCCGTATGTCTCGAACCGCGGTTGGATGCGATATAAGAAGCAAGTGCCGCCACTCCGGCAGAGTGGGAACTCGGCATCCCCCCTGTCGTAGCGACCTGTTTCCAATCCCACTTCCCTGTCAGGCGCTTATGTGTCAATATCTTCAACCCTTGAGCAATTCCAATAGCTGAAAGGGCTGTAACGATTCCCCTGTTCATTTTCTGCATGATCGTCCTCCTTCACAAATACCACTCTTCTTTTCATTACCCGAAGCACAAAGTTTTATGCAGCAGACTCCCACTTTTTCATTAGAAAAGCCTGCTCCGGGGAGCAGGCTCTTTTGTTTCAGTGAATCGTATTCATTTCATAAATCTGCATGGATTTAATGGTGACCTCTCCATCTTTACTGTACATTTCCAATCCGTTGCTTTCCATGAACGGGAAGATCCGGTTCGTCATAACCTGCCGTCCGCCATTTGCGAATAGTTCCACAGAGGAACGATCGACAAACAAATGAAGCTTCACTTTTCCATCCTCTGCAGAAGAAGGAGCACGGTAAACCCCGGGGAAGTTCTCATGAAAGTCTGTTTTCCCTGAATCCGCACGGTCTGTGAATACAAGATCATTTTTCGCATCGTAACCGACGATAGTGCCTTCTTTCAAATCATCCGAGTTGCGGACCCGGAATCCAAACTCTCCAGCAGACCCGACTTCAAATTCCGCTACGATTTCATACGTCTGGGATTCTATATCAGACAGAGGTTTCGCTCCACCCAATGTCTCATCCGTCGTTTCGTATAAAAGATCCCCACGCAGCTGCTCCAATTCCGGAGCCGGCTGTTGGACAAGCTGCACCTCATCATTCTTATCTTTCGTAAGCGTCACTTCTCGAGGAATGGACATCGCTCCGCGCCACGGGTCGGTCGGAATATCTGCCGCATACTCCCAGTTGCTCATCCAGGCCATCCAAACGGTGCGGTCGTCCATGCCGTTAAAGGCTTGGGCAGCGTAAAAGTCCTTGCCGAAGTCAACCCAGTTAATGTCGTCCGTCTTCTCCTGACGAATGAACTCTTTCCCGTTAAAGTCACCGAGGAAGTACTGCCCTCCTGATCCACCGGCGATGCTGCCGGGATTCATATCCACCTGAAGGACCCAGCGGGTGTCCTCTTCGTTACCGTCGACGGGCAGCTCGAACAGTTCCGGGGTTTCCCAGACACCGTCCTGGGCGCCGACATTCCCGAACTCGCTCAGGTACTCCCAGTCCACCAGGTTTTTAGATCCATAGAACATCACTTTCTTGCCGGCGGCAAGCAGCATGATATACTGCTCTGATTCTTCGTGCCAAACGACCTTCGGATCACGGAAATCCTCTATACCAGGGTTCGGGACGACTGGATTCCCCTCGTACTTCGTCCATGTTCTGCCTTTATCCGTACTGTAGGCGATACGTTGATCCTGCACGTCTCCTGCACTGGTGTAAAAAGCGATTAAACCGCCTTCTCCATCCGGGAAAAGTCCACTCTTATTGTTTTCATCGGCGATAATACTGCCCGAGAAAATCATTCCATTCTCATCAGGCGTCATCGCCACTTCTTCTTCTTTCCAATGGACAAGGTCTTTACTTGTCGCATGGCCCCAGCTCATATTACCGAACTGGTCCCCCTCCGGATTGTACTGATAGAAAAGGTGGTATTCCCCTTCATAATAAACCATTCCATTCGGGTCATTCATCCAGTTCTCTGCCGGAGTGTAATGGAATTGAGGGCGGAATGATTGATCATATTCAGCAGGTATCTCCTGATTTCCAACTGGATTTTCCTGATTTTCCGATAGATCCTTGTTCCCCTCAGAGGAGATGTTGGCGATGAGATAGATGAGAAGGGCAATCAATAGAAGGACGATTCCTCCAAGTAAGGTGAATCGCATTTGTTTCGACATGTTAAACCTCCTGCCTTATTGTCAGACGTAACTTTAAATAAAGCCTCTCCACCTTAGTGAAGAGGCTCTATTTATGCTTTCAGACTGTTATCCGTTATGCTTTGGACCTTTTCCTTTGTGCTTCCCATTTCCTTTTTCATCCGAGATGACTCCAGGATCAAGGATGTCTTTGATTTTCGTCTTCTTACCACTCAACTGCAGCTCTACGGTCGGTGCCAAAGTCCCGCCGAAGTGATCGAACTGGTAAGCTTCGGACTGGCTGCCGATTTCATCGATGGTCAAGCCGTCCAAGTCCGCGAAGTTTGCGAAGCTGATGACTTTCCCGTCCGGCATTACGGTCCAGGAGTATGTCTGGTAAGGTTCATCTGCCGGGTTAGTCAACACGAGTCCACTTTCATTAAGCGGTTCGTAATCCCCTTGCAGGTCTTTGGCATAAAAGCCGTACAGGCCATCTTCTCCGCTGATTCCCGGAGCGAACTTATTCGTATGAGTGCTTGTGAACAAGTAATATTTTCCGCCTTTAACGACGATGTGCGGACGTTCCAGCTCCTGGTTGACCTCTTCTGCCTCCAGAAGTGGATCCTGTGCCTTGAATTCCGTTAATTCGTCGTTTTGTGCTTTAGCAATTCCGATGCTTCCGTTATAAAGAGTCGATTCGGACTGTTCTTTTCCGTCTTTCTCAGCGCGCTCTGCAGGAGTTCCACCGGAGTTCGCTTCAAAGAGAATATACTCTTCCTCTGTCTTAGGATCCTGGAAGAACCATGGATCACGGAAAGTATAAGCGATGTCTCCCTCTTCGGACTGTTCCATCGTCTGGTACGTTTCGCCATCCGGCTCGAGAATGACTTCATGGTCGGACCAGTTATCGAAAGAAATCTTTCCATATCTGGACTTGATATCTGCGGAAGCCGTCGCCAGTCTTTGCTCATACGACAATTTCTCTTCGCCTTTGCGTCCTGTCGCTGTATAGAACATGTGAAGCTCTCCGTCATCTACCATAGCAGAGCCGGCCCATTGACGGGAACCCAGTGCTTCACCGTCTTCAAAGACTTTACCGCCAAGCTCCCAGTCTCCTCCATCTTCACGATAGAAGAAACGGATTTCAGCAATGTCATGGCGCTTGCCAGGAAGGACATCCGCCGGTGCAGTCAGTGAGAAAATAATTTCCTTTCCATCGATTTTCGCAATGGATCCGTCACGTTCTCTCAGCGGCCATGTGTCCCAAATGTGAAGGTCCGGAGCGATTTTCTCTATTTCTTTCAAATCGATTTCGTCGACCGTGTTATCCTTGGTACGCTTGAATTTATCTGCGTCTTCAGCAGACCATTCCTGTGTCTGCTCTTTCTCTTCGTTCTCGTCTTCCTCTTTGTTATCCGGGTACTGGATCTGCCCGTCTTCCAATTCGCCAACGATCTTTGTTTCGTCACCATCCAGATCCAATTGCAATGTAGGAGCAAAGGATCCTCCTACTTGATCTTCTCCGTTCTCATCCTTGTATTCATTCACGAATGAAATGACGTTCTCATTCGGAAGAACGGCCCAGGAGTATGCTTGGAATGGGTCATCTTCCGGATTCGCTACAACCAAACCGTTGTCATTAAGCGGTTTGTAATCCCCACGCAGGGAGTCATTAACAAAACCGTAAAGTCCGTCCGGCCCTTCCAGTCCAGGAGCGAAGGTGAATTTGTGACTGATGGTAAACAAATAATAATTGCCGTCTTTATAAACTAAGTGTGGTCTTTCCAACTGTTGGTTTACACAATCTGCTTCCAACAGTGGAGGCAGCAGTTCAAAATCACTTAAATCTCCGTCATCAGCAACGGCGATTCCCACGTTCCCATTATAATCTTCCGCACCTTCCGGAACATCATGATTCTTCTGGAAGGATGTACTTCCGATATCTCCAGCTTCACATGCTTTTTCCGTACCTCCGGAATTTCCTTCGAACAACAGATATTCTTTGCCGGATTTCGGATCTTTGAAGAACCATGGATCACGGAAAGAGTAGATGATATCTCCTGTCTTCTGTTCCTGTGTTTCATAATACTTTCCATCTGCTTCCAGCAGAATTTCATGCTTTCCGGAAGGGTTCGCTTCCACCCCGTTCTCATCTGTGTCGAAAGTCAACGTCGTACGAGCCAACCTCTGCTCATATGTAGTTTCCTCATCAGACTTTCTTCCAGTTGCTGTGTAGAACAAGTTGACCTTTCCGTCTTTCTCCATCATTGCAGATCCAGCCCATTGGCGGGAGCCGTATGCTTTGTCAGGATCATAAGCAAGGCCGCCAAGTTTCCAATCCTTGCCGTCTTTAGAGTAGAAGTAACGGATCTTCGCAACATCGTGACGTCCGTTCCATGTATAATCTTTCGAAGCCGTCAAAGCAAAAATGATTTTGTAGCCGTCGATTTCAGCCAGTGAACCATCGCGGTTCCTCAACGGCCATGTATCCCAAATCCAATAATCTGGTGCTACGTCCTTGAAGTTATCAATATTTTCCGGTGTATTTTCAGGCGTATTCTTATAGTTTTGCGCCATTTCTCTTGTCCAGTTTGCTGTATCATCCTGCTCTTTGGCAGAGACCTCTGTCTGTAACCCCACGAACAGACCGAGAAGCATGGTCAAGATCACACCGACTTTCGAATATGTCATTCCTTGTGAATGCATTCGAACATCCCCTCCTCAATAATTCTCGAAAAAGTTTTTTTACGTCCTCATATTACGGATTGTAATATAGTTGCGCAAACCCCTAATCAAGACAGTCCGTATGGATTATGTCCGTTGACAAACCAAGGATGAAACCCTTTACTTTTCAATTGCAAACGGTTTTATGACAAAGTGAAAAAATTACCTGCGATCTACAATTGTAAAAAATTTATAGGGAATCGTTCACACATCACTGTCAGTTTGTGGATGTTATGTAACAAGAGGAGGAGGAGCTCGTTACATTGCGTCAAAACACCTGTTACATGATTGTAAAAAAACAGTCGGTAAAGAGGTTTTCACTCCTCTTCCGACTGCTTGTATCAACTTTCCTTCAACTCTCTTCGAATGAGATATAAGAAATATGGGACACCGATAATTGCCGTCAAAATACCAGCAGGAATTTCAATCGGCGGACGTATGGTCCTGCCTGCCGTATCTGCGACAACCAAAAGGATCGAGCCTAGTATCATGGATCCGGGAAGAAGATATTGGTGTCTTGATCCGAAGATCCCTCGTGCCATATGGGGAGCGACCAGACCGATAAAACCGATGGCGCCGATCGTTGCAACGGCCGCCCCTGCCAATGCCACTGCAAGTGTTAACAATAATAAACGCGTAGATCGGACGTTCATACCCAGACCGATAGACGCTTCTTCGTTCAGGCTGAGAATATCGAGCCTGCGATAAAGAAGGAGACAGGTTGGCAGCAGGACGGTCATCCAGGGAAGGAGACCATATACATCATCCCACCCTTTCCCCCATAAACTCCCGGCCAGCCACACAAGGGATTCATTCGCTTCCATCGGGTATTTTGTCAGAATATACTCTGTCAATGCCTGGAATCCCGCACCCAGACCTATTCCAATCAATGCAAGCGTTGCTGGGTTCATCCCGGATTTCCTGGCTAACGCTACAAGCAGGACGGCAACGAGCGCAGCTCCGAAAAATGCGGCTGCCGGCAGGAGACCGATCGGTGCCTGTGGGAGCAGTATAAGAACAATGACGGCGAATAAACCGGCACCATTTGTCAATCCGACGACGTCCGGCGAGATGAGCGGGTTGCGGATCACTCCTTGGAGAATTGCTCCGGAAACAGCAAGTCCTGCACCTCCCAAAACAGCGATAACCGTCCGAGGCATGCGAAGATTATTAATCAAAAAGGAGAGCTGTTGATTCTCTTCTGTCCAAATGGCCAACGTTTCTCCGGGTGTAACATATACCGTTCCGAATCCAAGAGATAAGAAGGCGATCCCTGCTAGCAGGATGGTAAGAAAGACAAGTATCGCCTTCGACTTATAATCCCGACTTCTTTGTTGTTTCCTGTTCATTGTTCCTCTCCTTTCCCGGCGTTGTTTCTTGCGAGATACAGGAAGAACGGAGTTCCGATCAGCGCTGTTACAATCCCTACAGGTGATTCATAAGGATACGCGACGTACCGTGAGACGACATCCGCATACAAAAGCAGCACCGCTCCGGCAAGCGCGGAAACCGGTATTAAAATCCGATGGTCCTCGCCAACCAGCTTCCTGGTAATGTGGGGAACCATCAGTCCGATGAATCCGATTGCGCCCGCCACCGCTACCGCAGATCCTGCGAGCAGGATGACGGCGATACTCGCTGTGATTCTAATCCGCTTCATTCCTTGTCCCAGCCCGATTGCCACTTCTTCTCCAAGTTGAAAGATCGACAGGGAGCGTGACAGAAGAAACGCTGCGACAAGACCGATGATCGACCATGGCAGGATCACGCGGACGTCTCCCCAGGATGCTCCGCTGATGGAACCGGACAGCCAGGAGAGTACATCGGATATCTCTTCATTGAAAATAATCAACCCTTTTGTCATGGAAGAGAACAGCAGGTGAACAGCCATACCTACAAGAGCAATCTTGACATTGGTCATCCCCCGGGAAGAAGAAAAGGAAAAGACGACGAAACCTCCGAACAAGGCACCTGCGAAGGCAAAATAAACGAGGTTTGTGCTTCCGATCGACGGAAGGAAAACGATGGAGGCCACAACGACAAGCGATGCTCCGGCGTTTACACCGAACACTTGTGGAGATGCCAGCGGATTTCTCGTAATCGCCTGCATAATGACACCTGCTACAGCCAGATTCGCTCCGAGCACGACGCTGAGTACCGCTCTCGGAAACCTGAGCGTCTGGAAAACGAGCAGCTCTTTCGTTTCCTCCCCCTGCCACCATTGCTTTATTATGGTTCCGGCATCAATTTTCGTAAGTCCAGTGAATAAACTGAGCGCTACTCCTCCAATCAAAAGGACAAGCAATAGCCCCACCGTCAGGCTGACTCTCTTTCCGGACGGGCGGTCATGGATACCTTCCATCTTCCATTCCTCCAATCTATACAAAGAAAAAAGCCAGACACAACATCTGGCTTTCCTCCCGCTGCCTATTTGTCATACAGGATTTCCGTCGCTTCATCTACAATCCGTTCCGCTGACTTTAAGCCTCGATAGCGCGTCCATAAAGCACGATCGACTTCGTAGATTTCTCCGTTCTTCACGGCCGTAATGTTGTTCCATAGCGGGTTCTGCTTCCACTCTTCCAGAAGCGCTTCATCTGCTTCCACCAGGAAGATGACATCCGGATCCCATTCCACCATCTGTTCCAGGGTGATTTTCACTGTCGGTTCCTTGGCATCTTTGATGGCGTTCGGAATACCGACCTGACTCAAGAGCTGGCCGTCAAAGGATTCCGCCCCGTGCGCACTCAAAGAATCAGAACGGAAGACGCCGAGCATAATTTCCCTGTCTTCGTCCGGATCGACTTCTGATTTATAGCTCTCAATCGTCTTCTTATGCTCCTCGAGACGTTCCTCTGCTTCCTTCTCTTTGCCTACAGCTTTACCGATTGTTGAGAACGATTCCAGATTCTCTTCATATGTAGAGTTCCTGCTCTTTAACACAATCGTCGGTGCAATTTCCTGCAGCTGATCGTATATCGCGGAGTGACGATTCTCATCGGCGATAATCAAGTCCGGCTGCAGCGAAGCGATCACTTCCAAACTTGGCTGCTGTCTAGTTCCGACAGATGTATAGTCGATTTTCTCACCAAGCAAACCTTCCACATCGTCATCGTTCTCATGAGCGATTCCAACCGGTGTCATACCAAGCTCCCATAAGCTGTCGACGAAGGAAAATTCGAGAGCAACTACACGCTCTGGAGTTCCTTCTATCTCCGTCTTTCCCAGCTGATGTTCAATCGTTCTTGTGTCTTCCTTCGAATCTCCTTGATCTTCCTGATTTGCGGATTCAGCGCCGCATCCAGCAAGAACAAAACCGGCGATACAAAAAATAGTAACTAACCAAAACTTCGTTGCTTTCACTTTGACTACCTCCAACTTCCAACATCTATAATGATAATCATTCTTAATTAACTTCGTTAATTGTAGCAGTAATTCCCACCGTTGAAAAGCTTCCTTAGGAAAATTTTTGAACAAAAAAGCGGCCGCTTTCTTAAAAGGCCGCTTAGAATAAATCAAAGGAAAGCTGCTCCGAATCCACCGTCTCTCTTTTCCTTACACCCTTGCGAGATCCATGTTTCCTAAGCTGTTTGCCAGCCTCGTCTTCAGCTGTTTGCGACTCCTTCACAGCCCATAAGGTATCCCGTGCTTTCTTCGTTGCTGCTTGGATATCGATCATGGGAGCCGGATATTCCAAGGAGGCAAACGAAGGAAGCTTCCATGGCTCGTGAATGAAAGACGCAGGAATGCCGCGAAGCTCCGGAATATAAGTCCGGATAAAAGCCCCGCCCGGGTCGTGGTCGAGTCCCTGTTTGACAGGATTATAGACTCGGATGGTATGGAAACCTGTCGTACCAGCCTGCATCTGCATTTGGCTGTAATGGATTCCCGGTTCATAATCGAGGAACAACCCCGCCAGTGCACGGGCCGGTTTTCGCCAATCCAGTCTTAATGTATGACAGGCAAAGGAAACGACCATCGCCCGGGAACGAAAATTGATCCAGCCAGTCTCATGAAGGGCACGCATGGCGGCATCGATCATCGGGAATCCGGTACTTCCTTGATACCAGCGGCGGAATGCTTCTTCATTCCATTCCTCGTACACTTGATCAAAAGCAGGATTCATCGACTCTTCCGCGATTGCGGGCTCATCCTCCAAACGCTGGATGAAATGGCAGTGCCAGTAAAGACGGGACAAGAAATTCTCCAGCTGCTTTCTTTCTCCGGCATCGCTGCATGCCCTGATCTTCATCCAAGTCTGCTGGACAACGAAGCGGAGGGATATGTTTCCCCAGGCAAGATATGGAGACAGACGACTTCCAGATCGTGCTGATTTCAGTGGTTTCGATATGTGATAAGAATAGGAATGGAAGCGTACCTTCAAAAAGCTGTCCAACGTCCGATGTGCTTCTTCCACTCCTCCCTTCTGTCCTTTATCAAGCGTCGAACCTCCGACATACAGCGAGTCCAATTGGTCCAGATTCAACGTCAACACGGATTCCTTTTCCGGGACGCACGGGATTTTTTCCGGTACAGGAAAGACCGGATGCTTCATGAACTGTTCCCAGCGCTCAGAAAATCCGTCCCTTGAGTTCAAGCCACGGAAGACTCCGAATGGTTGATCTTCTTTCATGGTTAACCCCTTTTGCTTCATCCACGACCTTACTCTCTGATCCCTTGAAAACGTGACCGGTGTTCCATTTTCTTCATGCGCATGCAGAGAAAACGGACCATATGTCTCGTATATCTCTTCCAGCACTGTTTCCATCTCCCCGACAGCGACGAATAACCGACCGCCTCTCTGCTTTAACTCCTTCTGCAGATCATGGAGGCTCTCTTTCACAAACTGATAATGGCGGGCAGACAGCTCCTGCCCCTGCCAGATGGAAGGTTCTGCAACGTAAAGCGGAAGCACCATGTCTCCCGACTGTACCGCATTATATAATGGTGCATGATCATGGAGACGAAGGTCCCGCTTGAACCAGACGACACGCAACAAAATAACCAGCTCCCGAGTAGTAATACCCTACATTCTACCTTTTCGATAGATTTTTTTCACCCGTTGATACTCGCCCCTCTCTATCCTTTTTCTAGAAAAAATTGTAGAAGAGCGGATTGACACCCTATTTTTCTCATGCTAGTATGCTTGTAATCAATCCAATAGCAATCTCTTATTCAGAGTGGTGGAGGGACTGGCCCTACGAAACCCGGCAACCGATCGATATGATTGTGGTGCTAATTCCAGCAGAGCAGATGCTCTGAAAGATAAGAGAGGTCCGTACAATCAGAACCTCTCATACAAGAGGTTCTTTTTTTATTATTCAACTGAATAATCTGTTCCACAGGTGCCGGGGTGTCCCCCGGCTTAAAAGGGAAGACCGGTGAAAATCCGGCACGGTCCCGCCACTGTAATTGGGAGCGGAGCTGCAGCAGCCACTATCATAGTCGATGGGAAGGCGCAGCCCGCCGTGATCATAAGTCAGGAGACCTGCCTCTGGAACCCGCACTAGGTCCTACGAGGAATAGGCAGGTGTTGACAACGGGATTCGTCTACCCTTTTTTCGACGTATCCTTCCCATGTCACTCCGTCGTCTCTCTTTGTAGGTAAGAGAGATTTTTTTATTGGATTGAAAAACAACTGCAGGAGGAATGGGAAATGAAACAAGCACGAAGTTCAGCAATTGGGTACCCGCGTATCGGGGAGAAACGGGAATGGAAGAAAGCTCTGGAGCGCTATTGGAAGAAAGATACGACAGAACAGGAGCTTGTGGAAGAACTGACTGCCCTCCGACACAAGGATTGGAAGAAACAAAAAGAAGCAGGGCTCGATTTGATTCCGGTCGGTGACTTCAGCTATTACGACCACGTTCTGGATACATCCATCATGTTCGGGATCATTCCCAAGCGTTTTCAGGATACGGAACCTACTTCACTGGAAACGTATTTCAACATCGCCCGTGGCACAGAATCAGCGGTAGCCTCCTCCATGACAAAATGGTTTAATACCAACTATCACTATATCGTCCCGGAAATTGAAAAGGATACAAAACCGGTGCTTCTGGAGAACAGGCCTCTCCGCTATTATAAAGAGGCGAAGGAGCAGCTCGGCATTGATGGAAAACCGGTGCTGCTAGGGCCTGTGACCTACTTGAAGCTTGCCAAGGGTTTTGATAAGCAGCCGTTCGAACAAGTGCTGCAGACACTGGTACCGCTCTACATACAAGTGCTTCAAGAATTGGCCGCAGAAGGAGCAGCTTGGGTTCAAATCGATGAGCCGATTCTTGTTACTGACTTATCGGAAGAAGACCTCCGCTTCGTTCAATCGGTTTATGAGACCATTTCTAAAGAAGTGAGCGGCATCAAGCTTTTGCTTCAAACATACTTTGAAGCGGTGGAAGCTTATGATTCCGTCATTCAACTTCCTGTAGATGGCATCGGCCTTGATTTCGTGGATGATAATGGCCAAACCCTGTCCCAGCTCGCTGAACACGGCTTTCCGAACGATAAAGTATTGGCGGCGGGAGTGATTAACGGCCGAAACATCTGGCGAAACGATTGGAAACACACATGGCAGATCACGGATGCTGTCAGAAAGATCGTGCCGGAAGACCGCTTGATTCTCCAGCCTTCCACCAGCCTGCTTCACGTGCCGGTGACGACCGAATCGGAAACGAAGCTGGCATCTGACCTGAAACAGGTCCTTGCCTTCGCTGATCAGAAACTGGAAGAAACGGTTCTTCTGACGAAGGGCGTCAATCAAGGAAAAGCAATCATCCTGCCGGAGGTGGAGAAACATTCCCGGAACTGGAGGTCCTTTGCGGATTCCGAAGGCCGCTCGAACGAGAACGTACAGCAGGAAGTAAAACGTTGGAAAGACAAACATCCGTCCCGTGCCTCCGAATTTTCCAATCGAAAGAAGGTACAGGAGGAAAAGTTCGCTCTGCCTCTGCTCCCGACAACGACGATCGGCAGCCTGCCCCAGACGACAGAAATCAGAAAGGCCCGCGCCAACTTCCGAAAAGGTGCATGGAGCGAAGAAACATACGATGCATTCGTAAAGGAAAGGACGGCCGAATGGATCGCCAACCAGGAAGAGGTCGGCCTCGACGTCCTTGTTCACGGCGAATTCGAGCGGAATGACATGGTAGAATATTTCGGTGAGAAGCTGAACGGTTTCGCCTTTACGGAATACGCCTGGGTGCAGTCCTACGGCTCCCGCTGTGTGAAGCCTCCCATTATATTCGGAGATGTATCTCTACCGGCTCCTATGACGGTGAAAGAGAGCGCTTATGCACAGTCATTGACCAACAAACCGGTCAAAGGGATGCTGACTGGGCCGATTACCATCCTGAATTGGTCATTCGTGCGGGAGGATATCCCTTTTGCAGAGGTTACGGAACAAATTGCTCTTGCTCTCCAAAAGGAAATCCGTGCTTTAGAAGACGCAGGCATTGGAATGATTCAAGTAGACGAGCCGGCACTACGTGAGGGGCTGCCGCTGAAATCCAATAAACAAGCGACGTACCTTGACCAATCTGTCCGCGCCTTTTTACTTGCGACCGCTGCAGCGGCAGATGAAACGCAAATCCATACGCACATGTGTTATTCGGAATTCGGCAGAATCATTGCCACGATTGACAAACTGGATGCGGACGTCATTTCCATTGAAACTGCCCGCAGCCATGGGGAACTGATTGAAGCTTTCGAAACGTTCGCATACGATAAAGGTATCGGACTCGGCGTTTACGACATTCACAGCCCGCGGATTCCAAGTGTGGAAGAAATGGAACAAAGCATCCGTCGTGCTCTGAAAGTGCTCGATCCACGCCAGTTCTGGATCAATCCCGACTGCGGATTAAAGACACGCGGGATCAAGGAAACACTTGCTTCCCTTCATCACATGCAGCAAGCTGCTCAAAACATACGCGAGCAGCAAAAGACAACCATTCACCAATAATATAGAAGAAACCAAACGGCACACCTTCCATCGGTGTGCCGTTTGGTTATGCCTCAAGTGTCCCTTTCGTCAGCTGCTGCTTAAGGGACGCTGCTTTCTTCTTAATTTCTTTTTTCTTCTCTTCCTCCCGCTTCTGCCATTGACTGTAGATCAATTTCATTCTTGGATTATCCTGCAGCTTATCGGCATGCCTGTCCAGGAAATCCCAATACATCGCGTTGAACGGACAGGCATCATCTTCTGTTTGATGCTTGACGTTAAACTCGCAATGCTTACAGTAATTACTCATTTTCTTAATGTAAGACCCTGAAGAAACATACGGCTTCGTCGACAGCAATCCTCCATCAGCATAAAGAGCCATGCCGAGCACATTCGGAAGGACAACCCAGTCATAGGCATCGACATACATTTCATTGAACCAATCCGATACCGCCTGCGGAGAGATACCGAACAAATTGGAGAAATTCCCGATGATCATCAACCGCTGGATATGATGGCCGTAACCTACATCGATCACAGGACGGATCGCTTGTTCCATGCATTTCATTTTCGGCTTTCCTGTATAAAAAAATGCCGGTAGTTCAGCCTCGTGACCGAGTTCGTTTACAGAAGCGTAGCCGGGCATTTTCTTCACATACACAGCACGCATATATTCCCGCCATCCTAGTATCTGGCGGATGAAGCCCTCCACGGCGTTCAGCGGTGCTTCCCCTGCAGCATAGGCAGCTTCTGCCTTTTCAATTACTTCCTCAGGATTCAGAAACCCTATATTAATAGAAGAAGAAAGCAGTGAATGGGACATGAACGGATCATCCACCAGCATGGCATCCTGATACGTTCCGAATGTCGGGAGCCGCTCATCGATGAATTGATTCAGCTTCTTCAACGCCTCCTTACGCGTCACCGGCCATGGAAATGCATCGAGATTCCCGGGGTTATCACCAAAATCCCGTTCCACTTCCTTTATCACCTGTTTCGTGATGTCATCCGTACGAAAGGTCCTTGGTTTCACAAAATCCGTATCTTCATCCGCAGGCTTCCGATTATCCTGGTCAAACGACCACCTGCCGCCGACAGGATTCCCATCTTCCATCAATATGTCTCTTTCTTTTCTTAACCTTCTATAGAAAGCGTCCTGCTTCCACGGCCCTTCGCCTTTCAGCCGGTCGACTGCTTCCTCTTCTGAGAGCAGGAACAGCGGCTTCTCGGAATGGTAATGAACCGCTACCTCGCCGTTTAGATTGTTTTCCCATTTCTTCAGCGCCCGCTTCATCCTGTGATCGGTTACGGTAGTTACGTGTACTTCATCCGGGTGGTAGCGCTCCCGGTGGCTTTCCCAAGCTTCCGTAAAAGATTCCGCTTTGCGGTAATCGACGGTGAAGCCTTTTTCCTCCAACTCTTCTGCGAAGTGGCGCATGCCGGAGAAGATCAGGACGAGCTTCTGTTTGTGGTAGGACTGCCAAAGGGAACGCGATTTCGCTTCAACCATCAGAATGACGTCGTTTTGCTTGTCCGCTTCGTTCAATAAAGGCAGCTGATGACACAGCTGATTTCCGAAAATCCACCTCGTCTTCATCTCATCACCTCTGAAAGATAAGTACCACAAAAGGTACGTTGTGAATCCTCCCATAAAAAAACCCCGTCACAACGACAGGGATTTCACTCTTTTTCCGACTGCATCCGCTCTGCAAGCAGCTGTTTCACTTCATTGTAGGACCGCCCGGATTCCGCATTAAGACGTTTGACTTTCTCGATGTCCGTTCCGGAGCTTGTTACAGATTTGTGTTCCTCCGACACCGCTCATCACCTCCTCCTGTTAATCTCCGCTGCTGTTCTCGATATTATACATGTAGAACAAAGACTATATGCCTGAATCTAAAGATCCAATGAAACAGATTAAAACCACTCACCAAAACAAAAATATGGTACTATACTCTTAAAAGTCTAATCAAAAAGGAGGCCGGGTAAATGAAGTGGAAAGCACTCCAATCAGAACGTGGTGTCACCCTTCTTGAAATCGTCGTCTCTATGACCATCCTATTCATCGTATTAATCGTTGCTTTCCCTTTGTTCACCCAATCTCAACGGTCCTCTTCCGTATCATCAAACATGCTAGATGCGACTTATATAGCACAGAAGAAGATGGAAGATGTTTATCACTTAAGTACATCGATTCCTTTCCAACAGGTAGAAACGGCGCTCGCCCCTATGAAGCGCATGGCGGAAACAGAAAAGACACTTCAAATGGAAGAAGCCGCTGACGGTTATTACATAGAGCTGACTTTGACGAAACCGGATGGCGGGCTGTCCACCATAATCGTGAAGGTATTCCAGAATTCCGACAAGCAGGATTTGGAAGCGCAGATGGAGACGATCTACCGATGGGAGACAGAGGCATGAAGTCCTTTTTTCGGAAAGAAGACGGTGTCACGCTTGTAGAACTGCTTGCAGCCTTGAGTCTGGCAGGCATCCTCCTCCTCTTGATCAGTAACATCTTCTTCACAAGCCAACATCAATATGAGGTGCAGACAAAACAGATCGATCATGAAGCAGATGTACGCTATGCGATGAATGCCATTACCAAGGCGGTTCGTAAAACCAACGAGGTAAGCATAACGGACGAGCGCTTGAAGACGGATTCGTCCACTTTTGAACTGAACGGTTCCGAATTGTTACAGGATGATTCCCTCCTGGCACAGAACATCGACTCTTTCAAACTGGAGAAAAACGGAGACCAGATCCGTATCACGATCGAGAGCACATCCAACGGACAAGGGAAAACGACCTCTTTGACAACCGCTCTGTATATAAGGGAGTAACCATTATGAATGGAAAACGATTTACCAATGAACAAGGAATGATCTTCGTGTTTGTCCTGATGGTTCTGATGATCCTTTCGATCCTCGGTTTGAGTCTGCTCGGCCTTGTTGCAGGCAATACCAAGATCAGCTCGACGGAGCGGGACCAGCAGTCTGTTTATTACATCGCGGAAGCAGGAGCGGTCCAGCGGCTGCAAGATATGGAGGAAGCCGTCGATTTATCGTACGCTGACGCTGATGACGAACGTTCTTTCTACGAAGTATTAGAAGAGAAGGTGCTGGGGACCGTCGATATTCAATCGTTCACACCTGCTTTTGGGAAACAGCCGGAAGCGGAAGTCACGATAACCAGGGACCAGGAAAATAACCCTGGAAGTTACCAAATCACATCGACAGGGAGGATTGGGGCGCGGACGAGGACAGTCACCCAGTCGGTTCACATCCAATGGCAGGAAAAAGGCGGCATGACCGTACCGAACGCGATGGCCGTCTTCACAGAAGAAACGATTACCTTATCCGGCGGAGCTCTTGTTGAAGGGAATATCGGAACGAATTCAGAAGCGGCAAACACCGTGTCCTTTAATGGTGGGGCGAGCGTAACCGGAGACATTTACGTTCCATCAGGCGCAGAAGATCAAGCAGTCAATGCTCCTGCCTATATGAATATTCCACCACCGATTCCGACTAATACGCACGTTCCGTTCGAGCTGCCCCCCTTCCCGGTCTATCCGGACTATCCGGTTCCTGATGACGAACGTCTTCAAAAGACCGAATGGAACGGCTATGACGTCATCAAGGACGGGAAGCTGAAAATCGACAACTATATTTCTGATGGATACACGCTCCATCTAACAAACGATATCCACTTCAAGGAAATCATCCTTAACAGCAACTACACGTTGACCATTGATGTCGGGGACACGGACAAAGCTATCGTCGTCGACCACCTGAACGTAAAGAACGGACATATAAACATAACCGGCACAGGGAAACTGACTTTATATGTGAAAGATGCGCTTACGATGGGTTCCGGCAGCACCATCAACGAAAATGGTTCCATTGAGCAGCTCGGTGTTTATGTCGCTGATTCCGACGAAGCCCGACGTATTAAACTGGCAGGAAGCCAGAAAATCTTCGGCTCTCTCTATGCGGAAACAGCGGATATAGAATTGACCGGAGGCGGCGGATTTCAGGGACATATTTTTACCGGAGGCGGAAGCTTCATCATTTCCGGGGGAGCGAGAGCTTACGCGTCCCTCCTCTATGCTCCTCATGCGGACTTCCGGATAACCGGCGGGGGTAAGGTCCTTGGTTCTATCTTATCGAAAACGTACCGTTCAGACGGAGGGGGGACGGTGGAATATCAACCGTTCGACATTCCCTCCATCCCGTTCGTACCGGATGGAGACAAGAAGACACCGGACGATCTCCTCACTGCCGGCCCTGTAAGGGAAGCTTAATAAAAAGAAAGAAGCAGAGATACTCCTCTCTGCTTCTTTCCTTTGCTGTCGAACGGTTAAGGTGAGTACAAGGAATCCTATTCTTTCTGCAGGAGCCCGTTCTCCAGACAGAAGGCAAGCATCAGCTCTTTATAACCAGCGCTATGAAACTCAATTCCGATCTGATCTCCTCCATAAGCCTTGATGATCCCTGTCCCGAATTTCTTATGAACAATCCGTCTGCCGATCTCGACCTCATCAAGCGTAAGCAGCCGCTCATCGGATAAGTCAACGTCCGCATGCTTCGGTCTCTTTTTAACAGTCGAACCCCCTGGCTGGATGATTCTGCGGACGTTCATGACGAAGAGCGATTCCGTCACGCGCTCGTTTCCTTTGTAGCTGTATGTCAGCAGCTGCAAGTCCTTCCGCGCTCTCGTCATCCCTACATAGAAGAGTCGGACCGCTTCTTCCATCGGCCCCTGATCCTGACTTCGGTACCGCTCCATGTCATCTTTGGAAGGCACGACCCCGTTGATCAAATCAATCATAAACACCTTGTCGAACTCCAGTCCCTTCGCGCTGTGAAAAGTAGTGAGCGTAAGCGGGCTTGTCTCTTTGTTGAACTTGGACGTTTGAATCAGATGCTCCAATTCTTTCAAGCGATCTGCGAAGCCCTTTAACGACCCGAGGCCCTGAGCAATTTCCTCCAGCGTATCGAGGATCCCGAACAACTGCTCCGCCTGAAACCCGAACTTCTCGACCATTTTCTGCAGGGCATGATCATAGCCGAGCTTTTCACGGATTGTCCGGATTGCTTTGTCCGGTTCCATTTCATTGATGGCGTGGAAATGTTTCTTCGCAAGCTTTAAATTCTTCTCCTGATAAGATGGGATATCGGTGTCAAGAAGCGTATCAAATATGGAACCGCTCCCTGTCCTCTTTAAGTAAGCAACCTGCTTCTTCGATATATATCCGTTAAATTTCGTATGAATCCGCTCCAACACATCGACACGTCCATCGTTGTAAGAAAATCGCAGGAAGTTGAGAATATCTTCGACGACCCAGTGTCTGAAGAACTTGGCGTCGATGTCCTTCATATAAAAGGAAACTCCTGCACGGTCCAGCTTATCCGCCAGTGGGACGGCGGAAGCGTTATTTCGGTACAAGACCGCGACCTCTTCGGCAGAGCCGCTTTTCCTGATTTCTTCCGTCACATAATTCAACTGCTCCTCATAGTTTTTCAACGCTTTAATTTCTACTGGTTTCCCGGAAGGATTCTCTGTGAACATTTCTTTCTGGAAACGGTTCTTGTTGCGCTTGATGAATTGATTGGAAGCTTGGACAATTTCTTTGGAGGAACGATAATTCTGTGCCATCGTCATGACCGTTCCTTCCGGATACGCCTTCTCAAATTGCAGCAGCTTCGTCACGTCAGACCCGCGCCACATGAAGATGGACTGGTCATCATCTGCTACGACACACAGATTGTTCTGCGGTTTTGCCAGAAGTTCGATGATTTCATGCTGCACGACCGAATTGTCCTGACTCTCGTCTGTTAAAAGGTAAGAAAACCTCTGCTGGTATTTCTTCAAGATGTCGTTCTCTTCCAACAGCAGTTGATAGCCGTAAGTCAGCATATCATCAAAGTCGAGCAGCCGTTTCTCTGCGCCTGTCTTCTTAAAACGTTCATACGCTAAGTAAATATCAGACGCATGCTTTACCGTACAGGCGACACTTTCCAGCTCCTTCCCTTCCACCATCCGGTTCTTAACGAAGCTGATATACGTCATAAGTTCATCCATTTCCTCCTCTGTAATCGCAGCCCCGTTCCGCTCTTCAAAGAGGCGCTTCAGAATGAATTTCTTATGAAGAGGAACGTCCGGGCCATCGAAGCCCTTCTTCCATTCTTCCTCGCTGACGCTTCCTTCGATCAATTGAAAGTCCTCGCCCCGCTTCCTGAGAACTTCGCGAACCACCTGATACGCAAAGCTGTGAATGGTTGAGAAATGGACTTTCTGATCCGTCATCCCGGAGAAGAATCGATCGAAACGCTCCGCCATGTCCCTCGCAGATGCTTTACTGAAGGTGACAGCAAGAATTTGTTCCGGTCTCACCCGCTTCTCCAGTAGTAAATAACCGATTTTCATATTAAGGGTCGTCGTTTTCCCTGCCCCTGGGGACGCAAGCAGAAGCAGCGGTCCGTTTGTGTGGGTCACCGCCTGTTTCTGGACATCATTTAAGCGGACGCCCGTCTGTTCTTCCATTCGTGTAAAGAAGTCCATGATCGTGTTCCTTTCTTCTATATACTCAGCAAGAAAAAATAGATGGAAGAAGGCCGAAGTCCCCTCTTCCATCTATTCCTTTCCTCCGTAACAAAAAAGCCATCCTCCATTATAGCTTCTACAGCTCTATACATCCACCACGTATTTTCCTTTATTCGCTCCAAGCTTTATCGTATAGAAACGCTGTATCCCTCCATACTAACCATAATAATGTAAAAGAATGGGAGGGCTACCATGGGTAAAGGACAACCATTAATTCCGGCAGACATCGCAAAGAAAGCGGTAGATAACTATGAGCTTTCCGGTGAATTATTGAAGGATATCCGTCAAATTGAACAATGCCTTGGAAACCCTCTTGACCTGGTCGTCAAAAAATATGCTTTTAAACATAATGCATTTGCTGTTCTTTATATTGATGGAATGATCAACATAGATGATTTGGATGTTACCGTCGTCCTGCCGCTGATGGAGTGGTTCAAAGAGAACAAGTCTCCGGAAGACTTTATGAAAAAGGACTTTCAGCAACACATACAGACACCAAAGAATTTCAGTACGACAGCTGTTTTCTCCAACCTTATCGATCAGATTCTTGTTGGAAACGTCATTCTTCTTGTCGCGGGACGAAAGGATACCTATATCATCGCTGATCAACGAATGCAGACAAGGTCCATTGAAGAGCCAAGCTCACAGTTAATGGTTCGGGGGCCTCGGGAAGGGTTCGTTGAAACCTTGAATATAAACACGACATTGATACGGAGAAGAATTATGAACCCCGCCCTCCGTTTTATGACATTTAAAGTAGGAGAAGTTACGAAAACACCAGTTATTATCGCTTACGTAGAAGGGCTGGTGGATAAGAAAGCGTTGGAAATTGCAATTGAACGGATTTCCTCCGTTAAACCACCGGAAATATATGAATCAGGAATGCTGGAAGAATTGATTGATAACAACCATTACTCTCCTATTCCTACACTGACCAACACAGAACGGCCGGATGTCGTCTGCTCCGCCATCACCGAAGGCAGAGTAGCAATCCTTATGGAAGGGACCCCGTTTGCACTGATCGGGCCGGTTAACTTCATCTCCTTCTTCCAAACGGCTGAAGATTATTATAACCGGTTTGATATGGCTTCGTTTGTCCGGGTTATTCGCTTTTTAGCCTTTTGGGTCGCCTTCACTTTACCGGCCACATACATTGCTCTGACGACTTTTCACCAGGAATTAATCCCGACGGACCTGTTAATCAGTTTGACAGCACAACGGGAGGGTGTCCCTTTTCCAGCATTGCTGGAGGCATTAATTATGGAAACCGTATTTGAGATCCTTCGCGAAGCAGGGTTGCGGATGCCCCGCCCGATCGGCCCTGCGGTATCTATCGTTGGAGCAATCGTTATTGGGGACGCTGCAGTATCGGCAGGGCTCGTATCTCCCGCTATCGTTATTGTCGTCTCTTTGACCGCCATATCAAGCTTCGTGAGCCCCTACTATTCTCTGGCCGGTTCTGTACGGATTTTACGTTTTGTATTGATGATCTTCGCTGCTACTACCGGAGTATTCGGTATGCTTATTTTCACCCTGGCTATGTGTATCCATCTCGTCTCTTTAAACTCTTTCGGAAGACCGTTCATGGCTCCTTTCGCGCCGCTTTCCGTCAGCGGATTGAAGGATACTTTTATCCGTTTCCCCCTATGGTGGTCCAGCCGTAAAAATAAATCCGGGGGGCAGAATCAATGAGAAAAAAACTTCTTCTCCTTTGTATGTTCTTCCTTCTCCTATGCGGATGCAGTGCTCAAAACGAGTTGGATGAGCTGCTCGTCCTGACCGGTATTGGTATCGATGAATCAGAGGATGGAAATGTCAAACTTATCTTCCGTGCCGTCAACCCTCATGGAAGCAAAAGCGGGATGGAGGGAGGAAGCTCGAGTCAGAGTCCGAACTACACCTTCACCAGCGAAGGGAAAAATATCATAGAGGCATTTTCAAACATGCATTCCATTCTCGGCAGACAGCCGTTTTATTCTCATGTGACAGCACTCGTTATTGGAGAAGCGTTTGCGCGTAACAAAGGATTGAAGGATATCGTCAACTATATGGAGCGTCATGATCAACTCAGGGACAGTTACTTACTATTCGTAGCCAAAGAAAGCTCGGCGGAGTCCATCATGAATGTGTTTACACCAATCGAGAATTCTTCCGTCTTTACCATGGAATCCATGTTTAATATTACCGGAGGGGCAAACACGATGGCGGACGGAATCAAGCTCGAAGATTTTATCAAGTGGGTGTACGGTGATGATCGCGCAGGCGCAGCCATGGGAGTCGAGAAGGTCGATACCCATTCATCATCGAATTTGGATACGCTGAATAATATTGATGGGAATTTGAACGCCATTCGTTTGACAAGTCTGGGTATCTTTAATAAAAGCCGTTTGACAGAATGGTTGAGTATAAAGGATACGAGAACATTTGCCTTCTTGACGGATACTGCGAGTTCGTCTGCTCCCTATACGATTGCATGTCCGGAAGGGGAAGGATCCATCAGCTTTCTTTTGAAAGAAAGGAACATAAAAGCCGAACCAAAGTTGGAAGACGGCAGAATTGTTTATCACGTCGATTTGAAGGGCGGCGTCATTCTTGATGGTCTCACCTGCCCTCCATCTCTGGCCAGTCAAGATGGAATATCCAGCTTACAGAATTGGATTAAGGAATCGTTGAAACAAGACTTCCTTGAAGCCTTGGAAAACGCGAAAAGATCGAACCTGGATTACTTTGGAATTAAGAACCACTTGTACCGTAACGACACGAGACAATGGGAGCAAATGAAAGACAACTGGGAACAATTGTATGCGGAAATGGAAATCAAAGTGAACATCCGCATCTTTATGGAATCCCCGGGTGCAAGGGTGGATAACAATGAAGATGAATCTTAAATCAAAGAAAACATGGTGGGTGGCAGGTCTTTGGGTTTTCACGAGTTATTACACCTTTGGATTTCTATCTGATAAACAGCTGTTCCCGATTACCGACTGGTTGAAAGCTGTCTATCTGCCCGTTTATCACACATGGTTCGGAGGTCCATGATGAATACACAAATCACTAAATACCAGCTTTTCAGCATTGTCACCAACTTCATCATCTTCAGCTCGATTCTGATGGCTCCGGCACTTACCGTAACAGCAGCTAAGCAAGATGGGTGGATCTCGATGCTTTTCGCTGTCATCATCGGTGTCCTGTTAAATGCGCTCTACTTGCAGCTGTTGAAAAAACACCAATACCCGACCCTCTTCTCTTTGATCGACCGGTCTATCGGGAAGTGGGTCGGCACCATCCTTAACCTGGTGCTGATTTTTTATGCTTTTCATTTAGCTGCTATGGTGGTCCGTAATCTGAGTAACTTCATGGTTGCAAGTGTCTTTCCGAATGCTCATCCATGGACGTTTCAACTATTAATTTTGTCCCTTTGTATGTTTACTGTCTTCTATGGGATGAACAACTTATTTTTAGTAAGCGAGTTGTTAACCCCTATCATTATCCTGACCGTACTCATATCGGTCTTCCTGGTAATCAAGGACTTTCAATTCATAGAACTCAAACCGATGTTCCACACACCGCCTGGCGACATTTTCGAAGGAACGTATGCCACCCTGGGATTTCCCTTCATCGAATCCCTGCTACTGGGCAATTTCATGCACTATGTCGCTGTAAAAAAAAGGGCCATGACCATTCATCTTGCAGCTATCGGCTCTGCCGGTTTAGTCCTTACAGCAGCTGTCTTCCTTATCGTCGGCAATGACGGTGCCTACATCGTCGCACGGGAAACGTACCCGACGTACTCGGTTCTTCGTGATGTCAAATTGTCGAGCATTATTGAAAGAGGAGAAATATTGATCGCTCTCGCCTGGCTTGTCGGACTGTTCTTTAAAATATCCATCTGTTTCCTTGTCATAATGGCTGGTTTTCAGCACTTGTCCGGCTCCAATAATTATAAGCCCTTCATTCTTCCAACAGCCATTCTCATTTGGGCAATGAGCAACCACCTTCATAAGACCGTTACAGATTTCACAGAATTCGTTACCAGTACCTGGACGTTGTACTGGTTTACTTTCTATTGTGTGTTGATCCTCGTCTTCACCATCGGTCTTTTTCGAACAAAGCCGCCTTCTCTGTCCACTAGTAAAGGAGGGAATTGACCAGTTTCAGCTGGTCTTTTTCCTGTACATCTTTCGTTACCCTGATTAGAACGCTGTGATAAAATAGAGAAATCACAGCCTGATTAGGAGTGGACGTAGGATGGATAAAAAAGATATTGCCGGTATTCGCAGGCAGTTGAAAGTAGAAAATGACCTATTGAAAATATCCGATATTTTCAATGTGTATATTATGAAGGAATCGACGGACATTTATCATCATCAAAGTCAGCCCTTTGATCTGCTCGACCAGGATCAGCAGGAGCTGTTCATGAACAATTTCAAGAAACTGCTGACAGGGCAGCTTGATGAGAAGCTGTTCGAATTGAAGTTTCAGCGTGAAGCGGAAGATCACACCCAGCTCCTTCTCCATAAAGGACTGCTGAGTACGGACGTAGAAGATTGGAAGGCGCAGATGCTGGCCATGACAGAGAAGATGATTCGCGACCGACCGAATGAAAAAGACACCGTCATCACCTTCATTCGAGCGGAATACCGAAAGCCGATGAAGGCAAGGAACGAAGAGGCGGAGGAAAGCGAACGCGATACCGTTTATTCGAACCCCTTCCTCCTCTGCAGCGTCAACCGGACGGAGGAACCGAAGAAAGCGATCCAATTCGACTACATAGAGAAGGAATTTAAATATAAAATCGAAGTGGACCCCGTCATCGATTTGAAGAATCCGATGACCGGCTTCTTGTTCCCATGCATTACAGACGGTGCTGCCGACGTTAATCACATTCTTTACGCAGCCGGTAAAGCCAACGAACCGGACTACACCTTCATCGAGGACGTGTTGAACGGAGAAGAGATTATGACGGCGAAGGAGGATAAAGCCGTATTCGAAGAAGTAATTAAAGATGTTGTCGGAAACCAGCTTAACCCTTCCACTCTTGCAAGCGTCTACGGCGAGATCAACCGCGTCGTCGAAGAGAACGAAGAAGATGAGGCGCCGAAACTGGATTACAGAGACGTTGAGCGTGTCCTATCCCAGAGCGGGGAGCAGGTCGATTCCGAGAAGGTGAAAAGCGCCTTTGAACGAATTACCGACGATGGGGCTTATGAGCTGAAAGCAAGCAGCATCGTGCCACGCTACAAGTCAAAATCGATTAAGATCAACACAAAAGTCGCCAACATATCCATCAGCCCGCAGGACTTGGAATACGTCCGGCAGGTCAACTATAAAGGAAAACGGTGCATCATGATCGAAATTGAAGAAGATGCGGAAATCGAAGGTTTTAAAATGCTTCCGGAAGCATTCGGAGACCAATAAAAAAAAGCACGCCTGCCGTTTCTGCGGCAGGCGTGCTTTTTTCAAGAAACATATAGAGGATGGAACAAACCTTTGCAGCATGCGCGAATCCTCGCTTCTTCCTTCTCTTCATATGTAACGACAAAGCACGTAGCAGGACCGCCTGACTTCTCGATATCCAAATCACAGTGGAAGGAGACATCCGACAAAAGGTTATTGTCCTCCAACAATCCCCTCGTCTCACCGGCAATTCCCTTGGACCCTACAGGAAGCACTTCATAGACCCCGTCCAACTGAAGCAGTTGATCGAACAAATGAAGCGGAGCAATGGATTCACGCTTCGTCCGTACCTCTTCTCCGACCAATGGCTCACCGATAACGGCAAATTTGGCGGTTTTCGGTGTCTTCCTCACTTTCTTACTTTCGTAATTCACCTGTCCAAGAATGGCAATAGCAAAGGCGGACTGAGGCAATGGAAAGTTCGATTCCGTACTCCCTGTAACCGGAAGATGATACCCCGTTTTCTTCCCCAGCTCTTCAATGGCGCCGGAAATCCTCCGCCACCCTTCTCCACCGGAGAAATCGTACAAAATCACCGATACAGGATCAGCACCGACCGCCCTGTTTTCCATATAAGCGACACGGAACAGCGCCTCGGCCACCACTTCATAAGGAGCATTTACCTCATCCGCTTCCTTCTCACCGATAAACGCTGCATTATCCGAGCTGATCACAAGCTCCCGTCCTTCTCCTAAAGGAACAAAACTTACATCCCTCATGCTGCTTCCCCCTTTTATCCCTATCTTCCTAAGTGTACCTTACCACATCTCTGATTCCATCGTCCCTTGTTAGATAATCTTACAAGATTTATACTGGAATCTTTCCTATAGATTATGTCAACTATACAGGAGGTACAAATAATATGAACCATTTCACCTATCACAATCCTACAAAGCTGATTTTCGGAAAAAATCAGCTCGATGCATTGAAACAGGAAATACCTAAGTACGGCAAGAACATTCTCCTCGTCTATGGTGGCGGTAGTATCAAGCGGAACGGCTTGTACGATCAAGTCGTGAAACAATTGAAGGAACTCGATGTCACCATTTCCGAATTGAGCGGAGTCGAACCAAACCCTCGTCTTTCCACGGTAAGAAAAGGAATCGAAATCTGCCATCAGGAGAACATCGACTTCCTGCTTGCCGTCGGCGGAGGAAGCGTCATCGACTGTACAAAAGCAATCGTTGCCGGCGCAGCGTATGACGGAGATGTTTGGGACATCATCAATAAGAAAGTGACAGCTGAGGAAGCCCTTCCGTTCGGAACGGTGCTTACCTTGGCTGCGACCGGTTCCGAAATGAACCCGGATTCTGTCATTACGAATTGGGAGACAAATGAAAAATACGTATGGGGAAGCCCCGGGGTCACCCACCCTGCCTTCTCTATTCTAGATCCCGTCCACACGATGTCCGTCCCGCGCGACCAAACGATCTACGGAATGGTGGACATGATGAGTCACGTGTTCGAGCAATACTTCCACAACGTCTCCAACACGAAGCTGCAGGACCGTATGTGCTTCTCTGTCCTGCAGACTGTCATCGAGACAGCTCCGAAGCTGTTGGAAGACTTGGAAAGCTATGAGCACCGGGAGACGATTCTTTACTCCGGTACCATCGCTTTGAACGGAACCCTGCAAATGGGCTATTTCGGAGACTGGGCTTCCCACACCATCGAGCATGCGGTATCCGCTGTCTATGACATTCCTCACGCCGGTGGACTCGCCGTCCTGTTCCCGAACTGGATGCGCCACGTTGTCGACCATGATGCCGAACGGATGATGCGAGTGATGCTTGCGATGTTCGATATCGATACGACAGGTAAAACCGACAAAGAAATTGCACTGGAAGGTGTCGATAAGCTGAGCGCCTTCTGGTCCAGTCTCGGTGCCCCATCGCGCCTCGCCGACTATGAAATCGGCGAAGACCGTCTGGAAGAAATAGCAGAGATTGCAGCGAAAGAAATGCAGCACGGCGGATTCAGCAACTTCCGCAAACTGAACAAAGAGGACATCCTTTCCATCCTGAAAGCATCGTTATAAAAATGCAGACAAAAGCCATGGCGGATCATTCTACCGCCATGGCTTTTTGTCACGAAAAAAAGGAGGACCAATGAATTGGTCCTCCCGTGCCTTCTTTATTTGTTCGAGCGTTTCAACACACTCTTATAATGAGTGAACGTATCAAAGCTCGCTTTTCCGTGGTACGCGCCCATGCCGCTGTCACCGACACCGCCGAACGGAAGGTAGTGAGACGTCATATGGTTGATGGTATCATTGATCGCTCCACCCCCGAAGGACAGATTGCCGAAGACGTCATCCTGAACCCCTTCATCATCAGAGAACAGGTAAAGAGCGAGCGGTTTGGGACGATCCATAATTTTCTCCACCGCTTCCGGAAGCTCGTCATAGGTCAGCACCGGAAGGATCGGTCCGAAGATTTCATCCTGCATGACCGCATCATCCCAGGAGACATTATCAAGAATCGTCGGCTCAATGAACAGCTGGGAACGGTCAGACCCGCCTCCTGCCGCTAACGTCCCGTTATCCAGGAACCCGTGCAGACGATCGAAGTGTCGTTCACTGACCACGTGAGGGAAAGTGTCCGCAGATACTTCCGTCCCGTAGTTGTTCGTGATCACTTGTTTGATTTTAGCAATGAGTTCATCCTTCACACGGCTGTGTGCAAGCACGTAATCCGGTGCGACACATGTCTGTCCGGCATTAGCATATTTGCCGCGTGCAATCCGTGCGGCCGTTTCATCAAGATCGGCATCCTCGTGCACGATCACAGGGCTCTTGCCGCCGAGCTCCAGTGTCACAGGAGTCAAATGCTTGGCTGCCGCCTCTGCAACGATGCGGCCGACACCGGTACTGCCAGTGAAGAAAATATAATCAAAATTCTCTTTCAGAAGCGCCGTACTTGTCTCTACTTCCCCTTCCACGACACGAAGATAGTCCTCGTCAAAATGGTCGTTGATCAAGGCTGCAAGCAGATGCGACGTGTTCGGTGTCAGCTCGGATGGCTTCAATACGGCTGTATTCCCTGCAGCGATCGCTCCCGCCAATGGGTTCAATGCAAGCTGGAACGGATAATTCCAAGGCGCAATGACAAGGGCCGCTCCATATGGATCAGCCATAATGAAGCTGGACGCTCCCTCATGCGTCGCAGGCGTAGGAACTTCCTCCGGCTTCGTCCAATCCGACAGGTGCTCGAGCATGAAGTCGATTTCCGATACAACGAGACCGATTTCCGCCCGTTTCCCCTCTACTTCCGGTTTATTAAGATCCGCTTTCAGCGCATCAAGAATGTTCTGCTCGTTCGCTGTGACGAGGTTCTTCAATTTATTCAACGCCTGTTTACGGAATTCAACGGACTTCGTCTGTCCTGTCCGGAAAAAGGCTTTCTGTTTTTCAAGCAGTGATTGATAGTTTTCCATGATGTATTCTCCTCTCATCATTCTATTCAAAGGCAGCCGGTTCCAGCCGCCTCGTTTTGTGTGAATGACCAACAGAGCGTGGTCTTTGGTGTGCGCCATTAAAGATACGCCTCCTCAGGTAAATGGTCAAACCATTTGTTTCGGAAGGCGAAAGAGTAAATACCAACCATATCTCAGTTGAGAACCATTCCATACCCAACCAAAGTAACGAGCAGCTTTATTAAAAAATGTAAAAGATACTTTCTTTTCTGATAGTTTGTTAGAATGATAGTAACAACACATACTGCATTTACTACACAAACCTTTCAACCGCCTTGATAAACCCTTCCCTTGTCTACCAATCCTGTTATACTCTCAATTTTTTTCTGAATGTCAGAGGTTCTTTCTTTTATTTCTATTCTCTTTTTATTATAATTATAATCTGAGATTAGTTTTAATTATGTTTCTATTATATAGAGGAGGAGATTTGAACATGGATAAGAACGAAATGCACGACAGCAAAGCTGGCAAGTGTCCGGTATCTCATGGCAAAACGCAGGAAGAAAACGCCGTTACAACGACGAAAGTCGGTACGACGAATAAAGACTGGTGGCCGAACCAGTTGAACCTGCACATCCTTCGTCAGCACGACACGAAGACGACACCGATGGGAGAAGACTTCGATTACGCAGAAGAATTCCAAAAATTAGATTACGATGCACTCAAACAGGACCTTCATAACCTGATGACCGACAGCCAGGATTGGTGGCCGGCCGATTACGGTCACTACGGCCCCCTCTTCATCCGTATGTCCTGGCATGCGGCAGGAACATACCGTACCGGAGACGGCCGTGGTGGTGGAGCAACCGGGAACCAGCGCTTCGCACCGTTGAACAGCTGGCCTGATAACGCCAACCTCGATAAAGCCCGCCGCCTGCTCTGGCCGATCAAACAGAAGTACGGCAACAAAATTTCCTGGGCAGACCTGCTCGTCTTGACCGGTAATGTAGCTCTTGAATCCATGGGATTGAAAACGTTCGGGTTCGGCGGCGGTCGTGAAGACATCTACCATCCGGAAGAAGACATCTACTGGGGTACGGAAACAGAGTGGCTGGGTGACAACCGCTATTCCGGTGATCGTGAACTGGAGAACCCGCTCGCAGCTGTACAAATGGGACTGATCTATGTAAACCCGGAAGGACCGAACGGCAAGCCGGATCCTTTGGCAAGCGCCCGTGACATCCGCGAAACGTTCGCACGAATGGGAATGAATGACGAAGAAACTGTCGCTTTGACAGCAGGCGGACACACCTTCGGTAAAGCCCACGGTGCCGGTGATGCCGAAGCACACGTCGGCGCTTCCCCTGAAGCCGCAGACATCGAAGATCAAGGCTTAGGATGGAAGAGCACTCATGGCAGCGGAAAAGGCCGCGATACAATTACGAGCGGTGTCGATGGTGCCTGGACAGCAAATCCTACGCAGTGGGACAACGGCTATTATGACTTGCTGCTCGGATATGATTGGGAACTGACGAAGAGTGCAGCCGGTGCCTACCAATGGAAGCCGGTCAATCCCAAAGAGGAACACCTCGCCCCGGACGCGGAGGATGCTTCCATTAAGGTGAATACGATGATGACGACGGCTGATATGGCACTCCGGGAAGACCCTGAGTACTTGAAGATTTCCCGCCGATTCCATGAAGATCCGGAATATTTCGCTGACGTCTTTGCACGCGCATGGTTCAAACTTCTCCACCGTGACATGGGACCGAAAGCCAGATACCTCGGCCCAGAGGTACCTGATGAAGACTTGATCTGGCAGGATCCGGTACCGGAAGCCGACTATGAACTATCCAGTGCAGAAACAGCGGAGTTGAAAGAGAAAATTCTTCGATCCGGACTGACGACGAGCGAGCTCATTACGACGGCCTGGGCTTCCGCAAGCACCTTCCGTGGATCAGACAACCGCGGGGGCGCCAACGGAGCACGCATCCGGCTTGAGCCTCAGAAGAACTGGGAAGTGAACGAGCCCGAACAGCTGGATCACGTCCTCTCCGTTTACGAAGATATCCAAAAAGACTTGGATAAGAACGTCAGCCTTGCTGATTTGATCGTCCTCGGAGGAAGTGCGGCGGTAGAAAAAGCAGCCAAAGAATCCGGCTTCGAAATCACCGTTCCGTTCGCCCCGGGGCGCGGCGATGCTTCCC
Source organism: Halobacillus sp. ACCC02827 (assembly GCF_030291935.1). Lineage (NCBI taxonomy): Bacteria > Bacillati > Bacillota > Bacilli > Caryophanales > Bacillaceae > Halobacillus > Halobacillus sp. ACCC02827. The sequence continues at coordinate 625,226 of NZ_CP128168.1, read as the reverse complement.
AGGAACAGACAGATGTCGAAAGCTTCGATGTGCTGGAGCCGATGGCAGACGGGTTCCGTAACTATGAGAAGAAGCGCTATACGCTGAGCCCGGAAGAGCTGCTTGTCGACAAAGCCCAGCTCCTCGGACTTTCCGCACCGGAAATGACGGTTCTCGTCGGCGGCATGCGCGTCCTCGGCGCGAACCACGGCGGTACAGAGCACGGCGTATTCACCGACAACGTCGGCACACTGACGAACGACTTCTTCGTCAACCTTCTCGACATGGGCATCGAATGGAAGCCTGCCGGATACAATGAATACGAAGGACGCGACCGCATGACCGGTGAACTCGTTCGGACAGCGACCCGCGTCGATCTCGTCTTCGGATCCAACTCTGTTCTACGCTCTATCGCAGAAGTCTACGCGCAGGATGACAGCAAAGAAAAATTTGTCCAGGACTTCGTGAACGCCTGGGTCAAAGTCATGAACGCCGACCGTTTCGATTTGAAGAAGAAGAAAAACCTCGCCTATAACTGATAGGATCCCCCCCCTGAAAGCATCGCGCTTTCGGGGGTTTTTTCAATCATTTCCCCTATACGAAAGAACCATCCCCTTCTTTTTTGATATAATTCCATTAATAGTAAAAAGAGAGGAGCCCCGCTTTTGAAAGAAATCATCCGCTTTGAGAACGTCACAAAGAAATATAAAGAAACCACGGCCATCGAGCCGCTGAATTTCCATATCGATCGTCAGGATATCGTCGGCCTGCTTGGACCGAACGGTGCCGGTAAAACGACGATATTGAAAATGATCGCTACACTCACCTACCCGACGAGCGGCGATATTTACATAAATGGAAAACCCAACAGAAAGAAAAACCCAATCATATCCTGCATCATGGAGGGAAACAGGAACCTCTATTGGAAATTGACGGTCAAAGAAAACATCGAATTCCTTTTGACCTTGAAAGGAACCAATTATAAAACGAAGCAGGATCAGATTACTACGCTGATGGACGAGTTTGCCCTGACATCGAAGCGTAACGAACTCGTCCAAAACCTTTCAAGAGGGATGCAGCAGAAACTTTCCATCCTGATCGCCCTCGTCGAAGATACGCAGATCATTCTCCTTGATGAACCGACGCTCGGACTCGACGTGTCCACACTGAGAGATTTAGAGAAACTGCTTCCTTCCATCCCTCATCAAATGAATAAGTCCTTGTTGATCACTTCTCATGATATGAGATTCGTCGAGAAAGTCTGTAACAGAGTTATGATCCTTCAAGAGGGAAAGCTTGTTGCCGAAAAACACGCCGAAGAACTCAAGACAATGATGGATGCGAAAACGGGGACGGTCACCGTAAAAGACATGGGAGGCATGGAAGGTGTGCTTGAGCAGCAATGCCTTGCTTTTGTGAAGGATAACGATGGACTTCACATCACATTTCACAACATGGAAGAGTTCATGGGCATTCTTGAGCTCGCCGGAGACAAAGGGGAAATCATAGCATTCCATTATGGTCAGACGGCGCTTGAGGACTTATTCTTGGAAGCCATCCAATAAGGGGGACAGGTTCATGATGTTATGGAAAGCTTACATAAAGAAAGAAGCCATTCTCGCTAAACGGTACATCACCGATACCATCGGCGGTGGAATCACGATCTTCCTCGTGTTCCTGCTCATCTTCTATGGATACTCCGGCATCGTCGGCTTCAACCTCGGAAGTGATACGAAGGAAAGTTTGATCCTGAGCTTCATCATCTGGATACTGGCGATATCGATTTATCAGAATATCACCGATTCCATTGAGGATGAAACACGGATCGGCACGATTGAACAACTCTACTTATCTAAATACTCCTTCCTCACGGTCATTACGTTCAAGTCATTCGCCATGCTGTTGATCGACTTCATTCAGATCTTTGTACTCTTAATGCTTATGATGCTCGTCACCCAGACGTTTCTTGATTTCCACAACATCGGATCCATTCTTCTCCTCACCTTCTTTGTTTCACTGAGCTTCTGGGGCCTCGGCTATGCCCTCGCCGGCGGCGTGCTGCTGTTCAAGAAAATCGGAACTTTCCTGCAGATCATCCAGTTCGTGCTGCTTGGACTGATGTTCCTTCCTGCCGAGGCAAGCCCGTTTTTCAAGCTGATTCCATCGGTTTGGGGATTGAATCTGCTGCGCGATGTGATGGTGCACGGTACGCAGCTTTCCGCCTTTGGATGGACGGATTATCTGTATCTGACCCTCCCAAGCATCGCTGCCCTTCTCGTCGGGATACTCCTGTTCCGCAAGTGCCTGACGAAAGCGACGGAGCAGTCCATTCTCGGTTTTCATTGATCAGGCAGGGGTTAAAGAGAGAAAAATAGAAGAAAGTCGTTTTATTCCAATAGAATTAGGATAAATATCCTACACCGAATAAAATGACAAAGCTGGTGATCCTTTTGACTGCTTCCATTAAAAAAGTAGGGTTGGTCGCTGCACCAGGCTACCCCGATAAGCTTGGAGCGATTCTCGAGAACGAACTGCCTGACATGCTTGCATACTATGTAGATGAAACAGCCGATTGGCAGGTGGAATACAAGGTCCTTTCCCTCACCGGAGCAACGGAAGATCCCCGGGAAGTACTGGAGGCGACACTTGACGAAAAGCAGGAACAGGGATGGACGTTCGCCATTGCGCTGACCGACCTGCCCCTCTTCCATGATAAGAAAACCTTGATTGCAGAAACGCTCGCCCGGGGGTGCACCGCCCTGATCAGTCTTCCCGGGTTAGGAGCTGCGCCGATGGTCAAACGCGTAAGGGAAGCGATTCTGCAGCTGATCAACGAAATGTATTACGGAAGCTCAGATAAAGACAGGGAAAAAGCCGAGGAGCGAATCCAATCCAAGGACGAAGACAAATACCCCGAATTAAAAAACAAGAGTTCGACAAAGCTGATGCGGCGAAGAGGTCTGGAACTGTTTTCCCCGATTCTGCGGGAGGCACCGGTCGAAATGGACAGCGACGTCGACGTCCGCTTTACGATCCGCTCCCGCGTGGTAGGCCTGCTCCGGCTGATCACGGGAATGGTCCGGGCGAACCGTCCGTGGTCGATGTTCCCGGCATTCATGAAGGTTATTGTGCTCGCCTTCACCACAGGTGCCTATGCTCTCGTCTTTCCGACCTTATGGAAGCTTAGCGACCACTACAGTACGTGGCGCATGCTCCTCTTATCTGTCTTGTCAATTCTTGCAATGATCATCTGGATCATCCTTGCCCACCATCTGTGGGAACGGAAAAAAGATAAAGAAAACAGCCATCTGCGCCGGCTCTACAACACGGTGACCTTCTTCACGCTCGCCGTCTCCGTGATGCTCTATTACGCACTCTTATTCCTGATTTTCCTCGTCACCGTCTTTCTTCTTATTCCGAAAAGCATGCTGGAATCCCAACTGTCCGCCGAAGTCGGCTACATGCAGTTTTTCTATATTGCCTGGACCGCCACAAGCGTGTCCACCATCATCGGAGCACTCGGTTCGGCTTTGGAGAACGAAGAAGTCGTCCTTTCCGCTACGTATGGATACAGACAGCGCCAGCGCTATGAGCAGATGAAAGAGGCTGAGGAGAATGAAGACAAGGAGCGTTATTAAAGGAAAAGGAAGGACTCGACCAGGCGATTTATGAATCTCTGATTATTAGGTATAATAGCCGTACCGGGTGAGGAAAAAACGAGTCTCCCCGAATAAAGGAGGCATGTCGTGTGGACCGCAGCCGTGAAGAAGCCGTAATTCATAATTATCAAAAAGGCGAAAAGATGATGATTCTGCTTTTTGCCCAGTGGTGTATCAATCATGAATTGGACCCTGCCGCCATCTATACAGAGGCCTATCCGTACCAGGATAAAAATAAAGAATTAGTGGAAGCTTTGGAGCTTACGGTAACGAAAGAAGAGTCGGACTTCATTGATTCAGGGATGCTGCTTGAAGCGCTGTCTCTCTATGGAAACGATGATCTCGCTTTTGTTGTGTCGGAGTTGGTAAGTAAGAAGAATTTGTAAGGACGTTTAAATGGGAAGAGGGTATGCCTTTAAGCATACCCTCTTCCCACTTTTATTTTAAGTGACAGATCGAAGTAAGAACTACATTCCATAACGAGTAATGCAGGAACTACGCAAAAAAAAAGACCCAAACATCGAAGTTCAGGTCTTGTTAGAAAAAGTATATCTTTTACTGGGAAAGGTTTATTTTAGTTAGACACCTTCTTCTCCAGCCACGTCACACACTCCACATGTCCGGAGTGTATGTGGCAATACAATGGGATGTCGGTGGGGTTATTGATATTCATACGTATGAATGAAATCCACTTCGACTATTTTAGCAGAATAGATCATAAAGCTCTTATTATACCTTTAGCTTTTTTTAGTTAGTGCGTTTTAAGTATTTTACCTTCACTAAAGCCACCCTTTAGTTTAAGACAAAGAATTCAAAAGTTAAAAGTGCTAACACGGCATCAAAAGAACTTCCATACAACAAGCTGTTGCCACCAGCCAAATTTATAAGGACCTCGATGTCTTCCACTTCACGTTTAACTTTTATAATTTGGGCTTACTCTTTAAATAAAAAAGCAATCCTTTTTGGGATTGCTTTTTTATTTAAAGAATATCCGTAACACCACTCTCAAGTTTCTCTCTTACATCTGAATAAAATTTAGTGTAGTCCGTTTCCCTTACTGCTAGAATAGCAAGTTGTGTATTCGTGTTTAGAGGCTTCTCTTCATCTAGAAAACTAATCATTTGCTTATTATTTTTTACCTCATTGTACATTGATACAAACCAATAATTTAAGAGAACAACTCTCACAAATTCTTTAAGTTCCTCGTATAAGGCGTTTGTTATTCTATCAGTTCTTTGTCCGTGAATATACTTCGATCGTTCATCATACAATTTTTTTATTCTTGAATAGATTTCATCTTTCTTATCTTCATCAAAATTTAACCTACTTGTATAAGTTGAAACTTTTTCAGGAATTTTCTCTTTGTCGTAATTAAATAACGATTCAAGTGATGCGAATAGACATAAAAGTTTTACTGATGTGTTATTAACAGAAAAAGTCTATCAGATTGTAATTCCAAGTTATTTTTTGAAAACTGATAAGTAGGGTTCAAAGGTGAAAAATTTTGCATAAAAAAGAACCTTTCTTCTATAAAGTCCATTTCTTCATCGTAAACTTCAAGTTTTATTACTGGGATAAAAATATCAAGGTTTGTTACCAATCTAAGTACTTTTTCAAGGTATAGGAATTTATTAACTAATTCATTAAAGTTCTTTTCAACGTATTTTTTTATACGATTTTTTAATGCCCCAATTTTATTTGAAACCTCAATTTCAATTGGATTATCATTTTCAAAGCAACAATAATAATGTTTTTCATCGCCATTAAATTGCATACACCAAGAAAAGAGATTAGGATTCCTGTAAGTGTGGCGAATGGATAAAGGTGTGTATATTATATATTTGTCTCTCAAAGGACACCTTCTTGGCCTTACCTCAGTTGTTATATAGAAAAATTACCGTGTAGAAAATGCCCTCTTTATCTCATCATCACTTTTCTCATCTTCTTTTTTATCGGAGAAGTAGAAACTTAAATTGGGATCTGCAGAATATATTGAATAAAGTTCAGGACGAAGGATTTGTGCTTTATTACTATTACCTATACTTCGCTTATTTGGTTTGCCATCTTTTTTAGTTCCATTGCGACGCACATCGTAGCAGTAGATAGCATTGGGATTAGTTCCCTCTGCCCGACTTCCAACTAAACGTTTTTCAATTTCGCATTCCTTGTTAATTAATTTACTTTTTGGAATAAACTTTGAAAAGATTAGTGAAAAATCATCAAATAAATCTCTATTGGCATTTCCTATTTCAATATCAAAGAATGTACAAAATTCAGAGGCACTGTAAAATTTAACATTGTAAAAGTCTATATATCCCTTGATTGTTTTTGCTGTATTCTTCCATAATATAAATTCCACACTAGCTTTAGCATACTTGCTTGGCTTTCGCTCACTATTATTGTATAAAGTTAAAATCACTATATACTTTTTTCCTTTATATTGAAAAGGAAAAGAATCTATAACCCATCCTTTCTTTTTCATATCTTTCAGTAAAAAGGGTAGATTTTTAAAACGCAATTCAGTTTTATTATCATTCCCCACTAAAAACACTCTCCCCATTCAACAAAATAATTGCCATATGTAAATCTTACCATAAATAAAAAGCGTATTTTCCTCTATGGAAACTTCCATAAAAATTTTGCTTTGACATAAAACAACTTATTCATAAGATTAAAGTAGGTTGTAGAGTGTAAGTTCTCGAAATTTAGATATTATTACATTTAGAATCCAAAAAGGACGGCAAACCTATTATCAACTACCGGTTTACCGTCCTAACATTTATATATTTGCAATTTATTAAATTTCATTGAGTTTAACTCTTCTTGTAATACTAAATGGGTAACTATTTCCGTATGTCCGGAGTGTATATGAAAATACATGAGATGTTGGTGAGTTTACCTGTTATCAAACGTATGAATGTCTTCCATTAACTTCTCCTTTATATGAAGACTAGAAACCGAGATATCTAGAAGGAACGGTTACTTTATATCGAGGGTTCCATCCAAACATTCGTTCAATGCAGGCTTTTTTCCATCGATTCACTCCCAATTCATATACTCTTCCATTGAAATTGTTACAGCAGAGCTCACCAAGACTAAACATCTGCTTCAAAAAGACATCATCAACGCACAAGACGAATTAGTGGATCTGAAGAATAAAAAACAGGAATACGTAAATTTGTACACAAACAATGTGATATCTAAAGAAGAACTGTCAGAATATCGAGAGTTAACGGATAACAAACTAAAGGCGATACAACTCACCCAGGCTCAACTGGAGGAAAAATTGCAGGAATGCGAAAGTGAAAACTACGCTGTTCATATCGGTAAAAAACTTAAAGATGTTTTAACACTGAAGGAACTGACACCTAAAATCCTACACTCCCTAGTTGAGAAAATAACCTGCAGCCAAGATGGCACTGTTAATATCCAGTATAGCTTTGTTAATCCCATGCATCTCCAATAAAAAAGGCAACACCCAGAGGGTTAGTTGCCTTTTCTTTTAATGAGTTGCGAGACACACTCTACATGACTCGTCTGCGGGAACATATCGACCGGCTGCACTTCCTTCGTTTCATAACCACCGTCTTCCAGCACCCGCAGATCACGCGCAAGCGTAGACGGATTACAGGATACATACACGATCCGCTCCGGCTCCATGTCGAGCATCGCTTTCAGAAGCTGCTCGTCACAGCCTTTACGCGGAGGGTCGACGACGATGACGTCCGGGCGAAGGCCTTGATTACGCCACCACGGCATGAGCTTTTCTGCTTCCCCGACGAAGAATTCGGCGTTGTCCATCTTGTTCAGACGGGCGTTCTTCTTCGCGTCTTCCACGGCTTCCGGAACGATTTCCACTCCATACACCTTCTCTGCCTTCTGGGCGAGGAATAAGGAAATAGTTCCGATTCCACAGTAGGCATCGATGACCGTTTCTCCACCACGCAGGTCGGCATAGGAAAGTGCCTGGTCGTACAACGTCTTCGTCTGGGTCGGGTTGACCTGGTAAAACGATTTCGGGGAAATCATAAAACGGATATCTCCGATCGTATCGTAGATGTATTCTTCTCCCCATAGTGCGTTCGTTTCTCTTCCTAAAATGACATTCGTCTTTGCACTGTTGATGTTGTGGACGATTGATTTTACATTTGGGAACGCATCGCGGATTTCGTCTACGATTTTTTCTTTGTGAGGAAGTTTCTTCGTCTTCGTAACGATCACGATCATGATGTCCTTCGTCGTCTGTCCCGTCCGGACCATGATGTGACGAAGTACGCCGCGGTGCGTCTGTTCATCGTAGGCATCGATTCCGTATCTGGAAGCGATACGGCGTACCGTTTCAACCATCCGGTCATTCACTTCATCCTGAATCAGACATGTGTCCATATCGATGATGTTATGGCTTCGCTTCTGATAAAAGCCTGTCATCAGTTCCCCGTCTTCCTTCTGGCCGACTGGAATCTGAACTTTGTTGCGGTAGCGCCACGGATCTTCCATACCGATTGTCGGATGCACCGGTACGTGCTCCAGGTGTCCGATCTTCTTCATGTTATCTTTGACCTGCTTCTGCTTCATGTCCAGCTGCATTTGATAACTCATGTGCTGAAGCTGGCACCCGCCGCACTGATAGAAAACATCACATGGAGGTTCCACTCTGTCTTCACTTGCTTCTTTCACTTCAAGAATCTTTCCGAATCCGAAGTTCTTTTTCACTTTGACGACCTTGACCGTTGCCGTCTCACCCGGAAGACCATAGGGAACAAACAGAGGATAGCCGTCCACTTTGCCGACCCCGTTCCCCTCATGCGTCAAATCCTCAAACGTAAGCTCGACTGTCTCATTCTTCTCAACCGGCGGTTTCACTTTCGCCATCATTCATCCGTCCTTTTTTTCTATATTCTATACGTAGTTTATCATATCTGACCATTAAGTGCGGAGTCGCCCCGGGAGCTGCGACAAGCATAAGAACATTGATGGAGAAAAGTGCTCTTCCTTTTTGCCGTCGATGGACTTATGACCTCGAGCAGCTGGGCGACGCAGCCGGATAACACTAAGTGCGGAGTCGCCCCGGGAGCTGCGACAAGCATAAGAACATTGATGGAGAAAAGCGCTCTTCCTTTTCGCCGTCGATGGACTTATGCACCCATTCATGTCCCGGGAAATGCTCTCTCTTCCAACTGATATTCCCAGAGATACACCGACCTTCATCCAACATGGAAAAAGCGCCACTGCTTTATACAGTAGCGCTTCCTATTATTCCTCCGTCTTGAAATGCTGTTCAGGCACGAAGAAATCCAAGTGACGGTATAAATTGACAAATTCCCCGGGCAATAATCCGCCAAATTCCCCGTCGATATTCAACTGCATCTTCTCGTCCGTCTTCACCTTCACGCGGCTGGCGGTGAGGTGGACAAACTTCGGATGGTTGAGGTGATTCCCTTGGATCGCAAGAGTTGCGAGCCGTACGAATTCTGCAATGTTCATTTTTTCAATGATCATCAGATCGAAAAGACCGTCATCCATACGGGCAGCCGGCGCAAGCTTCTCGAGCCCGCCGACGGAATTGGTGTTGCTGACGAGGAAGAGCATGATCTCGCCTTCGTACCATTTGCCGTCGTATTCCATCTCGACACGGGTCGGACGGATGGATGGCAGCATTTCGATCCCTTTCAAGTAGTAGGCGAGCTGACCGAGCATCGTCTTCAGCTTGCTTGGTACTTCATAGCTGATTTCGGTGATTTTCCCTCCACCGGCAATGTTCATGAAGTAATGATCGTTGACGCGTCCGATATCCAATGGATGGGTATAATCCTCCAAAATGATGTCGACCGCTTTATGAACGTTTCTAGGTATGTGCAGTGCACGTGCAAAATCGTTGGTCGTCCCGACTGGAATGATGCCGAGCTTCGGTTTATGTTCTTGTTCGGCTAGTCCATTGATGACTTCGTTGATGGTTCCGTCTCCACCCGCTGCCACGACTACATCGAATTTTTGTTCGACGCAGTACTTCGCGGCATTGATCGCGTCACCTGCACAGGTCGTCGCATGGGCGGAGGTTTCGTATCCGGCTTGTTCGAATCGTTGCAGGATGTCCGGGAGAACCTTGCGTATGACTTCTCTTCCAGAGGTCGGGTTATAAATTATTCGGGCACGTTTCATGTTTTGACCCCCTCATCCAGATTGCTCCAATTATCATCATAGCTTGTTTTCCTCTTTTTGCAAACTGTTTTTCTAGTATATGACTGGATGTCCCAAGTCATACGAAAGCACGCACTCGCCGTTCGGTGCGTGCTTTCTTCCTTCTATAGGCTTTAGCGCTTCTCCATTTCAGAAAGGATGATCTTGTTGACCATCGGCGGGTTCGCCTGTCCTTTTGTTTCTTTCATCACTTGACCGACAAGGAAGCCGAGGGCACGGTCTTTCCCGTTCTTGAAGTCTTCAATGGATTGAGGGTTGTTATCCAGAATCTTTACGATGATTTCCGTCAGTTGACCTTCATCGGAAATTTGGACAAGCCCTTTCTCTTTAACGATCTTCTCCGGCTCGCCGCCGTTTTCTACAAGTTCGTTGAAGACTTTCTTCGCAATCTTGGAGGAGATTGTACCGTCTTCGATCAGCTGGATCATCTTCGCAAGAGAATCCGGTGTCAAAGCAAGATCAGAAAGCTCTTTATAATGCTTGTTCATGTAGGCAGACACTTCACCCATCAACCAGTTGGAAGCCTGCTTGACGTCGGCTCCCTGAGCGATCGTTTCTTCGAAGAAATCGGAAAGCTCTTTGTTGTTCGTCAGGACCATCGCATCGTAGGCAGGAAGCTCCAGCTGCTCGATGTAGCGCTTCTTACGGGCATCCGGAAGTTCAGGGATTTCCGCGCGGATACGCTCTTTCCATGCTTCGTCGATGTGAAGAGGAACGAGGTCCGGCTCCGGGAAGTAGCGATAGTCGTCGGATCCTTCTTTGATACGCATCAGGATCGTTTCCTTCGTCTGCTCGTCATAGCGACGTGTTTCCTGAAGGATTTCTCCACCTGCCATCAGTTCCTTCTGCTGGCGCTTCTCTTCGAATTCCAAACCTTTTTGTACGAAGGAGAAGGAGTTCAGGTTCTTAAGCTCCGTTTTCGTACCGAATTGATCCTGTCCGATCGGGCGGATGGACAAGTTGGCATCACAGCGAAGGGAACCTTCTTCCATCTTACAGTCGGAAACGCCTGTATATTGGATGATGTTCTTCAATGCTTCCAAGTAGGCGTACGCCTCTTTCGGAGAGCGGATGTCGGGCTCGGATACGATCTCGACAAGCGGTGTACCTTGACGGTTGTAGTCGACAAGGGAATATCCGTCGTCGCTGTGCGTCAGTTTACCGGCATCTTCCTCCATATGAAGGCGCGTGATTCCGATCCGCTTCTTCTTACCGTCTACTTCAATATCGATATACCCGTTCTCACCGATCGGCTTATCAAACTGAGAAATTTGGTAGGCTTTCGGGTTGTCCGGGTAGAAATAGTTTTTGCGGTCAAACTTCGTATCTGTTGCGATTTCACAGTTGAGTGCCATCGCTGCTTTCATAGCGAAGTTGACAGCTTCTTCGTTCAGTACCGGCAGAACACCCGGGTACCCGAGGTCGATCGGGTTGATGTTCGTATTCGGATCATCCCCGAACATGTTCGGAGACGGACTGAAGATTTTAGAGTTCGTTTTCAATTCTACGTGGACCTCTAGTCCAATAATCGTTTCAAAGTTCATTAGCGCGCACCTCCAAGGGACGGGCGTTGTTTATGGAATTCTGTCGCCTGCTCAAAGGCGTGGGCTGCACGGTAAACGGTGCTTTCGTCGAAGTGTTTCCCGATGATCTGCAGACCGATTGGAAGTCCCTCGCTGGAGAAGCCGCAAGGAATGGAGATTCCCGGTACGCCGGCAAGGTTGACAGGGATTGTCAGAATATCGTTGGCATACATCGTCATCGGGTCGTCGACTTTGTCCCCTACTTTAAAGGCAGGAGTCGGAGTCGTCGGTCCGACGATCACATCATATTCTTCGAACACTTTCTCAAAATCGTTTTTGATCAACGTACGGACTTGTTGGGCTTTCTTGTAATACGCATCATAGTAACCGGAGCTGAGCGCGAACGTTCCGAGCATGATCCGGCGCTTCACTTCGTCCCCGAAGCCTTCCGAGCGGGAGCGCATGAACATGTCAAGCATCGTTTCTGCGTCTTCTGCACGCTTACCGTAACGGACTCCGTCAAAGCGGGCCAGGTTGGCAGATGCTTCCGAAGAAGAAAGCAGGTAGTACGTAGACAAAGCATATTTCGAGTGTGGCAGGGAAACTTCCTCCCATGTCGCACCCATCTTTTCATACTCTTTCAAAGCAGCTTGGACCGCTTCCTTCACTTCCGGTGCTACACCTTCAGAAAGGTATTCTTTTGGAACAGCGATCTTCAGACCTTTGACATCGCCTGTCAAAGATTCGGTATATTTCGGAACGTCTACATTGGCAGACGTGGAGTCCATTTTGTCGTAGCCTGCAATAGTTTCCAGAAGGAAAGCATTGTCTTCGACGTTTCTGGTGATCGGACCGATTTGGTCAAGGGAAGACGCAAAAGCGATCAATCCGAAACGGGACACACGGCCGTATGTCGGCTTAAGACCGACGACACCACAGTAAGCTGCCGGCTGACGGATAGATCCGCCGGTATCGGACCCTAGAGAATAGGGAACTTCTCCTGCCGCTACAGAGGCTGCAGATCCACCACTGGAACCACCCGGTACGTAATCCGTATTCCAAGGGTTACGAGCAGATGCGTAGCTGGAGTTCTCATTGGAAGAACCCATCGCGAATTCGTCCATGTTCAGTTTCCCAATGGTGACGGCTTTCGCATCGTTCAGTTTGTTGACGACCGTCGCATCATACAATGGGTCCTCAAAGTTAGAAAGGATCTGACTTCCCGCCGTCGTGCGCAGACCTTTCGTCACGATGTTGTCTTTCACACCGATCGGCAGACCGAAGAGAGCCGCGTCACTGTTCCCCTGCTCTTTGTCCAGTGCCGCCGCCTGCGCTTTCGCTGCTTCTTTATTCAACGTGATGAACGCCTGGACTTCCCCGTCCACTTCATCAATGCGCTTGTAGGATTCTTCTACTAGATCCGTGACTGTGATTTCCTTGTTATGTAGCTTCTCTTGAAGCTCACGTAGTGAAAACTCAAATAAAGACATCGTCGTACCTCCTTATTCCAATATGGATGGCACTTTGAACTGACCATCCTGGTGGTCCGGTGCGTTCTTCAGCGCTTCCTCTTGTGTAATCCATTTCTTCGGCTCGTCCTTGCGAAGTACGTTCTTCAGGTCAAGAACGTGCGTCGTCGGTTCTACACCGGTTGTATCTAATTCATTCAATTGCTCTGCATAGGTGATGATATCATCCAGCTGCTTAGAGAATGTCGTTGCTTCTTCATCCGTGATCGCCAGACGCGCAAGATTCGCGACGTGCTTCACTTCTTCTTTACTGATTCTAGACATAATGCGACCTCCATTTCGATCTCACATAATATATGATCATACCAAAGATTCGAATCAATTATCAACGTTCGTTGCACATCTTTCTTATCTTAACATACCGGCCCCATCCATGTCTTTTCTCCAATAAGGAAGACAGGAATAAAAAAACCCCCGGCACATTGCCGGGGACCTTTGGTTTTATTAATGCTTCTTCGCTTCTTCGAAGAATTCTTCTGCGTTGGCCGGCGGGTTCCCGAACATACTTACAACAATGGTTGCAAGAGCACTCAGGATGAATCCTGGTACAAGTTCGTAGAGCTCGAAAATACCGCCGCTCAGCACATCAGCCCAGACAACGACTACGACAGCACCGACGATCATACCGGTGAGCGCCCCGTTACGGGTGATCCCTTTCCAGAACAGAGACAGGATGATGATCGGACCGAAGGCGGCGCCGAATCCTGCCCATGCATAAGATACGAGATCAAGGACCGTGCTGTCCGGATTTCCGGCAAGCAGAATCGCAATAAGAGCGATACCCGCTACTGCGATACGACCGATCCAAACCAATTCTTTCTCCGTCGCGTTTGGACGGAACAGTGCTTTATAGAAGTCCTCCGCCAGTGCAGAAGAAGATACAAGCAGCTGAGAGTCAATAGTACTCATGATTGCAGACAAGATCGCTGCAAGCAGGATACCTGCAATGATCGGATGGAACAGAATTTGAGAGAAGGTGATGAAGATCTTCTCAGAGTCGGCAAGCATCTGAATGCCGCCTTCTGTCATAACTTCTGCATTAAAGGTGGATAGATCCGTAACATCTGCTGTATTAATGTAAGCAAGTCCGAACAGACCCGTGAAGATTGCTCCGTAAAGACCAAGGATCATCCAACCCATTCCGATGAAACGCGCTTTCGGAACGTCTTTCGGTGAACGAAGGGCCATAAAGCGGACAAGGATGTGCGGCTGACCGAAGTAGCCGAGTCCCCAGGCAAGAGAAGAAATAATAGCCATCGCGCCTACGCCTTGAACCATGTTCAGGTGTGTCGGATCGATTTGAGCGACAGCATCTGTCGCTTTATCCCAGCCGCCCAGTTCGGATACGGCTACGATCGGTACGGCAATCAATGCAAGGAACATCAAGATCCCTTGAACGAAGTCCGTCCAGCTGACGGCAAGGAAACCGCCTAAGAAGGTATAAGAGATGGTGACGACTGCACCGATCCATAGTGCTGTTGTGTAGTCAATGTTGAAGGAAGCTTCAAACAGCTTCGCCCCGGCAACCATACCGGAAGATGTGTAGAAGGTGAAGAATAAAAGGATAACAGCTGCGGAAATGACTCGTAATGTATGGGATTTATCCTGGAAACGATTCTCCAAATAGTCGGGAACCGTAATGGAATCGTCCGCCACCTCTGTGAAGACACGAAGTTTACGGGCAACGAATTGCCAGTTCAAATAGGCACCGATAGCAAGACCTACCCCGATCCACGCTTCCGATAAACCGGATGCATAAATAGCTCCAGGCAGACCCAGCAGCAGCCAGCCACTCATATCGGAGGCTCCGGCGGATAAGGCGGCAACTCCCGGCCCCAGACGACGACCACCTAACACGTAGTCGGATAAATCACTTGTTAGACGATATGCGGCGAAACCAATTCCGAGCATACCGATCAAATAGACGATGAATGTTATTAACGTAGCAGTACTCATGTTTTGTTATTCGCTCCTTTCAGTGAATAGTGTAATGATGGATAGAATGATTAGTAATGGCATTGGGACAAATAACCAGAACCACGTTGCCCCGGAAATTGTTACGGATGATGCTGCAGCGAGTTCCAACACGTCAATCACCTCCCAAAACTGTAATATACAACTCTATACAACCATACCGTTTGTCGGATTCTCCTGATGAATTCCATCGAAAAATCCAAATGCAGGTACAACTATATCATATAACTTTTGTTTGAACATTGCAAAAATTGATATAATTTACCTATTGTGAATAAATATTCACTAAAGTCGAATAGATATACATATATAGGTGTTTGAAGTAATAAACATTCACAAAAGTTTTTTAATTATTTTTCATGTTTCTGTCACAAACGACACCAATCTGTAACAGGACATACGAATAGTATGTTCCTTTTTCGCAAAATAATGAAACCCCTTTTTCCTCCTGCATCAGGAAAAAGGGGTTTGTCTATTTAGAGCATTTCCGATGTCGTTTTACCCTGCATATGGTGGATTAAGTAATCCGGTCCGCCTGCTTTGGAGTCGGTTCCGGACATGTTGAATCCGCCGAACGGATGATATCCGACAATCGCAGCGGTGCAGCCGCGGTTGAAGTACAGGTTTCCGACATGGAAATCCTCGCGTGCTTTTTCTATATGTTCCCGGTTATTGGAAATAACGGCGCCTGTAAGGCCATAGTCCGTATTGTTGGCAATATCGAGAGCTTCATCGAACGACGAAGCTTTCGTGAAACCGACGACAGGGCCAAAGATTTCCTCCTGCATGATCCGGGAATCCGGTGCGAGATCGGCAAAGACGGTCGGTGCGACGAACCACCCTTTAGAATCGTCTCCCTTGCCTCCTGTCATCAGCTTTCCTTCCTCTTTCCCGATACCGATGTATTCCAAGATCTTGTCGTAGGCTCCCTGATCAATGACCGGCCCCATGTAGTTGCTGTTATCAGTCGGGTTGCCGTAATTCACTTCTTCCTTCGTCTTCTGAACGACTCTGTCCAAGAGTTCATCATAGATTTCTTCATGTGCGACGACCCGGGAGCATGCGGAACATTTCTGTCCGGAGAACCCGAAGGCAGAATAAGTGATGGCATCAGCGGCAAGCTCAAGATCCGCCTCCTTATCCACAACGATCGTATCCTTGCCTCCCATTTCAATGATCGTACGCTTCAGCCACTGCTGACCGTCATGGACCTTGGCCGCTCGCTCAAATATCCGGGTACCGACTTCCCTGGAACCCGTGAAGCTGATAAAGCGTGTCCGTGGATGATCGACAAGGTAGTCCCCGACTTCCTTTCCGCTGCCCGGAACATAGTTGATCACGCCGTTCGGAAGTCCCGCCTCTTCAAGTACCTCCATCATCTTATAAGCGATGACCGGCGTCGCGCTGGCAGGCTTGAGAAGGACCGTATTCCCCGAAACCATCGCTGCGACCGTCGTCCCGCACATGATGGCGAACAGGAAGTTCCATGGAGAAATGACTACACCGACGCCGAGTGGTATGTAATGGAACCGGTTGTTCTCGATCGGTCGGGAGTTGATCTCCACGCCTTTATCAATTTCCAGCATTTGACGTCCGTAAAATTCGAGGAAGTCAATCGCTTCGGCCGTATCGGCATCCGCTTCTTTCCACGGTTTTCCGCCTTCTTTGACTAAGTGCGCCGTAAATTCATGCTTACGGCGGCGGACGATTGCCGCGGCACGGAACAGGATATCCGCACGGAACTGCGCTTTCGTCTTTCTCCACCACTGGAACGTTTCGTCCGCTGCTTTATGTGCTTTTTCTGCAAGTTCCTGGTTCGCCTTAGAAACATATCCGATGACTTCTTTCTTATCTGCCGGGTTCACGACTTTGATCTTGTCATCTGTCATGATCCGCTCGCCGCCGATAATCAGCGGATACTCTTTCCCAAGGTCCGCTTCTACCTGCTTGATGGCAGATTGCAGCGCTTTCCGATTTTCTTCCACCGTGAAATCCGTGAATGGTTCATGCTTGTACGGGACTACCATACTTAAACCGCCTCCTTGAGATTAAATAGGTCGCACGCTTTATAATTGTTTGAAAATTAACACTTCAAGCGTTTCCATCCATATTTTAGCATAGTGTGTAGGGGTTTAAAAGGAACAGAAGGAACAAAAAAACCGCCCGGTACACCCGGACGGTTGCT
The DNA here is from genome assembly GCF_030291935.1 of Halobacillus sp. ACCC02827. Lineage (NCBI taxonomy): Bacteria > Bacillati > Bacillota > Bacilli > Caryophanales > Bacillaceae > Halobacillus > Halobacillus sp. ACCC02827. The sequence goes on along the minus strand of NZ_CP128168.1, from coordinate 608,179 downwards.
CTCCTTTATTTGTAGACATGGACAAACGGCTCTTCGTCTCCTGCTTTCTTAACGATCAAGCTTTCCGGTTCGTCCAGGCTATGAATGTTCACCTGCACAGAGTAGTGGTCCGGGAACATCTCATTTACAAGACTATACACGTACTGCGTAAATCCGACCACTTCCGATTCGGATTGGAATTGAATCGGTATTTCGATGGTAATATCATGCAGTTCGCCGTCTTTGTAAAATCCATTTCCGATCATTCCGACGAAGTTAGGGAAGTAATTCGATACCTGCGTACGGAATTCAGAGAAAATCTGGGATTGATCGAAGTGCTCCTTCTCTGCCTCACTTGATGGGAAGAGGACATGTTCTTCGTCGATATTATCCCAGCTACCGACACTACCCGAAGAACCTTTGACATAGGTCTTCGCAAGGAACTTACCGGGAACTTTCGAACTCGCTTCCTCTTCTTCGTAAATAGCGAAGACGACAGGAACATCCTTGAGCTCTTCTTTGGCACGTATGCGGGTCAAGATTTCATCGGCATATTCTTTCCCTTTTTGAAGCAGCTCTTCAGTGGAGTGATCCTCTTCGAAGTTCTTTCCTTCCGTTGTGAACTTATAAACGGTACGGAGAGAGATACCAATGGTGACACCCTGCAGTTCGACGACGTTGTCGTCTTTCTGCACTAAGTAGTCCTGCTCAATAATATTGGAAATGTACCGCGGGCTTTCACGGAAATCCTCTTCCGATGCTTCATCTTCGTTCAATTCCGGATTCAAGCCTTCTTCTTTATCAGCGGACTTCCTGCTGAGCCAATCTAACAATGTCTGATCAGTGAGGTACTGTCCCGGCTGGAAATAATAGTCCTCCGGATCGTAATATTCCTTAGAATGACGGCGCAGTCCGCTCTCAAATTCATCGATATCGAGCCGGTTCCCCATCTGGTTCGTCGTGATTCCTCTTGCTGATGAAACTTTCGGGCTGCTTTCTGTCAGAATCATCCGGTAGTCCTCGTCGGACATCGAGTAGTTCGGGACAATTGCTGCCTGGTTGTTCGTTTCGTCTGTCGTCTCCTGAATGACTTCTTCCTGATTATCAAATACAGGTGTACACGCGCTCATAAACAGAACGGAACTCAACAATAGTGCGTGCATCTTCCTCATGTTTCCACTCCCTTATCTTTAACAAGCGACAGGCCCGGACACGGGCCATGACGTTCTTCCTTCAGGATAAAGCGCTGCGAAACTGTGCTTCATCCCAAATTTCAATCCCCAAATCGGATGCTTTTGTGTACTTGGAACCCGCATCTTCCCCTGCAATCAGCAGATCGGTTTTCTTACTGACACTTCCGGTGACACTGCCGCCGAGTTCTTCCACGAGCTTCTTCGCCTCAGATCTGCTGTAGTGCTCCATTTTTCCTGTCAGGACGATTGTTTTGCCCGCAAATGGTGAATCTGCCGGCTGATCGCTTTTCTTCGCGCCTAAGTATTCCATGTTCAATCCTAATTCTTTCAGATCATCAATCAATTCGATGACGTGTGGTTCATGGAAGTAGCTGGCAATCGAATCAGCCATCTTACTGCCGATCTCCGGCACTTGCTCCAGCGTTTCGACATCTGCTGCGATCAACGCATCGATGTGCTCGAAATGCTGGGCGAGGGTGCTTGCCGCTTTCGATCCTACATAACGGATTCCAAGTCCGAATAACAGCCGCTCCAAAGAGTTCTGTTTCGATGCTTCCAAAGCGTTCAATAGATTCTGTACCGACTTCTCCCCCATACGCTCCAACTGAAGGAGCTCTTCCTTGTCCAGTTTATATAGATCCGCGATATTGTGGATGAGGGACTCCTGGAAAAGCTGAGCGATCACCTTTTCCCCAAGGCCGTCGATATCCATAGCATTACGGGAAACGAAATGGATGAGTCCTTCACGAAGCTGAGCCGGGCAGTTCGGGTTGATGCAGCGCAGTGCCACTTCTTCATCCAGACGGACAAGCTCACTGCCGCACTCCGGGCATGTATCCGGCATCTGGTAAGGCTCTTCTTCCCCTGTTCTCTGCTCTGTCAATACACGCACCACTTCTGGAATAATGTCGCCGGCTTTCTTGATGACGACGGTGTCCCCGATCCGGATGTCTTTTTCCTTGATCAGGTCCTCGTTATGGAGCGAGGCACGCTGTACGGTCGTTCCTGCAACTTTGACAGGCTCAAGCACAGCCGTAGGTGTCACTGCGCCCGTGCGGCCGACGCTCAATTCGATATCTTTCAGCTTCGTAACCGCCTCTTCTGCCGGGAATTTATAAGCGGTGGCCCAACGCGGGCTTTTTGCTGTAAAGCCGAGGGTATCCTGCTGATCCAGACGGTCTACCTTGATGACGATGCCGTCAATTTCATAATCCAAATCAGGTCTCCGTTCGACCCAGCTGTGAACATAGTCGATTACTTCCTCGATATTGTTACATTTTTTCCATTCTGGATTCGTTTTAAGTCCATAGTCCTTCATTCTTTCCAGTCGTTCGCTGTGCGAGCTTGTCGGGTCTTCTTCCCAGACACCGACTCCGTAAAGGAAGACGTCCAAGTTCCGCTTGGCAGCAACCTTCGGATCAAGCTGACGGAGTGATCCTGCCGCTGCGTTCCTTGGATTGGCAAACGGTTCCTCACCATTTGCCTCTTTCGCTTCGTTCAGACGGATAAACGACTGCTTCGGCATATAGGCTTCTCCGCGAACCTCCAGTGTGACCGGCTCTTTCAAGCGAAGCGGAATGTTCTTGATCGTACGAAGGTTATTCGTTATATCTTCCCCTGTCGTACCATCCCCCCGGGTTGCCCCGCGGACGAACACCCCGTTTTCATACTTAAGGCTGACGGCAAGACCGTCTATTTTCAATTCACAGACATAGCTGACTTCTTCTTCTGTCCCGTTCCTTACACGACGATCGAAATCACGTAATTCCTGATCGTCGAATGCGTTCCCGAGGCTGAGCATCGGAATGTCGTGCTGCACCTTCCGGAAGGCGTCGAGAGGTTCGCCCCCAACACGTTGAGAAGGCGAATCCGGAGTCTTCAAATCGGGAAACTCCGCCTCTAAGTCCATCAACTCCCGCATCTTTTGATCATACACGGCATCCGGGACACTCGGTGTGTCCAACGTATGATACTCGTAGCTGTATGTTTCCAGTTCTTGTCTTAAAGCCTCTATGCGCTGCTGCGCTTCCGCTGCGTTCATGCTTTTCACTTCCTTAAGCTTTCGTTATCGGAGCAAACCGGGCTAACAATCGTTTAATGCCTGTCGGAGCAGGGAAAGCAATGTCCAGTTCCATGGAATCTCCTTCTCCCTGAACCTTCACAACTGTCCCTGTCCCCCACTTCTTATGCTCTGCTTTATCACCAGGCTGCCAGCCGATCTTCTCTCCACCAGTCGACCCTGGTTTCTTCTTCGCCGCCCGTTTCTTCGGTGCAGGCGCAGCCATCGGTTTCGAACCAAACGGCATACTCTCCCTCTTCTTGTTGAAGAACGGAAGCTCTTCCTTCTCTTCTTTTCCATCCAGAAGGTCATCTGGAATTTCGCCGATAAAGCGGCTGACCGGGTTCATATTCGTCCGGCCGTAAAGCGTCCGCATTTTCGCATGAGAGAGGTAAAGTTCCTTCTCTGCCCTTGTAATACCGACATACGCGAGACGGCGCTCTTCTTCCATCTCCGTTTCATCCATCAGCGCACGGCTGTGAGGGAAGACATTCTCCTCCATCCCGATCAGGAAGACGACAGGGAACTCCAGGCCTTTGGCAGAGTGGAGCGTCATCAGTGTGACCGTGTCATCACTATTAGGGTCTTCATTCATAGAATCAATATCCGCAATAAGCGCCAGGTCAGTCAGGAATGCGATCAGAGTCTTGTCCTCTGCACTCTCCTCGAAGTTCTTGGTAACGGATTTGAATTCTTCAATGTTCTCGAGGCGGCTCTGTGCTTCAATACTTTTCTCGTTCAGCAGCATCTCCTCGTACCCGGTTTTGTCGATTACTTCCTGAACCATATCGGTGGCGGACAGAAACTCCTGCTGACTCGTCCAGTTCTGGATCATCTTCCGGAAACCGATGATCGCTTTTGCCGCTTTTGCACTGACACCGACAAAGTCGACTTCCGCCGCCGCTTCATAAAGCGAAATGTCATGATCCGCTGCATACGCAAGCATCTTATCCATACTCGTTTTCCCGACGCCGCGCTTCGGTTCGTTGACGACACGCTGGAAGCTGAGGTCATCATTCGGGTTCGCAATCAAACGGAGATAGGCGAGCATGTCTTTGATCTCTTTCCTGTCATAGAACTTCGTGCCGCCGACCATTTGGTAAGGGACGCCTGCTTTCACAAACGTTTCCTCGATGGTACGGGACTGGGCGTTCGTCCGGTAGAGGATGGCGATATCCTTGTAGCGGTATCTGCCTTGCCGGATCAGATCCTCGATCTTATCTGTGACGAACAGTCCTTCTTCCCGTTCCGTTCCAGCTTGATGGTAACGGATCTTTTCTCCACCTTTGTTGTCTGTCCACAAATGCTTCGGTTTGCGGCCGCTGTTGTTGTCGATTACGTTGTTGGCAGCATTCAGGATCGTCTCTGTCGAACGGTAGTTCCGCTCCAGCAGAATGGTCCGGGCTGTCGGATAATCCTGTTCGAAGTTCAGGATGTTCTGAATATCCGCTCCGCGCCATGCATAAATGGATTGGTCCGAGTCACCGACGACACAGAGGTTCTCATAACGGCTCGCCAACTGTTTGACGAGTTGATACTGCGCATGGTTCGTATCCTGATACTCATCGACGTGGATATATTGAAAACGGCGCTGGTAATATTCCAGCACTTCCGGTACTTCATCAAACAAACGAAGCGTCTGCATAATCAAGTCATCAAAATCGAGCGACTGGTTCTTTTTCAGTTTCTTCTCATAGCCTTTATAAATTTCAGCGATCTGCTCTTCATGGACATTTCCTGCCTGTCGTGCATAATCAGCAGCCGTCATCAGCTCGTTCTTGCTGTTACTGATCGCACCAAGCATCGCCCGCGGGTCCCATTTCTTTGGATCAAGGTTGATTTCCTTCAGCACCTGTTTGATGACAGAAAGCTGGTCGCTGGAGTCAAGGATAGAGAAATTACGATCATAACTGATCCTGTCGATGTCCCTTCTCAACATCCGTACACACATCGAGTGGAACGTGGACATCAGTATCTTTTCTCCATCCTGACCGACAAGCGATTCCACACGTTCTTTCATTTCACGTGCTGCTTTATTAGTAAAAGTAATCGCCAGAATATTTCTAGGCGCTACGTCTTTTTCGCTGAGTAAATAAGCAATGCGGTGTGTCAAAACACGCGTCTTTCCACTTCCAGCACCTGCCATGATTAAAAGCGGCCCTTCTGTGTGAGTAACCGCATTCCTTTGTTCTTCATTCAAGCCTTGAATCAATGCGTTCAATGCCTGTGTCATAGGGGTCCACCATCCTTCAATGTATTGTTTTCACTGCTTCGACCGTCCCGATAGCAGATTCCATATCTTCATAAATCACATTACCGACGACGACGATATCGGCATGGGATGCCATCTCTCCGGCCTGTTCCGCCGAACGTATGCCCCCGCCGTATATCAGCGACGTCTTTTCCAATCGTTCTGATACTTGTCTAACCAGATCAGGATCGCCGTACATCCCGCTGTACTCCATATAAAAAAACGGCAGTCGGAACATATGCTCCGCCATCTCTGCGTAGGCAAGCACATCTCTGTCCTGCGGCATGGTGCAGTTAGTCCGCTGGAATACTTTGGCCTCCGGATTGAGAACACAATACCCTTCCGGCATCATATCCTCCCAAGCGATGGCATCCGCATATTCCACAATTGCCTGGTGCTGCACGTCAATCATCCATTTCTTATCCTGGCTGTTCAACACCATCGGGATCAAGTATTTTTGAAAACCCGGCGCAATCGCTTCAATATCGGAAACTTCCAAATACAGAGCTATATCATACTGCTGTACCCGGTCCTGAAGATCCGTTACATTCTCAAAAGTCACTCCATCCGTTCCGCCGATGATGATCCCATCCGTTCCCGACGTGCAGACCTTCCTCAACGCATCCTCCGACAAATCTTTGTTTGGGTCAAGCTTGAACATATGATGGCACGAGCGTTTTTTGTACATTTCCGTCCTCCAAAACAGTTATCCATTCACTCATTATAGCAAATTTTGAAGCGTGGGTTGAGTGTTTCCACAGGGAAAATTGTCGACTCCGTGACATCAGGACATACAAAAAGCCGCCCCTTAAAAGAAGAGGCGGCTGTAAAGGCTGTCGGGAAGCTCTATGTCATAAAAAAAGAAACCATCCCTTCCTTTTTGGATGGTTAAGTAAAAAGAAAGGAAACTATGTGAGCCTTCCCTTCATGGGAAGGTGGATTTACTTGATTACGTGTGGCAGCAGTCTGGATGACGTGAACAACATCGTGACGAGACCGACACTCATGATCGTCATAGCGGAAAGGAGCAGCGTTTCCAGGGAAAACAGGTAGCCGCTCGCCCCAATGATCAAGGCGTCCAGCAGAAGAATGATAAAGCCGACATTGACTTTAAACCAGTCTGCAATCATCTGCGCAAGGAGGTCGGTCCCTCCGGTACTGGTATGATGCCTGAGCATTAACCCGATTCCTCCCCCGACAAGAGCCCCGCCGATGATCGAACTGATCACCGGGTCGAGAGGCAGATGATAAAAGCGGAGACCGCTGAACAAATCAATGGAAAAAGAAGAGATTAACAATCCATGGAGGCTGTTATAGAAGTAGGGACGGTAAAAGAACCAGGCAAGCAGAAAGATGGGAATACTGCAGCAAATTATCGTCAGCCCGACCTGCAGTCCCCATATGTAGTTAAAAATCATACCAAGACCAATGATCCCCCCGTCCAGCACATGATCAGGGATGAGAAATAAGTTGATACCGACGGATAGAACCAAGCTCCCGATCACGATCATCATCCCTTTTACCCACATCTCTCTCATCTCCCCGTCCCCCTCCTCTAATACAGTCTATGCCTGTCCGGAATGGGTTAGAAGAACGAGAGCGAACCTTCCTACATCCTTTTTATCAGATTGTACCACGCGACTCCACCATGGACGGAATTTGACCTTCCACAATGGACATAACCAAGCTTCTCATAGAAAGATATCAGCTCTTCTTTGCACGTCAAGGTGACTCCCTCCCTTCCATTTTCCTTCGCCAGCCGCTCTATCTCATGGAAAAGGGAAGCAGCGATCCCCTGCCTTCTTGCTTGTTCAGAAACGGCGACACCGAGAATTGCCTGGTACCCTCCGCGCGATGGATTCGTTGTAATTCTTTCAAACAAATCATCTGTAATGAACGGGTTGTCTATGACAGGACCGTTGATGTAGCCTAGAACGACTCCTCCTTTTTCTGCTACCAAAAAGGTATCCGCAATTAAGTGGATCCGTTCCAGCATCGCCTGCTTCGTTGCAGCTTCTCCCTCTGTAAACCCTTCTCTTTCAATCGTCATCAGCGAATCCAAGTCCGTCTTCCGGACATTACGTATTTCCATGACTGATCCCTGCTCCTTTTGAATAAAAAAAGCTGCCGGGTTGTCGGCAGCCTTTCTCCTTTATTCTACATGTTTCGCCTGAACACGGTCGAGTGCCTTCGTGTAGGCATCGTTCCCATAGTTCAAGCAGCGCTTCACGCGAGAAATCGTCGCTGTGGAAGCTCCTGTTTGTGTTTCAATTTTATGATACGTGTACCCTTCTCTCAGCATGCGGGCAACTTCCAGCCGTTGTGCCAGGGACTGGACTTCATTCATTGTTGCAAGATCATCAAAAAATTCATAGCATTCTTCGAGGTTCTGCAGGGACAGCACCGCTTCAAACAGCTGATCAAGCGTCTTCCCTCTCAGTTTATCGATCTGCATTCCCGTTTCCCTCCTTAATCAAAACGGACCTCCACCGATGACGGGATGATATTCACCCACGTTTTCCCCGGCAGGAAAGCAAGTGCTTTGCCGTCCGCAAAGGGGAGGAGGCGTCCGTCGATATTTCTCCATTGTATTTCTTTCCGGATTCCTTTTTGCAGAAGCCAGCCGTCTCCACCGGACTTCAAATCGACTGCACGCCGCCCTTTCGTATCTATTACTTTATGGCCGGCACGGATGACCAGGACATTTTTGACCCCGATGGCAGTTCCATCCGCCGCATCTATCGTCGTTTCTCCATCACTTGAGCGCTGGAAAAAGCCGGATCGCTCTTTCCAATTAAATAGAACCTGCTGCGTCTCCGCATATCTAATGGCCATTCGATTTACCGGCTTCCCGTCCAGTTCCTGCTCAGAATCAAACGGCAGCGGTTCGTGTCTCTTGAAGGAGGTATATCCTTTATTTGAGGCAGCTTGCAGTATCCCATCTGTGATTAGATAGGAGTTGTGGGGCGCTTTCCTATCTGAAGTACGCTGGAAGAGCCAGCCGTTGTTATCGTAGATGGAACCGTTCAAGTAGGACACACCGCTCGCCGTCACTTGCTTCTGGATGGCAGTGGATGCCCCGTGATAGATATAGAGAGCATTCCACCCATCCGCAAGTTCAAGAAAGTAAGGCCTTGCACTTCGGACCGGACCTATTGTATCAGGAATATCACTGTGGAACAAAGCTAGGAAGCGAGTGATCGACCCTTCCGCCAGCGCTTCATAGACGACATCCGCCTTACTGAGCCCTGCTTGGGGTCTTGCATTCTGATGGTTGTTAATCATGACAGCTACAATTGGATCGTTCTGTTGATCCGGATTGATTTCTCCTGTCAACGGGAAAACGGTCTGCTCTCCTTCATTGATAATCACTCGTTCATCGTCCGCCGTCTGGTCTGTCACGGACCCTTCCTCTCGATCAACTCCGAACCAGCCGCAGGCAGCCAGCAGCGTGAGCACAAGTAAGAAGGTAAGTTTTCTCATGGAAGCACTTCCCTTTGTCCTATATTCCCTCTTCTATTTTAACGCATTATAGAAGGAAAGAGTACCTCTTTCTTTTTCACATCCATAATTCCAAGCGGTGTAATGCGGATATACGGCAGGTGCATGGATGATAGGAAAAGCAAGGTGTACACCGGGTCCGAAAAGGAAAACCCGTGTTCGTTCAAGCATTGTTTCATCCGTCTCTCCTCCTTCATTAAGTGCGGCAAAGAAAGATCAGACATCACCCCGCCCAACGGCAGTGAAAGCTCGAACAGAACTTCTCCTTCATTAACAAATACGATACCGCCGCCGATTTCATTCATCCGTTGGAATGCTTTTTTCATATCGGTCCTTGATTTACCAATTACGAGGATATCCCCGGTATTGCTGAACGAGCTGACCAACCCGCCAAGGGACTGTGTGAATCCTTTCAGCAGAGTGTTGACCATCCATTCGCCATCTCTGTCCATCAACATGATGAATGCTTCCTTGTTCTCATCAGACAAACGCTCCACGGAAGCATCCGTATCTATCGCATATGGTTTCATAATAACGTCATTGACCAGTTCAAGCCCGATCGGCATGGAGAACTGCATGTCCTTATCCGCGAGCTCCCAGTCGAGGGAAAGCTTCTCTATCCCGTTCTTTTCCCACGGAATCTCGATGCCTGTCGGGACAACCTCTCCCTCTTTCTTCACCCACTCCCCTTTGGCGATGACGGAGTGAGGGGTCGGATCTTTAGGATCTCTAAGGAAATTAAGGTGGGCGGCACGTCCTGCATTAAGACTGCCGACCCTGCTTTCGATTCCGAAGTGCCTCGCAGCCTGATACGTGGCCATCATATAGGCATCAATTTCAGGAACGCCCGCTTCTATAGCAATTCGAATGCACATGTTAATGATCCCCTCCTCATAAAAGCCGGGGGTGGATCCATCCGTCGTAAACATCATGTGGTCATACTGGGTATGCCCCATTTTCTCAAGTCCCTGTAAAATGTCAGGAAGATCCGGACGTATCGAAGAATAACGCAGCCCCGTATGGTAGCCGATCGACAGCCGTGTAATGACGTCCTCCGCCGTCATGGATTCATGCTCAGAATCCATCCCGAGGAGACGCATCTTCACTAACGTTTTCTCCGATGCACCTGGAAGATGGGCTTCCAGCGGCTTCCGTGATCGTTTCGTTTCCTGCATCCAGTGCAGAATCTGCTCATTTCTTTCATATAGCACATCCGGCCAGGCCGTCAATTCCCCGCCCTGAATGACCGCATCATGCTCAATCCAATCCAGCACCTGTTCGTCGAAAGACTCTCTGTCTTCCTCCCTTAAAACCGTCTGAGGATCGAAGCGCGCCCACCAGTACATGGTTGCAGGAAGATGCATGAACTCTTCCAATAAAGAAAACGCTTTCTTCTTTTCAGTTAAAAAAAGCCACATAAGGTTATCATTGATCAGCGTGGTCGTACCCGTCTCCGCTGCATATTCAGCAAGGGTCTGGGGATTATATAATTGAAACGGATGGGCATGCGGCTCGATATAGCCCGGGACGATATAACTGTCCTTCCCATCGATGACTTCCGTATTTTCCATATTGGAAGGGAGCTCCTTACCCGTATAAATGATCCGGTCTTCGTAAATCCATATATGACCTGTCATCCATTGCTTTAAATAGACGTTCAGGTACGTAGTATTTTTTATCAATTTCGTCGGTGCCGCGTCACCGTCCAAGACAGATGCATGTACTCGCAACTGGCGGTTCCGCCACCGGAATCGTGCTTCATTCATGGAGGATCCCTCCCTTAATCAGATTATCTATTATCGTAACACAGCAGAAGCCATACTTGTAAGGAGGAGCTTATATGAGACAAAATATCGGCACAATTAACAGCATGATACGTATTGCGACAGGGTTGAGCATGCTCACCCTTCTCACAATTCGCGGATCCAGAGATCATGGATCTTCCCATCCTTTTCTAATCGCTCTCGCATCCATGAAAGTAGCAGAAGGCATCGTGCGTTACTGCCCGATGGTTGAAGCAATCGAGAAGATGACCGTCGAAACAGACGGCAAAGAAGAAGGCTGGCAGCAAAACTTCCCTAAATAATCAACAAAAATGAAGAGCGGAAGCATAAGCTCCGCTCTTATAAGTAAAGGATGAGAATAATGGACTTCATGGAATACTTTACAGACGTAGGTTTCGTCATCGTAACCGTCATCGGCACAATTACAGCCCTCTTACTCGTCGCTTCCAGAAGAAGACGTGATCGATGATCTGCCAATATCACGGCGATAGAAAAAATCTTCATTTGCATGTAACGGACGCAGCGCTTCATAAGCACAATCAAGCGCACGTGAAAGGTCATTCCCCTTGCTGCCAACAAGCAGGACACGTCCTCCGTCCGATACATAGGTTCCGTTCTCAAGTGCTGTACCTGCATGGACAAGGAAGGCTGAATCGGACGTTTCGAGTGCAGGAAGCGGGCGCCCTTTCACATATCCCCCCGGATATCCGCTCGATGCGACGACAACTCCTGCACACGATTCTTCCGACCATTGAAGTTCGGGGTCTTTTCCGTCCATGACATCCAAAAACACCTGCTCCAGGTCATTCTTCAGCAAAGGCAGGACCACCTGGGTCTCTGGATCTCCGAAACGAGCGTTAAATTCAATTACTTTCGGTCCTTTGTCTGTTTCGATCAGTCCGGCATAAAGAATTCCCGTAAACGGACGTTCTTCCTGGACCATCGCTTCAGCGACCGGACGTACAATCGATTCCACTGCTGTATCATAGGAAGACGAGGCCAGTCCCGGGACGGGAGCGAATGCCCCCATACCTCCTGTATTCGGTCCTTCATCCCCGTCGAATGCCCGCTTATGATCCTTTGCAGGAATCATTGGATAGACGTTCGGACCGTGGACGAAGGCCATCAAGGAGAATTCATCCCCTGCTAAAAACTCTTCCACAACGATTTCGCTGCTTGCTTCTCCGAACTGCCCTTCGCCGAGCATGGAATCGGCCGCTTCCAACGCTTGTTCCAGCGTTTCGGCGACAACGACACCTTTTCCAGCAGCCAGGCCGTCTGCCTTGATGACGATCGGAGCGCCTTTTTCTTTAATGTACGCTTTCGCTTCCACCAGGTCGGAGAAAGCCTGATATTCCGCTGTGGGAATATCATATTTGTCCATCATCTGTTTCGCGAAATGTTTACTTCCCTCGATCAGCGCCGCATCCTTGGTGGGTCCGAATACTTTCAGGTCATTCGCTTGAAAATGGTCGACGATCCCTTCAAGCAAAGGAACTTCCGGACCTACGACTGTCAGATGAATGTCGTTTTCCTTCGCAAAAGAAACGAGGGCATCATGATCCCCTTCTTCAATCGCCACGCAGACGGCTTCTTTCATACCGGCGTTACCGGGAGCTGCGTAAATTTTCTCTGTCTGTTTACTTGCTGCTAATTTTTGAACAAGGCTGTGTTCACGGCCGCCCCGTCCGATTACCATGATATTCATCGTCGTCCATCCTCCCTTGTTCTTAGTGCTTGAAATGACGCATGCTTGTGAAGACCATTGCGATGCCGTGTTTATTGCAGGCATCGATCGAGTCCTGGTCACGCTTCGATCCACCCGGCTGGATGATAGCAGTAACGCCTGCTTCAGCTGCCGCTTCTACCGTATCCGGCATAGGGAAGAACGCATCAGAGGCGAGAATACTGCCTTTTGCTTTTTCACCCGCTTGTTCAAAAGCGATTTTGGCTGCGCCTACACGATTCATTTGTCCGGCACCTACTCCAAGGGTACGATCCCCTTTCGCTACTACGATGGCATTCGACTTCACGTGCTTCACGACCTTCCAGCCGAGCTTCAAGTCTTCCAGCTCCTGTGCAGATGGTTCCCGTTCCGTCGCTACAGTCAAATCCACCCCGTCAAGATTCCCTTCATCCGTATCTTGAACAAGCAGTCCACCGTTGACGCTCGTCAGCTTGTGCGCAGGACGATCGGATTTCTTCAGATCGATTTTCAAGAGGCGAAGGTTTTTCTTCTTCGTAAGAATTTCGAGCGCTTCCTCACTGAAAGAAGGAGCGAGAATGATCTCCAGGAAAATCTCTTTCAGCTTCGCTGCTGTATCAGCATCGACTTCACGGTTCAAGGCGACGATTCCACCAAAAATGGAAACCGGATCCCCTTCGTATGCTTTGGTGAAAGCATCGTATAGATTCTCCCCTACTCCGACGCCGCAAGGATTCATATGTTTGACAGCTACTGCAGCCGGCTGGCCGAATTCAAGAACCACTTCCAATGCAGCATTAGCATCCTGAATGTTGTTATAAGAGAGCTCTTTTCCATTCAGCTGTTCCGCATTCGCAAGCGACGTCCCTTCCGCATTAGCCTGCTTATAGAACGAAGCGGTCTGGTGCGGGTTCTCTCCGTAACGCAGGGATTGTACTTTCTCATATGTTACGGTGTATGTCTCCGGATAAGCTTCCTCTGTAAGTTCCGAGAAGTAACCGGCGATCATCGCGTCATAATTCGCCGTATGGCGGTACACTTTCGCAGCAAGCCTGCGACGTGCTTCATAAGAAAGGCTGTCTGCTTTAAAGCCTTCGATCACCGTATCGTAATCGGAAGGATCGACAACGACAGCGACGTCTGCAAAGTTCTTCGCCGCCGCGCGGAGCATGGTCGGGCCCCCGATATCGATATTTTCGATAGCATCCGCCTCGGTCACTCCCTCTTTAGCGATCGTTTCCTTGAAAGGATACAGGTTGACTGCGACGAGATCGATCGTTTGGATATCCAGCCCATCCAACTGTTCCATGTGGTCGGCGTTGCCGCGCTTGGCAAGGAGGCCTCCATGGACCGCCGGATGAAGCGTCTTGACACGTCCATCCATAATTTCCGGGAAATTCGTCACTTCAGAAATAGACAGGACAGGAACCCCTGCTTCTTCGATCGCGCGCTTCGTTCCACCTGTGGAAACAAGCTCGTAATCTAGTTCGTGGAGTTGTTTAGCGAAATCAGCCAAACCTTCTTTATTGGATACGCTGAGTAGGGCACGTTTTTTCATTTGGATTCCTCCTTGGTGAATAATGACTCGATGACTTGCGGGTATAAGCGGTGTTCGACCGCCTGAATTTTCCGTTTCACTTCTTCCGGTGTATCGTTGTCTTCGATCGTCACCGCCTCCTGGGCGATGATCGGGCCTGTATCCATTCCGTCATCAACGAAATGGACGGTCACACCAGTCACTTTTACCTTTTTATCTATCGCCTGTCCAATGGCATCCTTACCGGGAAAAGCAGGAAGCAGGGACGGGTGGATATTGATGATCCGTTTCTCATATGGCTGAAGCAGCGTCGGGCCGACGAGACGCATATAACCAGCAAGAATGATGTAGTCAACGCCGCGCGAACGACAGTCTTCCAGCAAGGCGGCTTCATAGGCTGCTTTATTTTCGTAGACTTTTGGGTTGAAAACAATGGTATCCACGTCGTGACGCTGCGCTTTCTCAATGACAGGAGCGCCTACTTTGTCACAGACAAGCAGCTTGATGTCTGCATGGAGGGTTCCATTTTCGACGGCTTCGACAATGGCATCGAAGTTCGATCCTGTTCCGGAAGCAAAGACGGCAAGGTTGATCATGTCCACTGCACTCCCTCTTCGCCTGTCACTCGTCCAATGATGACACCATTTCCGATAGCTTCCGCTGCCTTCTCTGCGTCCGCTTCCGAAACGATGGCAATCATACCGATTCCCATATTGAAGACCCCGTACATTTCATCGGCAGGAATGTCTCCTTGTGCTTGAAGGAACGGAAAAATCGCCGGCACGTTCCAGCTTCCTTGGTTGATTGCTACACCTAAGCCTTCCGGAAGCGCTCTTGGAATATTCTCATAGAAACCGCCGCCGGTAATATGGGCAAGTCCTTTGATGCTCACCGCTTCCTTCAGCTGTTTGACAGCTTCCACGTAAATGACGGTAGGAGTTAGTAATACTTCCCCAAGCGGGCGGTCGAATTCTTCATAAGTTTCCTGGAGGCTCAGCCCCTGATTATCGATAATTCGGCGGACAAGCGAGAAACCGTTGGAATGAACCCCCGAGGAAGGAAGTCCGATGATGACATCCCCTGCTTCTATTCCTTCTCCGGTGATCAGCTTCCGTTTATCTGCCATTCCTACAACAAAGCCGGCAAGGTCATATTCTTCTTCCTCATACATGCCGGGCATTTCTGCCGTTTCCCCGCCGACGAGCGCAGCGTGCGACTGCTGGCAGCCATCCGCGATGCCCTTGACGATTTGTTCGATGCGGGCAGGCTCATTCTTTCCACAAGCGATATAATCAAGGAACAAAAGCGGATCTGCTCCTTGTGCCGCGATATCGTTCACACACATAGCCACGACATCGACACCGATCGTATCATGCTTGTCCATTTCAAAAGCGAGCCGAAGCTTCGTCCCGACACCGTCCGTTCCAGTGACAAGGACGGGCTCTTCATAACTCATTCCGCTGATATCGAACAACCCGGCAAAAGAACCGAGACCGCCGATCACTTCCTTGCGCATCGTTCTGGCTACGTGCTTCTTCATCCGTTCGACCGCTTCATAACCAGCTTCGACGTCGACTCCTGCCTGTTTATAGGATTCACTCATCATTCTGCCTCCTCATCGTCACGCTTTCTCATACGGGTGGACCGTATTAGGATATATTTCTGTAGGATAATTGCCTGTAAAGCAGGCCATACAGCCGCCATGCTCCAGCGATTCATCCCCCTGATAGATGCTGTCGTTCAAACCATCCACGGATAGAAAAGCGAGACTGTCAGCCCCGATCAATTTCTCCATTTCTTCTACAGAGTGGTTTGCCGCAATCAACTCTCCACTGTTCGAGGTGTCGATTCCGTAGTAACATGGGTTCTCAATCGGCGGAGATGCAATACGGACATGCACTTCCTTCGCTCCTGCTTCTTTCAGCATTTTTACGATCCGCCGGCTTGTCGTACCCCGGACGATGGAATCATCGACCATGACGACACGTTTCCCTTCGACAATACCTCTTACAGCAGACAGCTTCATCTTGACCCCTTGTTCCCGCAGTTCCTGAGTCGGCTGGATGAACGTACGACCGACATAGCGGTTCTTGATCATACCAAGCTCATAAGGAATGCCGGACGCCTCTGCATATCCGATGGCAGCAGAAATACTGGAATCCGGTACTCCTGTTACGACATCCGCTTCGATGGGTGCTTCCTCCGCCAAGGCTTTCCCCATTCGTTTCCGTGATGCATGGACGTTTTTACCGTCCAGATTACTGTCCGGACGAGAGAAGTACACATATTCCATGGAACACAATGTACGTTGAATCGGGGCAGAGAAACGCTTCGTCTCTACTCCTTCATCAGAGATGATCAGCAGTTCACCAGGCTTCACTTCCCTGTCGTATTGGGCTCCGATCACATCAAACGCACACGTTTCCGAAGATACGACCCAAGCATCACCAAGGTGTCCAAGGCTGAGAGGGCGAAGGCCACGCGGGTCATTGGCAACGAACATCTTGTCTTCCGTCATCACAAGGAACGCGTAAGCTCCCTTGATCATGGACAATGCCTCTCCAATAGCCTGGTCAAGCGGGAGATGGCGCGCTCTCTTGATCAAGTGGGCAACTACTTCTGTATCGGAATTGGTCTGCAGAATGCTCCCTTGTGCTTCCAGCTGGCTCTTCAACGCGTGGGCGTTGACCAGGTTTCCGTTATGGGCAAGCGCAAGCCCCCCTGTCTGAGAACGGAACATCAGAGGTTGGATATTCTCATATGCACCGTCCCCTGCAGTTGCGTAACGGACGTGCCCGATGGAGGCGTGTCCTTGCAAGTCTTCCAGCTGATTTTCGGAAAAAACTTCATTGATCAATCCGTGTCCTTTAGCAAGCTTCAGATGGTCTCCGTCTGTTGTGACGATTCCGGCGCCCTCCTGACCGCGGTGCTGCAAAGCGTGCAAACCATAATACGTCAGTTGGGCGGAGTCCGGGTGGCCCCAGACTCCGAAAATGCCACATTCCTCATTTAAGCCTTTGATTTCACCAAGCATGGAATAGCTCCTTTCCAAGTATCCTTCAACGTTGTTGTCTGCTCTTCCACTACGATTCGATCCTTATTGCTTACACGGTAGATGCCGTCCTCCGTCACTTTTCCGATCCGGACTGCGTCATTCACCGCTTGTTCGAACGCATCTTGCTGCTCAGGACTTACAGTTACAAGGAAACGGGACTGCGTTTCTGAGAACAAGGCTGCAAGGACATCCCCTTCTACCTGGACATCACAACCGAGTTCCTGATCGAAAAGCTTCTCTGCAAGAGCGACCGCAAGACCACCTTCTGCCAAATCATGAGCAGATTCGATCAGACCTTGTTGAATAGCGGATAGAAGAGCGTTCTGGCGCTTCGCTTCCACTTCCAGATCAAGCGCAGGCGCTTTGCCGAAGTGCTTTCCTTCCAACATCCCCTGCAGTTCACTTCCACCGAATTCCGGCTTCGTCTCCCCGATGACATAAAGGAGATCGCCTGCTTTCTTAGCGTGGGACTGGGTGATGTGAGCTACATCCTCAATCAGGCCGACCATGCCGACGATCGGTGTCGGATAGATCGCTTTGCCACCGAATGATTCGTTATACAAGGAAACGTTCCCTCCGATGACCGGTGCGTTCAGGACGCGGCACGCTTCACTCATGCCGTCGACGCTTTTCTCCATCTGCCAGAAGATTTCCGGATTTTCCGGAGAACCAAAGTTCAATCCGTCTGTGATTCCCAACGGACGACCACCGGAGCAGATAATGTTACGGGCTGCTTCAGCAACAGCGATTTGTCCGCCGACTTCCGGATCGACATAGATATAGCGGGAGTTACAATCCGTCGTCATTGCAAGAGCCTTTTCTGTTCCACGTACACGCAATACGGCTGCATCAGACCCTGGAGCGACGACCGTGTTTGTCTGTACCATCGAGTCATACTGATCGTAAACCCATTCCTTGCTTGCAATCGTCGGCTGTTTCAACAGACTTTTCAGCGTTGCTGCATAATCGTCGACGACAGGCGCGTAATCGTCCATTGCCTGAAATTCTTCGTAATACGTCGGTTTCTTCGACGGCTTATGATAGACTGGAGCGTCTTCGGCAAGAGAATCGACAGGCACGTCAGCGACGACTTCTCCTTTATGTTCCAGACGGAAGCGCTTCGTATCCGTGACTTCTCCGACAGCGACAGCTTCAAGATCATACTTGCGGAATACTTCCGCTATCTCGTCTTCCCGGCCTTTTTCTACGACAAGAAGCATGCGTTCCTGTGACTCGGACAGCATCATTTCATAGGCTGTCATGTTCTGTTCCCGCTGCGGGATAAGGTCAAGGTTCATCGTCATTCCCGTACCTGCTTTACTCGCCATTTCACTGGCAGAGGAAGTGAGACCGGCTGCTCCCATATCCTGAATCCCGACAAGCGCGTCATGGTGAATGACGTCAAGGCAGGCTTCGATCAGCAATTTCTCCATGAATGGGTCTCCTACTTGGACAGAAGGGCGTTTTTCTTCGGACTCTTCCGACAATTCTTCTGATGCGAATGTCGCTCCGTGGATCCCGTCCCGGCCGGTCTTCGCACCGACATACATGACCGTGTTACCGATTCCGGCTGCAATCCCTTTTTGAATATCTTTATGATCAATTAAACCAACACACATGGCGTTCACAAGTGGATTGCCGTTATAGGCATCGTCGAACTGGACTTCTCCACCAATGGTCGGTACACCGACACAGTTTCCGTAGCCCGCGATTCCGCGTACGACTTCTTCAAACAAGTATTTCACACGAGGCTGTTCCAATGAACCGAAGCGCAAAGAGTTCAGAAGCGCAACCGGACGGGCACCCATGGAAAAGACGTCCCGAAGAATCCCTCCGACACCTGTTGCAGCGCCCTGATACGGCTCGACTGCAGAAGGGTGGTTGTGGCTTTCAATTTTGAAAACGACGGCCTGATCGTCACCGATATCGATGATGCCGGCTCCTTCCCCGGGACCTTGCAGCACGTGAGGGCCTTCTGTCGGGAATTTCCTTAGAAGCGGTTTTGAATTCTTATAACTGCAGTGTTCGGACCACATGACCGAGAACAAACCGATTTCTGTATAATTCGGACGGCGTCCCAGGATGGTTTTGACCGATTCATATTCTTCATCCGTCAGACCCATTTCCGCATAGACGCGCTGTTCTTCAATCGTTTCCGGGGTGATCTCAAGCATTGATGGCATGGTGTTCCCTCCAGTGTGTAAGAATGGATTCAAATAAGCGCAGACCGTCATCGCTGCCAAGCAGCGCTTCCACTGCCCGTTCCGGGTGCGGCATCATACCGAGGACATTCCCCTGCTCATTCATAATGCCTGCGATATCCCCTACAGAGCCGTTCGGGTTCTCTTCATAAGTAAAGACAATCTGATTATTTTCGCGCAGCTTCGCATATGTTTCTTCATCACAATAATAGTTTCCTTCGCCATGAGCGATCGGAATCTGGATTTTTGCTTTCTCTTCATAGTGGTGGGTGAAAAGGGTATCTGCATTTTCCACAGTCAGTGTTTCATAATGGCACATGAACTTCAGGCGTTCGTTCGCGAGCATCGCACCTGGAAGCAGCCCCATCTCAAGCAGGACCTGGAATCCATTACATACACCAAGAATCGGTTTTCCTGCTTCGGCAGCTTCACGAATTTGTTCGACAATCGGAGCCGTAGAAGCAATCGCTCCGGAGCGAAGGTAATCTCCATATGAGAATCCTCCTGGCAGAAGGATGGCATCATAGTCTGCTAGATTCGCTTCCTGGTACCAAACCAAGTCCGCTTCCTGCCCCAAACCGTCCTTGACAGCGTGGTACATGTCACGGTCACAGTTGGAACCTGGAAAAACAACGACAGCAAATTTCACGTCAGCCTACCTCCTCGATCGTGTACGTATAGTTCTCGATGACAGGGTTGGCAAGTAGTTGATCACACATCTGATCGACCTGCTGATCCAGATTCTCCGAGTCTTCTAAAAGGACCTCCATGTATTTACCGACGCGTACGTCCTGGACATTGTTATATTCCAAAGACTTCAATGAGTTCTGAACAGCCTTTCCTTGTGGATCTAAAACGCCCTCTTTGAGTGTGATGTGGATCTTTACTTTGCGCATACGTTCTCCTCCAGTCGTTGTAGTATGTTCTCATAAACCTCGATCAGGCTGCCGATTTCTTCCCGGAATACGTCTTTGTCCATTTTCTGACCTGTTTTGATATCCCATAAGCGGCATGTATCCGGTGAAACTTCGTCCGACAATACGATTGTCCCGTCCGGCAGACGGCCGAATTCCAATTTGAAATCAGCGAGTTCCAAGCCTGCGGATTGGAATAATGCAATCAATTGTTCATTTATAATCAGGGCTTGTTCTTTGATGAATGTGAGTTCTTGTTCTTTGACGTCTGTCAGATGATAGGCATGAACGTCGTTGATTAGTGGATCATTCAATTCGTCCTTTTTGTAGAACAGTTCGATGATCGGCGGGTGGAAGCGCGTCTTCTCTTCAATACCGAGCCTTTTCGTAATACTTCCGGCTGCTTTGTTCCGGACCACGACTTCCAGTGGAATGATCGTCGTGCGCTTTACCAACTGCTCTGTATCGTTCAGCGCTTCAATAAAGTGGGTGGGAATTCCTTGCTTATGCAAGTATTGAAAGACTTTAGAGGTGATCAAGTTATTCAGGCGGCCTTTGCCTGCAAACTCGCTTTTCTTTTTACCGTTGAATGCTGTCGCATCATCTTTATAGGATAAAACCAGACGCTCCTGGTCATCAGTCGTCACATACACACGTTTCGCTTTACCTTCATACAATAAGGAACCTTTCATGAAGAACACCTCACTCATGGGGATTGGCCGGGGATGTCCTCGACATCCCCGGATAAAACAGTTTACTTACAGACCGATACGGTCGAAAATACGATCCACTTGCTTCAGGTGATGCTTGTAATCGAAGCAGGCATCAAGCTGGGATTCAGACAGGGCAGCCGTAATCTTCTCATCTGCCTCAATCAGCTCACGGAACGGCACTCCACGCTCCCATGCTTCCATCGCTTTCGGCTGGACAAGGTCGTATGCTTCTTCGCGTACCATGCCTTCATCAATTAATGTAAGCAGAACACGCTGGGAGAAAATCAAGCCGTACGTTTTCTCCATATTTTCCTGCATACGATCAGGGAATACCGTCAAATTCTTCACGATATTTCCAAAGCGGTTCAACATGTAGTTCAAAGCAATCGTGGCATCCGGCAGAATAACGCGCTCTGCAGAGGAGTGGGAAATGTCCCGTTCATGCCAAAGAGGAACGTTCTCAAATGCTGTCAACATGTGTCCGCGGATCACACGTGCCATCCCTGTCATGTTTTCGGATCCGATCGGGTTACGTTTGTGAGGCATAGCAGAAGAACCTTTCTGTCCCTTGGCAAAGTACTCTTCCACTTCCCTTGTTTCCGTCTTCTGGAGACCACGGATCTCTACAGCGATCTTCTCGATGGATGTTGCAATCAAGCTCAGTGTGGAAACGTAATGAGCGTGACGGTCGCGCTGAAGTGTCTGTGTAGAAACAGATGCCGAATCAAGGCCCAGCTTCTCACATACATAAGCTTCTACGAAAGGATCGATGTTCGCATACGTTCCAACTGCGCCGGAAAGCTTTCCGACTTGAATATGCTTGATTGCAAGGTCCAGGCGCTCCAGGTTCCGTTTCATTTCTTCATAGTAAAGGGCAAGCTTCAACCCGAACGTCGTCGGTTCTGCGTGAACCCCGTGCGTGCGACCCATCATGACCGTGTGCTTATGTTCCTTCGCTTTCTCACCAAGGATTTCGATGAAGTTGACAAGGTCTTTACGAATGATCTCATTCGCCTGCTTCAATTGGTAAGAGAGTGCCGTATCTACCACGTCTGTAGATGTAAGTCCGTAGTGCACCCATTTCCGCTCATCGCCGACCGTCTCGGACACAGCACGTGTGAACGCTACGACATCGTGACGTGTTTCCAATTCAATTTCATGAATACGCGCGATATCAAAGGAAGCTTTCTCACGCAGTTTCTCTACATCTTCTTTCGGGATGACTCCAAGCTCACTCCAAGCTTCACAGGCAAGCAGCTCGACTTCCAGCCATGCTTGATAGCGGTTTTCCTCTGTCCAAATGGCGCCCATTTCCGGTCTTGTATAACGTTCTATCATCGTCTTCCTCCTTGGTTTCTACCATAAATGTATCTGGTTGGTTTCCATGTATGTTGCAATTTCTTTTAGATCATTACCGATAAAAGTCAGGTGCCCCATCTTACGGTTGGTCCTTGCTTCTCCTTTACCGTAATCGTGAAAATGACAACCCTCATATTGCTCGATCTTGTCAATTAGTATCCCGCGGTGCTTGCCTAGGACATTGACCATCACTGCCGCTCCGAATGTATGCACCGGAAGAAGCGGAAGACCGCAGATTGCACGGACATGTTGTTCAAACTGGGATACGTTGCAAGCCTCGATCGTGAAGTGACCGGAGTTATGCGGCCTTGGTGCCATTTCGTTGATATAGATGTCGTCTCCTTTGACGAACATCTCCACTGCGAACGTTCCGACGACTCCGATCTCATCTGCCAGCACTCGAACCGCCTCGTCCGCTTTCTGACGGACGGCCTCTGATACGTTGGCAGGGACTCTTGTTTCATGAAGGATATGATTCTTATGGATATTTTCTGCAAGCGGGAAGGTCCGGATGATTCCGTCCATGCCTCTAGTGAATACTTGAGAGATTTCTAAATCAAATAGCAGCCACTGTTCGACAATATAGATGCCGCCCTCTTTAATGAAAGAAGATAGCTCGTCCAGGCTGCTCTCATCTTCCAGCTTCAGCTGTCCCTTACCATCGTACCCCCCGCTGATCGTCTTAACGACGGCAGGGTAACCGATGCTTTCCAATGCTTCTTTGCATTGGTCATAGGATTCGATAATCCGGTATTCCGGAACAGACAAGCCTGCATCGACCGCTGCCTGCTTTTCTTTGGAACGGTTCTGCGTAACGGCGAGGGCCAGAGATCCTTGAGGCAGTTTGCCGGCTTCTTCAAACAGCTTGGCGACTTCAAGGTCGACATTTTCGAATTCGTACGTAATGACGTCACTGACTTCACTCAGTTTTTGAGCAGCTTCTTTATCGTCATAAGCAGCGATGATCTGCTTATCTGCAAGCGGTGCACACGGACAGTCTTCCGCCGGGTCCATGACGGCGATTTTGTATCCCATGTATCTGGCTGCGACCGCCATCATTCTTCCGAGCTGGCCGCCTCCAAGAATTCCGATCGTCTGACCTGGTCGAATAACCTTAGGACTCACGCAAATCCCTCCTCATTCCTTCTACTTTCTCCATCATCTGTTCTCTGTACACCGACAATCTGCCGGCCACCTCTTCATCAAAAGCTCCGATGATTTCCGCAGCAAGAAGACCTGCATTCTTTGCACCGGCACTTCCGATCGCTACAGTCGCCACAGGAACTCCTCCAGGCATCTGTACTATAGATAGAAGGGAATCCATTCCTTTCAATGCTTTTGATTCAACAGGGACTCCGATGACAGGCAGGGTCGTTTTAGAAGCAACCATTCCCGGAAGGTGGGCTGCCCCTCCCGCTCCGGCAATGATGACCTTCAACCCTCGTCCGCGCGCATCTTCTGCGTAAGTGAACATATCCTCCGGTGTCCGGTGAGCTGATATGATTTCCTTCTCGTATCCGATCCCAAGTTCATCCAGGACGGCACATGCCCCCTGCATTGTCTCCCAATCGGAAATGCTGCCCATGATTACGCCAACACTAGCCATTCATATTCATCCCTTTCTTCATAAAAAAACCTGCTCGACGCTCTCAACTAATGAGAGGAGTCGAGCAGGCACACGTGTCCCACTTGAAAGCATCCAAGCTTAAACTCCCCTCATAGTCCGGGAATTTACGGTTCCCAGGTAGAGACGAACGGGCCTTATTCCCGTCTTATATGAGGTCGCCTATGCAATTCTGCTTTCATCATATCAGGAGAAACTTGTCGATGTCAACGCAAAGTCGAACATTAAAGAAAATAAAAATACTAATCGTTCGGTTTTATTCTTTCACTGCGTGAAAAACAATCCTTTTCTCTATCGGTTCCATTACTTTTTCCCCATTTCGGGTTTCCTCCCGAAAAATCGGCTCCTCCGCCCGGCGGATCGGCGTGTAGCCTTCCCGCTTCATCCGATCGAGACACTGGCCGATGGATTCATTCTCCTGCACTTCAAAGCGCTTCTTGCTGTTCTTGCTGGGCATGACGTATCTTTCCTTTCTTAACGGATTTCACCCAGAACCCGCCATGGATCTGTTTCGGTTCATAAGCGACGATAAACGCTTTCGGATCGATATGACGAATCGTTTCATATAAGGAAAGCTCGTATTTCCTTGGAGTCAGAATCTGCATGGCCAGCCGATCCCCTTCCATTCCATAAGCATACCAACTCGTCACGCCGTACCCCTTATCCCGGAGCTTCCGCGTGAATTCGATATCCGGATCGGACGATATCACGTTCACTGTAATATAACCGAGAGCCAATTTCTCTTCAATCTTCATACCAACGATAACACCAAGACCATAACCAAGAGCATAGGCAAGGACATTCTCTATCTGATCCAGACGATCAAGGACGAGCCCAAGACCAAAGACGTAGGTAACTATTTCAAATGTACTGATGAACGCGGCAATATAACGACGGCCTTTCAACGTAAAAATCATCCGTAATGTAAAGAACGAAACATAGACAATGTTCACGGCTAAAATGATCACAATGAGCAATAATGGGTTTTCTAACATGGATGCATCCCCCTACTTATGTTGCAAATATAGACCCAAGAAATTCTTCTCGTCGATATTCATGCATACACTATAAACCATGGGAATGTCCATACACAATCTTTTTTTACCGCAATTAATGACAATTTACGGAGGCTGATGACATGAACCAATTCAAGGATTGGAAAACCAACATGGACCGCTTCTTCGGCCATGAATTCTGGGATGATTTCGACGGGATGATGAAGCCCCCCATTCCAGCTGTCAACATCTATCAATATGACCAGGAGCTCTTATGCTATGTGAATATTCCCGGAATGGATAAACCAAAGAACATCGACGTGCTTGTCGATCATACGACACTAACCTTAAAAGGGAAAATTTCGTTCAACAAGCGCGGCGGCAAGCAGGTCAAATCCGAAATTCCGGATGGCATGTTTGAAAGGACGATCGATCTCCCGTTCCCTGTTCGTCATGATAAAATCGACGCGACTTATCAACACGGGCTGCTGATTATCAAGCTGCAACGTTATATCACAGATGCCACCAACCAGCGCCCTGTCCAGATCCGCCACCTGGAAGAAAAGGAATAAAAGGAGAGAAGAGTATGCGGCAGCTCTCCGGATCTCCCCCTATATACTTGTCCGTATCGGGAAGGAACGAAAACCGTCTCACGGGAGCCCGTCATCCCCTTTCAAAAGAAACCGCCAGCCTGCGGCTGACGGTTTCCCTCATCCTTTCTGCCTTACGCAAGGAAGATGAAGTACAAAATAAAGATAACGAACAAGAAGTACATGATCGGATGAATTTCTTTTGTTCTCCCTTTTAGAAGCATCGTAATCGGATAGAAGATAAACCCGATTGCAATCCCCGTCGCAATACTGTACGTCAACGGCATCGCTACGATTGTGAAGAAGGCCGGAACAGCAACTTCGAACTCGTCCCAATCAATGCTCTTCAAAGCAGAAGCCATCAATACACCGACGATGATCAAGGCAGGAGCCGTCACTTCAGCAGTCACGATGGACAAGAGAGGCGAGAAGAACAATGCAAGAATAAAGCACAAAGCCGTCACAACAGAAGTGAATCCGGTACGCCCGCCGGCCCCGACCCCTGCAGTCGACTCGATGTAAGAAGTCGTCGTAGACGTTCCTACAATAGCACCTGCTACAGTCGCTGTAGAATCAGCAAATAGAGCTCTATCCGCTCTTGGGAGCTTGTTATCCTTCATAAATCCAGCCTGGGTCGCCACTGCTACGAGCGTTCCAGCTGTATCAAAGAAGTCAACGAACAAGAAAGTCAAAATGACGACAAGCATCTCCATCGTGAAGATATCTCCGAAATGCTCCAATGCTGCCCCGAACGTCGGCGCAACCGAAGGTGCAGAACCGACGATATCGCTCAACCCGGAAGGCGGTGCAATCAGTCCGGAAACCATACCCGCTACAGCTGTCAGCACCATACCGTAGAAAATACCGCCCTTCATCCCCAACGCCATCAAGATGACGCTGATGACAATTCCGAAGACAGCAAGCAGTACAGGGCCTGAAGTAAGATCCCCCATTTGAACAAGAGTCGCATCACTGTTCACGACAATTCCTGCATTCTGAAAGCCGATAAAAGCAATGTAGAGGCCGATTCCGGCACCTACAGCAAGCTTAAGGTTTCCAGGAATGGCATCAATGATTAATTGGCGTAGTCCTGTAAGAGTTAAAACGATAAAAATAAGTCCGGAAGCCAATACACCGGCAAGTGCCGTTTCCCAAGGAATTCCATAGCCAAGAACAACCGTATAGGCGAAGAAGGCGTTCAAGCCCATACCCGGAGCGAGAGCAATCGGATATTTCGCGAATACCCCCATGATTAATGTTCCGATAGCAGCTGCGATCGCAGTAGCTGTAAAGATAGCCCCTTTATCCATCCGCGTAACACCTTCAGGAAGCTGATCGATTCCATCCAACGCAAGCGTCGATGGATTGACGAACAAAATATATGCCATAGCCAGGAAGGTCGTTAGTCCTGCTATGATTTCACGACGATAGGTCGTGCCGTTCTCCTTGAATTTAAAATAATTGCGCACGTTCTTTTTCCTCCCTTTTCTTTCCCTGATCCTTCTTGAAATGCCCGGCATTCCAAGAACATGGTTGAACAAATAAAAAAGACACCCCGGGAGATTCCCGAGAGTGTCTACGAAAACGAAGGAGATGGACGAGGGCCCTGAAGTAAATTCACATAACCACAACATCCATCCACCAACGTAGTCAGACCAATTTACGGCGGTCTGGTAGAAACTCATGGGCCCTATCCCCAAAATTATACGACGGTGATGCTTTATTATTTGATTCTATCTTACTAGGTCAGAAGAAGAGAGTCAAGCCTATTTCCGAACATTACACTTAATAAAATTAAAATCGTTCGCTTATTCCCATTCAATAGTTGCCGGCGGCTTGCTCGTTACATCATACACAACGCGGTTAATATGATCGACTTCGTTGACGATACGCGTGGAGATCCTCTCCAGTACATCCCATGGGATACGCGCCCAATCAGATGTCATACCGTCAATGGATGTTACGGCACGAATGCCGATCGTGTGATCATACGTCCGTTCATCTCCCATGACACCGACGGACTTGATGTTAGGAAGAACTGTGAAGTACTGCCAAATGTCGCGGTCAAGCCCTGCCTTCTTGATTTCGTCACGAAGAACAGCGTCCGACTCGCGAACGATTTCCAGCTTCTCTTCCGTCACTTCACCGAGGACACGGATGGCAAGGCCGGGACCAGGGAACGGCTGGCGCCAAACGATATGTTCCGGCACACCAAGTTCAAGCCCGAGCGCACGGACTTCGTCTTTAAACAACGTATTCAAAGGCTCAATTAATTCAAATTCCATATCTTCAGGAAGACCACCAACATTGTGGTGGGATTTAATCGTCTGCGCTGTTTCCGTACCACTTTCGATAATGTCCGTATAAAGCGTTCCTTGAGCAAGGAAATCGATGTCTTTCAGCTTGGCTGCTTCATCATCGAAGACATAGATGAACTCGTTACCAATGATCTTACGTTTCTTTTCCGGGTCGGAAACGCCTGCCAACTTACTCATGAAACGTTCTTTAGCATCAATTTTGATAATGTTCATTTGGAATCCTTCTCCAAGGAAACGCATGACATCATCCGCTTCGTTTTTTCTAAGAAGACCGTGGTCAACGAAGATACAGGTTAATTGGTCTCCGATCGCGCGGTGAATCAAAGCGGCGACGACAGAAGAATCGACTCCTCCGCTTAATGCACAGAGTACTTTACGATCTCCTACCTGCTCACGGATTTTCTCCACTTCCATTTCAATGACGTGCTCCATCGTCCAGTCATCTGTCGCTTCACAAACGTCGAAAACGAAGCTGCGCAGAATATCGTTTCCATATTCAGAATGACGCACTTCCGGGTGGAACTGGACGCCGTACATACGTGCATCATCATTGCTGATCGCTGCTACAGGACAGGAAGGACTTGTCGCGTCGACGCGGAAACCTTCCGGCGCTTCAATTACCTTATCACTGTGACTCATCCAAACGGTCTGCTCTTTAGGAGTTTTACGGAAGATGACCGGGCTCTCTTTAACAGTGATATCCGCTTTGCCGTATTCCCGTTCTTTCGCACGCTCTACTTTGCCGCCGAAGTGGTGCGTCATCAGCTGCATGCCGTAGCAGATTCCCAGTACTGGAATGCCTAATTCAAAGATCTGCTCATCGCAACGGAAGCTGTTTTCCCCGTATACACTGTTCGGTCCACCGGACAGGATGATCCCGCTGGGATTCAATTCCTTGATTTCTTCAATAGTCATTTTATGAGAATGAAGTTCACTGTACACTCCGAATTCACGGATTCTCCGGGTGATCAACTGGTTGTATTGACTTCCGAAGTCAAGCACTAGAATCATGCCTTTCACTTGTTCCATACTCTTCCACTCCTTATTTATGTTCGACTGCCTTCTTTCCTGCCGGCAATAAAAAAATGGATTCCCGCCTCGTCTAATATAAACGAAGGCAGAAATCCATCCCATGCCGAGACATGTCACGTGATTTCCACCTTCATAGTCAGGAAATTTACGGTATCCCGGTAGAGACTCTCGAGCCATATTCTCGAGGATATACGAAGGAAGAACGCATCTAATTGCCATTCATTCTATCAACCGCAACAAAAGTAATCAAGACAATGTCCTTTTAATTAAATTTTCCCATAATTCAGTGACTTCCGGCCAGCGCTTCATAGAGTCCCCTCCTCCATAGAGGAGACGTTCATAATGATTCGTCAGTCGGCGCATCTCGTTCGACTGATAACGCCGGTCCACCTCTTCCGCATATTCCCGGAGGGTTTGATCCTGTTTGCGCTTCAGACCCTTATGGTGCAGCGCTTTTAACAGAAACGCATAGGCCATCTCAAACGTATCTTCCTTATTCGTCTGACGAAGCCTGCGGATATAGAAAAAGGCAAGCAAACGATATCTCATCAAGAAAACGAGGACAGCGGCCAGAATCACAAGGACAAACAGTATGATCCAACCCCACATTCCGTTCTGCTCGGAAGATGTACCTTCCAGCGCAGCAGAATCCGAGCTGTTCTCTTCCTCTTCCATCTCCTGAGGATTGCCGGCTCCTTCTTCAGGAGTCGTCTCCTGCTCACGAGCATCGCTTTCTTCCGTCTCCGTATCCTGCTCGATATCTGTATAAAAATCGGCGTTATTGGAAAACCCTTGCGTCGGTTCGAATGGAACCCACCCAATTTCAGGGAAATAAACCTCCACCCAGGAGTGGGCATTGGCACTTGTCACTTCATAAACGTTCTGGACTTCGTTTTCTGCGAAAGGATTCTCCTCCGCACCGAGACGCTCCCCACCAGTGAACCCTTTCACCCAACGGGCAGGAATCCCTTCCGACCTCAGCAGCACCACCATAGAAGTGGAGTAGTTATCACAATACCCTACTTGTGATTCAAACAGGAATTGATCGACATAGTCCTGATTATCTCTCGGAACGGCAACATCCGTCGTCGAATATTCGAACCCGTTTGCTGCAAAGTAGGACTCCACCGCTTTGGCACGATCATACCTGTTGTCTTCCCCTTCGACAATTTGGGAGGCAAGATTCCTGACTCTGTTCGGAAGATTATCCGGAAGCTGCAGGTAATGGTCCTGAATCTCTTCCGGATCTTCCCCGTCTGCTTCCCGCAGCTGGTTGTATTCAAAGGAAGGATAGTCATAATTCAGCACATACGTATTCATCTTCGCTTCCGACCCGTTGTAAATCGTATCCATTTCCCCGGTATTTTCATGGACTGCAAGGTTATATTGCTCCGGATACTCTACAAGTCCGGTAATTCCGTATGGATAGACGAGCTTACGGAAAGGAGCATCCTCCGTCATTTGCACGAGAGCACTCTGTTCTTCGGATTCCACGGCGTTCGTGAACGTTTCAAAAGGAATCGAGGATGGGTTTACCGTGTCCACAGGCTCAGCGAGTGTATCTTCCCAGCCTTTTCCTGTGTAAGTATCCTTCGATTCGATTCGCCAATAACGATCTCCGTCCACCGTAGCACGGAACATCGGTGTATCATCCTGGACGAAGGAACCACCAAGCGAGCTGTCATCTTCCCCGTACCCTACTTTCCGGACCGTTCCACTGCCACCCTCACCGCCTGTCGCACTCTGCAGGTATGGA
Organism: Halobacillus sp. ACCC02827; assembly: GCF_030291935.1. Taxonomy (NCBI): domain Bacteria; kingdom Bacillati; phylum Bacillota; class Bacilli; order Caryophanales; family Bacillaceae; genus Halobacillus; species Halobacillus sp. ACCC02827. The sequence goes on along the minus strand of NZ_CP128168.1, from coordinate 577,613 downwards.
AGTGGATCGGGCCACTGAGGGGAAAGTTTCGGAGCTGCGTATCCTATTGCGGAAGACAGGAGGATAATTCCAATCAGGGGAAGGATCCAGACATTCGCACGCCTGAAATCCTTGAAAGGAATCTCTTCCCTGTCCATCTCTCTGGAGAAACTCGAGACACCGAGTGCCGCCATTCCAAGAATGAAGGTTCGTATGATAGCCCAATCAGCTTCATACGTTGTAAACGTATCGGTTACGGTTATAAACACTAAGGTAAGAACAACGAAAAAGAACATACGTCTTGCAATAACGAACCAGTAATACAATAAGTAACTCATTAACCACAGAAGAATAAGGAACAACAAGCTGCGAAACAGCGGCGTCATCTGCCACCATTCCTGGGAAAGCATCATCTCAAAATTGAAAACGGTTTGATCATAGAGGACCGAAAACCACTCCGGCGAGAAAATTCGTTCCGCTATATACATCCCGTCGAGAATAAAGGCAAGTCCCAATCCTTTCAGCGGGACTGAAATCCACCAAGGCACCTGCAGAAAAGAGAGGAAGAAGCAGAATCCCGCATAGAGGAAGAAGATCCTCGTATCATTCGTTTCCGAAATTTCTTCCAACGGCCGCAACCACTCACAAAACAGTAAAAAACCAATTACATATAAAGCCAGCCGATAGTAGAACGTCTGCCGGTCCTGCATCATGTACTCACCTCAAATCCAGGCTTCACAAGCTGCTCTTCCGTCAGCAGTTCCACCGTCACACCTTCTCTTTTCAACTGCTTTAACGTCTGGTGCTCCTGAAGTCCGATTCGATTGTATGGATGTACGTAATAAAAGAGGAGGCGCTTGCTCTTCTTAGCCAGTTTGACAAGAGCTACCTGCAGATCTTTATCCAGATGATGGCTGATAATCATCATCATAATTCCAGCGGGCACCTGTTTCTGTCCCCGCTCCAGTTGTTCAGCAAAAGAAGCACTCTCCATCGGACGGACTTCCGCCAAATGTGCCTGTATCTGGCTGTGATGGGAATGGTCCTGGTGAAACGGAAAGTACTTCCTCTCTCCCCCGAGAGTCATAAAAGCGAGGGGAGCGGCTTTTTTGTGGAAGGTATTCAACAGAGATGCTGTAAACTCTACAGCTCCTTCAAAGCTCAACTCGTTCATTCCTTCTTCCCGGACCGTATTCAGAATGAGCACCATGTCGACGCTCTTCTCCTGTTCAAATTCTTTTGTCATCATTTCATTTTTTCTGGCTGTCGTCTTCCAATCGACCCAGGCAAATCTGTCTCCGGGCATGTATTCCCTTACTCCTGTTACCATGTTCGTATGCTTCTCATTCAATTTGAAAGAGGGACTTGCTCCTTGTTCAAAGCTGTACACGCGCTCCTTCATTTTGACCGGACGAATAAAAGGAAAGACCAAAAGAGCGCTCGCTTCCCTGTACACGTGTTCTTTTGTGACAAAACCAAAGAAGTCCCCGGTTTTAATCCGGACGGCTTTCCATTGATGCTCGCCCCGGGGAAGCTTGTCTAATTCATATCGATAGCTGATTTTCCTTCTAAACCAGGGAAAAACGACACGCTTTACCTTTCTGTCTTCCAGAAGTGCCTCGTCCCGCTCCAAATCTTTGAACTTATCAAGATGCTGATCCATTCGTTTCAAAGATTCCGGCAGGTATTCCTCGATGACGCAGTAATAGATCGGATAAGCAAACCGGCGCGTCATCGTCACTTCTACTTCCACCGTTTCTCCTCCCATCGCCGTTCGTTTGGACAGGCGGCGGTCGATCTTCCAGTTGTTAATCGGATAAAGCAGGACGCCCAGCATATAAAGAAGAAAAGGAAGAAAGGCATAGAAGAGAAACCAGCTGACAAAGCCGCCTTGAAACATTGCATAGGAAAACAGGACACCAAAGAGCAGGAGGACGATCGCGAGTTTTACAGTGAAGGACACCGTTTGTCTCATTCACCTACGTTCCTGTTCACTGGAATCGATGTAGCCGTCAACAGCTGATCAATGATCGACTCGGCGCTCGCTCCTTCGAATTGTGCTTCGGAAGTAAGGATCATCCGATGGGAAAGGACATACGGAGCCAGGTACTGTATATCGTCCGGAATGACATAATCCCGGTCATGGATGAACGCATAGGCCTTCGCCGCCCGCATAAGGGCGATCGAACCACGCGGACTTACCCCGAGATACACCCCTTCATGGCTTCTCGTCCCTGTCACCAAATCTACGATATATCGGTTGACTGTCCGATCGACATAAACACGGTCGACATCTTCCTGAAGCATAACGAGCTCCTCGCGGTTGAGTACAGAAGTAATCTCCTCGATCGGATGTCCTTCCGATGTCCTTGCCAGCATTTCCATCTCCTGTTTGGCAGATGGATAACCCATTTTCATCTTGAGCAGGAAGCGGTCAAGCTGTGCTTCCGGCAGCGGATAGGTCCCTTCATATTCGATCGGGTTCTGTGTTGCCATGACAAAAAACGGATCGCTGAGCGGCACCGTATTGCCATCCACCGTAATACTCGTTTCTTCCATACCTTCCAATAAGGCAGACTGTGTCTTCGGGGATGTCCGGTTGATTTCATCTGCCAGGACGATATTACCGAGAATCGGACCGGGACGGAATTCGAACTCTAATGTTTTCGGATTATAAATGGATACACCCGTCACATCGCTCGGCAGAAGATCCGGAGTGAACTGGATCCTTTTGAACTGGCAGTCGAGCGACTTCGCCAACGTCTTTACAAGCATCGTTTTCCCTACACCGGGAACGTCCTCCAGAAGCACATGGCCTCTGGCAAGCAGAGCTACAACACTCAACAGTGCCGCCTCTTCTTTCCCAATCATGACCCGTCTCATATTTTTAAGTACTTCCGATATTTTCGGTTGATACAGAAATGTCTGCTGCGTCATTCGGTGTACCCCTTTCAAACGAACTATTTTTCTGAATTATCACGCTTATCTTTAACTATACTATATTGGTTCTTAATGGACAAAAGATGCGAACATCTGGATATAATCGACAAAAAGGTCGCCCCAGCCGTCCTATGCTTCATTGGTAAAATTTATTAAATCTATTAACATTATTTACCCAATATGGTATCTTTGATTCAAGCCATCGCAAATAGAAATAAAAAAGTACGCCGCAGAAATAAGAGACGAAGGTTATAGACATATAAATAAGGTGGCAAAACAGCCCCGGCCAAAATGGCCGGGGCTGTCTGTATAGTCAGGACGATCCTGGGTCCTTCTGCTCGATATGACGGTTGATATCCTCCCAATCCGGGTGATCAGCGATGACTTTAAGGACATCTTCCATTGAAAACCCCGGGTTGCTTGGGTAAAGGTGTTCGATAATTCTTTTCACAAGCTCGAAATCTTCGCTTGTATCCACCGTCCACCGATGAGAACTGGCATTCCGCTTATATGTCACGTGGAAACTCGAGTATCGTTCAGAATGGCGGATGATGAACGGCGTGACATGTTCCCGTTCCGCCGGCTGCACCGCTTCCTTGTATGCTTCCTCCAGCGCTTGGAAAGAGAACACGCTTGTATCCATCCCCCGCGGATAAGTCCGCACCTCCGTGTTCGAACCATACTGAAACGCAGGTGCACGGTGGACGTAAGCAGCGACGACATCGTCTATCACGTTGGGGTCGATCAGCGGGCAGTCCGCTGTCAGCCTGACGACAGCGTCTGCATCGAAAGCCGCTGCCGTTTCATAGTATCTCTCCAGCACATCATCCTCCGACCCTCTGTAACAAGCCACTCCTACAGATCGGCACAGCTCGACAATCGGGTCATCCCTGACATGCTCGGTCGTAGCGATGACCAGTTGATCGATCAGCTTCGAACGCTGCATCCGCTCGATTTGATAGACAAGCATTGGTTTTCCCAGAATCGGCTTTAATACTTTACCGGGCAGACGAGTCGATCCCATCCGCGCCTGCACGATGGCGACGACTTTCACGTGACTCCTCCCTTCATCCAATCCACTTCCAGGACATCGGGGTCCCTTTTACCAGATCGGCATTGATTTTCTTCCCGAGCAGCACTTCCATATATTTCACCGGCATGCCGAATCCTGGGCGGATAGCCCGGAGATTCGACTCTGTCAACACATCACCGGCTTTCATATCTTCTGTAATATAGAGAGAGCGCCGGTATTTGCCCGACCCTTTTTCGCTGTCTGTCGGTCCGTAACGAACAGATCCGAGCGCTTCCCATGCCCGTTCCGTTTCCGTGACGAGTGCTTTCATCTCCTCCGGTTCCAGGGAGAATTGAGAATCCACGCCTCCGTCCTTACGATTTAAGGTGAAATGCTTTTCGATGACGGACGCACCTAAAGCGACACTTGCAACCGCCGCCCCTGTACCGAGGGTGTGGTCCGATAGACCGACTTGACAACGGAACACTTCTTTCATATTAGGTATGGTTCGGATATTGGAATTCTCCGGAGTTGCCGGGTAGCTGCTGGTGCACTTCAGAAGCACTAAATCCCGACAGCCGGCTCCCCGCGCAGCAGCCGTCATTTCTGCTATTTCGGCGACTGTCGCAAGCCCCGTCGATATGATGACCGGTTTCCCTGTGGCAGCGACCTTCTCGATCAATGGCAGATCCGTATTTTCAAAGGATGCAATCTTATACATAGGGACATGAAGCGATTCGAGGAAATCGACCGATGAGGCGTCGAACGGGGTACTGAACCCAATGATACCTCGTTCTCTGCAGCGCTCGAATATCTTTTTATGCCACTCCCACGGTGTATAAGCTTCCTTATAAAGATCATACAGGCGCTTGCCCTTCCACAAACTGTCCTGCTGGTTAATTTCAAAGTCTGCCCCTTTATGATCCAGCGTCATCGTATCTGCCGTGTATGTCTGGATTTTCAATGCATCAGCACCGCTGTCCGCCGCGCGATCAACGATTTCAAGGGCACGCGTCAGCGATTGATTGTGGTTCCCGGACATTTCTGCGATGATGAACGGCCGATGGGCTTCACCGATATACCGATCGCCCACTTTCATCTCCATTCCTTCCCCTCCCAATCTTCCTTGAATAGTGCCAGAAGAATCACGTCAAGAAACACGCCCCCTCTGTTCCAATGGCTGCAAAGTCTTCCTTCCTGCACGAAACCAAGCTTCTCATGATAACGAACGCTGCCTGTATTCGAAGACAAAACCTCTGCACATACTTTATGGACAGGTTCCTGCTTGAAAATGTAATCAAGGGCAAGCTTCCCCATCTCTGTCCCTGCTCCTTTAGGCGCGGCCGGGTCTCCGATATAGAAACCCCAAAGACACCGCTTATGCACACGATCGATATCGGAAAATCGAACAAAGCCAAGCGGACGTTTGCCGGAGACGAAGATCTTCGCATGAGCCTGGGTATTTTTCTGCTCTTTCTTCATCCATTCGAGATGACTATCCCACTCAATGGGTTGATTGTTATACATATGTCGGCGGATTTCCTCTCTGTTCCGCCACGTCCAAATCTGCCTCCAGTCCTTCTCTTTCACATCTCTAAGCGTGTACTCAGTCATCAGGAGACCTTCCTGTCAAAAAGTCTGCAACGGCATGCGGTCGATGCTTCTCCATTAAAGCCCCCGCCGCTCTTGACAGATTCACGAGAAGGGACGGATCGTTCTTCAACAGGGCAAGCTGTTCATAGATTTGATCGGTCGTCACCTGCTCACTCCTCCCTAAGTATAAAACCGCTCCCCTCTCTTTAAGGGCCGATAGTACACCCGTCTGATTATCAGCAGCTTCGATGACAACAGTCGGGAGTTTCATATAACACCGCTCCCACACAGAACTCCCACCTGCACCGAAAGCTACATCTGCCTGCTGCATCAGCCGAGCCATCCGTTTCGTCTGGACGTGCAGGGACATTTTCTCCTGTTGGCAGAATTTGCGGAGCTCCTGTTTATAAGGATAAGCGCCTCCTACCACGACATCGACTTTCGGTGTTTCCGCAAGCCGCTTCAACGCCTGCACAACTTTCCAAGTATCGTTATTCGGATCACTGCCACCGAAGGAAACAAGCACTCGATCAAGACGTCCCAAGCGTTCTTTACGCTTCTTGTCATAATGATAGAATTCTTCACGAAGCAAGGCATACGCAGGACCGAAAAGGCAGGTGGCGCCTTGTGGAAGGAGATTGGCATACCCCGCTTCCCCAGCCTTGTGCAAATTCTGATCAAGCAGCACACCACACCTATGAGGCCTGTCAGCCAAATCATCGATGACCATCACCCCGCCGACACGGGCAGACAAGACTTCCTCCCACCGGGCATCCAGCAGATAATGATCGACAACGAGCCAATCCACCGTTCCTATATTATCCAAAACCTGCACGCATCTAGCCGCGTCCTCCTCCCAGGACACCGGGTCTGCACCTGTGATCATATGAACATCCATACCGGCTTCCATCAGCCAATCCACAAGGTCCCCGGGACGTTTTCTGCACATAAAAAAAACATCCACCCCCTGCTTCTTCAACTGTTCGGCGAGCGTGGCACAACGCATCACATGCCCGGTCCCCAAGGAACGGGACGCATCAGCCCGGAAACCGATCCTCATGGTTTCCCTGCTTTCCCGCTGAAGTGACCGGCGACTTTTCGGACGGCTGTAATGACATCCTTCACGTCCTCGTCTGACATTCCAGGAAATAGAGGCAGTGTGAGAATGTGTTCGTACAGTTCCTCCGCAACAGGGCACTGGTTCGGCCCATATCCAAGTCGTTGGTAATGAGGTTGAAGATGGACAGGCATGTAGTGGACATTCACTCCGATATTTTCCGCCCGCAGGGATTCGAACACTTCCGTCCTCAACGGAGCAAGCTTCCCACTTAAACGAAGAACATATAAATGCCAGCTTGATTTCGTATCTTTCAGCTGGCATGGGATTTCGACTCCTTCCAAGTTGCGGAAAGCCTCGTCATATTTCGCCGCATAAGCCCTTCGCAAAGTAAGGAAGCGTTCCAATTTATTCAGCTGACTGCTTCCTAAAGCTGCCTGGATATCCGTCATGCGGTAGTGATAGCCGAGGAACTGCATTTCATATTCCCAGGACTTCCGATTTTGTTCGAGCTGATGTGTGTCACGAGTGATGCCATGGGTCCGGAACAGCTTCAATTTCTCATAGAAAACCGGGTTATCCGTCGTGATCACACCACCTTCTCCCGTCGTAATATGTTTGACAGGATGGAAGCTGAACATCGTCATATCACTGAACGAACCGACTTTCTTCCCTTCGTATTCCGCTCCGAGGGCATGGGCACCATCCTCGATGATCACCAGCCCGTTCTCGTCGGCGATTCTTCGAAGCTCTTTATAGTCTGCCGGCTGTCCCGTAAAGTCGACAGGTATGATGGCTTTCGTTTTCTCCGTCACCAGCTTTTCCACGGATACTGGATCGATATTGTAATGAATCGGATCGACGTCCGCAAATACAGGTGTCCCACCGCTGTAAAGGACACAGTTGGCACTTGCGACAAAAGTGATCGGCGTCGTGATCACCTCCGCTCCCTCTGTCACACCGGCAGCGAAGCATGCGGCGTGCAGGGCAGCCGTTCCGCTTGAGAAAGTAACGGCATACGAAGAGCCGACATATTCCGAGAGTTCCTTTTCGAAGCGCTCGATGGTCGGCCCAGTCGTTAAATAATCACTTTTCAAGACGTTCACGACAGCGTCGATATCGTCATCATCAATAAACTGCCTGCCGTAGGCAAGCATCGAATCACGGACAGGCTTCCCCCCTACTATCGCTAACTTTCCCAATGGACCGTTCCCCTTTAAATGAGTTTAGTCGTCTTGATCCACTCTTCCGTCCGACGGATGCCTTCCTCTAATGTAACGGCAGGCTCCCAATCCAGAAGTCTCTTCGCCTTCCTGTAATCACAGAGAAGTTTCGGAATCTCGCTTTGTGGATGGATATGCTCGATATGTTCAATACGCGATTCATCTTCTACGATCAATGCGGCCAGATCATTAACGGAAATGTCCCTTCCTAAACCGGCATTGACGATTTCGCCGTCCACTTCACTCTGGTACCCCGCCTCCACGACGAAACCGGCACAGTCTTCTACATACAATAAATCGCGTGTCTGACGTCCATCTCCATAAATTTGCAGCGGCAGACCATGGAGTTTGTTCTTAATGAAGATGGCCACTACGCCGCCTTCTCCTCCCGTCTTCTGAAAAGGCCCATACGTGTTGAACGGCCGCACGACTGTCACAGGGAGATCGTAAGCGTAATAATACGACAACACCATATTTTCCGCTGCAATTTTAGCGCCTGCGTACGGGGATGCAGGCTTGATCGGATCGCTTTCAGCAATCCCTTTGTCGTCCACAGCCCTGTCATAAACCATACAGGTACTCATGAATACCATTTTCACGTTACGTTTACGGCATTCTTCAAGCAGATAGAATGTACCGATAGTATCGTTATGGAACGTCGTCACCGGATCATCGATGCTATCCTGGACATTGATGCTTGCAGCCAGATGATAACAAAGGTCGATCCCCGGATAAAACAAGGCTTGCACGGTTGCTTCGTCTTTGATATCGCCATGGATGAACGCTCGAAAGTTCTTATGGGACAATAATTCTTCCATATTCTCAATACGTCCATTTGATAAATCATCCAGCACCCATACTTGGTGCCCGTCTTCCAGCAGTTTTCGGACGACCCATCTGCCGATGAAACCGGCGCCGCCTGTCACAAGAATGTTCAAAATGCACACCCCTCCCTTATATTGTCCATACATATTTCTAAGAAAAGGGCTTTATTCATAGAAAGAAGCGTCTTAATTAGTCATATGATGAATGAGACCAGCCAGCCGCTTGCCGGCAGGGTGTTTTTGATTATAAGAACGGTCAAGAAACGCTTTCTCTTTGTTACGAACATATACTTTCATATCGTTCGTATGAAAGTAGGACGTGACGAGATCCGCCAGCCGCACCGGGTTGCTTTGGACTAATTTCCCAAGAATCGTATAGTATCCCGAATAGCCGGGGAACGGTTCATTCAGAATGAATACCGGTTTCTTTGCAAGCATCGCTTCCAATCCGACCGTCGAGGAGTAGGACACAACAGCATCGGATAAATGAAGGAGGTCATAAAGTTGAAGACCTTGCGCGGAGAATATATAGGGGTTGGATTTGACGAGACGCTGGGACTTGGAACTCGGATAGTCCTTCACGATGATATTCACTTTACTCTTCCCTTGCAGACGATCGAGGAACTTCCGCCAGCTTTTCACTTGGGAACCGCCGCGTACGATAACAAGTACCGTCTTCTTCTTCGGATCCAGCCCCAGCTGACGGACCAGCTTCGCTTTGGAGCTTTTTGCCGGCTTATGAATCAAATCGAAGCGAGGATGACCGATAATGGCAACGCCCTTCGGTTTCACCCCTTTCGATATATACCAATCCACTTCGAATCTGCCGTAAACAGCATCCACATCTGCAATTTTCGGAAGGTATCCGAATTCACCGGAAACGATGCCGTGCTGCATACAAATGGTCGGCACTCCATGTTTGGCAGCGACCATAACGAACGTTCTGCTTTCCGGATAGTGCGTAGAAGGAACGACGATGGCGGATACAGATAAAGAGCGGAACAGCTGAGTCGCTTCTTCCACACGTAAAATGATTTTACTGATTTGAATCCAAAGTACTTTTCTGAAATTGGCATCTTGATATATTGGATGGTTTGGAAATTTCTTCAGCAATTTCGTCGCATGCAGTTTCGCCTGACTGATCGCAGATGTCCGGGGATGCTTCTGGTACGCATCGAAATACTGAACCGGTGGCGAAGCACTCTTCACCGTCTTCGAAGGTGCTTTCTTCTTCATCCGCGCACCTTTTTTCATGGCGCTCTTCTGTTTCAGCTTCTCTTCTTTTAATTTGCTTGCCTTCTCTTTTACTATAAGCGTTCGATGCTTTTGGAAATATTTCGTGTACGTTTCATTCGGAATTCTCATCAAGTTGTACACGTCATGAAAGATGATCTTGCCATTCGGTTTCTTATTCACAGGTACTTGATGACTCGCTTTAAAGTGGTTGAAAACTGCCTGCACCTGCGTAGAGTCTGTCACTCTATTACGCAGCACTTTCCTGAATGTTGCTTTCTCAAGAGCCGCCAGCACTTTAGCATTCTTGCCGATGAGACTCCGGAAGTGACAAAGATGGGCAATGGTGTACCCTTTATATTGAAGACTTTGAAAATCTTCCAAAAAATCTAGATAAGCAGACCAATAATTGCTTTCAAATATATTCATACGAACCTCCTCTCTTTCCTGTTTACAGTAATCCCTCTTCTTTTAATAAGCGATATAATTCCTCTATGGTAATGGGAGGAAGACCGGAGGAGCTGTACGTACCCGGCTTCGCCTTCCTGGCGCTGCGATATGCTTGTTCTTTCTTGATCGGGTGCGGGATGACATACATCCCCGGGAGCTCCCATGCCGTCACCGACTCTTCCTCTGTCATCAGCTCTTCATACATTTTCTCGCCCGGACGAAGGCCGATTTCCTCAATTTGAATGTCTGTAGTCTTCCATTGATACTTCCGACACATTTCCTTAATAACGAGCGTGTAGAGATCTTCCAGGGCAATGATCGGCATTTTGAGCACAAACACTTCGCCGCCCTTCGCTTCCTTCAACGCCTGTATCGTCAAATTTGTCGCTTGATCGAGCGTCATCATAAACCGGGTCATCCGCCGATCCGTCACCGTAATTTTCTTCTTATCGACTACTTGTTTCTTAAACAGCGGAATGACGGATCCTCTGGAACCCATGACATTCCCGAAGCGTACACTGGCAAAAACCGTACGGCTGCTCCCTTTGCTGTATTCCGCCGATGTGATCAGACGTTCTGCGGTCAGCTTGGTCGCCCCATACGTATTCGTCGGGGAAATCGCCTTATCTGTACTTGTAAATACGACTTTCTCTACATCCTTTGCCAGTGCTGCCTTAATGACATTATGAGTCCCTTCCACATTCGTAAGCACCGCTTCATATGGATTGTATTCACAGGCAGGAACATGCTTCATCGCTGCCAGGTGAAACACATAATCGACATCATGCATAGCGGTATGAACTCGGTCATAATTTCTTACATCCCCGATAAGAAACCTGAGATTCTGCCTTGGACCCAGTTCATTATGCAGCTCATGCTGTTTATGTTCATCACGGCTGAATACCCGGATGACAGCAGGAGACTCCTGCAGCAACTGCCGCACGATACTGGAACCAATTGTTCCGGTACCTCCAATGATTAAAATCTTCTTTCCTTTAAAAAACATTCCATCCCTTCTTCCTTCCATCAAATCAAACTAGTGAATCATTCGGGAAATAAGGCATACTTTTATATCTCTTGACTACTATATATATTCCAAAGGAAGGACTCGGTGAAAATAATAGATTGCAGCCTACCAAAGAATTAGAAAAAGCGCTCAACCCTTGAGGTTCAACGCTTTCAACTTCAGGATGGTGACAGAAGAAAGAGGCGGTCGGCAAGCATCTGTGTCTTTACAGGAATCGGATCACCTTCCTGAAAACTGATTTTGTAAAGAAACGCATCCAGCTCACGCTTCGTCAATGAAGGAAAAACATGCCGTATTTTCTCTCGGTTATCCGGCACGAAGCGAAGACGGCGTATATTAGGCACTGCAGCCTTGGGAGGAGATATACGCTTTATGATATCGAGCACATACGGCCAGGATACATCCCCTTTCGTCAGCCCGTAATACCGGGAAAAGATTCGTTCTGCTTCTTTCGAAGGAGGTGGTTTCTCATCCAGACACTTCTGCAGCTCTTTGATCGTTGCTGCACGCGTACTGATATCATTCGGGAAGTCAACATCGAATGGGGAAGAAAAAGGAACATATGCCAGCACCAATTTGTCGAGCAGGAAAGCCTCTATTCCCGTCGTACATCCATTATGAATAACAGCCTCCGCCCCGAGCAGCCAATGAATCACATTACCATCACTGATGACTCGCACGTTGGGCAGATGGTTGAAAAGCCGCTCATATGTCGTGCTGTTCTCTCCAGGGTGAGGTCGGACAATAACCGTTCGGTCGCTGCATTCTTTGCTCATCTGCCTGACCAAGGAAACAAAGGCATGAAATAAGTCCTTCATATAGGCAGTCTCCGCCGAGAGATCTCCTTCTTTTATTCCTTTATTTCCGTTATATAAGGGGAATCTAGTGTTTATTAATAGATAGTTTCCGTGTGTCTTCTTCAGCAGATCGGCCTCTTCCTGATAAATACCCCGATATCCCGGACTAAGAAGGTCGAAGCGGGGATTGCCCGTGATGGTGCAGGGAACAGAAAGATTCGGATAAGCCCGTTCAATGGTATGTTTTTGATACGGACCCCAACAGCAGATATAATCAAGGTTTTTCAACTGCCCGGCACTCATCCGCTGCCTTATATACCTGGAGGCATCAGAGAAAATCAAACCTTCTTCATCCAGTTCCATAACACCGTGACCATTGGCCTTTGCAGAGGTCAACACTTTCTTCCGGTAACCCGGAGTACATCCTTTTGCAAGAAAAACGCCCGGCGGAAGCTGCATGGACGCTTCTTCCACTTTTCTATGTTCACCGATCAGCACGGAGTACCCTTCCTTCAAGGCATGATAGCCTAATAGAAGCTTGGCGTGCAGTTCCCGGGCTTTCATTTCTACAGGCAGATACAACCAATGTGTGCGTACCACATGCCTTCCCTCCCCGACCGTTTACTCCAACCGTATGAGATTGGGAATAAAAATATCCCTGATGCGGGATGCATCAGGGATATCTTCTTATTCCTGTTCTTTTTCCAATACCTTGGTACTGCGGACCGTATCGATCGGTCGGACATAATTTTCTATTTCTTCCCGCTTCGGCTCCAGCTTCGGTGGCAGAGAAAGCTTCTCGCCAAGCGTTTCATACGGCTCGTCCCCCATGAACCCAGGACCGTCCGTCGCGAATTCAAACAGAATCTGTGGTGCAACATTAGCGTACAGCGATCCGAAGTAATGGCGGTCCACAAATCCGGAGGTGCGGAATCCGAACCTCGGCAGACGGTCGATCCATTCCTGCAGCGCCTCTTTGTCCTCGACACGAAAAGCGGCATGGTGAACCGTACCGAAGCCTTGTCTCGCCGGAGGGAGAATCGTATTGTACTCAACGATCACGGCAGCACCGTTCCCACCCTCTCCAACTTCAAACAAGTGGAAAGATCCTTCTTGATCGACTTCGCGGAACAGCAGTACCTTCTCCAGCATTTCTTTGAAATAGGTAACATTATCTACCCGCACGTGCAGAGGGCCAAGGCCGCGGATGGCATATTCCAGTGGAATCGGTCCTTTCTTCCAAGGCTGCCCCGGAGCGACGCCGTTATCCTTCTCGTCGGACACAAGCTCATACGACTGATCATCGAAATCTACGAACGGGAGCACCCTGCGCCCGAATCTCTCTTTAATGCCGCTGTGTTTCACATCCAGACGATCGAATCGTTTCACCCAGTATTCCAGCGCCTCATCATCAGGCACACGGAAGGAAGTCCTCGCTATTTCATTCGTTCCATGTGTTCCTTTCGGTATGCCCGGAAAGTCAAAGAAGGTCATATCCGTTCCGGGATTCCCTTCATCGTCGGCAAAGAACAAATGATACGTCTCAATATCGTCCTGGTTCACCGTTTTCTTCACAAGACGCATACCAAGTACGTACGTGAAGAACTCATAATTCTTTTCTGCACTACTCGTGATCGCAGTTACGTGGTGAATCCCTTTTAATTCGTTCATTTCATTCCCTCCTGTATAGTAAAACGCCCTTATTTATCTCAGTTTCAAGATAAATATATTACATGTGGCCTCTCTTGTCAATCAAACGTCTTTCATACCCTGATTTACCGTAACATATCTTTTTATACAGATATGCTGAATACATGGTTGACAAGGACTGGTTCATCCTGTAAGTTTAAATCCTGACAAAGTTGATAAGGATTAAAGGTTTTAAAAAGTAAAAGGAGGTCAAAAATATGGATACATTTTTTCTTCTATTGAATATTGCCATTTTATTAGGTTTTATTTTCGTACTTATCCGTATGCAGCAAAAACACGTATCGTTCAGTAAACGCGTGTTTACAGGTTTAGGATTAGGAGTACTGCTCGGCGTGTACCTGCAGCTCGTCTTCGGAGCTGATTCCAACGTCGTTTCCCAAACATCTGATTGGTATAACATCGCAGGGCGCGGGTATGTCCGCCTCTTAATGATGATCGTCATCCCACTCGTTATGGTTTCGATCATCCAATCGATCATTAACTTGGAAAAATCTTCGGAACTCGGCAAGATTTCCTTGTGGATCATCGGGATCCTTGTAGGTACGACAGCAGTCGCAGCACTCGTCGGTATCGGAAGCTCTCTACTCTTCGGTCTGGATGCAGGCGAAATCGAAGCCGGTCAAGCCGAACAGGATCGCGGTCTTTACTTAGAAGACACGCTAACAGAAGTTGCTGACTTGAGCACGCCGCAGAAAATTTTGGAATTCCTTCCTGCGAACCCGTTCCTTGATATGACGGGAGACCGTGCAACATCTACGATTGCAGTGGTTATCTTCTCTGCTATCGTCGGGATCGCCGTCCTCGGCGTCCGTCGGAAACAGCCGGAACAGGCAGCAATCTTTATTAAAGGGATCAACGCTGTCTACGCAGTGGTCATGCGTATCGTTACCCTCGTCCTTCGTCTGACGCCGATTGGTATTCTCGGTCTTATGGCAACGACCGTTGCACAGACGGACGTCGCCGGAATATTGGAATTAGGTAAATTCGTGTTAGCTTCTTACGTTGCATTAGGTGTCATGTTTGTTATCCACCTGATCTTGATCGGAGCATTCGGATTAAATCCGATGACCTATTTGAAGAAAGTCATCCCTGTACTCGGGTTCGCCTTTACTTCCCGCTCCAGTGCCGGAACGATTCCGCTTAACATCTCTGCCCAGAAGAACAGCCTCGGTGTAGATGAAGGAGTCGCCAATATGTCTGTTTCCTTCGGTGCCACGATCGGCCAGAACGGCTGTGCAGGGATTTATCCGGCCATGCTCGCTGTCATGATCGCACCGAGCGTCGGTATCGATCCACTCAGCCCCGGATTCCTGATCCAGCTGGTACTGATTGTCGCCATCAGCTCCTTCGGTGTCGCAGGTGTCGGCGGCGGGGCAACATTTGCAGCCTTGATTGTCCTTTCTTCCATGAACCTGCCGGTCGCGCTTGCCGGACTATTGATTTCCGTGGAGCCGCTGATCGACATGGGACGTACAGCACTTAACGTCAATGGATCCATGACGTCAGGGACCCTTACTTCCCGCGTATTGAAAAAACTGAACACCGAACGGTTTAACGATAAAAACGCCGTTGAAAAAGATATTGCAGTCTAACACCAAAGAAGCACGGTCCCCTTTAAGGAACCGTGCTTCTTTTCTATTTACACAATAACACTCAAAAATAAAACCGCCGTGCATACAAGCACTATGGTTCTCTAGTTGTCTACAAACTTAAACGTTTAAGAATCTATATGGAATTCAATACAACCTTTTCTTCCTCAAGTGTAAACTCACCTTACCTGTAACTAAGTAAAGGAGGTCAATTTCGGTAGAGGGTGGAGGGAAATGGGCAGACTCCGACGGGATTAGCGGAACAGGTGAGACCCCGGAAGAGCAACGCGATGAGGAGGCTCACCGGCCGCCCCGTGGAAAGCGTCCCATTCCCCGGAGCCCGATCTCTCCCCCACCCTGAAAATAAAACCGCAGTGCATACAAGCACTGCGGTTTTTATACTTTCCTTATTTCTTAATAAGCAAGTCCGAAAAGACCTTTAATGTGGGAAAGGTAGCGGACGTTACTCGCTTCTTTCATAACAGAAGCAGGAAGTCCTTTCAGTGGTGTTGCGTTGCCACCTACAGAAGCTACCGCATCTTTACGGCCAAGACTTGCAAGCGTACCTGAGTTAACAGGGCTGAACTCTTCGAAGTCTTTCTTGTTCAAGTAAGCGTATAGGTTGTAGCCGATCAGCTCACCCATCTGCCAAGCGATTTGGGCAGTTGGCGGTTGAGGACGCTCCTCACCCGGTTTGAAGTAAACAGCGCTGTCTCCGGCAACGAATACGTCTTCGTGAGAAGTAGACTGAAGGTAGTTGTTGACCGTTGCACGGCCGCGGTTAACTTCCAAGCCTGATTCTCCGACAAGCGGATTCCCCTGGACTCCACCAGTCCATACGAATGTGTTTGTAACGATCTTCTGACCATCTTTCAATTCGACAACGTTTCCTTCTACGTTCGTGACAGGAAGGTTCGTCAGGAATTCCACGCCGCGCTTCTCAAGGCTTTCCGTTGCACGCTGGATCAAGTTGTCCGGAAGCATCGGAAGGATCTTAGGCATAGCTTCAACAAGCTTAAGCTTGATGTCAGACGGGTTCACACCGTATTTACGGGCAAGTTTCGGAGTTTCGTCAGCAAGTTCACCAACAAGCTCGACACCTGTAAGTCCGCCGCCGCCGATAAGGATCGTTGCATCAGCTTCGTCCTTCGTTTGCGCATACGTACGAATACGATCTTCTACGTGGTTACGAATACGGTTGGCTTCTTCCGCAGACTTCAATACCATGCTGTTCTCTTCCAGACCAGGAATACCGAAGTAAGCCGTCTTACTTCCAAGTGCTACAACAAGTGCATCGTAAGTAAGCTCGGAGCCATCATCCAGTTTGATTTGCTTGTTATCTACAGAGAAGGACTCTACTGTAGCGATCTTGATATCAACAGACTTATCTTTAAGCAGTTTCTCAAGTGGAAGAGCTGCTGCTTTTTCAGAGATGTTACCCGCTGCAAGACGGTGCAGTTCCGTAATGATTTGGTGAGTAGAGAATTTGTTGATCAGCGTGATGGACGCTTCTGATTCACTCATATATTTGCGGACATTTTGAGCAGCCAGCAATCCGCCGTATCCGCCGCCTAGAATGACTATGTTTTTTGACATGTTGGTTCCCCCATTTCCAGAATTTATTTGTGGTTACGTTCTGCTGAAACTTTCAAGTACGCATTAACGAAACGGAAAAGCTTCTGAGCCTGTGGATCCTTCAGCATCTTAAGAAGACCGAATAGTCCGATGACTTCGTTGCTCTTCTCTGCCTGATCCTTCGCTTCGATGGCTGTAGCAGCTACATCTTTCACAGAAGTTTTCACAGGTTCTACGATTTCAGAAAGGAATCCTGCCGTATCTTCTTTCAACACTTCATCTGTCGCAAAAGACTGCACCGTGTCATAAGAAGCTGAAAGGATCGTTACCAATTCTGTAAGCTTAGGAAGTTCTTTCACCAAAGTGGTCAAAGATTCCTGGACCTCTGGATTGGAAAGTTGATCCAACAGTTCACGTTCATCTTGAGTGACGGCTTTCTGTTCGCCTTGTTCTCTAGTCAATTCTGACATATCCACTTCTCCTTTTTTTAGCATATAGCTAATTTATAATTAGATAATTTATATCTCGTAAAATATTTTCTCCGACTATAATAGAGTAAAATATAATTATGTGAATTACAACACATACAAGCAAAATAAGTCATTTTATGTTAGAATGCTGGGTTAACAAAATGTTATAAATGTATTTTTTTTACTTTTTAGTTCTTTTCTGTACGGCTGCACCGGTTCTCCTTGTACTTCTATTCCCTGTCACGCCTCCATGCAAGCGCCCTTCTTTCCAATTGCGCAACGTAATTCTTTTTTGCGGGACTGTATCCGCTCGTGCTTTCATGAATGGCAGCCAGTTTTTCCTTGAACCGGCTGTACGCCTCCACTTCCTCCGGGTGTTGAAGCAGGTAATCTCTTAGAATTAAATGTCTGTCAATCTGGGAATTATCCTGCTGGTAGAAATGAAGGTGATGGGTTCGCTGATGGCCGCCCTTACGGAACAGCCTTCTTCCCTCAATCCCCCATTCCCCTGCTGCTTCATATCCCTCTGCTTCCAACAACGATGCATAGCCATCGACCGTTTCTATCCTGCGTACAAGCCCCATCATATCGATGACCGGTTTAGCTTTCATGCCAGGAACGGCGGTACTCCCGAAATGCTCGATGGAGATGATCTCTTTACCGAATATCCGCTTTAACAGCCGGGCCTCTGCCTCAAATCTTGTTTGCCACTCTTTCTGATAATCGGTCAGACGCACTTTCAACGTCTTTCCCCCCTTTTTTAATATGTTCCGCAAAAAAGCCCGCATATGGATAACCACATGCGGACGTAACTGCTTCTAAGAGGACTGCTCGAATACTTTTTTCACTTTGGGAACGACTTCCGCACTTCCTTTATCAACATCCTCGATCATCATCGAAACGAGGAGATCCCGGGATTCCGTATCCCAAGCGACAAACCAACCGTTTTCTTGACCATTCTCATCTTCCAGTGACTGTTTCAACTCGGCTGTACCTGTCTTACCGGCAAGCGACAAGCCCTCTGTCACCGGCTTA
The DNA here is from genome assembly GCF_030291935.1 of Halobacillus sp. ACCC02827. Lineage (NCBI taxonomy): Bacteria > Bacillati > Bacillota > Bacilli > Caryophanales > Bacillaceae > Halobacillus > Halobacillus sp. ACCC02827. The sequence goes on along the minus strand of NZ_CP128168.1, from coordinate 559,099 downwards.
TGGGCAGTCCCTTCTTCATCAGCGACAACCGCACGCAGGTCTTCTTTAATGGTTGCTGCCGTCTCTTCCGATAGCACGTTCTCATGCCACGGTTCTCCTGCTCCTTCGTCTTTTATCAACGTCGGTTTCAGAAGCGTACCGTCCGTTATAAACGGCGTGTAGGTCATCGCCAGATGCAGCGTGCTCATCTGAACCTGCCCCTGCCCATAGCCGGTATCGGCAAGCAGCGGCTCCTGCTCCTTGAATGCATCAGCATTCAGAATCTGAGAGGACTCGACTGGATAAGGGAAAGGAATATCTTCTCCGAAGCCGAACGGTTCTGCCCCTTTAAGGAACGCTTCGCCTCCGATTTCCAGGATGGACCGGGCAAAATAAATGTTGTCGGAGCGGACGAGTGCATCACGCAGATTCACTTGTGTATCGACGGCGGCTCCAGGAACCCGGGTGACAGAGTATCCTCCCCAGCCGTCCTGTGTGTATGTGCGATCAGGAATGGAAAGCTCTTCTGCCGGATCAATGGCTCCCGTTTCAAGACCGATTGCTGCGGTAATTGGTTTGAACGTAGATCCTGGTGAATAGGTCCGCGTGAACTTGTTCAGCAATGGACTTCCCTGTGCCTCCTGAAGCTTCTGACGCTCTTCAGCCCCCATGCCGAGTATGAATTGGTTGGGGTCATAGGCAGGTGCGCTGACCATTGCCAGCACTTCCCCTGTCGTAGGGTTGACGGCAGAAGCGGAGCCGGAGTCATCCTTCATTTGGTTATAGACATTCTTCTGGACATCGGATGAGATGGTCAACGTAACATCTTCTCCAGCTACCGGTTCTGTTTCAGCCAATACCTCTTCTTCGTTGCCTTTCTCGTCTCTGATGGCGACCTTTCCTCCCGGTGTCCCGCGCAGTCGATCTTCGAAAACAGCTTCCAGTCCTGCCTGACCGATTCTGCTCGTACTGGAGTACCCTTCGCCTTTTCTATCCTCCAGCTGCTCCGCGGTAATCGCTCCTACGTACCCCGTCAAATGGGCGGCAGCTTCTTTCAGTGGATAAACTCTTGCTTCTTCTGCCTTGAATATGAACCCTTTCGGAAGTTTTTTCAACGCCTCGATTTTCGCTTCGTCATCCGCTGCAACTGCTCCAATCGGCACGAAGGAACTAGGCTCGACCCAGGACTGATCGAGTTTCGCGTCAATTGCCTCGACCGTCATTCCAAGCTCTTCCGAAAGCCCTTCCTTCAATGCTTCTTCCTGTCCTTCTTCGATCTGCTCCGGTACCAAACCGACGCGTTGGACTTCTCCGTTAACGGCAAGTCCCTGACCATCCGCATCAAATATTTCCCCACGCTCGGAAGAAAGCGAATCGGCATAGACCGTATAGCCTTCCTTCATTCCAGGAAAGATCATGGAAGAGTCCCAATCGATTGCCCAGCGTTCTTCTTCGCCTTCTTCAAACACGAGATTTGCTGCATGAGTGAAATCAATCTCTCCACCGATCGATCCCATTTTCACTCCAAAATCGAAGGAAGGTTCCTCTCCCTCTCCATAGTCTTCCGACTCCTCGGGCAGATCATATGTAACCGCCAAGTCCTCCATGGAGATCCCGTCATAGATGGTTTCATAACGATCCACAAATTCTTCTTCTGTCATCAAACCCTGGGAACTTTCACTTAACAATCCGTACATTTTGTCGTACTCTCCGTTTTCCCAGGCATCCATATAGGCCGTGAACGTATCTTCAGGCTTCGGCTGCTGACTGCAGGCAACAAGGCTTAAAAACACCAAGACTGCAGCCCATAGCTTCCAACTCCTCATAAACTCTCCCCTTCTTCTGTCATCTTCTGACAAAACTCTAGTATCTCTTACATAGTATATCAAAATATTCTGTATCAAAAAGAATCCAGCTCGTAAAAAAGCACGCGGCCCTTTTTCCTGGTCCACGTGCTTTCTGTTTATCGATTGAATTCAATAAGATTGCCGTCCGGGTCGGAGATAAACACTTGATGCCACTCTGTTTTGTTGTGCGGCTTATTCAGCATGGCCACATCATTCGCTTCCATCTTCTCTATGAATGCTTCCACATTATGTACACGTACAGCAAAGTGGGCATCGCGTGAGTCAATTTCCGTCGTATCTCTCCTCGCTTGTCCTGCCTCGTGCTGAATCAAATGGATTTGGGTCTCTCCTAATTGATACCAGGCACCGGGGAAGCCGAAGTCCGGTCGTTCCTTACTTTCTTGAAATCCCAATACTTCCCCGTAAAAATGTTTCGCCCTATCCAGATCCGTTATTAATATAGATACATGATGAATCCCTTCATACATTTCCAAACACTCCTTCTTTCTCTTACGTCTACCCTTTTTACATTCCATATATCCATACTAAATCCCTTTTAGAAATTTGCTATACTAAATAATGGAATGGATGAAGGAGGAGGAACCGAATGAAACGACTATATTTCCTGCACGGGTTCATGGGGACAGCAGAAACGCACTTCCAAAGCCAGCTTATTCATTTAAAAGAAGAGTTTGAACTTGTTCCCCTCGATTTACCAGGACATGGATCCTGCTCAACAGATGCTGGTGATCCATACTTCCCGTCAGCCCTCCAATGGGTAATCGAACGGATACAGGAAGAAGGAAAGGGCTTCCTATGGGGATTGTCCCTCGGAGCTTCGCTTGCTGTTCATACCGCGATCAAACTTCCACAGTATGTAGAAGGAATCATCCTGACAGGCTACACTCCCAGGATCCCCGAGTCGCTGACAGAGGTGATGAACAAGCAATATGACTACTTCCTTCACATCGAAGAACACGAGAGAAGCCTCGCCGACCAGTTCAAAGCCCTGCATGGGGACAGGTGGAAATCCACATTGAGAAACGTACTTCACGGGATGACCTTCCACTACCCTGCATTAGATGATGAAGCAATCGAGCAATTAACCGTTCCGACGCTCGTATTAAACGGAAGCACAGAGAAGCACGAACGGGAAGCTGCCATACATATGAAAGCACGTAACGCTGCCATCCAGATCGGTCTGCTTCCGAACGCCGGCCATACTGCAAATATGGACCAACCGGAAGCATGCAGTAAATTGGCATCGTCCTTCCTGCAAGGCTTGTAGACTAGCGAAACCATTCGACAAGGCCGATCATACTTAACAGTCCAATAAGAAAGGAAAAGGTCGCCAGGCGCTCGTATCCATGACCGTGTGTTTCCGGAATTAATTCTTTATATACGATGAACAACATGGCACCGGCGGCGAACGCGAGCCCGTATGGAACGATCCATAGCGCTGCACCAACGGCGAAGAAACCGAAGACGCCCGCAAAGAACTCAATACAGTCGGTAAGTGTCGCAAATAAAAATGCCCGCAGCTTGGACACTTCCTGATTCATAAGAAAGAGCGCGACAAGAAAACCTTCCGGAGCGTTCTGTAAAGCCATCGACAAAGCGACCACAAGCCCGAGATTGTCGACATCACTGGCAAGGCTGGCTCCGACTGACAGTCCCTCCGGAATATTATGAAGCGTCATGGCAACGACCAGCATCATCCCCTGAAACGGAAGCATCCGCCCATGCCTTTCATGGTCTGCATCGATGTGGGGAAGGACGTATTCCAAGGCATTTAATAGAAGCGCCCCCAGCAGGACTCCGAAACAGAGGACATATAAATTCGTCAGTTTAAGCGATGCCGGGATCAGTCCGTATGTAGAAGCAGCTACCATGACTCCAGCTGTGTAAGCAAGAATTGTATCCATACCCCTGTGGGAAATCTGTCTGATGGCAAGAACCGGCAGTGCCCCGGCCGCCGTTGCGAAAGCAGATATCAACATAATTCCGATATTCCAGTCCATGCCGCTCCCCCCACATTCGTCCTGCTTCCACTATACGTAACAGCATGTCCGGATAGAAGCTCTTTTCCTTTCACACAAAAAAGCCCCCTTTAAGGGAGCCTTTTTCACAGACTGTCTAGAAACTCCGAGAAAGGATCAAAGGGAGAAAAACCTTCCTCTCATGAAAATTTCAAAGCAACCATCGATAACTATAGGATACAGGAATGAAACGAAAGATAGACATGTATAACAAAGGGTGGAGGGGAATAGAGCAGACTCCTGTGGGAATAGTGGCACAGGTGAGACCCCGGAAGAGCGCAGCGATGAGAAGCCGGCCACCCCACGGACAGCGCTCTATTCCCCGGAGCCCGATTTCTCCCTCTGAAAAGTACTTCTTCTACAAGCTGAAAAAAGGCTCCCTGTAAGGAAGCCTCATCGTCATTCACCCAGCTGCTGAATTTCTTCGATTTGATCAACGATCTGCGACAGCTCACTCATTGTCTGAAACAGTTCTGTGTTTTCAATGACGGACGGGTCGAGTGTTCCGTTCTCCACGTTATCCAAGTAAACTTGGATACCCTCCAATGCCTTGTCATTCTGTGAAACGACCTGTTGATGCAGATCTTCCGCAACAGAAGGCGCATCCAGCTCATTGAATTCTTCTATATCCGCCTTCATTTCTTCCAGCTTTGTCTCCAGCTCACCAGCTGCATCCGGATCTTGAACTGCCTGTTCCGCAAGAGACGGTGCTTCTTGTGCAAAAGAACTGGCTTCATTGGCATATTCCGTCGCTTCATTGACGTACGACAGGGAATTATTCACTCCCTCCAGCATCGAACAACCGCCGAGCACGCCGATTGCTCCTACTAAAGCTGCCGATAATTTCTTCATGTCATCCCTACTTTTTTCTTTTTGTATAGCACGAACCCCATAAAAATAGACCCTCCATCCGAGGGCCTTCCTGCTATTGGAGCGCTTTGCTTAACCCTTTCAAATACCGGCTCGAAGCAAAACATGTCTCCCCGTTAATCATATGTACTTCCCGCGTTTTCTTATCAACGGATTTAATATTATCTTTATTTACGACATAAGAATTGTGACAGCGGTAGAAGCGCTCATCCAGTCCTTCCACTTCCTTCAGCTTCCCGTAGAATTCCACTTGGCGCTTTTCGGTGTGCATGATGATTTTGTGGAGTTTTGAGGACGTTTCAAAGAAAAGAATATCCTTGTAATCCTCACTGATCATTTTATCACCGCTCTTGATCTGGAACCGGGTCGAAGAGGAATCCTCGGAATGCGCCAGGTAGCGTTCACCGGCAGTTTTCACACAGTCGACGATTCGCTGCTGCAGATTCGTGAAATCATCCTTGATAATGTAGTCCATCGCCTCGACTTTATACAGGAAAGTGAGGTAAGTCAGCTCAGAGTGGGAAGTTACGAAGACGATGGCGCCGCGCGGATCATACTTTCTGATTTCAGCTCCAAGCACAATACCTGTCTTCTCGTGATTCAAATCAACATCCAGAAAATACAAACCATTTACGCGATTATCCGACAAGTATGTAAGGATCTCATTGGGATCGTCGGTAGAAAGGGCAACCTTCATATCCAGTTCTTCCATCATGATATAATTTTCTATGTACGTTCTCATCCGTTCTTTCTGCTGTGGGTCGTCCTCACAAATAAATACCTCTATCATATGAATCCCCCCTCTTCAAAAATCTCTAACTGCTGGAAGAACAACCTTCCTTCCATTTTCGTTTCCAGCGTCACATTCTCAAGTTTTGACGTGATTTCTTTCAAGTTAGTGAGCCCTATGCCTCGATTACTTCCTTTTGTGGAAAATCCGTCTTGATAAACTTGAAACAGCTTAGGGACTTCCCCTTTCAACGTGTTAACAACGGCGATCAAGGTGGAACTTTCTTTTCTGACGAAGGCGATGTGCATCCTTCCCTGTTCCTGCTTTTCTGTTTCCTCCACTGCATTATCTAAAAGGATTCCGAGACATCTGCTGAGTAGAATAGCATCCATAGGCATATCCTCGATCGGTTCCACTGCTTCAAGATTCACATCCACCCCCGCTTCCTGGGCTTTGACAAGCTTGGAAACAAGTACTCCCTTGATCTCTAACATCTTAATGTGCTTTAGATCCCCAAGCTTATATTCATGCTTCTCCATGTCCTTCCCGGTAGGAAGTACTTTGTCATGAAAGAAACCTTTTAAGCCTTCCATATCCTCCTTCCTTATGAATTCTGATAACGAAGAGAGGATATTTATATAATCATGCTTAAATTTCCTAAGCTCTCCATACATTTCTTCCAGGTTCTCGGAATGGTTTCTTAACTGACGATATTCCTCCTGCTTATTCTTCCACTTCCACTCCTTCACGACCGTCGAGAGAAGGAGCAGACCAATGCCGATGAACAATATGAAATAAGCCAGGAACACGAAGCTGTTAAGAAGAACGATGTCTCTCGAAAACCCGTTCTCCCCGGAGATCAGAATCGTAACATAGACGAAAATAATAGTAAGGAGGAGCAGACCGGACAAGAAAGCCATATGCCTCCGCTCCAAAACCACCTTCGCCTTAATCTTTTTGAAAAAGTGTAAAGATACGAAAGTAAAACCAACAGCAGCTGCCGAAAAAACCACAACGTGAAACAACGAAGGGATCGGCGCTGTACCGATTTGGTCTATAGAAAAATCGAAGATGTAGAAGCCCACCAGGGAACTGACTTGATCACTTAATACGAGAATTAACAATGCAAAAACCGGGGAAGACAGACTCTTGATCACAGCTTTCGTTAGTAGATAGTTATATCCAAGAAGAATAACTAAGGGAATTACAATGCCCAAGGTGTCTATAAAGTAAAAAGAACTCATAGCAATAATGCCTAAGAAGATAGAAACAACTGCTTTGTGAAGCGTGGTAGATTTCAAGTCTACGAAGACAAAGTTGATACAACACAGTGCTGCGACTTGTATGAAGCTGATGATCAATGCAATCAAGAACGACGCTCCTCAAAAATCTTTTAGGAGCATTTTACCATTATCCGTTCTTTTTGGAAATGCAGATTAACAGATCTCGCTTCTTGACTTATCAAGGACCCGTGGGTAAATTTCATCTGCATCTTTTTCTCTTCTCCCTTCCATTTTAGTCCTGCTTCCTTCTCGTCACACGTAGAATAATTATAGAAATGCTCACAACAAAAGCAATGACTACGAGAGCCTGCCAAGTATCTGTATCGAAACGGAACTGCTGATTCCAAACATCAATGAACAAATGATTCATATGGTAAAGTGGATTGAACATTGCAATTGTTTGAATGATCGGCGGCATCAGGCTCACAGGTACAGAAAAATCTCCGGTAAACAAAACTACTTGAAATGTTAAAATCGAAAAGACTAACGCACTCCTCATATCATTGAACAACGCGTAGACAGCAGACGAAAGAAGGAGGAGAACCGCATTCAATAGAATGAAAAAGACGTAGGAGACCAGATAAGCAGCCGGCTTAAACGGCAGCCCATATAAGAAGATACCGATAGAATGGATAAGTAGGAAGCCGCAGCTGGTAATGATGACGGACTTCAAAATAGCCGAAAGTAACAAAGTTCTCTCCGGGACAGGAGAAATCTTAATCCTTTTTTCTACGCCTGTCGTCCGGTTCATCACCTTATCAAATCCAAAAGCGAAAAACACAACAGAAAAAGTAATGAACAGAATGAAAGACGGGGTGTATGTCTCGGCATAACCCAGACCGTCTATGTACGTACGGTCCCCCACCAGCTGCCCCATGAAAATATAGGCAACCGGCGGGACAAGGATAGTGAAGATCAAGTAGAACACTTCTCTTGAAAACATTAATAAATCATACCTAAGCTGAGTCGCCAGCATGATATCCCCCCTTAAATCGAGATGTTCGTTAAGTAATAGTCGTTAATCGAAGGGAATCCTTCAGAGAGTATGTTTGCGGTCGTATCAAACATCTCCACCTTCCCCCCTTCTAGGAAAAGCACTTTTTCACAATACTTCTCTACTTCGTCCATATCGTGTGTCGTAAGGATGACTGTCCCTTCATTCCGCTTGTTATAGGAGACAATGTAAGACCACAAAACATTCCTCATATGAGGGTCTAATCCTGTTGTCGGTTCATCAAGAATGAGGAGCTTGGGCTCTGATAAGAAAGCCACAGCAAGGCTCACCTTCTGCTTCCAGCCCCCAGAGAGCTTATCAAATAAAGTTTTTCGATGATCCTGCAGGTGGAAGTCTATGATTATCTGATCAAGGTCCACACTCGATTGATAATAGGCTTGAAATAGTTTCAACAACTCCTCTACCTTTAACGTCTTATAGAAATGGGTTGGTTGAAGCACGACAGAGATATCCCGACGAATCCTTTCCAGATCGTGCATAGATAGGTCACGTAGATTCTCCTGCATCACGAAAACGTCCCCGTCATCATAATTTTTCATAGTCATTAATATCTCCAGAAACGTAGATTTACCCGCTCCGTTCTTTCCAATCACACCGATGATTTCACCAGATTCTGCTTCAAAATCCATATCCTTTAATACATGGTTGTCTCCATACCATTTATGGAGCCCTCTCACGTTCAAAATCTTCATCTATAACCCTCCACTCGCTTCCATGACTCTCTTGCTATGAAAATCATAAAGCAGTGAAGCGTACAAACTCCGTTTCTGTCCTAAGATCATCGATCATCCACGTAACTGCTGATCCACCTCTGCACAAAGAACACTTATTCAGTCATAAACGTAAAAAAACTCCCTGGCGGTTGCCAGGAAGCAGAAATTTCTGGTATTCATAGTGTGATTTGGGTGATCAAAGCTTTCAGTTTCGTAATCGACAGCGGTGGTGCGACAGGATAATGCTTCTGGATAAAAGCATCCTTCTTCTTATTCCAAGCCTCCGGACCGACCTTTCCATCAAGAACGGCCATCATCTTCCCAATCAAGAGATTCGGATCCTGAAAAATGTATTCGCTCAGGTCGCTGTAGTAATTCGTAGTGCTCGACGCTAATGCTTTCAACTTCCAAATGAATGCTGGTTTACCAGCAAGCAGTGCTTCCATCACGATCGTCGATTCGTAACTGACGACCGCATCCACATTTTGCAGCAGATCATATAAGTGCACACCATTTGCGAACTTGACCGTTTTATATTTTTGCTGGAGGGCAAGCGTTTGGGACGTTCTACTCTGTTTGCCGTTCCTCGGCTTGATCAGAATGTTGTATTTCCCTGTTTTCAAGAGCTTATCAATGATGATTTGTGGAATTTCCGTCTCCTGATGATGCAGAACCAGCAGAATGGTCTTTTTAGTCGGTACAAGTTTGAACTTCGCCTGAAAGACTTTGGGAGACATCGGTTTTCTCTTCACCATTTCGTCGAACCTAGGATGGCCGACCACTTTGATGACTGCCGGAGGGACACCTTTACTGGTGTACCAGGCTACATCTTTCGTCCCGTACACACCGAGATAGGTAGCGGCACGCGGGAGGTAGCCGAATTCAAGCAATGGAATGCCGTGCTGAAGACAAATGGAGGGAATCCCTTTACTTGCAGCTGTCAATGCCAGTATCCTCGTGTCACTGCTGTTCGTCGTACCAAGCACGAGACAGGAAGCCGGGTAGCTCGCGAAGAACTTATTGGCAGCGAAGATCTGCTTCATGACGACCGGAATCTGTCTCAGAAATCGTTTCTTGAAATGTTTATTCCCGTAAATCAGATGCGATCGTTTGGAGAGAAGAATACGATTTGCTTTCTTTTTGAAATTATCTATCATCTTCTTAGGAATCGTTTCATATTTGCTTAATGCAATAGACGGAATGGATGATTTCACCTGGGACGGCCTGTGCATGAGCAGGAGAGCTTTACCAGGCTTGAATTGTTCAGCGATCAACGAAGAAGGGATGCGAAGGACATTGTCATAGAAGACGACCCTCCCTTTCCTCTTCACTACTTTCTTCCGGTAAGGGGCCAGATGTTTTTCAAAATGAGCCTGAATGCTTTTTTCTTTGACGATTTTTGTGCGAAGTATTTTCTCCGCTCCTCCGCCTTTTAATTTATGGATGGCATTTTCATGAATAAGGACATAATATGGCATGACGAGAGGCAGGGAAATCCCAAGGTAATTCAATGCTTTAAAGTCATTAATGAAATCACAATAGGATGACCAATACCTTCGTTCGAATTGATTCATGGTAGTCAAAGAACCTCCTTTCTGAAGGACCCGTGCAGCCATAGGTCCCTACCATTTATGAGTCCTTAACTATCTTATGCCGGGATGCTGATTCTGTATGGTTGTGTGACTATGGTTGCAGAAGGGAGAAAAATTTAATCACGAAGGAGCTTGGGATGAATGTTTGGTTGTTACATACACCTCTTTGATTTTCCTCCTTTATTACAGACTGAATATTCCCTCTATTCATCCGGTTGTACAAAATGACGAATTCGGTATTGTCTTCCAGTTTTCGCGTGCTATACTGTGGATATTAACTGAATAACCGATTTCATATAATAGCAGGGATACGGCCTGCGAGTTTCTACCGGTTCACCGTAAATGAACCGACTATGAAAGGAAGAAAAGAAGATGGATGATCGTGTTTGTCATGGTCGTTCTCTACGTTACATGCGCAGCAGCTTTGCTCCCTTCATAGTCAGGGAATGAAGCTGCTGCGCATTTTTTACTTTCCATAAGGAGTGATCCATTCTATGCATCTACTAGAAGAAAAGATAAAAAAAGAAGGCCGCGTCCTTTCCGACACGGTTATCAAGGTCGATTCCTTTCTCAATCATCAGATCGATCCACAGTTGATGAAGGAAATCGGTGAAGGCTTCGCCGAACGATTCCAACAGGCCGGCATTACCAAAATCCTGACGCTGGAATCCTCCGGCATCGCACCGGCCCAAATGACCGGACTCAGCCTTGGAGTACCCGCCATATTCGCAAGGAAGCGGAAATCCCTGACGCTGAATGACCATCTCTATTCTGCCGAAGTCTATTCGTTCACGAAACAGCAGACGAATGAGATATCTGTTTCGAAAGACTACTTGACTGCCGAAGATACCGTCCTCATACTGGATGATTTCCTCGCCAATGGACAGGCAGCACTCGGGCTTGTTGATATTGTTGAACAAGCCGGGGCAGCGCTTGCAGGTGTCGGAATTGTCATAGAGAAGGGATTCCAAGACGGCAGGAAGCGGCTTTTGGACAAAGGCATCCGGGTGGAGTCGTTAGCCATTCTATCTTCCCTTGAGAATGGAGAAGTACGCTTCGCTGAAGAGGAGGCGTCCGTATGAAAACAGGTGCACTGGCTGTCCAACACCTCCTTGCTATGTATGCGGGAGCCATTCTCGTCCCACTGATCGTCGGTGCTTCTCTTGGTCTGAATTCCGAGCAGCTCACTTACCTCGTCGCCATAGACATCCTTATGTGCGGCGTGGCGACGATCCTCCAGGTACTGAGGAACCGCTTCTTCGGGATTGGTCTCCCGGTCGTTCTCGGCTGTACGTTCACAGCCGTCGGGCCGATGATCGCCATCGGCGGCGAATACGGGGTATCTGCGATATACGGGGCGATTCTAGTATCCGGTTTGTTCGTCATCCTCATCAGCTGGTTTTTCAGTAAATTGGTCCGCTTCTTCCCTCCTGTCGTCACGGGTACGGTCGTTACGATCATCGGGATTACCCTGATCCCTGTTGCTATCAACAATATGGGAGGCGGCGAAGGAGCAAGCGACTTCGGATCCGTTTCAAATATTGCCCTTTCTTTCGGTACGCTCTTATTCATCGTGCTCTTATACCGTTTCACGACTGGCTTCACCAGATCTGTCGCTATTCTGATCGGCATCATCGCCGGCACCGCGGCGGCATCCTTCATGGGGAAAGTCGATGTCACTTCCGTCATGGAAGCTTCCTATTTCCATATGGTCGAGCCCTTCTATTTCGGTACGCCCACCTTCCATTGGTCTGCCATCCTGACGATGATCCTCGTTGCCATGGTGTCTCTCGTTGAATCGACGGGTGTCTATTTCGCTTTGAGTGACTTGACGAAAAAAAAGATCGAAGAGAAGGATTTAGCCAACGGCTATCGAGCAGAAGGGATCGCCATTCTGCTTGGAGGAGTGTTCAACGCTTTTCCTTATACGGCTTTCTCCCAGAACGTCGGTTTGATGCACATGACAGGCGTAAAATCACGGAAAGTCATTTTCGTCACAGGCGCCATGCTCATCACCCTCGGATTCATTCCTAAAATTGCAGCCCTGACCACAATCATCCCGGAACCTGTGTTAGGGGGCGCGATGGTTGCGATGTTCGGCATGGTCATTGCACAGGGAATCAAGATGCTCAGCGCTGTCATCGCGGAATCACACGAGAATTCCATGATCGTCGCCTGTTCTGTAGGGATGGGGCTCGGCGTAACGGTCGTGCCCGAGCTGTTCGCCAAGCTCCCTCAAAGCTTCCAAATCCTCACGAGCAACGGCATCGTCGCTGGAAGCGTAACAGCGATCGTTTTGAATATCCTATTCCATATGCTCCCTTCCAAAGCCTCTAAGAAGGTTACGGTACTAAGCGAACGAGGAGCTTGAACAAATAAGGGGAGCGTAAATGCTCCCCTTGTTTATTTCCATAGAATGTATATACTTATTAAAAAAACAACCAGGGAGAGATGACCATGAACATCCACCAGGCTACCATGGAAGAAGTGGAAGCAGCCGCTGTCTTATTCGATCAATACCGCCAATTCTACAAGCAAGATCCGGATTTAGAAGGAGCGAAAGCCTACATAGAACAACGAATGACGCGGAAGGACTCTGTCATCTTTCTCGTAAAAGAAAAGGATAACTACGTCGGCTTCACCCAGCTCTATCCGACCCATTCTTCCATTTCCATGAGGAACGCTTGGATATTGAATGATTTGTATGTCATACCAGCAGCCCGCGGCAAAGGCATCGGAGAACTTCTGTTGAACAAAGCCAAAGACTTTGCCAAAGATACCAGAGCCGTCAGCCTCAGCCTGTCGACTGCTTTTGATAATTATACGGCGCAAAAGCTGTACGAGAAAAAAGGGTACAGCAAGGAAGCTGATTTCTTCCACTACAGTCTTCCCCTGGACGAAGCCGCAACTATACAAAATCCCTGATAACAGGTAAGGTCAGGCACAGGTCCCGACCTTACCTGTTTTTTTGTCAAAAGGCCCTCATCACCTTCTTCCTCTTCCCGCACCTCCTGCATTCATAGATTGCTCCCGACGCCATTTGCTCATCCCAACCGATATGAACGAAACTGTGCCAGCCGACCCGGCAGCGAATGGCGGTCTCTTTATTAATCCTTACAGCATAGACGGTGAATAAGAACACAGCGGCGAAAAGACAGAGAAAAGGGAAGAAGATGAGGGCATCCCCCGTGATCCATCCCCATAGAAACAGAACCAAAGCTGCGAACAAGAAGACACCGGCAGACTTCTCTATCATGATATCCTCTCCAGACTTAAGCAGAATGTTCCTTTTATTCCCTTCCTTCAATCAGAAAAACTCTTCCTGGGAATATCCCAACAAGAGTCGCTTTCTGCTGTTATTTCAATTTTTTAAAGACCCGAAGCGTATACGCCTTCAATCCGGCAGCTTTTGCATTGCTTTCCGTCACTTGTTTAAAACCGAGATCTTCAAAGATAGCTTTGTAATTACGAGGGAAAATGTGCCAACCTGATGCTTGTTCTGCCTCAACCGTGATGATGTAATCCCGGGATATCCTTGCCATCTCTTCGAAAACCCAGTCGCTGTCCGGGTGTATATGAAGGAGCACGGCCATGGAAAACACGAGATCATAGGAATTGGACGGCAGGCGTTTGATGATTTGTTCCACGGGTGCATTCATGATGTGCGCCGCTTCGGCTAATTCCGGAAACGTCTCCTTCATCGCCATTACCGCTTCCTCGCTGATCTCAATTCCACTCAGGTTCTGGTAGCCCTGCTCTCTTAAATAGTTCAAGTTTCGACCGACGTTGCAGCCGACCTCCAGAATTTGTCCATTTCGGACGATGCATTTGCGGATATATTTGGTCAGGAACTCACTTCTCTCCACTCTTGGAGCATACAAATCGGGTGTACTGCTGCTCTTCCAGTGGTCATGAAGCTCTTCCATCGTTTTTTTCTCTTCTTCCATTCTCTTTATCCCCCCTTCTATTTTCAAGCATACGTTATTCTATGAAAGTTATGGAAAAGCGTATTGGTAGATGACTAAGATACTCTATCTTTTTATCGTTCGTTACAGAATTAAAGATCGAACAAGCTCTGCCAGAACCTTTGTAGAGGTTCCACTGCGGTTCTGGTAAAGGGATGCAATCGTCTTTTCCCTTACAGCATGATACCCCTGTTTATACGACCCATCCTCAAGTAAAAGACAGAGGGCTTCAACGAGCTCTTCCGGCTTCTCAAATCGATAGTATTCCAATGAATCGTAATAATTGGTAGAACTGCGGGACAGGCTGTTCAGCGACCAAAGCAGGACAACCTTTCCAGCAAGCATCGCCTCAAGAACGATCGTAGAGTCATAACTGATCACCGCATCCACATGACGGAGAACGTCATGCAAAGGCAGATCATCGACATAAGTGAGTTTTTTATATTTCTTGGCAAGTGCAAGCGTTGCCTCCGATTGGCGTTGTCTGCCGTTTCGTCGCTTGACTACTATGTTGTACACCGCATTCTTTTGCAGCTCAGAAAGAATGGAATCCACCATCTCCATCTCTTCATGATGAAGCACCAAAAGGATAGTCTTCCTCTTTTTATTCAACGATAATCGATGACAGAAGGCTTCTCTGCTCATCCCTTTCCTCTTATAAATATCATCCATACGCGGGTGGCCGATCATCCGCAGAGTAACGGACGGAACCCCCCGGCTCTCATACCATCGCTTGTCTCTTTCCCCATAAACGGCCTGGAACGTGGCCACTTTAGGAAGATAACCGAACTCCAGCATAGGAATACCATGCTGCAGACAGATAGTAGGAATTCCCCGCTGCGAGGCAGCAAGTACGAGACTGCGGCTGTCGCTGCTGTTTGTCGTACCGACGATCAGACAGGAAACTTCTGTCGTTTCAAAGAACTTGGCAGCTGCCGCGATTTGCATAAGCGCAGAAGGCAGCAGCATCCGGACCTTCTTCCGAAAATGAACATTTCCATAAATCGGATGGTCGACATACTGATCCATCGTACTATTCCATTCTTTGATAAACGATTTCTTCGTTTCCTTATCCACATGCTGAAGCGAGTAGAAGTACTTGGTCTTATAAGCTGTATAGGGATTGACCGACTGCTTCTGACACAGAATCAATGTCTCGCCAGGAGAGAAGGAAGACCGTAAGAGGTAATGGGGGATCCTTAATACCGCATCATAAAAAACGATTTTCCCTTTTCTTTTCATATTTCTTTTCTTATACGGCCTCAGTACTTGTTCAAAACGTGACTGCAGATCTTCTTCCTTCGCTAATGGGACAGACCACCTTCCCGCTGTAGCCGGGGTTCCTAACTTATGCAGCCCGCGATCCATGATCAGCACATAATAAGGGAGCACAAGCGCAGCAGGAATACCCATAAACTTCAACCCTTTAAATTTATCAAGAAAATCAAAATACGAACTCCAATAGTCTCTTTCATAATCATTCAAACGGAACCCCTCCTTGTTTCGAGAGACGCCGCAGGAGATCCATCAGTCTGGTACCGGACGGCTTGGCCGTTGGATACGCATGATTCAGAAACGACTGTCGTGTTTCTTTCACCTGCTGCTTCCACTGATCGTCGCTGAGGTATTTCCCTACCATACGGGCTACTTTCAGCGGACGCGGGTCTACTAACGGAGTCAGTTTGTCAAAATAACCTGTATAGGTTGGAAATGGGGTGGATAGCACGAACACTGGTTTATCCGCGATCATCGCTTCCAGACCTACGGTTGATAAATAGGTTAAGACGATATCGCTGTGGTGGATCAAATCATATAATGGAATCGATGCGGATGAATAGATATGAGGAGAAAGTTTCGTGAGCGGATGAGGTGTGCCCCGATAGAGGAAGTCTTTGATGATGATATTATAGTTTCCTTCTTTACTTAAGCTCTGGACCAGCGTCTCCCACTTATCGACTTGCTTATCTTCTCTTACAATCACAAGGATCGTTTTTTTGCCCGGGTTTATTTTCAACTGATGGACCAGCTCTGATTTCATCAGGGACGAACGGCGGAAGAGGTTATCAAACCGCGGATGACCAATGATTTCAACAGCCGTCTTCTTTACGCCGATCTTCTGAAACCATTCGGATTCAAAATGTCCGTACACCCCTTCCACGTCAGCAATTTGGGGCATGTACCCTATTTCATCCCCGATAATCCCATGCTGCATGCAGACCGTCGGAATACCAGCCTCTGCCGCTACCATAGCTATTGTCCTGCTCTGATAATAATGGGTGGATGCAAAAACGATACAGGATACAGGGTTTTTCCGGAAGAAACGATTCGTCTCTTCAATTCTCTGGACAATCCCTGCCAATTGTTTGTGGAAGTTCACTCGAAACGATGCATGGTTAAACATAGGGTGACCAGAGTATGCTTGAATGATTTTATCCGCTTGCTTTTGCAGCACCTGGACGCTTGCTTCTACAGGGACACGATAGGAACTCAAATAGTTGGACGGAACACCTTGGACCGGAATCCCTTTAACGATTTTCGGCTTCTTCTTTGCAGGAAAATCCTGAAGCAGTACGGTCTGGTCAGGCCGGAAATGCCGATCCATCGTCTCCTTTGGGAAGCGAAGGAGATTGGCCGCATTGTACAAGACGATTTTACCCTTTGGAGCCTTCATCCTTGGAAACAGTTTACTCTTTTTCTTTTTCACATGGGACTGCTTGTATTGATCGAATAGTGCCTGCAGAGTCTTTCTATCCTTCACATCATGGGATAAATGTTTACGGAATGCTGCATTCGGGAGGTTCTCCCATATATACGTATTCTCATGGTTCAAACTCCTGAAATGACACAGGTAAGGAATAGAGAACCCTTTATATCTGATCGACTGGAAAGCAGATAGAAACTCTGCATATAAGGACCAGTAATTTCTTGATGCGTCGTTCATGTCCACACTCCTTTCTGTTTTAGTGAGATTACTCCTAACTATATATATGAAGGCTCTATCAATCGTGTGAAGTTATCTACCTATCCTACGAACGGTTATCTATTAAAAATGAGCGAAAAGTAACACGTATGCACTCTTCCTGTTTCTTTCCGGCTTCCTTTTCCACAATAGGAACGTCACCTTCGACAGGAAGCCTTTTCAATAGACAAAATAGCTCAGCCCCTGCAATAGAAAAAGAGTAATTCCCTGCACCTAATAGTTCCCTGCGCCCATTCCCTTTCTGCCGTCAAAGGGATTAAAATGGTAGTAAGCCTCGATGGATGTCTGATGTATTCTGGGATTTTTTGCAATTAAAAGGGATATCAGGGAGGGGTTCTCCACCTTTTGTAGAACTATACATAATAGTACAGTTCACGCTTCACAGGTTCAGGCTTATACTAAAAGGAAGGTGACTAGTATGTTCAAAAATCCAGTATTTAAGAACGTTCTATTCAAATGGATGCCGCACAAGGAACAAAATATATGTGAGAAAAAACTTGAGAAAGTCATGAAACGTCTGAAGATTGACGATTACCACTTTAACTGGGACCGCAACAGCTGTTTTATCGAATTTGCATACCAAGGCGAACCTTACCGCCTGGAGCATTCGATCGAAAAGGCGAAAGAACGGGGAATTATTTTAAGAAACGGGTTGGACTGTTTGAATGAACTGACCCAGTCTCTCGAAGAGTTATGCGTCATTCTCGACCGTGGTATTTACAAATTCGAAATGTGGATTACAGGCATGAGGCTTCCTACTGCCAAACCGAAAGATGTCCCGGAGTTCCAGGAGGAATTCCACATTCGTTATAAATCAACCGGCACACAAGCTCCTCCCGAATTCCATAAGAACGAAGAAAACCTTCCGTTCCAAAACGAATTCGAGGAAGAAGCTCCGAATATCCAGCGTCACTCGCTGAAATAACAAAACCAGCCCTTTATGAAGGGCTGGTTTTCGTCTTGTTGAGAAAATCAAAAAATAGACTTCACTTCTATTTAGCTGTTAGAACCTCATCTTCAAGAACAAACGATCTCCACTTATCCAATAATGAAGAAACATTCCCGGCGCCCGCCCTCTCCCCACTGAATATCACTTCCTAAAAAATAAAAAAACCAGCCCTTTGCAAAGGGCTGGTTTTTCTTCCTTATGCTACAAACAAGCTGAGGATGAGCGAAACACCGAAACCGACAAGCGCGATGATCGTTTCCATCACCGTCCACGACTTCAACGTATCCTTCTCAGACAATCCGAAGAATCGGTTAACCATCCAGAATCCTGAATCGTTGACGTGAGAAGCAATAGTAGCACCAGACGCAATGGTAATAACCAGCAGCGCAAGCATCGGACCTTCGATTCCCATCGTGTTGATGACAGGAGAAATCAAGCTTGCTGCAGTAACCATCGCTACCGTTGCCGAACCTTGAGCGATACGGACAGCAGCAGCTACAAGGAAGGCGAAGACGATGATCGGCATATTCATGTTACTCATCGTATCGGCAAGGACATCGCCGATTCCTGTTTGTACAAGTACCTCACCGAAGACTCCACCGGCACCGGTGATCAAGATAATGACACCTGCAGGTTCCAGAGACTTCGTGGCAATCTTCTGGATTTCCTCTTTCGTATAACCACGGCGTGTTCCAAGTAGATAGAACGTAACTAAAGCGGTCATTGTTAAAGCAACACCGGGATCACCGATGAAGGAGAAGACCGTTACCCACGTGCTTCCTTCTGGTAAAGCGGCACTGCCGAACGTATTAAGTAGAATCAAGAATAGTGGAAGCAGGATAAGAAAAGCGATCATACCGAAGCTTGGAAGCTCCTTATCGTATTCTTTTCCTTTTGCTTCTTCTGCCATGTTCTTCAGCATTTCTGCCGGCACTTTGACATGAATTTTCTTACCGATGTACGTTCCGAATACCGGCCCTGCAAGGATCGCTGCCGGAATTCCGGCAATGAATCCGAAGAGGATAACCCAGCCGATGTTGGCACCGATCAAGGATGCTACAGCGATCGGTCCCGGAGTAGGCGGGATGAAGCTGTGTGTAACGGCAAGACCTGCAAGCAACGGAATACCGAAGTGCAGCAATGATTTCCCTGTTTTCTGTGCAAGACTATATAAAATAGGAACGAGAATGACAAAGGCTACATCTAGAAAAACGGGAATGGAAATAATGAAACCGGTAAGCACCAGCGCCCAGTTGACGCGTTTTTCACCGAATTTGTTCATCAAGGTCAAAGCAAGACGTTCCGCTCCGCCGGATGCTTTAAGAATTTCTCCGAACATAGCTCCGATACCGATGATGACCGCGACCTCAGCGACGGTACCTCCCATCCCTGCCTGAACCGCTTCCAAAACTTCCATCGGATTCATTCCGGACAAGAGCCCGACAATGTAACTGACAAGAATCAACGCGATGAACGCCTGCAGCTTCGTCTTCATGACGAGGAATAACAGCAGAGCGACTCCGAATACTGCAAGCAGGATCAATCCTGTTGTGGACATAATTATCTCTCCTTCATAGTTGTAAATACGAGTGAACTTTCTTTACCATTCAGCGACGGTACCGTCCGCATGCCGCCAGATCGGATTCTTCCAAAGCTCCGCCTGTTCCGACATTTCCTTGACTTTCTCTTCGTTGATATCGATTCCAAGCCCTGGTCCTTTCGGGATTTTCACCGAACCATTCTCATATTCAAAGACGGTCGGATCCACAAGGTAATCAAGCAGATCGCTTCCCTTGTTATAGTGAATACCGAGACTCTGTTCCTGGATGATGCAGTTAGGCGTACAGGCGTCGACCTGCAGGGACGCTGCGAGATTGATCGGTCCGAGCGGCGCATGCGGCGCGACTGCTACATCAAAGGCTTCTGCCATAGCGGCGATTTTTTTCGTTTCCAGAATTCCACCAGCGTGTGACAAGTCCGGCTGAATGATGTCTACTACTCCATCCGTCAATAATTGCTTGAATCCCCAGCGGGTGTAGTTCCGTTCGCCTGTTGCAATCGGAGTCGTCGTGTGCTGTGCAATCTCTCTAAAGGACTCTGCATTTTCTGTCAGAACCGGCTCTTCAATGAACATCGGACGATACTGCTCCAGCTCTTTGACGAGTATTTTCGCCATCGCTTTATGGACGCGCCCGTGGAAATCGATTCCAATTCCAAAATCCTGTCCGACAGCTTCACGAATTCCCGCTACCCTTGCTACTGCTGCATCGACTTTGGTATAGCTGTCTATGTAATTCATTTCTTCTGTACCATTCATCTTAATTGCGGTGAAGCCTGCCTCCGCTTTTTCCTTGGCAGCAGCTCCTACATCGCTAGGCCGGTCGCCTCCGATCCAAGAGTAAACTTGGATATTGTCACGGACAGATCCGCCGAGCATTTCATGGACAGGCATGTGGTAATACTTCCCTTTGATGTCCCACAGCGCTTGTTCGATACCGGAAATGGCACTCATCAGGATTGGTCCTCCACGATAGAAACCGCCTCGGTACAATACCTGGAAGTGGTCTTCAATGTTACGCGGATCTTTACCAATCAGATAGTCCATCAATTCTGTAACACAGGCAGCAACGGTATGCGTACGTCCTTCCACAACAGGCTCTCCCCATCCGCAGACGCCTATATCAGTTTCTATTTTCAAGAACAACCAACGTGGTGGCAGCTGATACAGTTTGAAATCTATGATTTTCATACTCTCTCCACATCCTTTATCGCTTCACTGAATTGTCTTGCCGTTTCTGTCAATTCCCTGAGTGCCGTTTCATCCATCGTCTTATTGGAAGGGACAAGCGAGCTGCCAAGCCCTGCGGCTACTGCTCCTTTATCAAAGTATTCGCGGACGTTGGACAGGTCGACTCCACCTGTAGGCATTAACGGGATGTGTGGCAGCGGTCCGTGTACATCTTTGATATACCCAGGTCCCATCGCTCCTGCCGGAAAGACTTTAATCATGTCTGCACCCTGCTCATAGGCTGTCAAAATCTCAGTCGGAGTCATTGCTCCCGGAATACTTACAACGCCGTACCGTTTCGCCATCGTGATCGTTTCTTTGTCGACCGTCGGCGAGAAGATGAACTGCGCTCCGGCAAGAATGGCTGTCCGTGCTGTTTCCGGATCCAGTACCGTTCCGGCTCCGACAATCATGCGCTCACCGAAAGCTTCCTTGACTTGACGGATATGCTCGTCGAATCGTGGAGTATCCACCGTGATTTCCATCATGTGCACCCCACCGTCATGAAGCGACTGGGCGATGTTCACTATATCTTCTTCTTGTTGCCCACGAAGAATCGCTACAAGCTTATGCTCTAACATTCGTTGAAAGACTGTTCCCATTTGTCCATTCCTCCTTATCGCTCTACATCCTCTTTGACATCCTGATTTTGAAACGCTTCGACACGTTCCTTCGTTGGCAGCCCTTCTACGTCACCCTCGACTAACGTGACCATGGCCCCTGCAGCATTTCCGCGTCTGCATGCCTCTTCTACCGGCAAACCGTCCAGCAGGCCTGAGAGACAGCCGGCTGCGAATGCATCGCCCGCACCGACCGGATCGACCACATCATCGATGGGATAACCATCGACATAGCCTGTGAATGAATGGTCTTTCACGTAAGCTCCCCTTTTGCCGAGCTTCATGATGACGACAGAAGCTCCAAGTTCATGAAATCTATCAGCCAGCTGCTCCGTAGAAGATGGTCCAAAAAGGAATTCTGCTTCATCGATACCGGGCAGCACAATGTCCGCCATGGAGGCAATTTCCAACAGAGCCGATCGTGCTTCTTCTTCTCCCCACAACTTCTTCCGCAGATTCGGATCGAAAACCACTGTTACGCCGTTACGCTTGGCATAATGAACAGCAGTTAAAACGCTTTCAAGACAACTTGAACTGAGCGCTGGTGTAATACCTGTAATATGCAGGAACCGGGCGCCGGCGATATAGGATTCGTCCAGATCGTCCGGAGTCATCGCACTCGCTGCAGATCCTTTACGGTAATACTGGACCCGCATCTCGTTCGGTGTCAGCTTCTCTTTGAACATGATACCTGTAGGAGCTCCTCCGTAAGAAGTAACTTTGTTGACGTCCACTCCTTCTCCTCGGATGAAGCTGCGAACCTTCTCACCGAATTCATCGTCTCCTACTTTGCTGATAAATCCAACATCATGTCCTAATCGTGCAAGGGCGATGGCAACGTTCGATTCTGCACCAGCCACTTTCATTGCAAAGTCTGAAGCGTAACGCATCAGTCCTGAAGATTTGGACGTGAAAGTAACCATTGTCTCTCCCAGTGTGACTACATCCATTTCGTACCCTCCTTATAAAACGTATCCATTCCTTTCTGAAATCGCTTTCGAAACTGTCAATAAAGATTCAGAAACGAATTCGTAACGCTCGAGGACCCTTGTTTTGGGACCGGCTGTGCTGATTGCCGCAACCATTTCGCCGGCAGCATTATAGATAGGAGCTGCCAAACAATACAATCCCACTTCATTCTCTTCATCATCAATCGCGAAACCCTGTTCACGAAAGCCCGCGAACTGCTCTTTCAGCACATGTGGATCTGTAAGAGTCTTACTTGTAATCGGTTCCATTTTCATGTTGGAAAGAAGATGATCACTGACAGGTTCCGGCATAAAAGCTAAGAAGGCTTTTCCAAGACCCGTACAGTACAACGGTTTCCGCATCCCTATCTGTGCAGTCGTCCGTATAGACCGATAATTATCGAACTTCGCCACATAGACAAGTTCTTCTTCAATCATCATTGCCATGAATACCGTCTCCTCGACCTTCTCCATCAATTCACGGAGATAAGGACGTGCATCGGCATAGACATCGAGTGTCTCTAAAGCTCTCGTTCCAATCTGTACGAGCTTCGGACCGAGTTTATATACTTTCCCTTCAGCCACCGTCAGGAAATGCCGTTTCTGCATCGTCTGCAGCAGTTGGAATGTACTGCTTTGCGGCAGAGCCAACTGGGCGGCGATTTCTTTAAGGGAAAGACCATTGGGATAATCCTTCAAGTGATCCAATATAGAAATGACTCGATCTGCTGATTTGACCGTCATTTTCCTCACCTTCCCATTCACATATGTAAATCGATTTCTCATATGTAAATTTCATACACAACACTATCACAATGAACCGCTTTCATCAATAGATTGACAGAATTTTTTAAATGAAAGTTTCATCTCTTCGTTTATACCAAATAAAAAAACTGCCAGTAATATACTGGCAGTTTTTTTATTTATTCTGTTGCTTTTTTACGATAGACGAAGCCTGCTCCTGCTGCAGCAAGCACTCCGAATGCGATCCACATCCAAATGTACTGGCCTTGATCACTCATACCGCCCAAACCTGTGTCAGGCATTGCATCAGGCATTTCTGTACCGAATTGTTCCGGCATCTGCATCACGATCGCATCGCCTAATGTTTCCCCGATACCGAACATGAATGCATACCCTTCGCGGAACGAATCGTATGCTGCTTCATAATCCTCTCCAGCATAGCTTTCGAATGTTTGCAGGACGTCTTCTTCATGAGACCAAACAGCTTCTGTTGCTGCATCTGCTGGAAGATTTCCTTCTGTCGCCGCATCCAGGAATGCACCGAAGTCTTTAGCAAACAACTGCAGACTGTCTTCAGCCATCTGCTTCGCTTCCTCGTCCCCTTCCAGCACGGCAGATACGACATCTGCTTGTGCATTGATGTGATCCTGCTGCCATACCTGCTCAAACTGTGCCGCACCATCTTCTCCGTAAATTGAGGCAATGGCTGCTGTGAAGTCTTTCGTGTGTTCGTTTTCTGCCCATGTCACGAAATCATAATCCTCCGCCTGGTCATAGCCCTTCTGCATTTCCAGGACGGCTAATGCAAAGTGTTCGGCTGCCAGTGCATTCAGATTAGAACGAAGATCTGCTGCCTTCGTATCGGCCTTCGTGCCTTCGAATTGATCCGGCATTTGAGTCACAATCGCAGTAGATAGCGCTTCACTGACCGTGAACATCCGTTGAAAACCTTTGCGGAACGCCGTATATGCTTCTTGGTAGTCTCCATTTACATAGTGATCGAAGACATTGACTACATCCTGCTCATGCGCTTTCAAAGCTTCTTTCGCTGCATCTTCCGGAAGATTTCCGTCCGTCGCGGCTGCCAGGAAACTGCCGAATTCATTTACGAACTCATCTACTTCCGCTTCCGCCATTTCACGTGCATCCGCATCATCATTCTTAGCTGCTTCCACAAACGCGTCTGAATAATCATTGTGGCCGCGGAAAATTTCTTCAAATTGCGCTGCCGCTTCCTCTCCATAGACGGAGGCAATGGCAGGTGTCATATCCGCTGCGTTTTGATCAAGCTTCTCCCACACCTGTTCCGCATCAGGTGCATCGTCATACGACTTCATCATATAAGTAGTCGCAAGGACGAAGTGCTCCGATAAAAGCTGATCCAGTGTCGATCGTAAATCTGCTGCCGGTGTTTTAACCGTAGGACTGTTTGATGCCATGGCGAGGGAGGGTACGAGGAGGACCAACGCCAACATCATGATCATGATTTTCTTCAAGTGTTTCATCTGACACTCTCCTTTATTAAATAGTTTCTACTCAGCTATCGGAAGAGGAAAAGAATTGGATCACTTTTTTAGAAAAAAATCATAATTTGTCTGAACAATAGAGGGAAAAGCAAATAAAAAAAGCCTCTCCTGTCTAAGGAAAGGCTTGTTAGATCAATATTTAAGTGCGGTAAGATCCTGATCGAGCGGATGACCCGTATAGTCCCATATGTCATCCACTTTCACAGCAGCGGATAGAGCGCCTGCTGTGGTATGCTTCCTGTCTACCTGCCGAAGCATACCGGATGTCAGGACGTCACCCATTTGGTTGGAAATAATCAAGACACCAGGCAGGATTACGTTCTGATCTATTGGATGATTAGTGGAATGGGTGTATATCAACGGCTCTTCGACGGCATAAGGCTCACCCATGAAGTCATAGACATCGTCCGGAGATACCGTTGTCGTCTCAAAGTTATCAAACCCATAATCCAGCAGTTTCTCCGTATCATGGTAAGCGCCGAGCTGCGTACTATTCTTCATCGTGATGGCAACAAGACTGGTACCGTCCCGTTCGGCACTCGTTGCCAATGTGAAGCCAGCCTGTCCGACATACCCCGTCTTGCCTCCAGTCACACCGTCATACGGCATTTCCCGCATCAACTTATGGTGTGTGTATAACGTCGTATCCCAAGACTCACTGTCCCAGTCTATCTGCTTCTTTCCGAACATTTCTTTAAAGGTATCATTCTTCATCGCATAAGCGGTTATCCGTGCCAAATCCTCCGCTGTCGTCATATGCCGTGGATCAAACAAGCCGTGTGGATTGAAGAAGGTTGTATTCTCCACCCCCACTTCCTCTTTCAGGTATACGTTCAGATCCTTAGCAAACTGCCCCGAGCTTCCGCTGAGGTGCTCCGCAATCGCTACCCCTGCATCGTTTCCTGAATTAAGCAGCAATCCTTGAATGAGCTGACCGAGCCTCATCTGATCGCCTTCTTTGAGGAAGACACTGGATCCGCCTGTTTCACTTGCCTGCTTACTCACTGTTACCGTATCATCCAAATCCCCATGCTCGATAGCGTAGATAGCGGTCGCAATTTTCGTCAAGCTGGCTGGGTACAAACGCTCTTCTGCATTTTTTTCATACAATATCCGTCCTGTATTCGCTTCCATGACAATGCCTGACTCACTATCGATCTGTGGAGTATCCCCGGCTTCTGCGGCAGCAGGAGAGGTTAAGATAAATGGTGCGATAATGAATGCAGCGATTATGGCTATAAATATTCTCACATTCCCTGACCCCTTATTTTTCAAAAATACGTACTTCCGATTACAAAAACTAGAACCTATTATAATAGTAAATCCCTGATGTTTCGACATGTTCCGACTCTTTGTAACATAAAATTAATTCCATTGTAATTTTCAATCCAAAAAAAAGAAATTCCAACTCTTATAGAGTGGAATTTCTTCAAGGTGTCGAAACTTATGATGTTCTCTTTTGTTTAAATCCGAATACAATCGTCAGGATGAAAATCAACGCAGCCAAAAGGTAAGCGGTATAGACGACAACCGTCTCATCGGAACCCTGGTTGCGCACACCAATGCCTATGAACGCCCAGACGAAGACAAGCGGATATACCCAATCCTCTTCGCTTACAAGGAAAAATACGGCTAATACCGTGGCGACAACCAGCAGAATAATCGTCCAGACGGTATCAGAAAGACCAAAGCCGTCCCATCCAATATCTGTTAGATAATAGCTGATGTTAGCGATCGTCGCTACACTGATCCACCCTAAATAGATGGAGAATGGCAGAAGATCGAAAAACGATGCCCCGCTTGCTTTCACTGTCGTATACAGCCGGATCAGAGTAAGCAATAGCAGCAGCATGACGATCACGGTCAAACCGAAGTAATTATAATGCCAAAGGAAGATCCATAAACTATTGAGCAGGCTGCTCAGGACGAAAAGTCCACTCGTATTTTGATAAAGCGGCAGATCTCTGCGGCTTGCCGGGAACTGACGCAGCACCCAGATTCCAAGCAGAAGATAAATTAGTCCCCAAATACTGAAGACATACCCTGCCGGTGTAAATAGAACATCGAGGCGGTTGGAAATTTCACCAGTCGTTTGTCCATTCAGCGGCAGCGCGTTCGCAAGTCCGTTAACGACGACGACAAGGATAAACGCCAGGAGATTCAAGATGAATTTACCCATGAAGACACTCCCTTTCCTTTTCCTTTTCTGTTACATAGTATTCCTCTCCTCGCCGGGTTAAAACATAATCATGAAATATCGGTCCTTTGGCCGCTGTAGATGATTTTGATCCTGATTGTACTCTCTCCATCCTTCCTCCATAAAAAAAGCGCAGCTTATGGAATAAGCTGCGCTTTATCATCTTTAATAGCCTTGGAACAAATCCTGTTGATCCGGGACGTTTTCCAAATAGCTGATCCGGCCCGCTTCGTCCAGACGGGCAATGTCCTTCCCTGTCTGCGTGTACACCTTTCCATTTGCAAGCTTTCCGCACACGGCCCACCGCGTTTCATATGCATCGGTTCCTTCGACTTTTTCCCAACCTTCATACATATGCTTAATGTCTGTATTATTGGTGAATACCTGCTTCATGAACAGCTTCCATTGATCCAGCCCCTGCTTCCTGCTGCCATTTAATACGAAGACCATGTCATCCGTGAACAAACCATTTAACTCTTCCATCGCCTCTTCACTTGTTCGGGAACGATCAAAAAGATCGAAATATTTATCTAAATTCATGCTTATTATTCCTCCTGCAAATCTCGCTGTCTTTTTTCCACTAGTAGGTACTTTACACCGCTATATGAGAAAAATCCAGCATCGTGCTTCCTCAAAAAAAGTCACCGCTGTAAGGCGGTGACTTTTCCATTTATGATTTCACAACGGCGGCAAGTTCAGGCTGATCCACCAACTGCACTTCTGAAACAGAAGAGTGCTCTAATTCCAGTATGACCAGTTCATTTCCTTGCTCCTTCAACAGCGGGCCTGGGACGTAGATCCGCTTTTGAGGACCGGCTGTGTTCCAATATCTCCCCAGATTGAACCCGTTTACGAAGAGATTCCCCTTCGTGAACCCTTCACTGTCGATGTAAGTGTCGTGTCTCCCCGGCGCATCGAACGTACCGCGGAAGAATTTCGGATAACGGGAGTCCTCCTGCTTTGCGTAGCTTTCAGGAAGGATATCCAATTCAACGGCGTACATCTCCCATTCAAAGAAATACTGCTCCCCGAGCCAAATATTCTTCGTCAAGCCTTTACGATCCTCCAGATGCTCACCGTAGTTGG
This sequence comes from Halobacillus sp. ACCC02827, assembly GCF_030291935.1. Lineage (NCBI taxonomy): Bacteria > Bacillati > Bacillota > Bacilli > Caryophanales > Bacillaceae > Halobacillus > Halobacillus sp. ACCC02827. The sequence continues at coordinate 531,208 of NZ_CP128168.1, read as the reverse complement.
CTCTTCCCATATTCTCGACGAGGATTTCCAGCGTATTGATCTTTTCCGGGAAAACGAGTGTCGTTTTCTTCTGTTCGTCATTGATATAAATGGTTTTCTGATACGTACCATTAACGTAAATAAACGCACGGTCATGAACGGCTTCGATCCCCATACTCAGCTCTCCGGAGCGGTTGACGGTCGTCTTATAAAGGGTGTAGCCATAAGCCTGGTCAATTTCCTCCATAGAGAGCGGCTTTATGTGTGCCGTCCGCTTCCCGATTTCGGCAAGGGTATCGAACAGACTCACGCCCTCCTCCACTTCCACCCTGCCGTAAGCTTCGGATGAAAGCACAGACTCATAGTCGGCCGGGACGGTTTGGTAGTCGGCAAGGATGGATTTCACTGCATTGTATTTCTCTGTGATCGCTCCACTCTCTGTCAACAAGCTGTCATAATCATAGCTTGTAATCGTAGGGTAGTAGACATCATAGTGGTTGGCTCCGTTCATGAACCCGAAGTTCGTGCCGCCATGGAACATGTAGAAGTTGACCGATGCTTTTCGTTCCATCAATTCTCTGAAGACAGCCGCAGCATCTCCGGCGTCACGGGTGTGATGCTCCCCTGTCCAATAATCGAACCAGCCGATCCAAAATTCTGCAACCATCTTCGGTGAACCCGTCTTGAATGCATCCAGACGTTCAAACGCCTGCTCCACCTTGGAACCGAAGTTCAACGTTGTCGTCACGTCCGGGAGTGATCCCTGTTCGATAAAGTCTGGACCGTCTGATGTGAAGAGGAAGGTATCCAGACCATGCTGCTCGTATTGTTTCTTAAGGAACGTCAAATATTTCTGATCATTGCCGTAAGCGCCGTACTCATTCTCAATCTGCATCGCGATGATCGGACCGCCGTTCTGGTATAGGTGCGGGACGAACTTAGGAAGTAGCTCTTTGTAATAACTTTCTACGTACGACAGATAAACGGGATCACTGCTTCTCATGACAACATCCTTGTCCTTCAGCAGCCAGGAGGGAAGCCCTCCCATCTCCCATTCGGCACAAATATACGGGGCCGGACGGACGATCACATAGAGTCCCAGATCGGCCGCTGTCTGTATGAAACCTTCGATATCGGCTAAGCCCGAGAATTCGAACTCCCCTCTGCGCGGTTCATGCAGGTTCCAAGGGACATACGTTTCTACCGTATTCAATCCGAGAGCCTTCAATTTTTCCAGTCTGTCTTCCCAGTGCTCCGGGACGGTACGGAAATAGTGAATGGCACCGGAAAGGATTTGAAAGGGCTTATCATTTAAAAGAAATTGACCGTTTTCAGCTGTAAGCATGGCGCTCCTCCTTCTTCATTTGGACAATCTTAAATGTCACACTTCTTCCTGAATACAAGCGAGGCGGATCGCTATCAGATGGTGGGCGCCATGGACACCCCGAACTGGAATGGCCCGCTCTTCAGCTGATACTTCTCCAATACATCCGGTCCACAGCTTGCAGACCCCAACCCATGCTGGCGATGGTCTATCAAAAGCGTCAGGAAATCTTCTTTCTTCAGATCATACGTATGTTTGGCAGCTTCCAAGTTTTCGACAGTGTAATAGTGGGCGTTGAAGTCGAACAAAGAAGCACTCTTCACCTGCAAACCTATCCCATCTAAACGATGAAGCTTCATCCAGCGGACTTCATGACGATTCCCGTTCTCCTGAGGGAAGACATAAGGGGTACGAAGCTCCTCTACATGCTTGGACCATACTCCGATACGGGCCGCCTGCCTGCTGTCGATATAAGCTTCACCCGGTCCACGTCCGAACCATTTCACGTGGTCCAGTCCGGCTGGGAGTTCCATTATCAAGCCAATCCTCGGGAAGGTTTCCAGGGGTTTTCCGTAAGGTTCCCCTTCCACCTGAAGGTCGATAATGCCATCTTCCTGTACAAGGTAACGATAGGTCACGTCCAAGCCCCAGTTCAGGGACGGTGGAGCCACACGTGTTTCTACCGTAACCTCCATCCGGTTATCAGCATGTGCTTGATAATGAAGCGATCGCAGGCGATGACGCATATCCGAAAGCCCGGCGTCTCTCCACTCTTTTATCGAAGGGGTTTCCTTCCATTGATCCTGTCCCCATAGGTCATTGTCAATAGGCGCCCTCCACAGATGAAGAGCAGGGCCTTTCTCGAGCATGGATATCCCTTGATACGTCCATTCCGTCAGCATGCCGTCCTTCTTCGACCATATGGCGGTGAAAGAATCTCCGTCCAAGCGAAGGTGTCGCTCGTCCTCTACCCGTGTAATCGGCGAATGGGTCTCTGCTTGATTATTAACCGCCAATCGCTGTGCCGGAAGCTCAAACTGTGCCCAGGCAATCTCGTGCCCAGTCTCCGCCCAGTCTGTTTCGTGAGCAAGCCTGCATTCTACTGTCAGCCATACTTCCTCTTCGAACGCTTTATCCTTCAGAGATAGAAAAGGAATGTCCACCGTTTTCGATTCGCCCGGCATGATCCCTTCTAATGAAACCACTCCACTATCCAGACAGCGTTCTCCTTCCATCACTTTCCAGGAAGCGTGCAGGTGGTCAAGAGAAAGGAAATCATAGCGGTTGGTTACGTCGATTGTCCCTTTTGCAAGGTCTGCCGCTTCCATACGTACAGGTTCTATCACCTTTTTGTATTCTGCAAGCGCCGGAGACGGGGTGCGGTCCGGCATGACCAAACCGTCGATAACGAAATTGGAATCGTGAGGACGTTCACCGAAGTCCCCTCCGTAGGCATAATACTCCTCACCGTCTTCGTTCGTCTGTAAGATTCCGTGGTCCAGCCATTCCCAGACGAATCCTCCCTGCAGACGGTCGTATCGATAAAAGGTATCCCAGTACTCCTGCAATCCTCCAGGTCCGTTCCCCATGGCATGGGCATATTCACACAATATGTGCGGCTTCTTCAAATCCTTACGTTTCCCTAATGCCTCCATTTCTTCTACAGACGTGTACATCGTTGTAAATACATCGGAAGCTTCCGGATCTATTTTCGGATCATAGAAGCGTTCCGAGGAAGCAAGGGCGCGACTCTCCCCTTCATAGTGAACCAGACGCGTGTCATCGTATTCCTTCACCCAGCGGGCCATCTCCTGATGGTTGCTTCCGAAACCGGACTCATTCCCAAGCGACCACATGATGATGGACGGGCGGTTCTTATCCCGGGCAACCATCCGCTTCATTCGGTCTACATAAGTATCTTTCCATTCAGGGTCATCACTCAGTGCATTCCAGTCCCCGATGACTTCGAAACCATGGCATTCCAAATCCGCTTCATCAATGACGTACAAGCCGTATTGATCACACAAGTCATAGAATCTTGGATCGTTAGGATAGTGGGCCGTACGGACGGCGTTGATGTTATGCTGCTTCATCAAAAGAACATCTTGTTTCATCCACTCGAAAGGAACGGCACGGCCTAGTTCCGGATGGTGATCATGGCGGTTGACGCCTTTCAGTTTCACAGCAGCGCCGTTGACAAGGAATTGTCCATCGACAAGCTCAATGGAACGGAACCCGACTTTCAAAGGGATAATCTCTACGGTCTTTCCTTCCCCGTCTTTCAAGGTAAGGAGTAACGTATATAAGTAAGGATCTTCTGCAGACCAAAGCCGTGGCTTCATTACAGAGAATTCACGGACAGGTGCCAGGTCTTCCAACGGATCATGGATTTCGGAAAATACAGGCTGCTTCTCTTTATCAAAGAATTGATAGTCAAGCGAATAACCGGATATGTCTTTTCCTGTTCCGTTCTCCACCTTGGTTTCCACGACCAACTCTGCGACATCGGACGATTGTTTCCATACCGTCTTCACGAAGATATCGTCGATATGTACTTTTGGAACGACAAGCAAATAGACATCCCGAAAGATGCCGCTCAACCACCACATATCCTGATCTTCTATATACGAACCGTCCGACCATTGATATACCCGAACGGCGATTCTGTTCGTACCTGCTTTAAGAAACGGAGTAAGGTCGAACTCAGAGGGGATACGGCTTCCCTGGCTGTATCCTGCCTCTTTTCCGTTCACCCATAAATGGAAAGCACTGTCTACTCCTTCGAATTTGACGAATACTTTCTCCTCCAGCCACTCCTCAGGAACATAGAATTCCCGTACATAGGACCCTGTCGGATTCTCATCCGGTACATAGGGTGGATCGACAGGGAATGGATAGACAACGTTCGTATAAGCCGGTTTCCCATAGCCGTGCATCTGCCAGGACGAAGGGACCGGAATCTCCTCCCAATCCATGACATCATAATTCGTTTCATAGAAACGTTCCGGGGCATCAAGCGGATTTTCAGCATAATGGAACTTCCAATTTCCGTTGAGAGATTGGAAGGAAGGCGAACACTCCCTGTCAAACGTCCATGCTGCCTGTTCCTTTTTATAAGGAAAGAAGTGTGCCCGCTCTCTTCTACGATTCCGTTCCAACACCTTGATATTTTCATAATCATGCGGCTTTAATTCCATGGATGAACCTCCTTATATCAGCTGTTTCTCTTAACCTTTGACAGAACCCATCATTCCAGCTACGAAATGCTTCTGCATAATGAAGAATACAAGCGCTGTCGGCAGTGTCGCGATAACAATGGCAGTCATGATTACTCCGTAATCCGGAGAATATCCTGCACCAAGATTGGAAATTAACAACGGGATCGTCTGGTTTTCAGGCGACTGCAAAATGACCAACGGCCATAGATAGTTGTTCCAGCTGTTCATAAATGCAATGATCGCTGCAGCTGCATACGTCGTTTTCATTGTAGGCAGGTAGATACGGAAGAAGATACCCAGCTCACTCAACCCGTCCATACGCCCGGCTTCCACTAATTCCTTCGCGAACATCTTCGTATTCTGACGGAAGAAGAAGATAAAGAATGCCGTAATGACGGTCGGCAGGATGGCAGCCGCGAGGGTATCGATTCCAAGAAACGGGATGGTGGAAGATACGCCTCCGAACAAACGGTAAAGCGGAATCATGATGGCTGCAAACGGAATCATCATAGAAAGAAGAAGAACATTAAATATGCGGTCCTTGCCCGGTGAGCGGTAAATTTCAAACCCATAACCAGCAAGGGAACCGATCAACAAAGTCAAAAATGTCGTGATGACGGCAATGATCGTAGAGTTTACGAGCGCCGTGACGACATCCACTGACTCGAACAACACACGGATGTTTTCAAATAGATGGGTACCCGGCAGCAAGCGCCCTTGAGTAACGTCCACCGACTTGTTGGTCATGCTCACAATCATCCACAAAAACGGGAAGATAGAGAACAACGCCGCGACACTCAAAAACACATAGACACCGATTCGTTTTGCTTTCTTCATTTTTCTTCACCTGCCACTTTAAATTGAATTAGCGAGAAGATAACCACAAGGATAACGATTACGTAAGATACAGTCGCTGCATAACCAAAATCAGGGCTGTACTTGAATGATAGATTATAGATGTACATGGAGATAGATAGGGTTGCGTTACCCGGTCCACCACCTGTGATGTTCATGATTTCATCAAAGATCTGAAGTGTTCCGATCGTAGACATGATGGAAGTGAACAAGATGATCGGCTTTAACATAGGGACAGTAATATAGAAGAAACGTTGAATGCTTGACGCACCGTCTATTTTTGCCGCCTCATACATGGACTTATCTACGTTCTGCAAGGCCGATAGATAGAAAATCATATTGTAACCCGTCCAGCGCCATGTGATGGCAAGAATGATCGTGATCTTGGCAAGCAGTGGATCCGCCAGCCAGTTCAACGGTTCCGAAATGAGAGAAAGATCCAACAGGAACGTGTTGATTAAACCATCGACACCGAATAAGTATTTAAAGATAACTGCATAGGCGACCAATGAAGTGACACACGGAAGGAAAATTGCCGTCCGGAAAAATCCTTTGAATTTCAACGTCGAATCATTCAGGATGACCGAAAAGACCAGAGCCAGAATGATCATGACAGGCACTTGCACAAGAAGATAAATGAACGTGTTTGTCAGAGCTGCTATGAAGGTGGGATCACTGAAGAGGCGAATATAGTTATCCAGCCCTACATATTCAAGATTGGCTCCCATACCGGATTGGAAGGACAGCAGCAAAGCTCGTAACATTGGATAGAAATAGAACACTGCGATTCCAAGAATGGCAATGATGATAAACAACCAACCGACATAATTCTTTTTAAACCACCGTTTCGTTCCGTTCTTCTTACTTTTCTCCACATAAGTAGAACTGGTACTTTCCATGGAATTGCTCATTTTGTACTTCCTCCTCTTTCCGCCTGATCCACACTTTTTTGTAAAGAAAGGGATTCTTCGAAAGCATGAACACTTCCCAAGAACCCCTTTTTTAGTGAATCAGTCCTGACTGATTTCTAACGGAATTATTTCAACTGCGCTTCTGCCTGAGCTTGAGCATCTGCGAGCACAGCATCCAATTCTTTTCCGTTCAAGTAGTTCTGCATTTCCGCTACAAGGATATCTTCAATGGCGTACGTGTGCGTTCCGTAATCGACAGCCGGGATCTCGTTTGTCCATTCAGACAAGTCAGAGACCAATTTCTGTCCGCCGAAGAATTCGCTTTCCTGCTGATAAGCTTCTCCCTCTGCTGCTGGAGAGTACGTAGCGACAGCTCCTACTTCCGTAATTAGATCCTGATAGAAATCAGTATTGCTTCCGAAAGTTTCACCCAGGAATTCAGCTGCTTTCTCTTTCCCATCGATGTTCAACACATAGAAGGAGCTTCCTCCAAGGTTCGATGCGTTGACGGCACCCTCTACATCAAGTTTTGGAATTGGAGCGACCGCCCATTTACCGGACTGGGATTCTTCCGCCATGATGCTTGCACCGATCCAGTTACCAGTCGGAACTGTCGCAATGTCTCCACTGTTAAAGGCAGCGACATATTGACTCCAGTCTGAATTCGCTTTCACAATATCCGCTTCCATCATGGACTTGTAAGTTTCGAACGCTTTCTTCAGTGCTTCGTTACCTTCAATGTTCAATGTTTCTCCATCTTCCTCGACATACCATTTACCAGCAGACTGGATCATGGCACGGACGATTCCAAGATCATTAGGATCCATGGAAACCATGTCTTTTCCTGTTTTCTCTTTCACGTCTTTACCGATGGCAATGAATTCATCCCACGTGATGTCTGTCAGATCTTCTTTCGTATAACCGGCTTCTTCCAAGTAGTCCGTACGGAAGTAAAGCCCCATAACGCCTGTATCAAAAGGAAGTCCGTACTGCTTTCCATCCAAGCTCGTCGGAGCGATCTTATAGGATGCGAAATCATCTGGATTCATATAATCATCAATTGGATAAAAAGCATCAGGATAAGATTTCAAGAAACTTTGAGCACGCTGGTCTTCAATCAGAACGATGTTCGGCATACCTTTCATTGTTCCGGAACTGAGTCCTGTATTCAATTTCTGTACGATATCATCTTGAGCATTTTCAATAATTTCGATTTCTGCATCGCCTTCGTAGGCATCTTTAGCAATTTCCAATGCTGCTATATTGAACTTCGGATCCCACGCCCATGCTGTGACTTTATTGGAATCTTCCCCACCTCCATCACTACCGCTCGATTCATCCGAAGAACAAGCAGCAAGTGTGAAAATAGCGATCAGAGCTAAAGCGAACACCCAACTTTTCTTAAAAAGAAAACCTTTCACAACGAAAACCCCCTTTTATTTGTAAGCGTTATCATTACGCCTATATTTATCATAACGGATAAAAAAAAAGACCGTTAGAACGATCTTTAGAAAATTATTTAACTATCTTTGGAGTTTCTATGATTACGATGGACCTATTTTGGTATTATTTATAGGTATGGTCATATCTTTAGGATTTCCTTCGAGTAATGGTAGAACTATTTTCACTTTCGTGCCCTTTTTCCACTCGCTGGCTATTTCTACTCCGTAATTTTCTCCGAATAACATCTGGATTCGATCATGTACGTTCCGAATCCCTATACCGCTGAACAACTTTCGTTTCTCCTTCTGATTTCGGAACGTTTCCATCCGCATGCCGTCTCCTGTATCCACAACTTCACAGACCAGTTTGTCCTCCCGCTGGGCAATGAGAATTTGAATGAAGCCTTCCTTTTTCTCCGTAAATGCATGAAAGAAAGCATTTTCCAGGAAAGGCTGGATCACCAGCTTAGGTAAATGATAGTGAAGACAGTCAGGGGAAATAAGCGTGTTCACCTTAATTTTGTTTCCATAACGCATCCGATTAATAAGGATATAGTGCTCGATGTTCGCAGCTTCCTGCTCTACGGTAATGGTTTCATCCACGTTCCCGAGTGCATTCTGCAGCAAAGGAATAAGCGCATCGATCGTATCGAATGCCTCTTCTTTCTTCCCTTCTTTCACCATGAATTTAACAGAAGTCAACGTATTATATAAGAAATGGGGATTGATCTGGTGTTGAAGGGCCTCAAGTTCCGCTTTTCTCGCCTGCCGCTGCGTTTTCAGCAGAATATCCACATGATCCTGAAGCTCGTTCAACATATAATTGAAAGCCTCGCCGAGCTTTCTGGCTTCGTATCCCCCCTCTTCGTCTACCGGCTTTCGGAAATCGTATTTTGACATATTGGAAATCTGTCCGACCAGCCTGCTCAAGGAATTGGTCATCCTCCTCGATATAATGAATACGATTCCTACGGCCAAGATGACGATTCCTACGCTGATCATCACCAGTTCCTTCGTATCAATCAAGTTATTGACGACGACCTCCTGATCGATCAGATTAATGACATACATGTCCAAAGCCGGCAGAGATTCTGACATCATTAAATAGTCCTTACCGAACGCCTCCGCATCTCTATATTCCTTACGGTTTACATCGGAAGCTTCTGCAACGGAAAGAAGGTGCGGGGTACGGCGTCCGATCCATTCAGACCTATTACTGGAAACGATCTCCCCCTGTCCGTTCATGACAAGCACACTATTCCCTTCACTCGTAAACCCTTCATAAAAGGCGTGAACGTCCCTTTCCCGGATGGGAATATATACATATCCATAGATATTGCCAGTCGACCTTTCCGTCAAGGCTTTAGAAGCAACGACCATATCTCTGCCATTTGAAATTTCACTGGCAGGAATGAATTGGTACAGAATTTCGTCCGGGTTCTTCCGCAGATTTTCTGTAATTGGATGGTTGATCAGAGCATCTGCAGTGACAGGCCAATGGTTATATTTCATATTGAACAGACGGCCGTTGTTGCCAAGTACGATCATATTAGCCTGATTCAGACTATCTGTATAAATGCGGTCCAGCTGTTCTGTAATCCCGTAGTACGACTTCGATTCTTCTACCGAATTCATATCCTCTCTCGTCAGCAGTCGCTTGATCGTCCCGTTATCCTGGACATTCATGGTAGTAGATGCGACTGCATTACTGAAAGATTCGAATTCCTGCTTGATCTGATTCAACACTTTCGTATTGGTAATACTGAAGGTTTCCATGAATAAATTATTGGACATTCGAATCGTACTGAAGGCAATTAAGACCGAAACAGCGACAATACTGATCACCATGACCAGAAACATCTTCATGAACAACCGATTGTTCCGAATAAATTCTCGCAGTCTTTTCATCTGGTTTCCTCAATTCGCTGCCATAGCTTTTTTACGATACTTTCCCGGAGAGGAACCGACCAGCCGCTTGAATACTTTACCAAAGTAGCTTGGATCAGAATAACCGACCTGCTCACTCACTTCGCTTACAGGTGTATTCGTCGATTCCAGCAGCCGTTTCGCTTTCTCAATCCTCACCTTGTTCAAATAATCGCTGAAACCGATATGAAGGTGCGTACTGAAATACGTAGATAAATAAGATGCGTTAAAGTGAAAATAGTTGGCAAGCGTCGTCAAGGACAGCGGTTCCGCGTAGTGTTCTTCTATATATTGCAGCAGACGCTGGACATCGGTCGGGCATTCCCTCTGGGTATCCTCTTGAACGACCACTTGAACCTTCTCCAAAAAATCATAAAAAGGTGCGACCGCATCATTTACATTCCCAGCCTCGTTGATGACTGCAAAGTATTCATACTTTAACGTTTCCAGGTCATCCACCGGATATTTCATATTGCCGAGGAGAACAATGCTGTTAAAAATGACGTTCTCCATCCAGGATTTAAACTCAAAGATATCGAGAGTATAATCACTCGTCAAGGCATCGAGGTGCCTTCTTAAATTTTGTATGGCCGTATCGAATTTCCGCTGCTTGAAGCGATCAATGAAACCACTTAAATCGAATGGGCGCTCCTTCCGCTCCAAATCCGGCAGCAGCCCTTCCATAAGAATAGGAGCTTCCGGCATATAAAAGGCGTATTCTTTCAAGCGAATAACCTGGTCGCGATAGACTTCACCGACTTCCTTAAGAGAGAAAAACGGTGCACTGACGACCCACGGAGCGCGGTCTCCGACTCCTTCATATTCATCGGAGAAACGTACCAGCCTTTCTTGGACAGCAGCTGTATGAAGGGAGTCATAAATGAGCAGAGCCACGTTGAAATCGCTTTCAACGTCAGCGATCCACTCAATTCCTTTAATCGCTCCCTCTTCGGATAATTTTTGATGCAGGGATATAAGTGCCGAATTGCCGCCATTCCGTCGTGTCTCGGTCAATCCGAGAAGCGTGTAGGCTCCCTGCGGGAATGCCTGTAACTTCTCTTCTTCTTCCGCCGTCCACTCCTGTCCCTCCAATTTCTTACGCAAAAGATCTTCCAAGGAGATATCTTTTTCATATTCAACCGGGTTGTCTGCTGTATTCGGCGAAATCCGATTTAACGTCCGAATCAGCTCTTCCCCGTTCAATTTCGGCTTTAATATATAATCGGCAATACCGAATTGAAAGGCGGAACGCACATAGTCGAAGTTCTCAAAACTGCTCAGTACGATAATTTCAACGGACGGATGCCGTTCCTTGACGGCCTTCACTAATTCAATTCCGTTCATGCCAGGCATAACGATATCCGTAATAAGCAGATGTGGATGAAGCTCATCGACAAGCTGCAGCGCCTCTTTCCCGTTTGATGCTTCTCCCACAATACGGAATCCCTGACTCTCCCAGTCGATATAATTGATGATCCCCTGCCTGATCAGCATTTCATCATCTACAATGACCACTCGATATAAATCTTCCATACGAACCCCTCCCCGCTTTCATTCCCAAGGCTTGATCCTGTTTGCCTTTCTCTGTCAGCTGAACCCATCTTCACCAGGAAACCAGGGTTTTTGCAGAAAATTCTTTATACCTATATTCTAATGTCATTTTTTTAAACCGTAAACAGCAATCCATGCGAGGTCTCTGACAGAACAAAAAAAGGACCAGCATCCTGGTCCTTTTCATAAGCGGGGAGAAGGAATATCGACAAGGAAGCAGCGGAAACCGTCTTCCCTTCCCATCTTTTCTGTATAGTCTATCCATCTGACAGCTGCTTCCATCTCAAGCGTATGCTGATGGATGTCTCTCTCCAGATCTTTCATAGTTTGAAGAAGTTCAAACAACGTCATACCAAACCTTCGGGCGGCCTTCCGGTGTGGTTGATCGCTGCTTATCAATCGAATGAAATCGTCCGGGGTCGACACTGTTTCTGCAAGTTCATCCTCCATTTGAATGACATAGGTATATAATTCTCTTTTGTCAGGATTCATCTGAAGCAGGACATTCTTTTTTAGTATGTTGCGCAGATAATGACTCACGCCTTTTCCCTCGATTCTTTTGCTGAATATACATAACATAATTAAAGAGTAACGATTACTGTTTAAAATTATACAATATGCGCTACGTATGTAAAGCTGAAATTCCCAGAAGACAACCGAAGAATCAAAACATTTTTTAATACCTAGTTGACTGATAGGAATTATTGTAGTTTAATACCAATAATAGCAAATTCGATCCTCAAGAGGACAAAGGAGTGGAAGGATGTACGAATCATATCCGGTAATCAATGGAGCAGAATCGTTTACGTACGAAGGCAGTAACGGCGTCGGGATCCTTTTGTGTCATGGTTTTTTAGGTACACCACAAAGCATGAAGGACCTTGGGACGGCGTTTGCATCCAAAGGCTACACCGTTAAAGCACCAAGGCTTGCAGGCCATGGAACACATGGGGAAGATCTGAAGCACTGTTCTTTCTCCGACTGGTTCTTATGCTTGGAAGAAGCCTACAGCGAGTTAAGCGCCCAGTGCGGCCGGGTTTATGTTGTCGGTCAATCGATGGGCGGCACGTTGACGCTCGACCTTGCCAGCCGGCATAAGGCAATAGACGGTATCCTGTTGATTAATCCAGCTATGTCCATCCCCTCTTTCTCTACTTATAACAGGAATGATTGTCCGATGTGGATCGAAGAAGGACGTCCGGACATCAAGAAAAACGACGTGGAAGAAATCACCTATACCAGAACCCCGCGATTCGCATATCGACAGCTGCTTCAATACATGGAAGTGGTCCAGAAACGGCTTCCCGCCGTATCCTGTCCGATCAGCTGTTTCCAATCAAGGATCGATCATGTCGTTCCACCGGCAAACACCGACTTCATCCTCCAACGTGTTGGTTCGAAGCAGAAGTCCAAAGTGGTGCTTGAGGACTCTTACCACGTCGCATCGATGGATAATGATCAGGAAACGATCATTGATCACACCCATGCTTTCATTCAGAACCACCTGCACTACGCCTTACTAAAAGTCGATCTCTAACAAAAAAAGCTGCCATTGCCTGGCAGCCTTTTTTTGTCTTCTATTAATCGAACAGAACACTGACGGAGTGCTCGTGTTGGACACGAAGGAGTGCATCTGCAAGCAATGGTGCCACAGACAGCGACTTGATTTTAGAGATCCGCTTTTCCTCCGGAAGGAAAATAGAATTGGTTACAAGCAGCTCTTTGATCGGCGATTGATCGATTTTCTTCACAGATGGATCCGAAAGTACAGCATGAGTTCCACAGGCATAGATATCTTTCACATCATGCTTGAGGAGCGCTTCCGCAGCAATTGTAACTGTATCGGCGGTATCAATCATATCATCCACGATAATTACGTGTTTGCCTTCTATGTCACCGATGACATTAACCTGACCTGGTTCTCCTGGCCCCTGTCTGCGCTTATCTACGAAAGCAATCGGCAGATCCAGAATGTTGGCCATTCTTCTTGCGCGGCTTAAACCACTCGTATCCGGTGCAACGATGACTGTATCCTGCAGATTCTTATAATTTTCTTTGTAATACTGTGCAAGAATCGGAATACCAAGCAACTGATCCACCGGCGTATTGAAGAAGCCTTGGATTTGAGGCGCATGCAGGTCGAGAGTGATCACACGTGATATGCCCGCTGTTTCCAGAAGGTTTGCAATCAATTTCGCAGTGATCGGCTCACGAGGACGTGCCTTTCGGTCTTGACGTGCATAACCGAAGTAAGGAATGACGACGTTGATCGTCTTCGCCGAAGCACGTTTCATCGCATCAATCATAATAAGCAGCTCCATCAAGTTCTCGTTGACAGGCTGGGACGTCGGTTGGACGATATACACATCATCCCCGCGGACGCTTTCTTCAATGTTGATCGTAATTTCTCCATCACTGAAACGGATGACGGAACTCTTTCCTAAAGGAACTTCCAGAATGTCCGCTATTTCCTCCGCCAACGGCTCATTGGAATTCATGCTGAACAGCTTCATCTTTGATTCTGAACTCATATAGATCTCTCCCGTACAAAAAAAGTGAAAACCGGATTAAGGTTTATGAAAAAAATACAGCAGCGTTTTCCGCCCCTATAAATGGAAAGTACACCTTCTTATTATAGCATCAAAATCCCCTATGCTTAAATCAGACTCCTGTTCCATTTATTCCCTCAGATCCTCCTTCTCTTATCCAAGGCAGGATGAAGATAAAAAAAGGAGGCCGACAGGACAAGTAATCCTCCTGTCAGAATAGGAACAGTTGTCCCGTACACTTCCGCCAGCCATCCTGCAAATAAAGCGGAAACCGGCATGAGGGACCACGTCATGAAGCGGCTTGTCGCCTGCACTCTCCCGAGCAGATGCGCCGGACTCCCCTGCTGACGGATAGTAAGGATACATGGACTGCTGATGGAAGCTGTTCCTGTACCGACGGCATTCATCACAGCAAGCCACCAGAAAGACCCTCCTGCCGCGAAACCTGCAATAGACGCCCCGCCGAGAACGCCTGTGCAGAAGAGAAGCGTCCGGTATGTCATTCGTTTACTGAGCCAGCTGGACGCGAAGGATCCTGCCACAGCTGTAATGCCCCCAACAGAAAGAAGAAAACCAATGGGGACGGTGGCCATGTTAATGGTGGAATTCAAATGCACAATGTACATGGTAAGAAACATGGTCGTTCCGAACACAGAAAACAGCATAGCAAGGTTCGTGTGAAGAATCGCTTTGACAGACCAAACATAACGAAACCCTTCTTTCAACCCGGATATCATTCCGCCTTTGTTCTTTCCACTCCATGCCGGTGGTTGTATAGGAAGGCTCCAAACGACCAAAGCCCCGATCAGAAACGAGAAACTATTCAGGATCAATCCAACTCCGGGGTTCCAAATACTCAGAAGAATCCCTCCAAGCCCCGGGGACAGAAACACAGCAGCCTGAAAAGTTCCACTGTTGACAGCATTCATAGCCGGCAGCTCTTCCTCTTTTACTAATTCAGGAAGAATAGCAAACTGAGATGTTTGATAGAGTTGGGTACACACGCCCACAAACAGTGCTGCTGCATACAGATGCCAGATTTCCAGCTGACCCGTTATGTATAGAATCCCTAAAAGTCCAATAGCTGAAAATCGGGACAGGTCACTTCCCAAAAGAAGGAACTTCCTGTTGAAACGGTCCGTCCACACACCAGCCAACGGCTGAAGGAGAACAGGCAGCCTTTCCAATGCCGCAACGATTCCCATACTTAAAGGAGAACCTGTGATGGATAAGACAATCAGTGGCAGAGCAATCAAGTAGATTTGATCTCCGAAGAAAGATACAAGATTCCCTCCAATGAACCGGAAAGCCGGATGACGAAAGGTGTATCGTCTCTTATCTTCGACAACGTCCGGAACGGCTCCCCTCCTCATTTACATCCCAAATAAGCTATCATATCTGTTCCCATAGATTCAATTACTTCCGGATTTCCCTCATAAACATTCCCTTCCTGCTTAACAAGTCGCGCAGATTTCAACAGTTTCAAATGATGGTGAATGGTCGTCTTCCCCATCCCCAGCTCTGTCGTCAACGATTGGAGCGAATGCGGTCCCTCCATCAGCCGCTTCAATACCCTCAAACGTGTTTCATCCCCCAGCGCTTTGTATCTTTGCACCAGCTGTTTGTTCGGAACATCCGCTTCCGGATAGATGCTTCCATTCGCTGCTGCATAGTAAAACACCTTCACACCTTCCAAGTCCGCCTCCACATTCCACGGACGATAAATATAGTGAGGGATAAGGATAACTTTATGGACTCCCGGCTCCGGGAGATACTTCACTCCATCTGTTGCCCACTCCACAAGCTGTTCCGCATTCATCTGCTTCTGCCTCTTCTGTTTAGAAATATGATCTCTCGTTAAAATGGAAGAAAGCTTTTCCTTATCAGGACGTATCACGGTCTCAAACCAGCCTTCCATCACCTTCCCCAAGTGCTCCTTCAACTGTGTGCCGGAAACATGCATAATAAATGCCAAGTAGCCGGGCAGGAAAGGATGATTCTTTAATTCTTTCTGGAGCACATGCAGCGCTTCCTCAGAACCTTCCAAAAGCTCTTGTTTTCTGGCCTCATACTTTCTCCCAAGATAAGGAACAGCATAGGATTTCAATTCCTCATTCGACAGCCCCTCAATAAAGGACTGAAATTCACTCATCTGTGTAAAGTCCCCTTGATGAAGCAGCTGCAAAAGCGTCTTCCATGTATTATGTTCTTTCACATAGGATAGGTGGTCGATCATATCGCTTGAGAAAGAGGCAAGAATCAAATCCCGATCTTTCTCCTTCCATTCCAGCGTGTCCAATAAGGAATCGTTGGTAATGGCTGCAATGCCAAGAGCCGCTTCCCATAATAAAGAAGACTTCACCTCCACCTCATACGTCTCTCTGTTCAGCTTCGTCCCTGCAGAAAATAATTCCATATTATCCCTCCTATCTATATTCTATACATATAGAACATAATATTCAAACTATTTAAAATAAAAAACTCAAAAATCCTTTCTTGCTACTTTTCTAGTAAACAGCACATTCAGTTATAGGAATAAAGTGCCAAAATCCTCCTATTTCGTTGAAAAGCATGGAATCAATTGGTAAGGTGATAAAAACTTCCAATTAATCCTCATCCATGACAAAACAAAAGGAGAGTTATGTTTTATGAAGAAACTTGCAAAAGTAGGAATCGCTTTAGCCGCTGTAGGTATCTTGAGCTTTGGGGACGTTACAGGTTCGACCTCTTCCGTCGTGGAAGCAAAAAGCATGACATCCGACACCCTTCACCACGCAGGTTCCACTTCTTTCGGAAGCGATTGGAAAAGTGGACGCGTAGGATTCTGGGGCGGTTGTGCTCTATCCGGTTGGTTAGGGACATTTGAATGCCATGAGTCCCAACTTCCTTGGTAATAAAACGACTACTCATAAGAAATGATAATGGAATGAATCCAAAAAGCCCCTGTTTCCTTGTTGAGAGGAAACAGGGGCTTTTTGATATAGAGATCTTTTATTATTTATTACCTTGCTTGACCCATTCGGCTACAGAGATGGTCCGTTTCGTCTGATGTTTGACAGCTGCCTGAACATCTTCCACCATCTTGCCTTCCTGATCTACGGTCACGCTCGTACCATAAGGGTTGCCTCCTGCGCCGAACAGAACAGGATCTGTATAACCAGGAGAAGCGATAATGGCGCCCCAGTGCATCATGGACGTGTAAAGAGACAACAGGGTAGCTTCCTGACCACCATGTGGGTTTTGAGCAGACGTCATACCGCTGACAACTTTGTTGACTGTTTTTCCTGAAGCCCAAAGACCGCCCTGCGTATCAAGGAACTGCTTCATTTGAGCAGGCATGTTCCCGAATCGTGTCGGCACACTGAAGATCAAGGCGTCTGCCCACTCAATATCATCGGAGCTTGCAGTCGGAACGTCTTTCGTCGCATTTACGGTCGCTTTCCAAGCATCATTCGCCTCGATAACAGAAGCAGGTGCTAATTCCTCTACTTTAACAAGCCTTACCTCCGCTCCTGCTTCTTCCGCTGCTTCTTTCGCCCATTTCGCCATCTGATAATTCGTACCACCCATACTATAAAAAACAACAGCTAATTTTACATTTGCCATCTCTTCCATCTCCTTTTGCTTACCGAATAGTTTATTTAGAAATCCCATTGGAATCTTCCCTTCTTGAAATCTCGAAACTGAGATATGTCCTACAAAAAGAATTATACATCTCATTTATCTTGAAATCAAGATAAAAATTCATTATTAAAAAACCCCTTCTGATGGAAGGGGTCTAGTGTATGGGTAATTGGATACGGAAGGTCGTTCCCGCGGAAGAACTATCAAACAGGACAAGATCTCCCCCAAGAGACTGGGCGATCATTTTACTAAACGGGAGACCGAGACCGAGGCCACCGGTTTTATACTTCTTCTCTTCTCCCCTGTAAAACCGCTCAAAGATGAAGTCTCTTTCTTCTTCTTTGATTCCACCACCTGTATCCTCGACATCAATATAGATCCATTGTTCCCGCTGATCCATGCGGATATAGATGTCTCCTTTTCCCTCTATCGCATGAGAGGCGTTGTTGAGCAGATTCGTAATAATTTGTTGGAACCGCATAGAATCCATGGGTATGTCTACATCTTCAGAAAGAAGATCCACGGAGATGCTAAGGTTGTCCTTCTCCTGACCTACTTCCCAATGATGGACCGATTCCTTAACCGTACGATTGACGGACTGGATTTCCTTCGTTAGAGGAACGGAATTGGCTGCAAACGTGTTGAACGATAACAGATCGAGGACCATCCGCTCCAGCTTCTCTGTCTCCTTCAACGAGACCCTTATGAAGTCTTCCGCTTCCTCTTCCTCAACAATCCCATCCTGAACGGCTCGCAGCATGCCGCTGATCGACGTCACCGGTGTCTTCAATTCATGGGTAACTCCGGCAAGCAGCTGACTACGGAGCTCTTCCAGATGCTGCAGTTTCCCGGACATCTCCTGGAAAGACTGAATAAGGTCGTAAATTTCCGCTTCTTTCACCCGCTCATCATCGATATGGAATCCGTAATTTCCTGCCTCTACTTCTCTCGCTGCCTGAGCAACTTCCTGAATAGGCTTAGACAGCCGCTTTGACAAGAAGTAGATAGCCAGCCAGCCCAGCAGCGCAAGACAAACGAGGATGAAAAACAACTGCCAATACTCCTGATCGACCTTCGTCAAGTTCTCTTTCGATTCCAGAAGAATGACCCATCCGACGGTGGCATCGTTAATTTCGACAGGTTTGGAAACCATGTAAAACAACCCGGAGCTGGTGTCCAGTTTTTGAATAGTCTGCTCTTCATCAAGAAGGTCGACGGCAAAGCGCTGTGGAAGCCTCTGACCTCTGGGCCGGTCCTGGAACAGAATCGTACCCCGCTGATCAACGACGTACAAATCAGGACGGCTGTCCATGTTCATGAAGTCTTCCCTGCCTTGAATGACGACGTCTTCCTCTTCCTGCGGCTGGACCTGTCCATCATTCACCAGGCGGCCGGCCGTCTGTTCGGCAACGAATTGCATCATACTCAGGCGATTATCCATCGTCTGATGGCGGATCCAGGCGACCGATATGATCCCGATTACGAATAATCCGATGACAAGCGTCCACACATACCTGGTCGTCCAATAACGCTGTAACGGCACTTTCTTTTCAGTAAACACTGAGCTGATATCCTAACCCGCGCAGCGTGCGTATTTCCCCTTCCGAAGAAGGCCAGCTCTTCAAAGCATGACGGATGCGCTTGATACTGACATCGACGGCACGGTCACTACCCTCGTACTCCCATCCCCACACTTTCTCTATAAGCTGGTCTCGTGTAAATGTCTGATTAGGGTGCTCCGCAAGAAAAGTGACTAAAGAAAGATCCCTTGGTGTCAGCGTCACTTCTTCCCCATCCACCTTCACTCGATGACCGATGATGTCGACCTCCAACTTACCGAAACTCTTTACAGGCGATGTCTGCGTTCCAGCCCGTCTCAAAACTGCTTTGACACGCGCCACCACTTCATCTCCGACGAATGGTTTGGCAATATAGTCGTCCGCCCCGTGATTGAGTCCAGTAAGCCGGTCATCCACTTCACTGAGAGCCGTCAACATAATAACAGGGCATTCGCTTTCCTTACGAATATCAGTCAATAAATCCCAGCCATTCTTCCCGGGCAGCATGACATCCAGGATTACCAGGTCCGGCGAAGCACTCTGAAAGGTATCAAGGACCTCGTCTCCCCGAAACACCTGTATAGTCTCAAATCCTGCTTTCTTCAGATATGCCTTCAACACCTGGCTGATCGGCATTTCATCTTCTACAATCATGATCTTACTCACGGTATCTTCACCTTCTCCAGTTGAAATCTAGTTTCAGAATAACATAAGCGGTAAGGAAAGAAGGTGTCCGACCCTCTTACTTGAAGGACCGCATAAAATAATTCAAGAAAAGACCACCCTGTGGGCGGTCTCTCTACTGCTCTTAAAGATTGTTCTTTATTTCATATTCCTCCATCTTTTCATCAAGCCAGGAGGTGTATTCTTCATTAACTTTAGAGTCATATAACGCGTCCGTAACCTCTTCTTTTACGTCTTCATATGTCGCTTCTTCGGCATCCGTATGATCGGTTACTTCAATAATGTGAAACCCATATTCCGTTTCCACAGGGTCGCTCACTTCCCCTGCTTCCATGGAGAAGGCGGCATCGTCAAATGCATCCACCATTTCCCCTTTTCCAAACATCCCGAGATCCCCGCCGGAATCTTTCGTTGCCTCATCCGTCGAATACTCTTCTGCCAAATCAGCAAATTTCTCTCCGTCATTATATTTATCTAGAACCGTTTGTGCCTCTTCTTTCGTTTCCGTGAGAATATGCCTTGCCGTCACTTGCTCCGGCTGATTAAAACTATCTTTATTCTCTTCAAAATAAGTTTCCTTCTCTTCATCCGTAATGGAGACCCTGTCTTTTAATAGTTTCTCAAGCGTCAGGTATTCTTCCAAATCCGCTTGAAAATCCTCCAGGGACACCCCGTTTTCATTGAGGGCGCTCAGGAAGTCATCCTTGCTGCCATATTGATCGTAATACGTCTCCATTTCTTCCTTCATCTTGTCCTGATCCACTTGGATATCATTCTTCTCTGCTTCCATCTCTACTATTTTACTTGTTACTAATGAATCAAGGGCGTCGTCTCCATATTGACTGACGAGCAACTCATATAAATCATCTTTGGAAATCTCTTCTCCATCTACTGTGGCAACAGCTTCCTGTTTGGCCCCGACATTCACACTGAGCAGGATACAGAGCGCCACAACAACCAGCGCTCCTATCCCTCCGAACATAACCTTTTTATTCATTACATATCTCCCTTATGATTCTTCCTGTGAAGACAGGATGACCTGTACCGTCTGCGCTTGGCCGTCACGATAGTATTTCACAGACACTTTATCTCCTGCTTTGTGATCGGTGTACAGATATTTACGGAGATCACTGGAGCTTGTCACCTGCTGATCATCAATCGAAACGATGACATCCTCTTCTTTCAAACCTGCTTTTGCGGCAGCAGACATTTCATCAATGGAACCGATGATGACCCCTTCTTTCACATCTTCCGGCAGTGTCTGCGTGTAATAGGCAGGCACTTGGTCGATGCTCACTACCCCTACACCTAGATATGGGCGGTCAACCTTTCCATCATCTGTAATGTCAGCGATCAGATCCTTCACATCATTACTAGGGATGGCAAACCCTAAGCCCTCCGCTTCTTCACTGGCGATTTTCAGACTGTTGATTCCAATAAGCTGGCCTGCAGAGTTGATCAATGCACCACCGCTGTTTCCAGGGTTAATGGCTGCGTCGGTCTGAATGACGTCAAGATCCCACTCTCCGGCAGACGTGGAAGTAGTGATCGTACGACTCTTGGCACTGATAATTCCTTGTGTCACGGTTCTTGATAAGTCGAGTCCCAGTGGGTTACCGATGGCAATGACTTCATCACCGGCCCGGACATTATCTGAATCTCCGAAGGCAAGCGGTTTAATATCATAGTCTCCATCAATTTTCAGCACGGCAATGTCTGTCAAAGCGTCGGTCCCGATTACTTCGGCATCTACTTCGCTGCCGTCATTCAAGGAGATTTTCAATTCGGACGCTCCCTCCACCACGTGGTTGTTTGTAACGATATAGGCAGCATCATCCGTCACTTTATAGATGACCCCGGAGCCTGTTCCTTTTTCCGTCGTTTCTGCTGATGCCTGGAACGGGCTTTGCTGTGTTGTCATATTGACGACGCCGACGATTGCATCCGAAGCTGCTTCCGCAATGTCGGCCGTGGATTTACCGGAATCCGAAGCTATTGTCGACACATCTACATCCGCCGCCTCCTGCGTCGCACTTTCCACTACAGCATCTTTGCCATTATCCTGTGCTTGATCCCCGTACGACGTAATTCCTAATGTAAGCGCAGATCCAAGCACACCTGCGGATAGTGATAACCCGATTACTTTAAATAGTGACTGCTTTTTTTCACCCATTTGTATCCCTCATTCCGTAAGATTTTTTCTGATACGCTTACTATAAAACCGGAATGTGTCAGCTGTATGACAAAGAAGAATTTTCCCAATCCTGCTATCCTCTTAAAAGATGAGTCTTTTCTCCCTAAAACACTAGTATTTTTAATCCAAATATTGACAGCGCTTTCACTCGGTGGTAATTTGTTTATACAAGTTAAGACAAATGGGCGGAGATTTGGAGAAGCACCCTATGCATACATCGATTCTTGATGTACAGGGTGTTTTTTTATGGTCTGTTTCTATAACTTGATGACATTGATAAGGAGGAGTCCAAACATGTTAGGTTTATTTAAAGCAGCACCACACAAAGAAAGAATTCCTGAAGAGCGGATCGATGAAGAGTACAAGAAATTGAGGTTTCAGGTGTTCATGGGAATATTCCTCGGATATGCGGGTTATTATTTGATACGAAAGAATTTCACACTCGCGATTCCATACTTGACGGAAGAAGGTTTTTCAAAAGGGGAACTGGGGGTCGCACTTTCCGCTATATCCATTGCTTATGGAATCAGTAAGTTCGTAATGGGAACCGTTTCTGACAGAAGTAATGCGAGGTACTTTCTAGCAACAGGATTGATTTTATCTGCAATCATCAATTTACTTATGGGCTTTGTTCCTTTCTTTACTTCAACAGTCACAGTTATGTTTGTTCTTTTATTCCTTAACGGTTGGGTGCAAGGTATGGGATGGCCGCCTTCTGGACGGACGCTTGTCCACTGGTTCAGCGTCAGTGAACGTGGAGGAAAAACGTCAATTTGGAACGTCGCGCACAATGTCGGCGGAGGACTGATGGCCCCGCTCGCCATTTTCGGGGTCACGATTATCGGGTCCTACTTCACCTTCATGGAAGATTACAAGGGGATATTTATTCTGCCGGCAATCGTCGCCATCGTCGTAGCAGCCATCGCCTTTATGCTTATGAGGGACACACCACAATCCGTCGGCCTTCCACCTATTGAGGAATATCGCAATGATTACCCGAATAATTCAAAGACGACGTATGAGAAAGAGTTCACGACAAAAGAAATATTATTCAAGTATGTCCTGAACAACAAATGGATATGGATCATCGCTATTGCCAATGTTTTTGTCTATTTTGTACGCTACGGTGTGCTTGATTGGGCACCTACTTATCTAAGCGAAGAAAAAGGGTTTAACATGGAGGAATCGAGCTTCGCTTACTTCCTTTACGAATGGGCTGGAATTCCGGGGACCCTGTTATGTGGCTATATCTCTGATAAACTCTTCAAAGGACGACGCGGTCCAGCAGGATTCTTCTTCATGATCGGAGTTCTTCTGGCAGTCCTCGTTTACTGGTTCAACCCGGCAGGCAATCCACTGGTCGATAACCTGGCACTGATCGCCATCGGATTTTTAATTTACGGTCCTGTCATGCTGATCGGTCTGCAGGCGCTCGACTATGTACCGAAGAAAGCAGCAGGAACCGCTGCGGGACTGACCGGACTTTTCGGTTACCTAGGGGGAGCTGTCATGGCCAATGCACTAATGGGTTATATCGTTCAGTTCGCTGGCTGGAATGCAGGATTCGCTCTTCTGACCGGATCTTGTGCGCTCGCCACTATCCTGTTCGCGTTTACTTGGAACGTGCGCGGCCAGGAAGTCGTGAAGCATGGATGAACTAAAACAAGCTCTCTCCCGGCATTCGGGAGAGAGCTTGTTATTTGGATGTCGACAATAACACCTGTCTAATCCACTCGTTTCATTCTCTTGAGTTTTTCGGCGGCGTCCAGCGCGGTGCTTCACTTCCTTTTGGATAATCCACCCCGTCCGGATACTTGATCAATTCGACCAAGCTCCCCCAGGGCGTTTTCCCATACACTCCTGCATTATGAGGTCCGTCCTCTTCATCATCCAACGAATGGGGCGGGGACAGTAGAGAACCTCCAGCCGCTTCAAAACGTTCAGAAGCTTGTTCGATATTATCTACATAGAAGGCGAAATGGTGGATGCCTATATCTGAAATACGCAATGGTTCCTTATCCGGTTCGGTTCCCAGCTCAAAAAGCTCCAACGTAGGACCGTCGCCAATTCTCAATAACCGCATATGAATAATGGACGTTCCCTCCGGCAGTCCCAACTGCTTCTCCACTTCATCTCCTGCCATAGGTTCTTGTTCCGGGCGCTGCACATCATAGCTGACCTCGGCACCAAAGGCTTCCTGGAAAAAGGCGGTCGCCTCTTCTATACTGGGCACAGTCATTCCTATATGGTCGATTCCTCTTGTCATTACAATCTCCCCTTCCATCCTTACTTCCCCGTTATCCCCCTGCAGAAAAACGAGACATAGAATGGATCATGGAAGATCCGCTTATTCGAAATCGTACGTTAGGTTCCACTGTTGACGGGCATCATCCATTAAATCCATAACCTCTCGAGATAAAGCGAGCGTCCAATTGTCCCCTTTATTCAAGATCAAATCGTTCATAGCCTCCACTTCATATTGAAGCGCATCTGCTTCCACTCCGGCTTCGACTGTTTCCACAGAGCCGTCGGCTGTATAAGTGATGGTTGCTTGATCAGCTCTCGGGAAGTTATCCACCGTAATAAACCCTTCATCACCGGCGACAATGCCGCGTTTCGGCATTTTTGCCCGCATCGCAAGGGAAACGACTGCCATCTCATCATGGTCATTCTTCATGACGATACCAGACTGTTCGTCTACTCCTGTCTCATGCTTCTTCACCGTAGTATGCAGCTCCGTCGGCTGCCCTGAGAGGAAGAAACGTGTAAAGGAAAGAGCATAGGTCCCGATATCAAGCATTCCCCCACCGGCAAGATCCGGATTAAAGAAGCGGTTTTCCGGATCATCTTCCTTACAGCTTCCGAACGTCACGTTGACCATATTGATCCTGCCGATTTTTCCTTCTTCGATCATTTCACGGAGCTTCTTGTACAGCGGCATATGGTAAATGGTCATGGCTTCTGCTACTACCAATCCTTTCTCTTCTGCCAATTCCGCAATCGCTTTTAACTGCCTGCCGTTCATCGTAATCGCCTTCTCACAAAGAACGTGCTTGCCGTTCTTCAAAGCATCCATGATGTAAGAATAGTGAATGCTGTGCGGTGTCGCTATGTAGACGACATCGACTTGATCATCCCGGTACATATCCTCTGTATTCTCATAGACATGATCGACGCCCTCTTGTTCCGCGAACCGGCGGGTTTTGTCCATATTTCTTCCCCATACACCGTAGATATGCCCATTCACCGCTTTGATTGCTTTGGCGAAATCTCCAGCGATTCCTCCAGGTCCGACAATACCCCAATTAACTTGTCCCATTTCAATTCTCTCCTTTTATCGTGATTTCCCTTATCCCAGACGGTCCTGCCACCAATGCTTTCGTTACAACAGAGGTGAACAAGGACGTGTCGATCACACCCGTCAATCCTTTTAACCGGCCTTCCAAACCGGAATCTGCCTTATCCGGATCGACGTAGACATCCAGCAGCAGGTTCCCGTTTTCCGTTATGACGGCCCCGTCTTTATCTTCACTCATCCGAATATTCGCCTGAAGCACTGGGAACGATTCCAATTTGCGGCGGACGTAAGGAAGAGCCTGTGGGAGTACTTCCACTACCACCGGATGTTCGAAGGTCAACGCAGGAACGAACTTCGACTCATCCACAAGCAGCACGTACTCATCTGCCATATAACCGACAAGCTTCTCTTCCGTATGGATGCCGCCCCCGCTCTTAAGCGCATCCAGCTGCTGATCTACTTGATCACAGCCGTCGAAAGCTATATCGATAGAGGGGACGTCGGACAACGGAAGTACCTGCAGACCTTCGCTCACACAATGCTGTTTCGTTTCCCAGGAGGGTGTTACGACCTTTACAGAACGACCACTGTCTTTCAGAAAGGTGACGAGATGCTTTATCGTGCTTCCACCTCCCAGCCCGACAGTCATCCCGTTTTCTATATAGGTCAAAGCTTCTTCGGCACACTGTTTCTTAACATCCATTCGCTTACTCCCCTTCTCGTATCAATGCCTTCGCTGTCTCTTCGGTCGTGACAAGAACGTTGAGATGCCCTGCTGTCAAGGCCGCCTTGATCGCTTCCACTTTTTCATTCGATTCCGCTACTCCGATGGAATACCTCGTTTTATGAAGAGCTTGCAGGTCAATAGAGATCGTCCGGTGCAGGAGTTCCGTGTCCATCATCCGCCCTCTTTTGTCATAGAAATTGGAACAAATATCTCCTGCGACTTCTCCCTCTTCCATCTCTGGAGATAATGTTCCACCGTAGAAAGCTTTCCAATTATCGCCTTGATTGATCGCAGGTGATCCTATTCCAACAACCGCTATCGTCAGCCGGTCCCATAAAGCTTTTACTTCCTGAAAATGTCCGGAAGCGGCCAGTGCCGATTTTAATTCCTCATTGCCCGCAATCGCAGGGACATCGATCAATGTCGAATCCCCCTTCCATTTACGGGCAGCTTCGTAAACGATGGTATTCGCGTGATAACGACTTGCGAGCTTCCCGTCAGGTCCTCCGATTAACGGAACGCAAATAACTTCTTCCTGCGGTTTTTCAGGCTCCAGCTCTTCGGCCACCGCAGCAAGGGAAGTCCCCCACGAGAAACCGACGACATCACCGGCTTGAACGATTCGGTCAAGAAATTTCGCACATGCCTGCCCCATCGCTCTCCGCTTCTGATCCTTGGTTTGATTTTCCTTGTCAGGGACGAGAAGGACTTCCTTCAGACCAAACCTTTCTTTCAACTGTTCGCTTACCGCAATATCGTGGAAAGCCTCATAGTTGATCCGAATCTGGACAATTTCTTTCTCTCTGATTTTTTTCAACATCCGACTGATGGTCGTCCGGTAGATTCCTAGTTCTTTGGCAATTTGACTCTGCGTCATGTCCTGTTCATAGTACATCCGAGCTATTTGGTAGAGTTTCTTCAACTCTTCTCTCTCTTCCATAGACAACCCCCTTTGCACAAATGTATAACATTAAGGTCATTTGTGCAAACAAAAGAATTCCACAATATTCCACAAAATAAAAACCCGCCAGCCTAAAGAGGCTGACGAGTTTGATAGGTGATTTCTCCACCGGCCATCGTCAGGACAGCTGTACCGCCATCTTTCACCGGGTGCTTATCCCACAATACGAGGTCCGCATCCTTACCGACTTCAATACTGCCGGTTTGATCTTGCAGACCGAGCACTTCTGCAGCACGGATCGTTACACTCTCCAATGCTGTATCCGCATCCAGGCCTGCTTCCACCGCAAGCTTCACGGACGTCTTCAGCTGCTTGACCGGCACGACCGGATGATCGGTGATGATAGAGAAAGAAATCCCCTGTTCATCCAGGGCTCTATACGTATCCCATGACATGCCGCTTAGTTCGACTTTACTCCGCCCGGAAAGTGTCGGTCCGATGGAAAACTTGCAGCGATCCTTGTATTTCACCAATGCAGGTACAATCCGGTGGCCTTCGGTGACGTGTTCCAGGTGCAGGTCAAGATCGAATTCTTCTGCAATTCGTATGGCTGTCATGATATCGTCCGCCCGATGAGCATGAACACAGACAGGTATCCGACGCTCCAGCACTTCCCCAAGCGATTCCTTCCGTAAATCTCTCGGGGAAGGATTTTTCAAATATTCAGCGGCCAGCACCAATTGTTCCCGGATCATTCCGGCAATGCCCATTCGTGTCGAGGGCGTGCGTCCCTGCTGACCATGATATTTCTTCGGATTTTCGCCGAATGCCATCTTTAACCCGGCACGCTCACGAACGATGATGTCTTCAAGGATAAACCCGGGCTTCACTTTTACAACCGCGGTGATTCCACCTATGACGTTGGCACTACCGGGAAGCACCTGTGCAGTCGTCACACCACCTTCTGCCGCATCAAAAAATCCACGGTCGAACGGGTTGATGCCGTCAATGGCTCGAAGGTGGGGAGTGAGTGCTTCGGTCGTTTCGTTGAAGTCGGCCCCCTCCCAACCAATACCTTCTTCATCAATGCCAAGATGCGTATGGGTATCGATAAAACCAGGGGTCAGAATCATCCCCATGCCGTCGATCACTTGTTCATAGTTTCCGAGATCCGCTTCTTTTGCTGTGCAGATCTGTTTGATTTTCCCCGCCTCGACAAGGACGGTCGCGTCTGTTTCTCTTTTTCCTCTTACAGGTTCCAAAACGACATTACAAATGGCTATCATCGGACGTCCCTCTCTTCTATCTGTAAATATTCATAGACCCGGCAGGCCAACTGGACATTGAACCAGTCATCGAACCGGTCAAAGGTCACATCAAGAATTTCCTGAACACGGTTGATGCGGTAATACAATGTATTATGATGGATGTTCAGCTCCTTGGTCACCTTCTTCAAGTCTTTATCAAACCGGACATAAGTGATCAATGTGTGCAGCATGTCGTTATTCTTTTCTTTGTCATACCTCATCAAAGGACCAAGAAAGTCAGATACATAGAGAGAGAGGTCTTCCTCACTGTTCTGAAGAAGAAAGCGATAGAAACCTGCATCGACGAAGCTCATCACATTTTTCGACGGCTTCGTCTTTAAGACCTGGATGCACTTCTCCGCATCTGCATAGGACTTATTCAATTGGAAAAGATTCTTATGGACACGGCCGACACCAGCTTTAAGCGGCGCGGAGGATCGTTCCAACATGTGAACAAGCGCCTTCATCTTCTGACGCGCAGACCCTTTACCTTCTGATTCCGGAAAGCTGATCATAGCGAAAACATACGAGCGGTTCATGGAAACAATCCCGTTCAACTCAAGCTTCGTTACTACACTTTCGAGCGCGTCCCCTATCTCTTCCCGCTGACGCCTGGAATTGACCGTCATCATCTCTTCCCCCATCTTGTCCGGATCGACATGACAGAGCACCATCGCATAAAAATCGGCTGGGTAGAGGCCAAGGTTGGATGCCTGCACTTCGACCACCGGATCACGCTCCCCTGTCAGAATTCCTTCTACCAGCTGTCCCTTCGCCTGCTGCTCCGCCTCCCTTATGGAATCCTCTTTCGTTAATTCCAAGGAAAGAACGGTCGTCCCGTATTCAAATAAGACGATATCATTCTCGAAGAAATCGGCAGAATCAATCCACACACAGACAAATCCCCACACAGAGACCGGACCCGTGATCGGCAGAACGACGAGCTGCTCGCCTGCATGAGCAATCTGCTGCCATTTATTCATTTTAATAACTTTCTTGACCCTGTCATGACTGAGAAACCTGTCCGGGAGTCCCTTCTCCCCCGCTTCCTCATCGACGAACAGCGGCTTAAGGAGCGCATCATACACGGCGAAAGGGTACCGGACCATCGTTTTCATCGTTTGAATGATCCCTTGAACTCCGCCTCCACTGGCGGCTACGTTCGTCAAACGATGGTGGAAATCCGTTGTACGCTGCATCGTTTCGTGTTCTTTCCTTAACGCCAGATGGGTCTGCTGTAAGGCCTCCCGCTGCCTCTTCTCCTGACGGTACAACCGTGCATGCATGATAACAACAGCGATATGATCCGCCAGCGCCTCCACTAAGTGGAGGTCGTGCTCTGTCAGATAGGGATGGTCCCTGAAACTGTCCAACGTGAGGACACCGATTGTTTCCTTATGAAACAAAAGCGGGACCGACAGCATGCTCTCTGGTATGGAACGTTCCTCAGCCGCCTCCAGATAATGCTCGTAATTAAAAGCGGACATCGTTTCCATTGCTTCCTTAATGGATCCTGTACCTTGCAGAAGCGAAGCTCTCCCGCTTTCAAACACACGGCCGCTGACACCTTCTCCTGGTTTCAGTCTCGTCTTCTTATATCCGGAATCACGAAAACCGACAGCTGCTTCCACGAGGAGTTTCCCGATTTTCTCATCATAAAGAAACAGAAATCCGGAATCCGCCGCTGTGACAGCATCCACCACGGAATCCAAAATGATCTGCAGGAACCCTTCCTCATACATCCTCGAGGAGAGGGTATGAGAGACCCCGGTCAATACGTGGAGCGCATTCTTCCTTTTCTGTTCATTCGTATGATGAAGAAGCAGCTTCAGCCATGCTTCATGCTCTTTCAGGAAAGAGGCAGCTGCCCCTTCATCATACTTGTGACGCCCGATCAGAACGACCATCACATCTTCCCCGTTATATACCCATCGATCTCCCGTCTCCCTTATCGTTCCTTCTTCCATACAAAGGGAAAGGGAAACCCATTCAGAAATAGAGTCGGTGTATGTTTTCTCAGACACACTGGTCCTTGTATGTTTATCGACGATGACGATATCCTCCAACCGATACCTTGCCTTCAGTTGCTGCAATAGTTCTTTTTCCATAGGTGCCACCTCTAAAATAACTATAAGGAATTTTCAGAAAAAAGTGTATGTCAATCTAAGGGAATTCCCTCTTTGACTGCATCGATCCATTCATGATACCTGTCAATCAGGACAGATTTGTTCTTGTCATAAATCCGACGGAGCTCTTGTACCGGGTTCTCATGATCGTCGACGCGGAAGTCGACGAAAGGAAAGCCCTTTACCGAGGCTACCTTGATGACCGCAGACTGTTTCCCACGGATGTCTCCACCGGCTGCATCACCGGCATGAAGGGCTTCAAGAAGCTTTTCGGCGAGTGATCCCTCCGCCTCTTTAAAGGCGGAAACCATCTGTTCAAGGACTTCCGGTCCGGCAAGCAGATTTCCTTGGACCGCCCATTGGTCTCCGACAATATGTCCTTTATAATCATCGTTCTCCACCCCTGTATAGACGCTGCTGTTTCCATATTGGTCCATCACTGAAACTTGGCGCAGTTCTTTGCCCGGGTCATGAAAGAGGAGATGGTTGAGCGTTTCATTGGCCGTCCGCCCTTTCTTCAGATGGTCCACGCCCTCCTGGCCTAATGCCGGATTGACCCATCCCTGGGTGATGACGATCCCCACATTCGGTTCGATATGGGGAGAATAGGCACCGACGCCTGGAAACCGCGTGGCAACGGCAGCTCCGAAATTGCCCGTTTCCGGACAGCGGGCCATGATAGAAAATGTGTTTAGCTTCATAACGTTACACCTCATGACAGGCCACATAGTGACCCTTCTTTATTTCTCTAAATTCCGGTACTTTGGTTTTGCAATGTTCCTGTGCAATCGGGCAGCGGGTATGGAACCTGCAGCCTGACGGCGGGTTGTCCGGACTCGGTATTTCCCCCGCGAGCGTGATTTTCTCCCGCTTCGTATGAATATCAGGAACCGGAATGGAAGACAGGAGCGCTTTCGTATATGGATGGAGGGGATGTTCATATAGCTCATCACTATCGGTCAGTTCGACCATCTGCCCTAAGTACATAACCCCGACGCGATCGCTGATATATTGGACGACACTTAAATCATGGGCGATGAAAAGATACGTGAACCCGTATTCCTCCTGAAGGTCCATCAGCAGGTTAATAATTTGCGCCTGAATGGAAACATCAAGGGCAGCAACAGGTTCATCTGCCACGATGAACTTTGGATTCAACGCCAGGGCTCTCGCAATCCCGATCCGTTGACGCTGCCCTCCGGAGAACTCATGCGGGTAGCGATCTTTGTAACTCTCCGGAATACCTACATCCGCAAGCAGTTTCCCGACGCGCGCCTTCCGTTCCGCCTTCGTCATACCGATCGTTTTCAATGGCTCTTCGATAATATCTTCGACGACCATCCTTGGATTAAGAGAGGCGAATGGATCCTGGAAAATCATCTGAAAATCACGCCGCTTCTGCCTCAGCGTTTTCCTGTCCCAGTCCATAATGTTCTCGCCTTCAAAATATACTTCTCCATCCGTTGCATCCAGGAGACGCATAAGCAGACGTCCGGTCGTCGACTTGCCGCATCCGGACTCTCCTACAATCCCGAGCGTTTCCCCTTTGTAGACCGTAAAGCTCAAATCGTCTACTGCTTTGACTTCACTCTTCTTTCGAAATATGCCATTGGATACATTAAAATACTTCTTCAGGTTGTCGACGCGGACGAGTTCCTCTGTCGTCATCGTTTCTCTCCTCCTCCAGCCAGCAGGCGACTCTGTGTTGTTCCGACTCCGAAGCCTTTAACGCCGGTTCCTTATGCAGGCACTGTTCCATGACGAATGGACACCGCTCGGCGAAGCGGCAGCCTTCCGGTAAATCATGCAGGTTAGGCGGCTGTCCTTCAATCGGCTGCAGCCGTTCCCTGACACCAGGACGCGGCACAGACTTCAACAACCCTTGCGTATAAGGGTGCTTCGGTCGATCGAATAGATCTTCCACGGACCCTTCTTCGACAATTTTGCCGGCATACATGACCGCCACTCTGTCACACAGCTCAGCAACAACGCCTAAATCGTGGGTGATCAGAACAATCGCGGCGTTCGTTTCATCTCTAAGACGCCTTAATAAATCCAGCACTTGCGCCTGTATGGTTACATCCAAAGCGGTGGTCGGCTCATCAGCAATGATCAAATCCGGATCACAGGACAAGGACATAGCGATTACCCCGCGTTGCCTCATCCCTCCACTGAATTGATGCGGGTATTGATGCACCCGTTTGTCTGGAGAGGGGATACCGACTTTCTTCAGCATCTCCACCGCACGTCTCCATGCCGACTTCTTGTCTTTGTTCTCATGAATCATCGGCATTTCGGCAATTTGTGTACCAACCGTATAAGCCGGATTAAGGGAAGTCATCGGATCTTGAAAGATCATCGAAATATCCTTACCCCGGACGTGCTGCATTTCTCTCTCTGTTTTCTTGAGAAGATCCTCCCCACGGTACAGGACCTGTCCGCTGACTTCTTCGCTTTTCTTCTGACCGACAAGGCGCATGATCGATTGAGAGGTCACACTTTTTCCACAGCCGGACTCACCGACGACTGCGAGAATTTCTCCTTGCTTTACTTTTAAATCGACACCGTCCACCGCTTTAACTATCCCTTTCTTCGTATGAAAATGCGTCTTCAGATTTTGTACTTCCAGCACATACTCAGACATCGGCTTCCTCCTTATGCAGACTCATTCTTCAACCTTGGGTCAAGGGCATCCCTTAATCCATCGCCCATCGTATTGAAGCTGAACACGGCAAGCGTAATGGCGATGCCCGGGAATACCGCCGTCCACCAGGCCGTTTCCATCCAACTCTTCCCTTCACTCAGCATAATTCCCCAGGACGGTGTATCCGGAGAAACTCCGAGACCGAGGAAGCTGAGCGCCGCTTCTGCCAAGATAGCGAAAGCGAAGGAAAGAGTCACTTGCACGATAAGCGGGGCCACACTGTTGGGAAGAATGTGTTTCCACATGATCTTCATATTGCTCACTCCCATCGAGCGGGCCGCTTCGATATACAGAGAATTCTTGATGGAGAGCACCGATCCCCTTGCGATCCTGGCGAAAATAGGTGTGTACACAATCCCGACAGCGATCATCAAATTCGTGAGGCTTGGTCCTAAGATAGCCATAATGACTAGGGCAAGCAGAATATCCGGGAAAGCGAACATGACATCCGTCAGCCTGGACAGCACATGATCGACCCATCTGCCGTAATAAGCAGCAACGACTCCAATGATGGTCCCACAGACAAAGGACAGACCGACCGAAATAATACCGACTTGTAAAGAGATCCTCGTTCCATAAATGATCCGGCTCAAAATATCACGTCCGAATTGATCGGTACCGAGCAGGTGGGCCATACTCGGTCCCTCCAAAATAGCGTCCGTCATCATTTCGTATGGATCATAAGGGGCAATCAGCGGGGCAGCGACCGCCATCACTGCAAACAAAAGCGTCATGCCAAGTCCGAAAACACCGACTTTATTTTTTTTGAATTGATACCATAAATCAGACATCACGATTCTCCTTTCTTAATATCTGATTTGCGGGTTCAGGAATCCGTAAATAATATCCACAACCAGATTGACAAACACAAAGGCGCTTGCAATGAACAGAATCGTCCCTTGCAGCAGCGCGTAATCCCGGTTTGTTATCGCCTGCAGAGCGAGACGCCCGACACCAGGAAGACCGAAGATCTGCTCCACGACGACAGAGCCTCCAAGCAGATAGCCCGTTTGAATGCCGAGTACTGTCACAACAGGAATGAGCGCATTCTTCAGCGCGTGTCTCCAAATCATCCGAGAATTGGAAACCCCTTTTGCTTTTGCCATTTTGATATATTCCTGATTCGTCACTTCCAGCATCGAGGAGCGCGTCATCCGCATCGCGACAGCTCCTACAGCTGTGCCTAAGGCAACAGCAGGAAGCAGCATGCTCTTCAGATTTCCCCATACGCTGTCATAAAGGCCGACGAAGCCGCCGGAAGGAAACCAGCCGGCATAGAGACTGAAGAAGAGAATCATCAATGTACCAAGCCAGAAGTTAGGAACAGATATGCCGAGCATCCCGACAAAACTTGCTCCGTAATCAAACTTACTGTTCCTCTTGAGAGCCGCTATCGTACCAAGTGGAATGGCAAGAATAACAGCGATGATTACACTAAGCAGGGCAAGCTCGATCGTAATCGGAAGCCGGGCCATGATTGCTTCAAGCACCGGAGTGTTCGTAAATTGCGAATATCCGAAATCCCCTTGCAGAACGTTTCCGAGCCATAAGAGATATTGCTGAATGAGTGGTTCATCCAGCCCGTACTTATCTCTCAAGGCAGCTGCCTGATCCGGAGAATAACTGGTACCCAGCATGGCTGTGACCGTATCCCCGGGAACCAGCCGGACGATGAAGAACGCCACAATGGAGATTCCGAACAAGACCGGAATGGAAATAAGCAGCCGTTTGATGATGTATTGGATCATCCAATCGTCCCTCCTTGCACGTAAAGTGAAGGAAAAAGTGGCCGGAAGCCACTTTTTCGTTTTATCTATTTATTATTGGTCAACCTTCGTCTCTTCTAATGAAATCGTCGTCACCGTAGGATGAACATCAAATCCGCTTACACGATCGCTGAGTGCCGACGTCTGCGGGTTGGCGTACAAGAAGACCATCGGAGCATCTTCGGCAATCATACGCTGTGCTTCTGCATAGATTTCCGTCCGTTTCTCTTTATCCATCTCTTTACGTCCCTGTTCCAACAATGCATCGACATCCGGGTTGGAGTACGCCTGTTGGTTGTACATGCCGTCTGTATGGAAGATGTTATAAAGGAACTCATCCGGATCGACGAAACCGACCCAGCCCACAACAGTCATTTCAAAATCTCCATTACCGAGAGCATCAAAGAAGACACTGTCCTCCTGGGAGACGACCTCGACCGTCACGCCGACTTCCTGAAGCTGCTGCTTAATGACCTGCGCGGCATCGATCTGCGCTTGGTTCGTACTCACTTTCATTGTCAAACTCAAGTCAGAGACTCCTGCTTCTTCCAACAATTGACGCGCTTTGTCCAAATCCTGCTCTGGATACACGGCATCTTCCAGGTGTGCCCAGTGGTTGTCCGGAATCGGGCCGCTTCGTAGCGGAGTCGCCTGTCCCAGCTTCACGACGTCGTTGACAGCATCGCGATCGACAGCCCACGCAATGGCCTGACGGACCTTCGGATCGGACAATGGACCTGCCTCGGTATTCAAACCGACATACTCCCAATACGTTCCGGCGACAGTCTCCACATTGACGTTGTCTGCCTGCTCCAATACTTGGACATCCTTCGGCTGTGTTTGGAGAAGAATATCGATCTCCCCGTTTCGGATGGCTGTAGTTCGTGCTGTTTCATCAGGAATCGAACGCCACACGACTTTATCTAAGTACGGCAGTCCATCTTTAAAGTAGTCCTCATACTTCTCCAGGACCATTTCCTGATCCTTCGTCCACTCACCCAATGTGAATGGGCCGCTGCCGGCATCCGCACCAGCCAGGTCGCCGCCGTTCTCATCGACGATCGTTTTGTTGACAATGGCATTCATCGGATAAGCAAGGAATGTCAGGAACGGAGCGACCGGCTCGGCTAAAGTCAGAACGACTGTCGTGTCATCCGGCGTCTCGATACTTTCCAAGGACTCAAACTGAGCCGCCCTTACTTCGTTTTCTATAATTCTTTCAATGGAGTACTTCACATCTTCTGAAGTCAAAGCGTCCCCATTATGAAACGTCACGCCGTCGTGGAGGGTCAAAGTATAGACCGTACCATCATCAGAAACTTCATAATCCTCTACTAAGTCTCCTTCGATTTCTCCGTAGGTCCCTTTCTCATACTTGAACAAGGTGTTGTACATGTTCTCGATGTAGCGCATGGAGGCTGCATCTGTCACGACGTGAGGATCGAGACTCTGTCCTTCGGATAGATCTGTGATCGTCAATGTTCCACCTTCCGAAGCCTCCCCTTCCTGATTTGTCTCCTCCGAACCGGAATCAGATGAACCAGACTCCGTCGGGTCCTGACAGCCGGCAAGCAAGAGCAGCAGGGATACGAGCAGCAACAACCAGTAGATTTTCTTCATTCAATAATGGCCCCCTTTTTTATTTTCAGTAAATTTAAAAAATACAGTAATTTTATTATATTGTAGAAACCTGTCGTATTTATATGGGAGATGTTCCAAAGAAAAAAAGCAAATGTTAGGAAAGTTTACAAATCAGGTGATCTTCAAATTTTATGGATTTGAACGTTACATTTCGGAGAGGACAGGGAATGCTTACAATGGACATTCCATAAAATTCTGGAAGGAGCAGATAAGATGAACCAGCAACAGCTCGACCGAATTAAAAACGGAAAAGGATTTATTGCCGCTCTGGATCAAAGTGGCGGAAGTACGCCGAAGGCTCTGGCTGATTACGGCATTCCTGAAGATGCCTATAATAATGAAGACGAGATGTTCGATAAAGTCCACGAGATGAGGACAAGGATCATCACCTCCCCTGCTTTCGATTCCGAAAAAATTCTAGGAGCTATTCTTTTTGAGAAAACGATGGACCGTAAAGTCGAAGGGAAATACACAGGAGACTATCTCGCGGAGAAGGGCATTGTGCCTTTTCTGAAAGTCGATAAAGGGCTTGCCGATAAAGAAAACGGCGTCCAGCTCATGAAACCGATCAACGATCTCGACGAAACGCTTCGTCGGGCGAACGAGCGGAAAATATTCGGAACGAAAATGCGCTCCGTCATTCACGATCCGGATGAAAGTGGAATCGAAGCAGTGGTTCAACAGCAGTTTGATATTGCCAAACGGATCCTCGCTTCCGACCTGATGCCGATTGTCGAACCGGAAGTGAATATTCACAGCGAAGAGAAAGAGAAATGTGAAGAGCTTCTGCGCAATCATATTCTTAAACACTTGAACGAGTTGGAAGAGGATCAGCAGGTCATGTTGAAGTTGACGATTCCAACAAAAACGAATGCGTATAAGGAACTTGTCGACCACCCGAAAGTCATTCGTGTCGTCGCTCTCTCCGGAGGTTATGAACGGGAAGAGGCCAACGAGAAGCTGACAGCGAATGATGGGTTAATCGCGAGCTTCTCCCGGGCACTGGTCGGCGATGTGTATGCAGACCAGTCAGACGAAACGTTTGATCAGGCCCTGCAGAATGCCGTCGATTCCATTTACGCAGCTTCTATACAAAAAGGCAGATAACAGAATCCAGAAAAGGCGTACACCGTGGTGTACGCCTTTTTCATGAACGGGAAACCTATTCTAAGGAAATAGGAAATAGTAACGATATTCCTCTTTCCCTTTTCCTATCATTTGTTCATGATCCTTCCAATCTTTTATACTTTACTTAAAGAAAGGTGGTCCCCATTTATGGAAACGATGGAACAGCTTTACCAATCCAACTTCAAAGATAACGCCTACCCTTTTTATGAAAAAATGAGAGATAAACAACCCGTATTTCAAATGTCTGATGGCACTCCTGCTACGTGGCTTGTCACCAAATATGACGATGTCAAAGAAATGCTGAAGGCGCCGGGTTTCCTAAAAGATCAGACGAAGCTGATCCAAAGGACGCCTGACGATGACGATGTCAAAGAAATCACTATCTTCGAAAACATGATGCTTGATGTCGACCCCCCTGACCACACGCGCTTACGCAAGCTTGTCCAGCCCTACTTCCACCCGAAAACGATCAAGGAATTGACTCCACGGATCAGTGAAATCGCAGATGATCTAATCGAGCAAATGAAAAAGAAAGGAGGACCGGTGGACCTGATCGACGATTATGCCTTCCCTCTGCCGATCATCGTCATCAGTGAGATGCTCGGTGTACCGGCAGAAGACCGGGATAAGTTCCGGAAGTGGTCCAATTCCATCGTGGCCGCCTCCAACGAAGAGGACACGGATTTTGCAGCGGATGTGGAAGCCTTCACTACCTATTTGACCGACCTCTTTGAGAAGAGAAAGCAGAATCCGACCGACGATCTTGTTTCCTACCTTATCCAAACAGAGGAAGACGGAGAACAGTTGAGCCGGCAGGAGTTATATTCGATGATCTTCCTTTTGATCATCGCCGGTCATGAAACCACCGTCAATTTGATCGGTAACACGATGCTCGCCCTTTTTGAGCACCCGGACCAGCTGGATTCAGTCAAAAAAGATGCTTCCCTCATCCCGGGAGCCGTTGAAGAAGGACTGCGCTACTACAGTCCTGTCGACTTCTCGACAGCAAGATGGGCCGCCGACGACATGGAGTTTCGCGGGCAGACGATCCGGCGCGGCGATATGGTCTTAGCCTCCATCAGCTCCGCCAATCGGGATAACGATAAATTCGAAAAGGCAGACGCGTTTGACGTTACAAGGAAGAGCAACGGTCACGTCGCATTCGGCTTTGGCATTCACTTCTGCCTCGGTGCCCCACTCGCCAGATTGGAAGGGAACATTGCATTGGAGAAGCTGTTTGCATCGCTCCCTGCCATCACAATCGACCCGAACGGAGAGGCGCCCGAATGGCGCTCGATCTTTCTTCTACGCGGCCTGCGCAGTCTCCCTGTCACCTGGTAAACGAAAGAGGCACTCGTTATAGAGTGCCTCTTTTCCTATTTATCAAAAAATGTAAAAAAACCAGCTGAGATACGATAAAATGTAGAAAAAGGAGAGATGAAGATGGAACAAACGTTGATTCAAGCAGATGACACGTGGCTGTTGTGGGCATTTCTTGCCGGCTGGGCAGCTGTAAGCATTTATCTGGAGCAAAAATACAAATGGGCAGCCAAAATGACCGGAGCCATCATCGCCCTCGTCGGTGCCCTGATCCTCGCCAACATAAAGGTGATTCCGACAGACGCACCCGCCTACGATGCCGTATGGACATATGTCATTCCTCTGGCTATCCCGCTGCTCTTATTTCAAGCCAATTTAAGAAAAGTGATCAAAGAAAGCGGACGGATGCTGTTCATCTTCCTGATCAGCTCCATCGGTACCGTCATCGGTGCGTACATAGCCTTCTTCTTCCTGAAAGATACCATTCCAAACCTGGATAAGATAGCAGCAATGGAAACAGGCTCTTACATTGGCGGAGGTGTGAACTTCGCCGCCCTGTCCGGCAAGCTGAACCCACCCGGAGAGCTCGCCGCTTCCGCAATCGTTGCCGACAACCTGTTGATGGCTTTGTATTTCTTTGTGTTGATCCTGATCCCGGCCTCCTCCTTCTTCCGCAGGAAATTCCGGACTCCCTACATCGATGAGCAGGAACGCACCGTCGACTCGTCTAAAAATACGGCAGCAGATTATTGGAAGAGGAAGGACATCTCTCTTAAAGATATTGCGCTTGCAAGCGGGAGTGCGTTCGTTTTGGTGGGTGTTTCCTTCAAGCTGGCGGATTGGATCAGCGCCTGGATTCCATCAGGCGAAGGAGTACCGGTGTATTTAAACATAATGAACGGATTATTTGGAGATGGTTATTTGATGCTGACGACTATCACCGTTCTTGCTGTCACCCTATTTGATAAATTTTTCGATAACATACATGGTGCACAGGAATTGGGGACCTACCTTATATACATTTTCTTCGTCGTCATCGGTGTACCCGCATCCATTCCATTGTTGGTCCAGAATGCTCCGCTGCTTATCATCTTTGTCGCGATCATCGTTTTCTTCAACATGCTCCTGACATTCGGAGTCGGTCGTTTGTTCCGTTTCAGCCTGGAGGAAATGATCGTAGCAAGCAATGCCAACGTCGGCGGGCCGACGACCGCAGCAGCCTTTGCTATTGCAAAAGGGTGGCAGCGGCTGATTGTCCCTATCATGTTGGTCGGCACACTCGGATACATCATCGGCAACTACGCCGGCAGTATGATGTACTATGTCTTTCAATCTATGTAAACGGGACCTGACTGCCTGAACTATCCCTCAGGTAAAGCCTTTTTCCCTTCCTATCACTTTTCCAACAAGCGAAAGGCCCCTCCAGAGAGGGGCCTTTTTTACTTATATAGAAAGTTTCTTCGCGAGCGAATACATGGATTCATTCCGAACCGGC
This sequence comes from Halobacillus sp. ACCC02827, assembly GCF_030291935.1. NCBI lineage: Bacteria > Bacillati > Bacillota > Bacilli > Caryophanales > Bacillaceae > Halobacillus > Halobacillus sp. ACCC02827. The sequence goes on along the minus strand of NZ_CP128168.1, from coordinate 490,979 downwards.
GTTTCTTTATCAATCTCTGACAGCTCATAAGTGATGAGCTCCTCTTCCTTCAAGCTGACATAGAAGCCTGTCTGGCCAGAATTCAGAAGTTCGACCGCATAGGCACCGAGACGTGTCGCCATCATCCGGTCTCTTGCAGACGGCGTTCCACCATATTGGGTATCATCCAAAATCGTTACCCTCGCTTCCACGCCGGCTTCCTCCTTCAACCTCGCTCCGAAATCCGCTGCATTTCCGACTCCCTCCGCCATGATGATAATGCGGTAACGGTGGTCCTCCTGATCTTTCATTTCCTCGATCACCTCATCAAGCTCCGCTTTTCTCTCCGGGATGATGATGGTTTCCGCACCACCGACCAAGCCGGCTGATAGAGCAAAGGTACCGGAATCTCTCCCCATCACTTCGACGATGGTCGTCTTCTCATGAGAATCCGCCGTATCCCGAATACGATCGATATTCTCCATGATCGTATTCAAAGCCGTATCGAAGCCGATCGCCGACGCTACATGAGGAATCGTAGAATTGATCGCAGCTGGGACTGCTATACAAGCGACACCCTTGTCTGCGAGAACCTGCGCCATCTGCAATGCTTCCAGACCGCCGATTACGATTAAGGAATCGATTTCAAATTTAGTAAGCTGCCGCTTGATTTGTTCCTGTGCTTCTTCTTCGAACATATCCATATCCTGAGAAGACTGTAGAATCGTGCCCCCTCGGGAAAGAATCGTCCGTACCGCTTCCTTGTCCAGTGTCTCTACGGATTCTTCTAATAATCCGTGAAATCCGTTATGGATTCCTACCACTTCCTTGCCGGAAGCCATTCCTGACTTCACTACTGCCCGAATGACAGCATTCATACCGGGAGCATCTCCTCCACTTGTCAACACGCCTATTCGATTCATTATCATCACTCACTTTCTGTCGTTCACATCTGGATGTTCAGAGGCAAAAGGAATTCCACCTTTTCCCTGACCTAATCCTTATGATAACATTTTGCGCCTTTCAAAGTCGTGGGAATGCTCTTCATCCATGATTTATAAAAAAAATCCCCCGCCCGGCAGGATCCCGGACGGAGGATTTCGTTCTTATTTAAATAATGCTAACAATCGCTCAAAGAACCCTTTTTCTTCTTTCTTTTTCGGTTTCTTCTCTTCTTTTTCCTCCTGCTTGACCGCTTCCGTCTTCATGACGAATTGGACAGAATTGACCTGCTCATTTTTCTCAGAAACGAAGGACACCGGTTCATAATCCGACTTGTCGTATTCCTCTACCATCTGATCGATTTCGGACTGCATCTGCCCCGGGAGATCACTCGTTGCAGAAGCCAGCTCTGAAGTGCCGCCTTTCAACCGGTCGGCCCCCTCTTCAAGCTCTGCCGTTCCATCCGTCAAACCGGCGATTCCCCCGTGGATATCCTCATAGGAATTCGTCAGTTCCGCTACGCCCCCCGTGTACTGCTTCAAACCCTGATGGAAGGTCGCATAATTGGAAGTGAGCTGATCGAAACCCGTCTGCAGTTCTGCAATGGACCCTGCAATATCCATTCTTTCAAGACCGGCTCCGACCTGATCTGCTACGTTGTAAAGCTGGTTACTCATCTCTCCGAGAGAAGCGGAGCTCTGTTCCAAAGCAGGCGTCACTGCTTGGAATGCCCCCTCTGCATCCGTGAAGGCTCCTTTAGCCGCTTGGGCTGCTCTGTATGTTTCCAAAAGCTGGTCAATGATATCCTGATCCGCCCCGCTGTCACGAAGTGCCTGAATATCCGCTTCTGTAATGTCATATCCCGGAATTGCTGCGATGGCATCAGCCAGTGCCTGATTCGCTTTTCCATACTGAGCATTCAAATCATCGATTTCCGACTGGGCGTTCTTCAGGCTGTCCGCCAACTCACGCAGCCCGCCCTCTACCTTCGTCAAATCATTTAAATCGACGTCACCAGTGCCGCCCTGAACCGCTTCATTCATCTGCTGAAGGGCGGATTGTATGGAAGCAGATCCTTCCACGAGTTCCGATGACCGGCTGTTCAGGCTTTCCATCCCCTGTTTGTATTGCACAGAGCCGTCATAGAGGCTCGCCACCCCGCCGTTCAATTCTTTAATACCATTCTGTAAATCGCCGACACCGTTATCAATGCTGGCGGTTGCCTCTGCTAAAGACCCCATGTCGTTTTTCACTCCACCGATATCCGGTGCATCAATGGCCATGGAGGAAGGTACAGCGGTGAACTCGATACTTTCCATCTCCATATTGTCAGCGTCCGCCGTAACGGTGAAATCACCTTCTTCTTCGGGGAGAACGGTAAAGGTCACTTGCCGGTCCTTCCCGGCATTGGCCACCGTTCCTTCCTCCGCTTCAATATTCTCGAATTTAGAAGAAGCCATCGGAATCGTAATCTGCATTAAATAGTTGTTGAAGAAACTAGCGTCCGCTTTCTCATTCTTCGTCGTCTTAATTTTAATTTCGAGCTTTCCGTCCTTACCGGCAAGTTGATCCGCAGAGATCTCTTTGCCATTAAGCACATAGGTCACGTCCAGGTCCCAAGGAAGAGGGGTATCGCCTTTCAAGTTGCCTTGGTAATAGAACTCGTCTTCTTCTGCTGTCCATTCGACCTTTTGACCTTCCTGTTTGATTTCATTAACATCGGTCAGGTTCTGCACGCTCGTATAAGGACCATAATCGACAATGCTTCCTTTATCCTTTATATCAAAATTGTTGATGACATAGAGCTTTTCCTGGTCTCCATCCGGTTTCAAATTGGCGTAGACCACCTCATGTTTTGCTGAAAAGGATCCTTTGTCTCCCTGATCCTTCCCACCTTCTTCTGCTGCAACTGGAGAAACAGCTGTCAGCAGGAGAACACACGCAGAGCCGACTGCCGTCATACGTTTAATACTCATCGCTCATTCTCCTTTATAGAAATTAGCTTTGTACGTCGTCTTCCTGATGATTGGATCAAGAACGACCATCAGAGCCGGAAGTACGAATACAACCATCAGGAAGGCAAGCAGCGCCCCTCGACCAAGCAGCAATCCGATAGATGAGACGATCGGGTTGGAAGAGGTCATCCATAAGATGAATCCGACGCTCGACAAAATGGCAGCCGACACGAAAATTGAGAAGATCTTCTCATCAATCGTTCTCTTGATGGCCTGCAGGGCCGGCATGTCTTTACGCAGATGGTTGTAATTCTCTGTGAACAGGATCGCATAGTCCACCGTAGCTGCCAGTTGAATCGTACTGATCAGCAGGTAGCCGACATAGACAAGTGGCGTATCCGAGAAATACGGAAACGATAAGTTAATCCAAACCGACAGCTGTATCGTCACAAGCAGAATCAGCGGAATCGAAATGGAACGGAACGTCAACAGCAGCACAAGCGCAACCGTAATGATCGTCAGTGCATTGACAAGCGTGTTATCCTTCTGCACGATATTCTTCATGTCATACAAGGTTACGCTTTCCCCAAGAAGGTGGTTCTCTTCATAATATTCATCCGCGGTTTCTTTCACCTTCTCAATCAGAGAGAACGCTTCCTCTCCTTCCGCGTCCGTTTCCGTATATAACGTGATGCGGGCATAATGCTCGGAATAAAAGGCCTCGGTCATCGATTCATCCAAAAATTCAGGCGGAATGGCCGGGCTTACGATATTCACGTAAGACATCACGCTCGAAATACCTTCCATATCCTCCAATTCCTGAACAATCTGCTCTTCTTTAGCCCTGTCTCCACGCGGGACGAGAAGCACCATCGGCATATTCTTGCCGAACTCCTGTTGAATCGCTTCGACATCCTGGCCTGCTCTCGTATTATCAGGCTGCTCCCCCGTTCCGTAGATGAAGCTCGTTTGCCCTTGCGCAAGGTATGCCGGGACAATAAGCAGGACGACAAGAATCAGACTGGGAACCTTGAACTTCATGACTCGGCGCCCGACATTCTTGAAATCAGGAATGAACGCTCTATGCTTGGTCCGGTCGATCCACTTATAGAACATAAGCGTAAGAGCCGGAAGGAAGATCATGACGCTGATGAAGCTGAGCAATATCCCTTTCAAAAGGTTCAGACCGAGGTCGGAACCGATTCCGAAATCCATGAATGTAAGGGCAGTGAACCCGAAGAACGTCGTGGAAGCACTGGCAATGATTGCGGGGAACGAACGTTTCATGGCCAACTGCATCGCTTCTTTCGGATCTTCCACCTGCTTGCGGTAATCGGAGAAGCTGTGCAGCAGGAAGATGGCATAATCCAGGGATACAGCAAGCTGCAGAATCGGTGCCACCGACTGAGTAACGAATGATACTTCACCAAGGAAGATATTCGTCCCTAAATTAATCAGAACCGATACGCCGATCGCCACCAGGAAGAAGACCGGCTCCATCCATGACGTCGTCGACAGCACGAGAATAAGAATGATGATCGGAACGAGCAGAGCCGCCGCGTAGGCTGATTCACTACCGGTCATTTTCTGGGATGTCGCGGTATTGACCGCTTCCCCTGCAACCGCATTACCCTCTCCGATCAACTCATAAATCGCATCGGTCGCATCTACTTCAAATCCTTCCGCTATGTTCAACGAAAACAAAGCGGCGTTATCTTTATAGTAGGAGTCCGTCATATCGGCATCTGCCATTTCCAATGGAACTTTTAAATCAACCACATCGTCGAGCCATGTGACGCCGCTGACTCCTTCAATCGCCTCCAGGTCTTCTTTATACTGAAGTGCCTCGGTGATGGAAACATCCTGAATCATCACTCGCGCATTCTCCACCGGCTCATCGAACTCTTCCTCCATTAAATCCATCGCCTCCATCGACGGTGAATCCTGTGGAAGATAATCGACCATATTATAGTTCACCGATACAGCGAACTGTGCCACAGCACTTAGTAAGGTAAGTATCGTAAATAGGATGACAATGCTTTTCTTATGTTTGATTACTGATGATGTCCAGCCTATAAGGCCTCCCCCTCTCTTGCAAAACGCGTTGGTACACTTTAATATTTTATTGACACTGTGTTGGATATTCAACAAACAGTTTTATAAATTACGTCAGTTTCCCGACACGAACATGCCTTTGTGTTGGATTGTCACATAACTGTAACGGTTAAGGAGTGAAATCATGAGTGGAAAACTGGACCGCAGAAAGAAATACACAAGAAAAGTTCTCAAAGAAAGCTTGATCATCCTGCTCGCAGAAAAGAAGATAGCCGACATCACCGTCAAAGAAATTTGTGAAATCGCCGATATCAATCGTTCCACCTTCTATACCCACTATACGGATCACTACGACCTCCTTCATAAAATAGAAGCAGAGATTACCGAAGATATGAAGCAGTATTTACAAAATTACAGCTATGAAAAAGAAGAAGAATCCCAGCAGATGACGGAGAAGATCCTGGAGTATATCATCGATAACAAGCGTATGTTCCAAACCCTTCTTACGAGCGACTCCGCTTCCAGCTTCGAACAGAAGATGATGGAGCTCGCCAGGAGCTTCATGCTGAATAATTGGATGAGCGACAGTAAGGTAGAGAAAGAAGAATCCGAATACTTCAGCTCCTTCGTTATCAGCGGCGCCATTCATGTCATTAAGGATTGGATCAGGAACGACATGACCCAGCCGCCAGGGCAGATGGCTGCCATGATCCACACCTTCATCAACCACGGCTTCTCTTATGTAGAATAACCTGCAGACAAACTACGATACAAAAAAGAGCGGTAGAACCCTTGAGTTCTACCGCTCTTTTTGCAAGTTCAGAAAGAGAGCTTGCCTGAACGGATATCATCCGTCATCCCTTTGTATGGAGCCTCAGAAACAACCGTCTCCTTATCTATTCCAACGTGCTTCTTAAAGGTGATATCCGCGAATTCAGGTACGACATATTTAGGATACGTCTCATACTTCTCTCTGGATTCCTCCATCAACTCGATATGATCGTTCTGATAACAAACTGTGATATCCGGACGTTCATGCACCCACTTAGGGAAGAAAATAACTCCGTGCATCCGGTCTTCATCGGGCATGAAATTCAGCGAAACGTCGGTACCTGTAGGCTCGGTCCAGGAAACCTTGAACACACCGTCGATAATTTTGACGATATCTGCTTTTTGGTTACGGACCCAGCGTCCTCCGACCATACCGCTGTGGATCCGGTAGTCGATCGTATCCGCATTCTTAATGTACATTTCATATTCCCAGCCGTTCTCGTACGTATAGATCATTTGCGTTCCAAGAAATTCATTCAAGTTTTTCATGCTGATTTCACCTCTCCAATTATTAAAACATGTAACTATTTACATGTTTTATTTTACATGTAAAACTTTACTCTTATGCTATAATGTTGTCAAACGATCGAATCAGGAGGTCTCGGATGGGACGCAGAGTATTAAAATATGCAATTTTAGGTTTACTGAGTAAAGAAGATAAGAGCGGTTATGATATCACTGCTGAATTTAAAGGGGCGATCGGACAATTTTGGAGTGCCAAGCACAGCCAAATCTATGTAGAATTGAAAAAGCTCCTGGAGGAGAATTTAATTTCTCTCTATATTGAGATGGCAGGAGCCAAGCTGGAGAAGAAAATGTATCACCTTACCAGTGAAGGAGAGGAAGAATTGAAGAAGTGGCTGACCGCCCTGCCGGCGGAGGTCGAAACAGAAAAAGATACTTTCGCTCTCCGGATGTATTTCCTGAAGGATATCCCCGTGAATAAACGGACAGAGGTATTTGAAAACCAGAAGAAGCTTCGAAAAGATAAGCTGTGTGAGCTTAAATCAGAATTCCAGAGCCTTTTCGGGCCGGATACCGACCCACTTCAATTAAATGCAGAAGAACTCGGTCATTATTTCGTATTGACGAAGGCCATTACCAGAGAAGAAGGCTATGTTGCCTGGCTCGAAGAGAGTATTCACTTCCTTCAGAGATGATCATAAGAAAAGGAAGGCATCATTACAGCAGATGCCTTCCTTTTCTTAATTACTAAACATGTATTTTCCGTGATTTTTACGGAGCGACAGAGCGATTCCCACCATCATCATCGTCGAGAACAGGGAACTTCCCCCGTATGTAATGAAAGGAAGTGCGATCCCCTTCACCGGCATCAAACCGATGACCATTCCGATATTCTGAAAAATTTGCGCAGACATGCTGACCGCTATAGACACCATTAAACAAGTTCCGAAGAATACCTCCGTTTCTTCCGCAAACTTGAAGAACTTGTAGATGAGCAGAAAAAAGAGGAGTACAACGATAGTGGCTGCAATGAATCCTCCCTCTTCAGCAATGGCGGCAAAGATGAAGTCGGTGTGTTTCTCCGGAATGTAAATTTCTCCGTTCATCAGCCCTTTTCCGGTGAATTGACCACTTCCCGCTGCCAATTGCGCCCTGTGACTCTGATAAGACTGATCCTGACTCGTCGAAGGATCGAGAAAACCGACAATCCTATCCTGTTGGTGCGGCTTCAAAAGAGGCAGCACATATTCCTCCATCACTTCAGGCTGATACAGGAAAAGAGTGACCACCGAAACAAGGAGCACCACTGGGACGATCACTAAAACAGCCAAAATTCGTTTCGAAATGTTCGAGAGAAAGATCATACTCCCGATTCCGATGAAATAGAGTATGACCATTCCCGTATCCGGCTGCTGGTACACGAACAAGGCAGGCGGAACGGTCAACAACATAAGTTTCCCTAACATCCTTATATCTGTCCAGATAGTACGGGCTTTCCCGGCCTGGTAAGTGGCAAGGATGCTCGCGGTTAAAATAAACAGACTGATCTTCAGAAATTCCGACGGCTGTATGGAACCGATCAACGGGATATTGAACCAGCGCTTCGCTCCATAGATCACAGGCGCAATCCCCGGCGGTGCCCACCTCAACACGAATACCGATGCAAACGAACCGATGTAAAGCGGCCACGCCAGACGCTCAATTTGATCGATATCCAATTTAGCCACGATCAGCATTAATGTGACACCAATTGCATAATTGATGACTTGTCGACCCGCAAAGTTGATCGAATATACGCCTGCATTCTGACTGCTGTATATAAAAACAACACTGATCACAAAGAATGAAACGATTATACATAAAATCCCTTGGTCCAGCTTCTCCCAGTACGAAGCTTTTGTAGTCAATGATGCGCTCCTTCCGACTGTCCGAAACGCCGGAGTCCGTTCTTACCTTAGGTCATGACTTCGTAACCATCGACAGATACAACTGAACAGCTAACGCGTCATCCACATACCCGATTGGGAAGAAATAATCAGGGATGACGTCAACCGGGGCTATGAAGTACAGAAGAACTCCTCCAATAACCATAAGCTCCCGTCTACTCTTCTCTTTTTGAAAGAAAGCGTCATACATACGTTCCAGCTGTTGTATAAACGGGCCGGCGGCGCTTCCGACTTTCATTAATTTTTGTTTGAAATTTTCTTTTATGGACGCTTTTCCTTCCTCTGTATCGGCATAGGCCTGGTAAGAGGATAACTCTCCTTTAAGACGATCAAGGGAAAAATCACCATCATAACCTTCACTCACCTTCAGTAACTGATGGATCGTTTCGACGGATTGTGCAAGCTCATCGCTTCCCTTCTCCTCCTCATCCAAAGGATAATCCGCCAACCTATATAAATCTTTCAAAGGCACATCTAAAACTCCAGCGAGTTTTTCCAGATGTGCCGGTGTCGCTCTTCTTCTGCCGTTCATGATTTTAGAGACAACAGCAGGGTCGATGCCCGCCCTTCGTCCGATTTCTCTCATAGAAAGAGCAAGCAGCCCCATTCGTTCCTTTAAATATTCACCAAGTTTTGTTGATGAAGACAACAGCTTCACATCCTTACCGATTCATACATTTCATTTCTTTATTATAACATCTCAACCGTAGACGAATTGTCAACATTTTAAGCATACCTTTTCCTGACAGAAATCCTGCGGTATGTAGAGATATTAACAAGGATGCCTGCCGAGAGCAATAGAACGATCAAAGAAGAGCCTCCATAACTGATGAACGGGAGCGTTATTCCGGTAATCGGGAGTAATCCTGATACGGCGCCGAGATTGAAGACCGCCTGCAAACCGATTTGGAAGGTCAGTCCGACAGCCAGCAGCTTCCCGAACGTATCCTTTGTTTGGACAGCGATACGTACCCCGCGGTACAAAATCGTCACATATCCCCCGAGGATGATAAGCAAGCCGATCAAACCAAGCTCTTCCAGTACAATCGACATAATGAAATCCGTGTGCGCTTCCGGTAAATAGCCCATTTTCTCCACGCTGTTTCCAAGTCCTCTTCCTGTCCACCCCCCGGAAGCAATCGCTTTGTAAGAGCCGATTAGTTGATACCCTTCCCCATTCGGGTCTGCCAACGGATCACGGAAAGAAAGGATGCGATCAAGACGATAAGAAGCAGTAAGGGCGAAATAGACGACGGCACTCCCGGCAATGGATCCAAGTATAAACAAATGCTTCCCCTTAACACCTGCACTCCATACGATGAACCCGCATGGAATGGCGATCGCGGATGCTGTCCCCAGATCCGGCTGCTGAAGCACGAGCAGGAAGACGACTGCCAGAAGAATCAAGGGAGGGGCGACCCCTTCCCGGAAATGATGGATCACCCGCTGGCGTTTCGAATAGAAATAGGCAAAATAGAGAAGCATGACAAGCTTAATCATTTCCGTCGGCTGAAGCAGAACGGGACCGATATGCAGCCACCTTTGAGAGTGGTTCCTCTCTACGCCCACTGTCAGCACGGCAACCAGCAGCACGAGGGAAACGACGACCATCATGGTTATCCACTTCCCGTACCATCTGTAAGGGAGATAAGATGCTAAGGCCATGACAGAAATGCCGATTACAAGAGAGAACAGCTGCCTTTTGAAGAAGAACTGAGCATCTCCAAACTCCATGTACCCTTTGACGAAGCTCGCACTATATACCATCACCACACCGAAGGCTGCCAGAAGAATGACTACGACAATCAGCGCGTGGTCCATTTTCTTAAATTGATTCCACATCTCCTGTCACCATCTCACCGTTATATTTATTCCCTGGTGCTCGTTCATTATGGTACAAATGTAGACAAATTGTCAACAATGATCCGATAAAAAATAGACAGACCGAGCTGCCTATTTTAACTTTACAGAATTTCGTTGGACCAATTTCGTATGAAGCGTATATTTAGAATCGACATCCTGATTCTGGAGTGCTTGAAAGATGATATGGACGGCAAGTGCACCCACCTCATACTTCGGTTGAGATACCGTCGTCAGCGGCGGGGAAACGAATTCAGATATCTGGATGTCATCAAACCCGATGATGGAGATGTCTTCCGGCACCTTAATCCCGTATTCCTCAAAGGCCTTCAATCCACCGATCGCCATTTCATCATTTGCGAAAAAGACAGCTTCCGGCATCTCCTGCTGGGCAATCAACAATTTTGCAGCTCTGTAACCACCCTCCCTGGTAAAATCACCAGAGACCTTCCACTTGGATTGAAAAACGATGTTGTGCATATCCAATGCTTTCTTGAAACCCTCCAAGCGCCTCTTGTTATCATACGAATTCGAAGGGCCGCTTACATACCCGATTTTTTTGAAGCCGTACTTAATTAAATACTCGGTCGCAATGAAACCACCATGTTCGTTGTCTACCTCTACATGATAAATATTATCGTTATTCAACTTCCTATCGAGAACGACCAAAGGAAAACCTTCTCTCGCAGCTTCGACGGCGATATCATCGTCAATGTTGTGCGCGAGTATAATCGCTCCGTCGACTCTCTTTTCCCGCAGAAATTTAACCGCAGTAGACTCTTTTCCTCCCACGGAACTGCAGGCGATCAGGTCATAGCCGTTCGATACGGCAACATCCTGAACTCCTTTAATTAACTCGGAATAATACGGACCGGATAAATCACTTAATATCAACGCGATCGTATTCGTCCGATGCTTCTTTAAGTCGGAAGCAATGCCGTTTTTCTGATAGTTCAAGGCGCTTGCTGCTTCTTTCACGCGACGCTTTGTTTCCAGACTGATTTTATTACTGTCATTTAAAGCGTACGATACCGTCGATACAGCTACCCCGGCTAATTTAGCTACATCCTTAATCGTTGCCATTGTTCGTGCCCCCATCAAACTTATTTCTTCTGGTTCCTTATCGGCAACCACTCGAGCACGTGTCGAATAGCATAATCCCAATATTCCCAGTTGTGATCTCCCGGCTCGAAAGCAGAATCAATTTCTACTCCTTCCTGCTTACATTGCTCCAGGAACCGTACGTTATGTTCAAACAGAAAGTCATCTTCGCCGCACCGCTGATACAACAGCGGCAGACGTTTACCCGACTGTGAGATTTTGCTGACTCTATCCATTATATCGTTTTCCGTACCTCTTACATCCCCGTCCCCGAAAATCAATTGCAGCCAACGGGATTTATCACTATCTTCTTCTCGCATTTTGTCCAGGTGGAACACCATATCCGTCACCCCGGACATCGATGCGACTGCTTTAAATTGCTCCGGGCGATTCAATCCCCATTTCAACGCTCCGAACCCGCCCATGGAATGGCCGGCAGCGAATGTATCCTCCGCTTCCCCCGATACAGGAAACATGGACTGTACCCGCCTTGGCAGCTCTTCTGTCAGGAACGTCCAATATCTTCCACCGTATTTCATGTCGGTATAGTAACTGTTATCCACTCCAGGCATAACCACAGCCAAACCGAGTCCTTCTACATAACGTTCCAGAGAAGTACTCCCTGTCCACGTGCGGTGATTGTCACTAAAGCCGTGAAGTAAATATAAGACCGGATATTTACTACTGTCTCCCTTTTCCAATTCTTCCAAAGACGGCTGCGGCAGCAGGACCGTGATCGTGGTTACTTTAGACAATACTTCTGAGAAAAAGCTGCACTCCATTTTCTGCATCGTCCTCGCTCCTTTCTTTTTTCCTCACTTAATTCCGGACACATTAAATCCTTCGACGATATACTTCTGAAAGATGATAAAAATAATTAAAATCGGGAGAACCATGAACGCTGAACCTGCCATCTGCAATCCATAGTTCGTTACATTTTCATCTTGAAGCAGCGCCAATCCTACCGAAAGGGTATAAAGCGACTCATCATTCGCTACGATTAACGGCCATAAGAAACTGTTCCATGATCCGATAAAGGTCAAAATGACTTGAACAGCAAGAATAGGTTTAGACAGAGGAATGATGATACGGGAGAATATATAAAACTCCCCGGCCCCGTCCAATCGGGCCGCCTCGATTAAATCATCCGGGATCGTAACCATGAACTGTCGAATAAGGAATATATTAAATGCAGCGATCAACCCAGGAAGAATAATACCAGCCATCGTATTGGTCAATCCCATTTCATTCAGAATCAAATAAGTAGGAATCATCGTCACCTGACCAGGCAGCATCATCGTAATCAATACCACCATAAACCATGCTTCTTTCCCTTTAAATTCGAATTTGCCGAACCCGTAGCCGGCCATTGTATTAAGGAGCAGCCCGAACATAGAAAATACAACAATAATTAACGTATTGATCAGATAAACATCGAAATTCAGTTCCTGAAACAGCTGTAAGTAATGCTGAAAGGTAGGATTTTCCGGAAAAATAGTAGGCGGAATCGCCAATACTTCGGTTTCCGTTTTAAACGAGCTTAGAATCATCCACAAGAAAGGCAAAGCCACCAATATACCGCCGATCAGCATGATTGCAACGACCAGCGTCTTTTCAAACCTATTCCTTAAATACATAGGAATCCTCCTTACACCGTTTGGTCTTTCCTGAATTTGAACTGCACTAAGGTTGCAATAATGACGATTGCAAACAAGACGAAGGAAGCGGCAGCTCCATATCCGAACTCACTATACTGGAAGCCTTCCTGATAGATGAATAAAGCGATAGAGTTCGTCCCGTTCAAAGGACCACCCTCTGTCATGACGAAAGGCTCCTCGAAGAATTGAAGCCAGCCGATCAAGGTCGTCACGGTAACAAAGAAGGTAGCAAAACTCATGGAAGGCAGAGTAATGTGAATGAGCTTGTGCCAACGGTTCGCACCATCAATATCAGCCGCTTCATAGTATGTACGAGGAATGGACTGTAATGCAGCAAGGAAGATGAGCATGCTTACACCATTACTCTTCCATACAGCTAAGAGAATGAGAGATAACTTCGCGATAAAAGGATCTTCCAACCACGGAACCGGATCGATGTGCAGCGTGTTAAGTACAAAATTAAACAATCCATACTGCTGGTTATACAGAAAGCCCCACACTACCGCGACTGCCACTATGTTGGTAATGGAAGGCATATAGTAGATAACCCGGAAGGTAGAGGAAAGCCATGAACTCAACAACTGCAGAAACAATGCAATAATAAAAGAACTACCCACCGCAAGCGGTACACCGATCATGACATAAATGAATGTATTCCCTAAGGATTGTATAAACACAGGGTCTTTAAACAGCTCCACATAGTTGCTCAGTCCGGCAAAACTGATTGACGACCAGTCTGCAAGACCAGCGAGGTTCATGTCTGTAAAGCTGATTCCAAGAGCAATGATGATAGGTAAGAAAGCGAAAACCATTAATAATAAAACAGCCGGTCCTATAAATAGAAACGGCGTCCACTTTGTCTTCATGTGATTCATCCACGATCCCTCCAAGCCTCTTCCTTAATGTCTGAAAGACTCAGGTCATCCAGGCAGGTATCCTAGTACCCGCCCGATCGACCTGTCATGCAGATGTTTCCTATTAGTCAGTCTGCTAAGACCCTTTCCGTGTCAGCTTTATATTCCTGGATGGCATCATCTATATTCTTCCCGCCGCGATTGATTTCTTCGAGCTTTGTGATCAATTCCTGTCCTAGTCGTTCAAACTCCGGAATCAACGGAAGCGGCTGGGTGGACTCTAACTGTTCTCCGAAAGTACTGACCATCGGATCCTCGGAAAGCAACGGATCTTCCCACGCTTCTTTGTTAGCCGGGAGCTCACTGTTTTCTTCATACCATTTCAATTGCGTATCCTTATCAGCCATCCAATCAATAAATTCAAGAGCAAGGTCTTCCTTATCAGAATTATGGAAAACGGCCAAGTGCGCTCCGCCCATCATCGATTTGTTATTGTCTGCTTCCGGCATGACATGCACGTCCCAGTTCCCTTCAATTTCCGGGGCACGCTCCTTGATAGTCTTAATATCCCATGGTCCGCTGAAGAACATCGGTTTAGATCCGTCCGCAAAAGATTGGAAGAATTCTTTTCCCTCTTCCATTTGAGACAGTCCTTCATCATAGAATAAGTGATGAAGCTCTACCGCTTTCTTAAAGTCAGGACTGTCAAAGTTGTCCGCTCCTGCTCCGACTTCATACTCCCATCCCTGCTGCCATGCCATCATGAAAGGGAATTGAGGATCATTTGCAGGCAAATCGACGGCGAACTGATCATCCCCGCGATCAGCCAGCTTACGGGAAGCATCGATCATATCCTCCCACGTTTCAGGCCCTTCCGGATAGCCGACTTCCCCCAGGATATCTGTACGATAGAAGAGAAGACGTGTATCTACATACCAAGGAACAGCTATCGTTTTGTCTTCATAAGTAGTGGTACCGATCGCTCCTTCATAGAAGTGATCCGGTTTCAAATTTTCATAGTCCCCGATTTTGTCTGACAAATCCATAAAGGCGCCGGCTTCTGCAAACTCAGCCACCCATGTCGTTCCGATTTGAATGACGTCCGGTCCTTTTCCGGAAGCAACCGCTGTTAATAGTTTGTCATGAGCATTCGCCCAAGGGATGGTCTGCACCTCCACCTTGGCACCGTTCGCATCTTCAAATTCCGTCACAAACTCCTTCAACCCGCCGGACATGGTCCACACTTGGAGTGCGTCGGAATCTTCCCCTTCCCCGGAACTTTCATTGGAAGAACATGCCCCCAGAATGAATAGTCCACCGATAAATAAACATAAAACCAATCCTCTTTGCCACTTACTTATTTTTCTCTCCATTTCCGCACACCTCTCACTTTTTTTAAAGAATTTAAAACCGAACCGTCGTCTAAACTCTTGTCATAAACAGGTGAAACGTTTCAATAACCAAAGTATAAAATAGCTTGCAAGCGGTTTCAAGTTATTTTTTAAAATATTCCGTATAATACTTTAAGTATCAGTTATATCAGCTAAAAATCTTTTTATATCCGTGTAATGTTATATAAAAAACCAATTGAAACGTTTCAACAAATCCCGTATAGTTATCTACAAGTTCTTGGAAAGGAGACAGATTATCTTGGACATTACATCGATCTTGAACCAAATGACGTTGGAAGAAAAAATAAATCAATTGATGCAGTTGGCTTCTCCATTCTTCCACGGATCTATCGATAGAGGGGAAATTACGGGGCCGATGAAAGCTATGGATGTATCAGAATCTGCAATTATCCAAGCCGGTTCTGTATTAGGCGCTTCCGGTGCAGAGCAGACCATTTCGATTCAACGGGAACATTTAAAACGCAATCGTCTCGGAATCCCACTCTTGTTTATGTCAGATATCGTACACGGATACAAAACCATCTTCCCGGTACCATTAGCATTAGGCTGTTCCTGGAATTTGAATCTTGCGGAAGAATGTGCCGAAATCGCAGCTAAAGAGGCGGCTGTATCTGGAACCCATGTAACGTTCGCACCGATGGTAGACCTTGTCAGAGATCCCAGATGGGGAAGAGTGATGGAGTCTACCGGCGAGGACGCCTATTTGAACAGCGAATTCGCCAAAGCCCAGGTAAAAGGTTTCCAAGGAGATCATTTGAAAGATGATCCTTACCGGGTCGCGTCCTGCGTCAAACACTTCGCAGCGTACGGTGCTGCAGAAGGCGGACGTGATTACAATACAGTAGACCTGTCGCCGCGTGAGCTCATGGAGTCCTATGTACCGGCTTTTCAAGCGGCCATTGACGCAGGCTGCGAAATGGTGATGGCGGCTTTCAATATAGTGGATGGCGTACCCGCTACGGCTAACGAGCCCCTGTTAAAACAGTTACTTAGAGAACAAATGGGGTTTGGAGGTGTCCTGATTTCCGACTGGGGAGCAGTCAAAGAACTCCTCCCGCACGGGGTGGCGGAAGATGAAGCCGATGCTGCCAGACTGGCCATGCAGGCTGGGATAGATATTGAAATGATGACGACCTGCTACTCCAACCATTTGCCAACGAAGGTAAAAGAAGGGACAGTCGAAGAACACCAGTTGGACGAGGCCGTACTTCGCATCCTGCGGTTAAAAGAAAAGCTGGGCTTATTTGAAAACCCTTACAGAGGGGCGGACATCGAAAAGGAGAAGGAATTTGTCCTTTCAGAAAAACATAGAGAGACCGCTTATGATGCGGCTGTACAATCAATCGTCCTTCTTAAAAACAAACGCCACCTTCTCCCTCTCGATCCAAAACGATCCCTCGCATTGATCGGACCATTCATCGACAGCACCGATATACTTGGTCCATGGTCATGGAAAGGATCACCGGAGGATACGGTCTCTGTATACGACGGGATTGGTAAACATTGCGAATCAACCAGGTTGGTATCCGCCGAAGGTTCCCATATCGAGAAGACTTCCTCTTCCCTTTTGGAAGACGCCCTGAAGAAAGCGGCACATGCAGATACCATCTTGTTAGGACTCGGGGAAGCATCCGAAATGAGTGGAGAGGCAGGCTCCAGAACGAACATCCAAATACCCGAAGCTCAAATGCTGTTGTTCCGGGAAATACAGAAGCTTGGGAAGCCGATCGTCGTCGTCTTGTTCAATGGGCGTCCCCTTGATTTAACGGAGATCGAAGCCGGGGCCGATGCCATTCTTGAAGCATGGTTCCCGGGTACAGAAGGCGGGAACGCCATTGGTGATATCCTGTTCGGACAGGCCAATCCCAGTGGAAAGCTTACAATGTCGTTTCCGAACTCAGTCGGACAAGTTCCTCTTTACTATAATCATTTCAATACGGGAAGACCGAAAGACGCTCCTGATGCACAGGAAAGGTACGCGTCCCAATACTTAGACAGTCCGAATGAACCGCTGTTTCCTTTCGGATACGGCCTTAGTTATACAAGCTATCGGTACGATAACATCAAGTCTTCTTCGAGCACTTTATGTTCCGGTGAGAGCATTACATTTTCTATCGATGTGACAAACACAGGAAACATGGCCGGTACAGAAATTGTTCAATTATATATTCAGGACCTCGTTGGAGAGGTCGTACGTCCGGTGAAGGAGCTTAAAGACTTCCAAAGAGTATCTCTGCTGCCGGGTGAAACGAAATGTGTATCGTTCACTATTACAGAAAAGCACCTCCGGTATGTCCATGCCGACCTGTCACGCTCCAGTGATCCAGGTGAATTCAAGACGTTTATCGGAACAAGTAGCCGGGATTTGTCCGAAGTATCCTTCCGTTTAAAAAAAGATGTTAAGGAGAGCCTCCAATGATAAATCACACGCACGAATTAGAAGCAGGACGTTTGAAATTCACTTTTCTCCCAACGGGCGATCTATACAGCATTCGTTATAACAACCTCTTAATCAACCAAGTTTTATCAAACGGAATAGATGGATCGTTGAATAACCTTTACCTCCGCATCCATCAAGATGATGGCACGTATGCAGCCACCCCTCTCCTCGGCATTCAATCACCCAGTACCGTCTGTTTCGGAAACGAAGCAGTAAGCTGGACCGGTGTTTTCGAATCTGTCGCGTATGAGGTCGTATTCCGGCTGTCCGACGATCATCTATGGTTTTGGGATGTGACATTGAAAGGAAATTCCAGAGCGGATCTTTTCTACACACAGGACGTCGGACTTGCAGATATTCAAGCCGTACGATCCAATGAAGCGTACACTTCTCAATACATCGAGCACACGATTTTCAATCAGGAGGAGAAGGGATATATTGTCTCTTCAAGGCAGAACCAGCCTCAAGGTGGTTCGTTTCCTTATCTGCAGCAAGGAGGATTGAGCAGAATTGCCGGATTCTCAACAGATGGATTTCAATTCTTCGGGTTATCCTATAAAACAACCAACCGTCCGGAAGCTCTTGAAAAACCCACCCTGGCCAACCAGAAATATCAATATGAATTTGCCATGTGTGCCCTTCAGTCGGAGACCGTAAAACTGAACGGAGAGGCCACTTACACGTTTTACGGTTTATTCAAAGAAAACCATGCCGAAGCAGTGGAAGAACCGTTTCATCCCGACCATATAGAGAAGGCCTGGAGCAAACCCCTCAATTCTGTACCAGACACGTCTTCCCCTGGACAACCAAGGTTCAGCGAAATGATCGGTTCTCCTTTAATAACGACAGAACTATCGGAAACAGAACTGCAGGACCTTTACAGCGATCGCATATTGGAGGAGGAAGCAGACGGCACATTATTGTCCTTCTTCACACCGGACTATGCACATGTTGTCCTCAAGCAGAAGGAAGAAACGATGGAACGCCCGCACGGCCATATTTTAATGGATGGGCACAATGATCGCATCCGAAATGATGTGCTCACAACTACTTCCTACATGTATGGCATTTTTAATTCTCAAGTGGCCGTCGGCAATATTTCTATGAACAAGATGATGTCCAACAGCCGCAATCCTCTCAATCTGATTAAGACAGCCGGACAGCGGATATATGTGGAGATGGAAGGAACATACCGTCTCCTTACCATGCCTTCGTTATTTGAGATGGGGCTTAATTATGCGAAGTGGATATACAAGACCTCAGATGAGGTTTTTCTCGTTACGAATTTCATCGATACAGACGGCAGAGGTATTCAGATGGACTTCCAGGCTGAAAGCGGCAAAAGCTATCGCTGCATCGTGACGAGTCAAATAGTAATGAATGCAAACGAATACGACGCCCCCTTTCATTACGACGAGGAAGAAGGCTCTCTGATCTTCAAAGCGGATGAGACAGCGGCTAGTTATCCCGTCCACCCGGGCCTTCGTTATAGAATGAGTATCTCAGGAACGGATTACGAAGTAGTAGACGAAGACTTCCTGACATCGGGAGTAGAGAAAGGAAACACCTCCCTCGTCATCATGGCTCTGGAGTCTGCTTCAGAATGGACGCTGCATCTGGCAGGTCATTTAAGTAAGACCCCTGCCCCAACGAAGATGATGGACTTCGGTGTGGAAAAGAAACGCTATCGAAACTATATAAATCAGGTCAGGAACCATTTCCATTTATCTCATGCGGATGAACGGATCAATCGGGAAATGGAGAAGTTCAATGCTTTGAGCTCCTGGTACACCCACAACATGCTGGTCCATTTCTCCACTCCCCATGGTCTGGAGCAATACGGAGGAGCTGCCTGGGGGACAAGAGATGTCAGTCAGGGACCTTTTGAATTTTTCTTGGCGACAGAGAACTATCAAACAGCAAGAGATATCATTCTTCATGTGTATGCCCATCAATACGCCGGAGACGGCAACTGGCCCCAGTGGTTCATGTTCGATGAGTATTTTTCCATACAGCAGGCGGAAAGCCACGGGGACATTATTGTGTGGCCGTTAAAAATGGTTAGTGACTACCTGAAAACAACCGGGGATTACAGCATTCTGAAGGAAGAAATCCCATATACAGAAGCAGACACATATTCCTTCACAGAATCGAAGTTTCCGTTAATCGAACACATGGATCGACAACTATCCTATATGGACCAACACTTCTTACACGACACCTGCCTCCCCTCTTACGACGACGGGGATTGGGACGATACGCTTCAGCCGGCTAAGGAACAGTTGAAGAAGTACTTGGTAAGCAGTTGGACGACGGCTCTGATGTACCAGGCCGTCCATTCCCTTTCCAGCCTGCTCACCGACAAGGATCCCACACGCGCGGAACGTACAAAGAAAATGGCCGACGGAATTCGAAGAGACTACCACCAATTTATTAATAAGACGGATGTCATTCCAGGGTTCATTTATATGGAAGACAAGGAGCACCCGGAATACATGCTTCATCCCCAGGATCAAACGACCGGCATACACTACAGACTGCTCCCGATGCAGCGAAGCATTATCAGTGAATTATTTACGCCGGAAGAAGCTGCTCGTCATTATGAAATCATAAAAAACCAGCTTACTTATCCTGATGGAGTGAGACTGATGAACCGTCCCGCTACTTATCGGGGAGGAGTGAGCACACACTTTAAGCGGGCAGAGCAGGCTTCCAACTTCGGACGGGAGATTGGTCTACAGTATGTTCATGCACACATCCGCTTCATAGAAGCAATGGCGAAGCTCGGAAAAGATCAAGATGTGTGGGATGGGTTGGCCGTGATTAATCCTGTCCGCATACAAGAAGTCGTACCGAACGCCTCACTACGTCAAAGCAACGCTTATTTCAGCAGCTCCGACGGGGCTTTCCTGGATCGTTATGATGCCCAGGAGCACTTCCATCAATTGAAGGACGGAAGTGTACCAGTCAAGGGCGGATGGCGGATCTATTCCAGCGGTCCCGGTATCTATATGAACCAGCTGATCAGTCAGGCTCTCGGGGTACGGCAGGAAAAGGACAGCATCGTCATCGATCCAGTCGTTCCACCCAATATGGACGGCTTACATTTTCATTTCGATCTTCTCCACCGGCCCGTTACATTCATCTACCATCTGAATTCCGAAGCATCTATGATCACGGCAAACGGAAATAAACTCACATTAAAAAGTACCTCCTCCCCTTACAGGCAAGGCGGATGGAAAATTGCAAAAGGAGAATTAGAACCATACCTTAGCAGCAAAGAAAATACGATCGACATCTATCTTTGAACAACAAAAAGGACTTCCGTCTCCGGAAGTCCTTTTTATTATATCCAGATCCAATCAACCATCCATATCGTCGATGCCATGACAAGAAAGCTCAAAGGCAGACCAACCTTTAAATAATCTTTGAATCGATATCCCCCCGGTCCGTATACAATCAAGTTCGTCTGGTATCCGATTGGAGACAGGAAGCTTGCAGACGCCCCGATGGTTACCAAGATGACAAAGGCCATCGGTTCTACTCCCAGCCTGTTGGCGGCCTCGACAGCGATTGGGAACATTAAGACAGCGGCAGCATTGTTTGTGATCATTTCTGTAAAGAGAGCCGTCAGAACATACAACAGAACGAGGGCTCCGAAAATCCCGAATGGATCGGACAGTCGGATCAGTCCGCCGGCTACCCATTCGGCAGCGCCCGTTTTGAACAAGGCCTGCCCGATTCCAAAGGCACTTGCGATGAGCAGAAGGACGTGGAACTGGACATTCTGCTTGGCTTCATCAGGAGTAACAATCTTGCACAGGAGATAAAAGACGACCAATATACTCATTGCCGTAAACATGGACAGGGCGTTCATGGTGACAAGGCCGATCATTGCGACCAGGGACAGGAGTGCCGTCCACGCCTTCCAACTGCTCATCTTATTTAAGAGCGGGTGTTTCTTAAGCGGTGTAACGACATAAAAATCTTTTGACTGAGCTGCTCTTTCCTGAAAATCAGCTCCTGTCAAAAGCAGGAGCGTGTCTCCGGCTCTCAACTCAATGTCACCAATTTTACTTTCAATCCGTTCATTGTTCCGATGAACAGCGACCACTCCTGCATCAAACGTCGCCCGGAATTGTGTTTCTTTTATCTTTCTATGCAGCAGAGAGGACTGGTGAGAGACGACGACTTCCACAAGTCGGCCGTGTCCGTTCTCCAATTGTTCCAGGGAGACGTCCGTTCCTGTTTTGATCGTCAATCCTTTCTTATCCTGCAGCTCAGCGATCTTGGAAATGATACCAGTGAAAATAAGGCGGTCCCCCGCTTTTATCGTTGTAGAATTCTTAACCGGACACACTTTATCTTTGGAGCGCGCAATTGCCAGCAGATAAACTCCTTCCAAATTACGGAGTCCTGCCTCTTCAACCGTCCGATTGACGGCTGGAAAGTGATTCTCTACAACCACTTCCATCAAATATTGCTTCCGTTCATCCCCGCTTCTTTTATTCAAAGGTTTGTAGTCAGGAAGAATACGGTAACCGACCGTCACCAAATAAACCAACCCGATCAAGCTTGCGGGAAGACTGACTTGTGCAAGAGTGAAAAGACTGTATCCCTCCATCCCCCGCTCCAGCAGCAATCCATGGACGACAAGGTTGGTGGACGTACCCATCAAGGTAAGTATTCCTCCCAAGATGGAAGCGTAAGATAATGGAATCAGAAATTTAGACGGTGATATATTATGATCGGCACACCATTCGCGAACGATCGGTGTCAGCGTTACGACGATCGGTGTATTATTCAAAAATGCCGAAGCACCGGATATCGGTACAAGAAACCGGAACAACGATCTCCTCTCCGACTTCCCTTTCCCGAGCAGGGCTGCCACCGATCTCTCAACCAACCCGCTCTTCTGAATGACACCAGCTATGACGAACAGCATAGCAACCGTCAGCATACCTTCATTGGAGAAGCCGGAAATCGCCTCTTCCGGTGTAATGATGCCCACTGCAAGAAACGCAATCAACGCGACGAACACGATAATATCCGGCCGCGCCACCTCTTTAAATAAGCAGATCATCATCACCAAGACGACCAGCAGCACAAACCCCATCTCCCAGGTCATTGTCAATCCTCCATACCCACCTGTTTATAGTCTTACGAAATTAAATATTCAGAATAATCATCAATTGATATTTAAGTCTATAGGTTTACTCGGAATTACGCAACTCTTTTATAGTAAAATATTTCAAAACTATTGGCAGTGTTCCTTAATTTTGAAAAAAATACGTACCTTCGCCCTGTCTGCAAGCAGGATATGTGGAGAAAATCGCGTCATATATATGAATTCTAGAGATTGGGTACACTACGAATACTTTCAAATCAAAGGAGATGCAGGAATGATGAATAACTGGAAAACACTATCCTTGCTGGCGGCAGTCCCTTTTTTCCTGTTAGCAGGATGTAACGATAATGATGAGGTAAGCAACCCACCTGAGGATGCACCTCAAGAGGAGCAGGCAGAAAATGGTGCAGCAGAGACGGATGAACAATCTTTTCCGTTCACCAGCTTCGACTTAGAGGTCCACTATCCGGAGAACAATACATTTGATGTGGATTATGAAAAGGAGAAAGATGGAATGGAAGCGAGTTATCAAGATGACATGGACGACCAAAACCTTCAGTCCGACGAGGCATTGGCACAAATGACACCTCTGTTCCAGGAGCTGACGTTCGACAAGGACACCGCAGACGATGAGGTCATCAAGCAAGTGAAGGAAGCCTTCAACCTGCCGGATGATTATGAGTCTTTCGAGCTCGACGTCGATTTCCCGGATGGTACGGAGAAAGAATACAGGGATAAAACAAAATAAAGGAAGAACACCTCCGGCAGGATGATCGGAGGTGTTCCTTTTTTATGAAATTATCCCCTCCTAAACTCCTGCCATTCATTGTAAAATAAAAGGAGTACATCCATTACATAATGGAAGCAGGAGGTCGTTCGACTATGTCGGAAGCAAACGCTGTCCAATTTTCAAAGCAGCCACAAACAAGGAAATCCCTCGCGGAGGACCTTAGAAATCTAGGAGTGGAGGAAGGCATGACGGTGCTTGTTCACAGCTCGATGAGTTCGCTGGGCTGGGTGTGTGGAGGACCTGTCACCGTCATCCATGCTCTGCAGGACGTTCTGACACCGACAGGGACCTTGGTCATGCCTGCCCATAGTGCCAACATGTCGGATCCAGCCGGATGGGGGAATCCACCCATCCCTGAATCGTGGTGGGAAACGGTGCGCGCAGAAATGCCCGCCTTTGATCCGGTCATCACTCCTAGTTACTTCATGGGACAGATCGCGGAGGCGTTCCGTTCTTTTCCTGATGTCAAGCGGAGCAACCATCCGGTCTCTTCCTTCGCAGCCTGGGGGAAATACAGCGAAGAAATCACGAAGGACCATTCGCTTGATTTCGGACTTGGGGACCAGTCTCCACTCGCCCGGATTTATGACCGGGACGGGTATGTCCTTTTACTTGGTACGGACTATGAGAGCAATACGTCCATGCATCTCGGGGAATATCGTTCCAAGTGTCTGAAAGAATGTACGAATGGAAGTCCGGTTTATGAAGATGGAAAGAGAGTATGGCGGACTTACAAAGATTTAGAGTATGAGGAAGAACGTTTCCCAACAATCGGAGAAGCATTCGAAAAGGTGCACCAGGTGAAGAAAGCACCGGTCGGAGAGGCAGAAGCCCGTCTGCTTCCCCAGCCCGCAGTGGTGGACTTCACAGAAGCATACCTCCTCCACGCACACCAATAAAAAAAAGAGCTTGCGGGATTCAGCCCGCAAGCTCTTTCTCTTGTCTTATTCTTTTTTATCTGAGGAAGCTTTCTGCTCAATCATTTCTGTTTCGTCTAAATAGCGAAGCAGGTCGCCGTAGACGACAGAGTCAGATAGAGCAAGCTCTTCTTCCGCTTGTTTAAATCCGGATGTACAAGCATCTTCCCCTTCTACCGGTTCGCCGGTCTCCCTGTCATAGCAGTTGCCATTGACACCGACGTACTCTTCATTTGCGAAGTTACCATCACGGTCGATCATCAATTCCTGACGATCTTCACTGAAGAGATCCTGTCCGAATTGAACGGGATTGTCATCTTCCACACCGAGCAGATTCATGATTGTCGGACGCAGGTCGATTTGACCACCGACTGTATCATATTCTTTCGGCTCAATGCCTTCTCCGATGATGAGAAGCGGTACGCGTTGAAGCTGGAACTGTTCGTATTCATTGATATCTTTATCCAAATACTCACCCATGGCTTTCTTATGGTTCTCAGAAATACCGAAGTGGTCCCCATAGATGACCAACACCGTGTCATCGGCCAGATCAGATTTCTTGAATTTCTCTACAAACTGTTTCAATGCTTCATCCTGATAACGAATCGTCTGGAAGTAGTTATTCAGCGTCTTACTGGATGTTTGTCCAGGCTCGATCATCTGTTTATCTTCCGGAAGCGTAAACGGATGGTGGTTCGTCAGTGTAATCATCTTATTATAGAAAGGCTGATCGATCTGTTCCATCTTATCCAGGGATTCATCAAAGAAGTACTCATCGAGAAGACCCCAGTTATAGGATTTATCCTCAGTTACATCAAAATCCTTCTTGGAATAGAAACGATCATATCCGAGTGAATCATACATCGTATCACGGTTCCAGAAGCTGGCATCGTTCGCATGCATAACAGAAGACGTGTACCCTTCTTTGCCTAGCACTTCCGGCGTTGCCTCATATTCATTCCCCGCATGCGTAAAGAATGCAGATCCACGGTTCAATCCATACAAGGAGTTATCCAACAGAAACTCGGAATCGGATGTACGCCCCTGCTTCACCTGGTGATAGAAGTTACTGAAATAAGCCCCTTCTTCTTTCAGGTCGTTCAAGTATGGCGTCAGCTCCTGTCCGTTCACCGTATTATCGACAACAAAGGTCTGCGTACTTTCCAAGGAAAGAGCAATAACGTTCTTCCCTTCTGCAATTCCCTTCATTTCTTCACTAGGCTCCGTCTTTTTCTCATTTAGATAATTCAAGACAGGCGCAAGTTCATTACTGTCGGCGAAAGAACGCTTCGCCTCTGTCTGTCCCTGTAGAACAAGGTCATACGCGTGGAAGTTCAGGACACCAAGGTACTTGACAAGCATGTTCCGGTCGAATGCCCGCTGCAGCAATTCCGTACGCTCAGTCTGTGCCCAGCCGAGGTTCACGACAAACAAAGGAACAGCGATCATCGCAAGGATCAAACCTTCCTTTCGTTTCGGCATGAAACTCTGCAAACGATTTTTTCTTAAGAAGAACAATAGAAATGCAGCGACGAAGACATCAAGGAACAGGAAAATGTCTGTGGCTGACATGATATCGGTGATACTTCCGCCAAGACCGGCAAGGTTTGCCGCCTGACCTAACATCGGAATCGTTAAAAAGTCGTTGTATTCTCTATAAAATAGGACGTTTACATACAATAGTAAGGACCCGAATATATACATCCCCAGCATTCCCTTACGGCCGCCAAGAAGAATACCGACACCGAATAGTAGGAAAATACTGCTCAGTGGGTTGAATGCAAGAATAGCCGCTTCATTGGCATTTTCAATATTCAACGTGAAGACACTGCCCTGAACGTAATACATCTTCGCCCAGAAAATTGCAATGACAGCAGCATAAATCATGAATTTCTTCTTGAATTCGGGGTTTTCCATCTTTGTTTTAAATTTAGAAAACATGATACAACCTCCGTAAATAGTGATCTAATTTATTTATGTTCCATCAATAGCTGATACCAATTAAAATTAAGCATGCGTAGGAGAACAAGATTGATAATACCACATTTACAATAAAAAAACGCAACAATAATGGAACTGTTATATGTTCTTAATACTATTACACCACTATTACACAACAGTTACCGTAAGATGATAAAAAACTCCAGAAAGCGACAGGCGCTTCCTGGAGTTCAGGGGGACTCTTTTTAAACTATATTCTTTACCAGCTCCACAAATGCATCCGCTTTGATTCGTTTCTTGCCGCCACCCTGGACAAAATGCGGTTTTCCTCCGCCTTTTCCCTCGATATGCGGCAACACTTGTTTCGCCACGTCATTCATATTTCTGTCCAGTCCGCTGCCACAGGCAAGTACAAACTGGAGGGCATCTTCCTGTTCACTGACGAGCAGGACACAGGCATCCGTCGTTTCGTTCAACACAGCCTGCCCTAAAGTCTGGAGCTGCTTAATGGAACGGTCCTGATATACTGCAGAGAGAAACTGTTTCTGCTCTCCTTGTTCCACAAGCTCCTTCGCTTCATAGCCGATCAGCTTACTCTCCAAATCCAAGATGTACTTATCCTTCTCTTTGCTTTTTTCATTCAGCTCAACGATTTCCTCCGGCAGCGCCTCCTCGGGACGGGCAACGAGCTGCTTCAACTCCGTCAACAGTCGATGTTTCTTCCCGAACTGTCCAAGCAGACGTTCTCCACAGACAAATTCCAGGCGCACCTGACCCTTATTCTTAGTCCAGCCCAGAAGCTTGACAGCCCTTACTTCCCCGGTCGCCTGCGGATGTGTTCCGCCGCATCCATTATAATCAACGCCCGGAATCATGACGAGACGGACATTTTCCGTGACGGCGAGTTTCTTACGCAAAGGATACTTCCCCGCCTCTTCCGCCGTCATCCATGCTGTTTCCACCTTAATATTTTTCAGGATCAAGCGGTTGACCTCTGCTTCCGCTTCTGTAAGCGTTTCTTCCAGAAGCTCAGAAGTATCCAAATCGATCGTGACCGTTTCCTCACCCAGATGGAAGCTGGTCGTCTGCCACTGAAAACGATCTTCCAAGACTGCAGAAAGGATATGCTGACCGCAATGCTGCTGCATATGGTCAAAGCGTCTGGCCCAGTCAATTTCCCCATGGACGGTACCTCCGACGACCATCGGCTCCTCCAAATAATGACGGATATCGCCGTCCACTTCTTCCACACCCGAAACCGGTGCTCCGTTCAAAGCTCCTCGATCACTCGGCTGGCCGCCGCCGGTTGGATAAAAGGCTGTTTCTTCAAGTATGACGAAAAATCCGTTATCATCCTGCCCGGTACGAGCAATGGTTGTATCAAATGCTGTCAAATAAGCATCTTCATAATATAATTTCCGTGTCATATACTTTCCTCCTATGTATATCCTACGGGAATCGTAGCATTTTTTCACATGGTGCCGCCACATATTTCCCGGGAAATCGACGAAACAATAAAGAAGACTCCGCTGTTTCCAGCAGAGCCTTCGAGAGTCTTCCTAATAATTATAAAGATCCTACAGCATCGCGGACGGTCGTATTTCCCCCGACCACTTGGAATTCCTTACCGATTGTCGCCTCATTTTCCAATGTCGCAAGAATGACGCTCGCCACGTCTTCACGGGAAATTTCCCCGCGTTCGACTTTCTCTGCCGCTTCCACTTCACCCGTACCCGCATCGTTCGTCAGCATTCCCGGGTGGATGATCGTGTAATCCAGATCCGTTCGTCGCAGCCAGTCATCTGCATAGTGCTTCGCAATGACATAAGGAGCGAAAGAAGCCGGTGCTTCCTGAATCGCTTCCCGCGTCGTATCGAAAGAACTGATCATGACGTAGCGCTTCACACCTGCCTGCTTCGATGCTTCGATCGTCTTCACCGCACCGTCAAGGTCGATCATTACTGTTTTATCAGGGCCGGTATTCGGACCGGATCCCGCTGTAAATACGACAGCGTCCACTCCTTTAAACGCTTTTGCAATGGTTTCCGTGTCGTCTTCCAAGTCAATAAGGACCGTTTCGGCTCCTAAATCTTTGAAGTAGGACGCCTGCTCCTCTTTGCGGATCATAGCGACAGCTTCTACTTTTTCGCTGTCCTGGATTTTCTCAACCAGATGTTTACCGACTTGACCATTTGCACCTACTACAAGAACTTTCACTCTCACTCATCCTTTCTATGGAAAACATACATGGTATAGTTTGTTCACCTGTAAGATATGTAACCTTTTTTTATAAAAAGCAAACATCCCAGCTGTTCCTACCATGGGGAAGAAAGGAAAATATTGTTTATTTATGGATTGTTTGATATATTGAACTGTGACAACTGAATACGTTTTGATTCGGGTGCAGGCGCACAAATGCTGCCTGCTTAAAAGGGAAACCGGTGAAAAGCCGGTGCTGTCCCGCAACTGTAATTGGGAGCGAACTGAAGGACCACTGTCCCCGTCATCGAGCGGGAATGGGAAGGGTTCAGGGAGCGATGATCATAAGCCAGGAGACCTGCCCGTTTCAGCGAACATCATGTACCTACGAGGATAGGGGGTGTGAAGTGCCGTTTCAGGAGAAGGATGGATACGCATGGCTGCGGATCTTATTTGCTTTTCCTAGGAAGAACGCAGCTTGACAACTTCTTGGGGAAGTTGTTTTTTTATTGGCTTTATTTCCGAATGAAATAGAGGTGTCTCTATGATTGATCCGATAGACAGCTATATCGACCTTTTTAAAGCATCTATTATGAATCAGTTCTACGCCGCTCTTCCAAGTACACTGGAGGAGACGTTCGAACAATGGCAGAAGGAATGCCGTGACTCGGAGGAACGAATTCGTTTAGAAAAAGCATACGTCCTTGTCCGCGAAGAACTTTTCGGTAAGCATTCGCTGTCCTGATCTTATTTTTGTAAGCGGTTACTATAAGGAGGATGTCTATGCCTGATCAAATGATCTATCGACCTGGTCTTGATGGTGTGATTGCTGCAGAGACGCAGCTTTCCTACCTGGATACAGAGAAAGAGGAAATTGTCATCCGCGGCTATGAACTGATTGAGCTTGCCGGCTGTAAGACCTATACAGACTTGATTCATCTTCTGCTTCACGGCAGTCTCCCTGCAGGTGCAGAACGATCAAATATCGAAGCTAATTTAATAAAGGAATATTCCCTGCCGCAAGGTTTTTTTACGCTTTTCGAAAAGCTTCCGTCCTCTACACACCCGATGGATGCGCTGCGCACAGGTGTTTCCGCCCTTGCCGGTCACGATGAAAGGCTGGAAGACCGCTCACCGGAGGTCATGCGTACGACGGCGCTGCGTTTACTGGCTAAAATTCCGAACATCGTCGCTAACAGTTACCACATCCTGCAGCAGAAACCGGTCATCGAGCCCACGGAGGAACTCTCTTACAGCGCGAATTTCTTATACATGATCACCGGTACGATACCCATCGGAGCAGGAGGTGAAGTTCTTCGACCGTTCCCTGTTGCTCTACAGCGAGCACGAAATGCCGAACTCGACCTTCACCGCCCGGGTCATCGCATCGACGAATGCCGACTTGTATGGTGCCTTGACCGGTGCCGTCGCCTCCTTAAAAGGGAATCTTCACGGCGGTGCGAATGAAGCGGTCATGCATATGCTGCTTGAAGGAAAAACGACCGACGGATTCCGTCACCTGCTCTATGAAAAGCTCCAGAAGAAAGAAAAGGTGATGGGATTCGGGCATCGAGTGTATAGGAATCGCATGGACCCACGGGCTTCCCTCATGAAAGAAGCTCTTCGGGAACTCGCAAAAGAAAAAAAACGTGAAGACCTGTTTGACATGTGTGAAGCAGGAGAAGCCGTCATGAAAGAAGAAAAAAATCTATATCCGAATCTGGATTACTACGCTGCTCCTGTCTATTACCTTCTTTCTGTTCCAATCGCTTTGTACACGCCGATCTTCTTTGCTGCAAGAACCCTCGGCCTCTGTGCCCATGTCACAGAACAATACGCCAACAACAAGTTGTTCCGTCCCCGTGTCCTTTATTCCGGCCCGCGGGATCTGCATCCATAAAGGAAGAAAGCCGGGCTGCCTGCCCGGCTGTATGGTACATATTCTTTGTAAAGGTGGAGATGAAATGGAAGAAGTGAAAATGAATACCCTCAAGGAAACCGATCCATTATTGGAGGAAATCGCTGCTTATGCGGTTCACGAAGAAGTTACCAGCGAGGAAGCGTTGCAGACAGCCCAGTACGTCCTGATGGATTCGCTTGGCTGCGGGTTTCTCGCCCTTCGATACCCGGAATGCACGAAACACCTCGGTCCCATCGTTCCTGGTACTATCGTTCCTGACGGCTCGCGTGTCCCGGGGACTTCCTATGAATTGGATCCTGTTCATGCCGCCTTCAATATCAGCTGTATGATTCGTTGGCTCGACTACAATGACACGTGGCTCGCTGCCGAGTGGGGGCATCCCTCCGACAACCTGGGAGGAATCCTGGCCATCGCCGACTATATCAGCCGGAGGCGACTGGCCGCAGGGGAAGCTCCGCTCCACATGAAGGACGTGCTCGTGAACATGGTGAAGGCCCACGAAATTCAAGGTGTCCTTGCACTTGAGAACAGCCTGAACAGAGAAGGTTTGGACCACGTCCTTTACGTAAAAGTCGCAACAGCCGCCGTTGTTACAGCGATGCTCGGCGGGACGAAGGAAGAAGTCACCGATGCCGTCTCGCAGGCATGGGTCGATAATTCCAGTCTCCGCACATACCGCCACGCGCCAAACACCGGATCACGGAAATCCTGGGCTGCCGGTGATGCGACAAGCAGGGGTGTCCGTCTGGCTTTAATGACGAGAAAAGGAGAAATGGGATATCCCACAGCACTATCTGCGCCAGGGTGGGGCTTTCAGGATGTCCTGTTCAGCGGGAAAAAGCTGACACTGGCCCGCCCGCTCGGTTCCTATGTCATGGAGAATATCCTGTTTAAAATCGCATACCCAGCCGAGTTTCATGCCCAGACGGCTGCGGAAGCCGCCGTCCAGCTCCACACGGAAGTAAAAGACAGACTCTCCGACATTGCCAGGATTACCATCACAACCCATGAATCGGCGATTCGGATCATTGATAAGAAAGGACCGCTGCACAACCCTGCGGATCGCGATCACTGCCTGCAGTACATCACAGCTGTCGGATTGATTTACGGCACCCTGAACGCCGACCACTATGAAGATGACACGGCCCGGAATCCGGATATCGACCGACTAAGAGGGTTGATGACAACGGTGGAGTGCGAGGAATACAGCCGCGATTACCTCGATCCGGATAAACGTTCGATCGCCAATGCTGTTCAGGTATTCTTTACAGACGGTTCCTGCACTGAACAAGTGGCAATTGAATACCCCCTTGGCCACCGCAGACGCCGGGATGAGGGAATCCCGCTTCTTTGGAACAAGTTCCAGGACAATTTGAAGACACGCTTCCCATTCCGTCAGGTGAACCGGATTATGAATCGATGTGAGGATTACGACCAATTAATCGATACATCCGTGCCTCAATTCATGGAATTATTCCGTATATAAGGAGGAGAACGTATCATGACATGGATAGTGGAACCTACATCGACCCAGCCGGAACGAGCAGCAGCGTTCAAGCGATTGATGGAAGAACAGGACCTGCTCAGGATTCCCGGTGCCCATGACGGCATGTCTGCCAAAATAGCCAAAGACGTCGGGTTCAAGGCCCTTTACTTATCAGGTGCCGCCTATACTGCCAGCCGTGCACTGCCCGACCTCGGCATGATTTACTCCAACGAAATGGCAGCAAAGGCACAAGAGTTGATCCGTGCCTCCGACCTTCCCTTACTTGTCGATATCGACACCGGGTACGGCGGGACCATCACCGTCGCCCGCGCAGCGATGGAAATGGTAGAGGCAGGAGTTGCTGCCGTTCAAATCGAGGATCAGCAGCTCCCGAAGAAGTGCGGCCACTTAAACGGAAAAACACTTGTCGATACAGAAGAGATGATGCAGAAAATCCGCACGATTAAAGAAACGGCTCCTACCCTCCTGGTCGTCGCCAGAACAGATGCTAAGTCGGTGGAAGGAATGGATGCGGCGGTCGAACGTGCGAATAATTATGTAAAAGCGGGCGCAGATGCTGTTTTTCCAGAGGCTTTGACGTGCGAGGAAGATTTCAAAAAGGCGTCCGATGCCATTCACGCCCCTCTTCTGGCCAACATGACGGAATTCGGGAAAACCCCGTATTTCACCGGGGAAGACTTCGAGGCATTCGGAATGAACATGGTGATTTATCCTGTCACCTCCCTTCGCGTCGCTGCTAAAGCCTACGAACGGATTTTCACGGAAATCCTGACCCAAGACACACAAAAGCACAAATTGTCCGACATGCAGTCCCGTGAAGAGTTATACGAAACGATCAACTATTATGATTATGAAGCACTGGACAAGAAAGTAGCCAAAACCATCCTCCCTGAAATCGGAAGGGAATCAAAATCATAAAAAAAGCCCCGGGATGCCTCTCCCGGGGCTTTTCATCAGCCGCGATGCTTGATCGCAAGGCCTTTCAGGAAATTCCTCGCATACTTATCGCCGCATGGTTTGTAGTTTTTATGCCCTTCTTTTCTAAGCAGCGCACTCAATTCGCCTTTTGTTATCGTCACACCGGCAAGTCCGATGATGTCGATCACATCTTCGTTGGTGAGTTTCAATGCTATTTTCACTTTCTTCAGCATGACGTTATTGACGCTGGAATAGTTCTTGATGGAACGGTCCGGTTTGACAGGGGTGCCATCCTTAGAAAGCTGAGGGCCCCTTTCAAATGTAATCAACCCGTTCAGGAAGGACTCCAACATGCTGTTCGTACACTTGATATGCACCTCGTCCTCGTACGCTTCATCATCGTATTCCTCATACTCTTCCTCCGGCTTGGTGAGAACTTTACGCACGTCCTCTTTCGTCAGCTCTACACCGCCGAGCTTGAATATTTCAACCATGTCCATGTCGCGGATATCGAGGGCATATCGCAGCCGTATCAATATATCATTATTATCCATATCATAACCTCCATGTAGTGTCGCGGATTCTTTTGCAGCAAAAGACGACCGGCCTGTTAAAGGACTATTTTAACACAAGTATCCCATTATCCATATCCCCTTCATCTTACCCAAGAACACACCGAAAAAACCGCCCCCATAGCGGGAAGCGGTCTATCGGGTTACGTCTCTGTTTTCAGCAGCCGCCTTAGTATTTTTCCTGCGCTCGTCTGCGGCAGCGAGCGGCGGATTTCGATGGCTGAAGGTACCTTGTAGCGGGCCATATGCTCCTTGGCCCATCCTTTCAGCTCTTCTTCCGTTACGTCGGCCTCCTGCTGCAGAACGAGGAACGCCTTCACAACCTCCCCTTTTCGCTCATCCGGGATACCGATGACGGCTGCCTGTACGACAGCCGGGTGCTTCTTCCACAGCGATTCCACATCTTCCGGGAAAATACTGAACCCGGAGGACTTGATCATCTCCTTACTCCGACCTTGAAAATACAGATAGCCGTCCTCATCGAAGTAACCGATATCGCCCGTATGCAGCCAATCATCCTTCCTAACCTCTGCTGTAGCCTCCGGACGATTCCAGTAGCCCTTAAACACACCCGGGCTTCGGATAACAATCTCCCCGGACTCCCCTGGTGGACAAGCTTCTCCTGTCCATGGATCATGGATCTCTATCCTGGAACCAGGAACCGGAACGCCGACGGAACCGAATTTCACCTTTTCCGCAGGCATATACGTATCGACCGTATGTGATTCACTCAAGCCGTACGATGCTTCAAACAAACGGCACCCCGGCGCTAGCTCCCTCCACCTTTCCGCAAGACTCTCCGTCACCGGCATACCGAAACTGGTACACAGGTTCAACCGCAAGTGTTCAAGCGTTCCTTCTGTTCCCATGTCAAGTATCGCCTCATTCATCGGTGCGGTGCTGTACCAGACCGTCACTTCATAATGTTTAAGCATCCTCAACGTTTCAACCGGATCAAAGCGTTCCATCAACACACACGGAGCCCCTGTGTAGACAGGGATATTCACGCCCATCACCATTCCCGCTATATGGCACAGCGGCATGACCGCAAGCCACGTTTCCCGATTCTCCACTCCGTTGGCGCTGACTGCAGCCGCCGTTTTGTAAAGGGCATTGCCGTAGGTAAGCATGGCCGCTTTCGGACGCCCGGTCGTCCCGGATGTAAAAGCAAGCAGAGCGGTCTCATCCATATCAACGGCGGTTGGCTTTTGTAACGAAGGGCCTTCAAGAAGAACATCTCTCCATGCCACTTCCCGCTGCTGCAGGGTTGAATCCTTCTCTGAAACGGCGTCTGCTCGGTACTCGCTGTTTCGAACGGCAATGACACGGGCGAGCGTATGCTCCATTTTTCTAACTTCCGAAAGCAGTTCGCTGCCCGCGAAAACGGCGCACATCCCTACTTCTTCCACGAAGTAATCCAACTCTCCAGCCTTATACATCGGACTGAGCGGACAGACGACTGCCCCGATGTACTGAATGGCATAATGAGCGATCACGTATGGTGGTCCGTTCTGCATGAAAAGCCCGATCCGATCACCTTTTGTAAATCCAGCGGAGGTTAAGAACCCTGCGACCTTCTGAACCTGCTCCAGCACGTCTCTCCAGTTCCAAGCCTTTCCGTAGTAAATGTACGCCGGATCGTTCGGACGCTGCCTGGCATGGTCCTGTAAGTATTCCGCCAAAGGTTTCTTCCCCTTTTTATACATCACCGTATCGTCTCGTCCCTGCTTCTTCATTCCATCCCTCCTACTGCGACATCGGCCAATCAGCGAGACGTCTGTCGCTTTTCACTGGACCGGAAGCCGTCGCCGATCGAAGGAAACGGAGAAGAAAGGAACGGGTAGCTTCCGGTTCAATAATGTCTTCAATCAGAAATTTGCCTGCTGCCTTCATCGGGGAGCTGTCGAAATTCCACTGCTCTAAATATTTGGCTCGTTCCTGCTTCGGATCTTCTGCCTGTTGAATATGCTTTCCATACACCACATTCACACCGACCTCAGGACCGGTGAAGTTGATTTCCGCCTCCGGCCAGGCAGCGACGACGTCTGCTCCCATTCCGGGTCCGCACATATTTCCATAAGCGGCTCCAATACTCTTTCGGAGAACGACCGAGTATTTCGGCACCGTCGACTTAGCAAGGGCCGTGTTCCAGTTCATAATCTTCGAAGCCATCTTCCGCTTCTCCGCCTGGCTGCTGATCCGGAAACCAGGCGTGTCATGAAGAAAGACGAGGGGAATATGGTAGGAATCGCACAGGCAGATGAAATCCACCGCTTTATCACATTCCTCCGGTCCCGGTGCACCTGCCATCTGCATCGGTTGGTTTGCGACGATCCCGGTTACCTGCCCGTCCAGACGGGCAAAACCGGTGATCAGTGCTTTTCCGTAAAACGATCGGTATTCCATGAACGTCTGCAGATCAAACAGAGTTGCGATAACCTCCCTCACATCATAAGGGCGCCGCAAATTGGCAGGTACGATGTCCATTACATCAATCCTCCGATCGCCATCCCCGCTGTGAACGACCGGCGGGGTGTCTTCTGCATTGGAAGGTAGGTAACGGAAAAATGTGCGCAGCATCTCGATGGCATCTTCCTCGGTTTCCGCTATGTGATCGATGTGACCCGTGTGGACGGCATGGACGCCGGTTCCGCCAAGATCGTCCGCTGTCAGCCGCTCCCCGCTTGCCATTTCGAGCATCCTTGGTCCTGCTACGGCCATCCCCGTTCCCTTCACCTGAGTGACAAAATCGGAGGTGACGGCCATCCATGTCGGACCGCCGTAGCATTCTCCAAGTATGGCAGTCAGGACCGGTGTTTCCCTCCCATGATCGAGCATGCAGCGAGGGAACAGTTTGTCACTGATGCCGTCGGAACCCATCCCGTCCGGCATCCGCAGTCCTCCGCCTTCACATAAGTTGAACAGCGGCAGCTTCCGTTTCTTCGCATAGGAATAGAAGAACTCACTCTTTCGCAGGTGCACTTCCCCCTCTGTTCCGGACAGCACGCGGACGTCCATCGCCTGAACGACCGCCTCTCTCCCTTCCACGCGGATCATGCCGCCGATCAGTCCGTCTGCCGGTGTCCGCTCTTCCATACCAGGTACCGGAGAATGTGCGGCCGCCCCTAGTTCCCAGAACGACCCGGCATCCGCAAGCAGATCGATTCGTTCCCTTGCACTTAATTTCCGCTGTTTCACTAAGCTTTCCTGTTTTCCCTCCACTATCGTATCCCCCTCACATACTAACCAGTCGGTATGTTTCGATTATACGTTTACCGTTCTGAAAATTCAATTATATTCCAAGTCAAATAAAGACGCTCCTCTCTTCCAAAGGAGCGCCTACTTATCTTCTTCCGGACGATACGTTTTCGTGAGATAGATCACAACGGTAAAGAAACATCCTCCGAAAATAAAACCGAGCTTCAACCATACGTTCGGAGCAATGAAAAACGCGGAGAAAAGAAAGGAAAACCATATCATGATCAGGACAGATACCTTCGCTTTGACAGGAATCCCTCTGCCCGATTTATAATTTTGGATATAGGAACCGAACCATTTATTCGTCATCAGCCAATTGTACAGACGGTCGGAACTGCGCACATAACAAGCTGCTGTCAACAGCAGGAACGGTGTCGTCGGAACCAGAGGGAGAACGATTCCCAACACGCCAAGACCGAGTGATATACTGCCAATGACGATCAACAGTACCTTTACAAACTGTTTCATCGATTAACCCCTTACTACATTCGTCGTATCTCTTCTTATGTTAACCTGATTCCCTTCATAATTTCCATTCGTAACCGTCAGTAATTGTTTCCATACAAAAAAAAGGCCGCCCTACGCCAAAGGTGCGACCTATTAATACCTTCTTTCCTTTATGTATGAAAGAAACTTCAGATTCCTCTAGTTCACGGTAATGGGTTTCTCTTTATGGGTATGCCAGTCCCCTTTTTCCACATGCAGCTTCACTTGATAGGTTCCGGATTCCGGGAACACATAGTCAGCCGTATACGTCTCTCCCGCTTCCTCCGCATCGACGAAATCATGGGACTCTTCCCCTTCTTTCCACACTTCGAAACGGACGTCCGCACCTTCCACCGGCGCTTCTGCTTCCATCACATGCGCGGTCAAGGTCGTCTCTTCCCCTTTTTCAACAGGCTCCTCCATCATGATATGGACCATCCCACCTTCCTCTTCCGAAGGCTCTTTCTGTGCAGAATCGACATCTCCGATGACAAGCTCGTCCTTCGGCATGTTGTGAGATCCTCTTGCCTGGACGTGGGAAACGACATAGTACAGACCCGCTTCCTCTACAGAGGTTTCGACCTCATACATGCCGTCCCCCGTTGATTCGCCTTCGAGCATTTTGTGGTCTTCCTCATCCTGGCCGTCCTGCCACATCTCGAATTGGACCTCGTCGGCATCATTTACAGCTTCTTCCCCTTTCGTTACATGGGCCTGTAAGGTGAAAGTGTCACCAGGTTCCAGCTGTTCTTCCGGAGTCGTTGAGAAACGGACGTCGAGAGGTACCAGATCACTATCCGCCGCCTGCTGTTCCGCGTTGTCTTCCCCTCCGCATGCCGTGAGCATCAGCAGTATACCAACCATAAGAAAAGTTCCGATTATTGACTTCCTGCCCATTCCGAAGCACTCCCTTTCATTATTGGACTTTCTTCAGATCTTCCACAATCTTGTCCATTTCGCTCCGCTTCGTTCCATCATACTTCTTGATGACCTTCCCTTCCGGATTGACGAGGAAGAAGCTTGTCCCGTGCATGTACTGATCAGAATCCGGGATCTCGTCGACCAGGTTGCTGAACGACTTGATGGATAATTCCTTAATCGTCTGGAATTCATACCCTGTCAAGAAGGACCAGTTGTCGTAGTCCGCTCCGAATTTGTCGCCGAATTCTTTCAACGCTTCCGGTGTATCATTTTCCGGATCGATGCTGAAAGAGACAAGCTGGGCATCGATATCCTCTTCCTCCATTTTCTGCTGCAGCACAGCCATATTATTCGTCATCGGAGGACAGACCGTCTCGCAATTTGTGAAAATCGTATCAGCCACCCACCAATCTCCCTCTAAATCTTCGTTACTTAATTTACCGTTATCTTGCGTCGTGAAGGAGAAAGACTGGACAGAGCCTGACATGTTCGACTCAATTTCCCCGCCGCAACCTGCCAGCAGCAATACTCCCAACAGAACCATTACGTATCGCTTCATGAAAACAACACCTTTCATTATTCATCTTCCAGATCCAATAAAGGAAAGGAAAGAGTAACTTTCGTCCACTCGTTTTCTTTAGATTGGATATTTATGTCCGCCTCGTGTTTGACGATAATTTGCTTGACGATGGCAAGTCCGAGACCAGATCCTCCTTCTTTTCTCGATCTCGACTTATGTACACGATAGAATCGATCCATGATCTTGGCCAAATCCTTCTCAGGTATTCCTGCCCCTGTATCGTGAATTTCAAGCAGGGCACGGTCTTCTTGCTGTCGCACAGTAATCGTCACTCCATCTCCTTCTTGACTATAGCGGATGGCATTATCCAGGAGATTGCTTAAGACTTGCTCGAGACGATCTGCGTCCCCTTTAATGATCAGCTCTTCATCAAGCTCAACCTTACAATCCATCCCCTTCTGTTGCAAAGGCAGTCGGAACTTTTCCACCACCTCCAGGACAAGCTGTGAGAAAGGAAGAATATCCAGCTGCATCGGATACGACTCCCCTTCCAGCTGAGCCAGGTCGAGCAGATCATGAACCAGCCGGGAGAGCCGGATTGTCTCCTGATGAGTGATTCGGATATATTTCTTTTCCTCTTCCTTTCCCATGACTCCTTCTATAATCGCCTCTGTATATCCTCTCATATAGCTTAGAGGGGTACGTAATTCATGGGAAACGTTCTGAAGGAACTCTCTCCGGTTGTTCTCAACTTCCTCCAGCGATTGAGATAATCGATTGAAAGAGTGGGCAAGAGCACCGACTTCATCCGATGAAACAACCTCCATCCGCTTGGTAAAATCCCCACCGGCCATTTCTTCAGAGATCATCCTCATATTCTCCAACGGCTGCACAAGCTGGGCAGCTATTTTCCTCCCCGCCCACACTAACAACGATAAGAGAATGAGAATCGCCCCGATTAAAATAAGAGAAATGGAATGAAAGGGCGCATAGACATCGTCCAGGGGCATATACAAAAATACCGCACCTGAGAGAGCATCTCCCTCCAGCAAAGGAATGGCCACAGCCAGAATATCCTGCTCAAAGAGCGGATGCTGCCGGACCATTGTAACGGTTTCACCATCAAGCAGCTTCTGCCTCTCTTCAAAAGTGATCAATGATTCCTGCAGCGGTTCCTCATAAGGCAGCGCACCGCTCAGCTCCATTGGATTCTGAGTAAAGATGATT
Organism: Halobacillus sp. ACCC02827; assembly: GCF_030291935.1. Classification (NCBI taxonomy): domain Bacteria; kingdom Bacillati; phylum Bacillota; class Bacilli; order Caryophanales; family Bacillaceae; genus Halobacillus; species Halobacillus sp. ACCC02827. The sequence goes on along the minus strand of NZ_CP128168.1, from coordinate 451,176 downwards.
TCCGCTTCCATATTTTCATTCATCCACCGCAGACGCTCCTGGAAGGTACCTCCCTCCCCATCTTCCATATACACATCCTTCAGATTGTTTCCTTGTAGAAGAAGCGTGTCTTTCTGATTGTCTACATAAAATCTTTCATAAAGAAAGTAGGTAAGTCCGATGACGATCAGTACAGCTCCGATGGAAACTACAGCCATCGTCACCCATATCTTCTGTTTCAATCCAATCGCTTTCAGCCAGTCTCTAATTGAATTTATAGCCGACACCCCAAACCGTCTGCACGTAAACTCCTGCTGACTTCAGCTTCAATCTCAACGTCTTGATATGGGTATCTACGGTTCTCATCGTCCCTTCGCTTCCAAATCCCCACACACGGTCAAGCAGTTGATCACGTGTGAACACCTGGCCTTGATTCTGGATTAAATGAGCGAGCAGTTGAAATTCCTTTCTCGTCAAATTTACTTTCTTTTGTTCGACCCGCACGACATGTCCTTTCAAGTCCACTTCTATCTTTTTATACCTGAAGTATCCTTCTCCTTCTATCTGGAAGCCTTTCGTACGACGGAGAGAAGCTTCGATTCTAGCTACCAGTTCCTTCGGGCTGAACGGCTTGACAATGTAATCATCCGCTCCTACCTTCAAACCATACACCCGGTCGTCTTCATGGCTCTTCGCCGTCAGCATCAGAACAGGAACATCAGAAAAACGCCGGATTTCCCTGCAGGCCTCCATTCCGTCCATCTTTGGCATCATGACATCCAACAGGACAAGGTCGATTTCTTTTGTCTTCAGCAATCGAACTGCTTCTTCTCCGTCCTGGGCCGTACACACCTGATAGCTGTGCGCCTCTAAATACGAAGTAATCAGGCGGATCATTTCCTTCTCATCATCCACAACTAATATGTTCATTCCTCTTTCCCTCCAGCTATCATCGTTACAGGCCCTCCATCTACAGCAATTTCCCTTGTGACTTCGAACGATTCGATGTCCATGACGGTTACTTTATCACTGTCGATGCTTGATACATAGAGGTTGCCATGTTGGGAGATGACGTCAAAAGGATTCGCTCCCACTTTAACCGTCTCTTTGTTTTCATAATCATCGAACGGGACCTTCACTACTTCATGAGACCCGTGACAGACTACATACAAATTCGAACTTCCTTCCGGGCTGTACAGATTGACCGGCATCAAGCCGACAGCTATCCGATCCATCTGCTCCCCTTTGTCGACATCAAACACATAGACGTGGCGGTTTAATTCACCATGTACCGGTCCATGGCCGCCGATATACAGTTTAGAATCGTTATACCACAGCCCCTCCGGCAGATGGGGAACTGCAATTTCCCTAACCACTTCAAAAGTCTTCGTATCAATGACGGAGACCGAGTCATCCTGCTGATTCAACACATACAGCATTTCTCCATGATCATCCGTCACCATGGAAAGGGGAAAAGAACCGACTGGTATCATCCCCGTAATCGCCTCTTTTTCTGTATCAAACACCTGTACCTGATTGTTTTTACTGTCTGCCAGATACAACTGGTGGCTGTCTGCATCATAAAGTAGCTTATTGACATCCGGTCCGACATCCGCCCAATTCTTTGTTTTCCCTGTTTCCAAATTCAACAGGACCAGGAAATCCTCTTTTTTCGTCGTGAAAGCTATATGTAGATCATCGATCCTTTCCATATCAGCAATAACGGTCCCAACCTTTGTATCCTTCAACAAATTACCCTCCGGATCCAGAAACGACATCCGATTGTCTTTCAAGTGGGAAATAACAATCGAATCTGCCGCCCCCTGCGGAATCACAACCTTGTCCTCCCGGCAGCCGGACAATAGAAGTAAAAGGACCAACAACAAAAACATCCAACACTTATTCATACCGTCCTCCCAACCTTATCCAATCATCCTGTCCAGTTACTAATAAGTATAAAAGATAATTATGAAATCTTTGCGAAATTCCAGGCAATTATTTCAAAATCATGGAAAGAAAGGAGAAACGCATTTTCATAGGAAAAACACCTCTCTATGGAGGTGTTTTCCTCTTTTATTTGTTAAGCAAGTTTTCTGCGCTTTGGAAGAGACTTTATCGATACTGCTGCCTCCGTACCCACATCGTTGCCGCCCACTTCTCTCCGGCAGTGACCGGCGAACCTCCATGAAGCGTACGCTCATTGATCGCAGGATCGTTATAGAAATACTCGAAATAGACCGCCATTCCTTTGTGAGGGGAGACGGTAAGGTTCATTTCCGGGAAATATGTTTCCCCGCCTTCTTCGACATCATTCAAGTAGAGGACGAGGGTGCTGATCCTCGGGTTTTTCGCGGCTCTGGAAGTAGAACGGAAATAGTCATGGTGCGCTTTATATTCCTGACCCGGTTTATAATGAAGGATATGAATCCCTTCTCCATGCTCCACCGGCACATTCATAATCTGAGCGAGGCGCTTCTCGATCCTGCCCGTCAACTCATCGTCCGGCAGAAACGCACTGCTGCTCGTACGGATATCACTCACATCATGATCGGAACCGATTTTGGAACGGTTCACCTTATCCTTCGACAGACGGATCAACGCTTCACACTCTTCCTCACTGACGACATTTCCCAATATAGCGATCTTCGGTTCTTCCATCTTCGCAAGAATCGTCACGTCACGATCCTCTGTCACAATCCTGCTTCCCGTATGATCGAAAATAGATGCTTCATTTACATGTGTTGCCACTTATTCATCAACCTTTTCTCATTTGATAAAACGCTTACAAAACAAAGGCATATCTTTATGGATATAAAAGCTATTCTATCATTTTTCTCTCCTTTTTTCTGCTGGTTTTCATAAAATTTACAAAATTGTTCACATATGAAATCGGATATCCAAAAAAAAGCTCTTCCTGCCTCATGGACAGGAAGAGCCTTCAACAAGCTGCTTCAATTCGGAGAAGTTTGAGGTCCGCCCCATCGCCCACATCAGCTTCGGCAGCAGCGCCTCGGTATTCATATCGTTCGAAAGGATGACCTTCTCCTGATCGATCACCCTGCCGACCTTATAGAGCGATAAGTCCGCTCCTTCTTCCAGGCACTGTGTCGTGATGACGACGATCTTCCCTTCCCCGATCAGTTCCTCTACGGTTTTGGTGAGATCGCGCTCGAGAAACGGCAGTCCGCCGCTTCCGAATGTTTCAATAATGACGGCCTGAAAATGATCTTTGATGAGATTTAACATTTCCGGTTTGACTCCCGGATACAGCTTGAACAAATGAACATCCGTGCACAGCCCCGTTTCCAGGCGAAAATCACCTTCCACACGATCCGGCACATCCATATTAGGCTCAATACGGTCGCCCTCGATATAAGCAATATATGGATAGTTGATACTTTCAAACGCATCATAGCTTTCGGTCCTCATTTTGACCGCATGCGTTCCTTCAATGACCCGTCCGCCGAAGACGACGAACACACCGGGTTCTCCTTGTTTTGCATAGGTAACAGCATCCGTCAAATTCCGCACTCCGTCCGTCTTCTGTGCATCGATCGGCTGGATGGAGCCGGTCAATACCACCGGCTTCTGCAGATTCGGCAGCATGTAGGACAAGGCTGCGGATGTATAGGACAGCGTATCCGTTCCATGAGTGATGACGAACCCATCGTAGTCCGGATAATGCGCATAGACAGCCTTTGCTATCTCTTCCCAATGCTCCGGCTGCATGTTCGTACTATCGATGTTGAGAACCGTATCCGTATCAATCTGTACGTCCTCTTCCTTCAATGGCAGATAACCGACCAGATCCTGGATGGGAATGCCCGGGATCAGCCCCTCCTCCGTTTGGATACATCCGATCGTTCCACCTGTCGACAAGAGAAGAATTCGTTTCATTATCTCCACACCTTTTTTATAAAATCCTAAAGCTCTATCTACTATAACAGACAGGAATGATTTTGGTATGCACTCCAATTAAGCTATACTAAGTCATGGGAGGATTACCAAATGAAATTAACCAGACTCACTGAACTTCGCAAACAAAAGAAATGGACGATGCAGGAAACGGCCGACCAGCTCGGCATCGCCAAAAGTACATATGCCGGTTATGAATCCGGATACCGCCAGCCTTCGCTGGATTCCCTGATCAAACTGGCCGATATCATGAACACCTCGATCGATTATCTATTGAACCGCACCGACGATCCCCGCTCTCCCGATGATCAAAAAATGGTTCTGTTGGACGATTCCAACCAGCCGCCGGATTGGGAAATCCGCATTGACGGTGCCGCCGCTACGGAAGATGAGCTTCACGATTTCCTGGCATTCGTAAGGACAAAACGTCAGCTCAGACAGTAATCAATCCATACTGACGATGCCGGGGCTTGTCATCTTATGCGTATCAAGAATACGGTTCAGTTCCAATTCTGTCAGCACCCCTTCTTCTAAACAGATATTCCTGATTGTCTGTCCTGTACGCAGGGCCTTTCGAGCAATTTCCGACGCTTTCTCATATCCGATATAAGGATTCAGTGCGGTAATGATACCGATACTGTTCTCTACATTGTTTTTCATCACCATATCATTCGCCTTAATATCTTTCACACAATAATCGGTGAATACTCCGAAACCGTTCTTCATGATTTTGATGGACTCCAACAAATTGAACACGAGCACCGGCTCCATGACGTTCAGCTGCAGCTGCCCTGCTTCTGAGGAGAGGCTGATCGTCTGATCATTGCCGATCACCTGGAAAGCGATCTGATTGATCACCTCTGCCATGACAGGGTTCACCTTCCCAGGCATGATGGAGGAACCAGGCTGGCGCGCCGGAAGATCGATTTCATTCAAACCGGCACGTGGACCGGAAGCCATTAATCGAAGATCGTTCGCAAGCTTGGACATGTTCAACATGCACGTCTTCAAGTAGCCGGAAATCTCCGTATATAAATCCGTGTTGGCTGTAGCGTCCACAAGGTTCTCCGCGGAAACAACCGGATAACCGCTGATGTCCCGCAGGCGGTCCACGACTTTGCTGACATAGGCAGGGTCGGCGTTCAACCCGGTACCGACCGCTGTCGCCCCTATATTAATTTCGTATAATTTCTCCAACGAACCGGAAATTCTTTCGATGTCCCGCCCGATCATTCTGCCGTAGCTGGCAAATTCCTGTCCGAGACGAATCGGAACAGCATCTTGTAAATGCGTCCGTCCCATCTTGATGACGGTATCAAACTCTTCCGCCTTCTCCATAAATACCACCTGCATACGGCGCATCGTATCAAGAAGCAGATCCAGCTGTGAAAGCACGGCCAGGTGAATCGTTGTTGGAAACGCATCGTTGGTGGACTGAGACATGTTCACGTGCGTATTCGGACTTAAAAATTTATAGTCGCCTTTTTCACGGCCCAGGATTTCCAAGGCCCGGTTGCTGATTACTTCGTTTGCATTCATGTTAATGGACGTACCTGCTCCACCCTGAATCGGATCGACGATGAAGTGATCGTGATGCTTCCCTTCAATAACCTCTGAAGCCGCCTTAATGATGGCGTCTCCCAAATGGGCGGACAAGCGCCCCGTGAAAACATTCGCTTCCGCCGCGGCCTTCTTCACCATGGATACGGAGGTGATGAGAGATTCATGGATTCTGTAACCTGTAATCGGGAAATTCTCGGATGCCCGCAGTGTCTGAATCCCGTAATAAGCGTCTGCCGGAATCTCTCTTTCTCCTAAGAAGTCTTTTTCTACTCGAGTTGTCTGTACTTTATACATGATGAAACCTCCTTCATTGTTTTATGAAATTCACAGCGAGATGTCGCAGCTGAACAGCGAATCGTCGCTTTCTTTCTCAATATCCAAATGGATGTTATCGATGACTTCCTGCATATTAACGTATTTTCCAAGATAGATCATCAATTTTGCAAGCAGAGCTTCCGTATTCATGTCTTGGGAAATGACGACCTGGTTTCGATCAATCTTCCTTCCCACTTCATACAAGTCGATGTCGATTCCTTCCTCCAAGCATTGCGTCGTCAGCACAACGACGACTCCGGCGTCGATCAAGGCCTTCACTTCTTCTGCCAGGTCGACTTCGTAGAATGGAATCCCCCCGCTGCCGAAACATTCGATGATGACACCCTTGTAGCTAGTAGAAATGAAGCGGAAAATCTCTCGGTTGATACCCGGATAGAGCTTCAGGACGAAGACATCCGTACACAACCTCGTCTCCAGCTCCAACCTACGTCCGCGTTCCGCGTCCAACGGCTTTGAATGGTAAGTGATGCGTGTATTATCAACATAGGCGACGTAAGGATAATTGACGCTCTCGAACGCGTGCTTACTTTTCGTCCTCATTTTCATCGCCCTCGTCCCCTTGATGACACGACTGTTGAAGACGATATACACCCCGGCCAGACCATCCGCTGCATAATGAACGGCATCCATCAAGTTCTGTTCTCCATCGGAATCGACCAGTGTCATTGGTATTTGTGAACCTGTCAGGACGACCGGCTTATCCAAATGCATCAGCATCGAATCGAGCGCTGCTGCCGTATAGGCCATTGTATCCGTGCCGTGGGTGATGACGAACCCGTCATAGTGGTCGTAATGGTCATGGATCATTGTCGCAAGCTTGACCCAATGATTCGGGTAAATATTTGTACTGTCCAAGTTCAAGGACACGATACAATCTACATCACACTGAAAGCGAAATTCGAGCCTCCCGACCATTTCCTCCGGACTCAGCCCCGGCGTGAGTCCCTGCTCGCTTTCGACCGAGGCAATGGTTCCGCCCGTACCGATAAGAAGAATTTTTTTCATTGATGAACACCCTTTCCCTGCTTCCTTTTTTTCTCTGTCATTTTGCTATATCAGATACATCCTCTTCCATATCCGTTTCTATTTCCGTTTCTGCTCCATCCGTATACCAGATGAATTTGCCTGTGTACCCGTAGATGATGACAAGCGCGATCGATACGAAGCTCATCCACATGAACGGCAGATAAGACAACGTCGACACACCGAGGATTCCCGCCATGAAAATCCCGTTATCCGACCAAGGCACCATTCCGGATGTCATCGTCCCGCCGACCTCCGTATTCCTTGATAGAACCCTGCGGTCGATATGTAGTCTGTCATAACTGCTTTCCATCAGCTTCGGTGTCAAAATCAGCGACACATACATCGCACAGCCGAAAATATTGGTGAACAACCCGGTAAAAATTGTTGATACAGAAAGGCTCCCGGCATTCTTGATCTTGTCCACGAACGTGTTCATGATGACGGTCAATACGCCCACCTTCTCCAGCATACCTCCGATACCAAGACCGAGAATGATGACCGCAATGGAGCCGAGCATCCCGCTTATTCCTCCCCTGTTCAGTAATTCATCGATGAATTCAGAGCCGGAACTGATCTGGAACCCATTGTAAGCTGTCTCAATGGATGACACGACATCCGCATTCTGAAACAATACGGCCCATATGATCCCGACCAATGCACCGAAGGAAATCGTCGGGATGGACGGCTTCTTCATGATCAACAATCCAATGACAATAACCGCGGGTGCAAGCATAAGCGGACTGATGTTGAAGGTATCATTCAAGGACGTCATGATCGATTGGACCCTGTCCAGATCGATATTGCTGCTGCCATGGTAGAACCCTGCTCCTGTAAAGAGAATAGCCGTAATGATAAACGCTGGTACATCAAGGTACAACATCGATTTCACGTGGGAAATGACGTTGACTTTCGACATCGATGCAGCCAACACCGTACTGTCTGAAAGCGGTGACAATTTATCTCCGAAATAAGCACCGGACAAGACTGCACCTGCTACTAACGGAAGCGGAAGCCCAAGCCCCTCACCGATTCCCATCATTGCAATCCCGGCGGTGCCGACAGTTCCCCAGGACGTTCCTGTGGAAAGAGATGTCAACGCACATATAATTAAAGTAGCTAATAAAAAGATAGAAGGATGAATGAAGTCAAGACCATAATAAATGATCGTTGGAACGACCCCTCCGGCAATCCACGTACCGATTAAAGCACCAACCGCCATCAAGATGATGACTGCTTCCAACCCGTTCGATATTCCTTTGATGATCGAACCCTGCAAGGAATCATACGTAAAACCCAATCTCAACCCAAGTAACATGACGATAAACCAACCGACAAACAGCGCCAGCTGAATCGGCAGTTCCAACAGCGCGGTAAACGAAAACACCACAGCCAGAAACGCAGCCAGCACACAACAGACTTCCAATAGAGACGGTAACCTTGCTTCCTTCATTGCAATCTCCTCCTATTTTCTTTTTAAAAACAAGCCAAGTACGCAATACGAGAACAATTTTCCTCATAATAACATAGGAATCTACTTTTTTGAATGCGTTTTTACGCATTTTGAGAATAATAAAGATTCTGGGATATTCTACAATAAAAAAAAGCCCTCCTGTCGCAGCGGCAGGAAGAGCCTTTTTGTCATATCTCTATCAGTGAACGGAATCGGACAAATCTTCTTCCGCTTCCTCTTGATTGGTATACCAGATGAATGTACCTGTGTATCCATATAGGATGACAAGCGCGATCGATACGAAACTCATCCACATGAATGGTAGATAGGATAACGTCGACACGCCAAGAATACCTGCCATGAAAATGCCGTTATCCGACCACGGTACCATTCCGGAGGTCATCGTCCCGCCGACCTCCGTGTTCCTCGATAAGACTCTCCGGTCGATTCGGAGCCTGTCATAACTTTTCTCCATCAGCTTCGGTGTCAGAATTAAGGAGACGTACATTGCACAACCGAATATATTCGTAAACAATCCGGCGAAAACCGTCGATACAGACAAGCTGCCCGCACTTCTGATTTTATCTACGAACGTATTCATGATGACTGTAAGGACGCCGACCTTCTCCAGCATGCCGCCGATACCAAGGCCCAGGATAATTACCGCGATGGATCCAAGCATGCCGCCGATACCACCCCTGTTCAGCAGTTCATCGATGAATTCGGATCCGGATTCAATTTGAAAGCCATTGTAGGCCGCATCGATCGAAGAAACCACATCCGCTCCCTGGAAGACCACCGCCCAAATGACTCCTACCAGCGCCCCGAAGGATATCGTAGGAATAGACGGTTTCTTCAAGATCAGCAAGCCGATGACGATCAATGCTGGCACGAACATGACAGGATTGATGGTGAACGTCTCATTCAAGGACGTCATAATCGACTGGACTCTGTCCAAATCTACATCTCCCGTCCCGTAATAAAAACCGGCAGCCGTAAACAGAATCGATGTAATGATGAATGCGGGCACATCCAGATAAAGCATCGACTTCACGTGCGAAATCACGTTAACCTTCGACATCGATGCCGCAAGGACGGTGCTGTCTGAAAGCGGTGATAATTTATCACCAAAGTAGGCCCCGGATAACACAGCACCCGCTACAAGTGGAAGCGGCAGTCCGAGTCCTTCCCCGATCCCCATCATTGCAATCCCCGCTGTACCGACCGTTCCCCAGGATGTTCCTGTGGATAGGGAGGTCAGTGCACATATAATTAATGTAGCTAATAGAAAAATAGAAGGGTGGATAAAGTCCAAGCCGTAATAAATGATTGTGGGAACGATCCCACCTGCAATCCAGGTACCAATCAAAGCACCGACCGCCATCAGGATGATGACTGCTTCCAACCCATTGGAAATCCCTTTGATCATGGAGTTCTGTAGAGAATCATACGTAAACCCTAAACGCAAACCTAGTAAAATGACAATGAACCACCCGACGAACAGTGCAAGCTGGATCGGCAGTTCAAACAGTGCCGTAAATGAAAATACGACAACCAGAAATGCAGCTAATACGAGAAATACTTCCAATAAAGACGGTAATCTTCCTTCCTTCACTTCAATCTCTCCCTATATCCTTTTCATATAATTTAAGTATTTTCTCATCATACCAACATAGAGAGCTTTTTTGAATACGATTTGTCATATTTGCTGACATTGGACAAGAAAAATTGTTCGGAATGAACACCTATCCGAGAGGCTTGAGGTGTAGAATCCACCCATTGCGGGTATATGAATAAACAAATGCTTCTTCAGGAGGTGACGCAGCATGGCAATGGATGTTCTGTGTGACGTGAAGAACTGTGTGCATAATGAAGACGGTCAGAAGTGTGGAGCAGAAACAATCTTCATCATCAGTGAATCAGGAAAAACCGCCTCGTCTCAAAACGAAACAGACTGCAAGACATTTGAAGCGAAGCACTAGACACATAACCGAATAGAAGGTATTCCTGGTAGCCGATGAGGGCTACTTTTTTTAGTTAAGACTGATAAAGATTATCGTTATCATGTTGTGCTTACAAACAAAATTTTGTAAAACAACCTCCCCCTCCCCCTCCAGCTCTATGGATATCGGAAAGACTACTTCCCTTTCCTCACAAATCGGCCGCCTCATGATTATTTGTTTATTCTTGTTTTATTTTGTTTATATAAAGGGGCCGTTTACGCGGCCGTCCCAAGGACCGCTTCTCCGGCCATTTCCGGGGATTAGTCCGGCCCTAGGCCATTATCGCAAACCGTCTCCCCTCATTTTTTTTTCGGCTATTTCGACGCAGGCTTGTATATGTATAATCGACTAACGGTACCTTAATGGTGTCTAAAGACAGAAGAAAAAAGCAGACATCCATGTCAAAAGATGTCCGCTCTGTTTTCTTATATATCGTACGGCTGGGGATCCCTTTTCGTAAAAGTATAGAGGCGCTTAAATCCTGCCTGTTTCGCCATGCTGACCGCGCTCTCCCAGTAATCTCCCGTTGTCTCCGGCTTGTGCGAGTCCGACCCGATTGTCAGGATCTCGCCGCCCACCTCTTTATAAAGCTTCAAAATATCCATCGTAGGAAAAGCCTCTCCGACTTTCTGGTTGGATAAGCCGGACGTATTGATTTCGATCCCGATGCCGCGATCGACCGCCTTCCGCAAAATTTTCCTTAACAATGCTTCGTAGTCGCGGAATGCGTATTTCTCTCCTGCCGTCCCGTCGTAGCGTTTCATCAAATCCAAGTGAGCGAGCACGTCTATATCGGCACCTTCGACAAGCGCGTACATTTCCTCGAAGTAGGCGCGGTAAGCCGCTTCCCGCTCCTTCTCCTGCAGGACTTTCCTAAGCTTCGTTTCTTCTATGTTGTGAACGGAACCGAGGATGAAATCGAGGTCTTTATCCCGTAAGACCTCCTCGTATTCCGCTTTCATCAAGTGCGGTTCGCATAATTCGATCCCTGCTTTGATGGTCAGCCTCCCCTCAAACTCCTCGCGGCATCTCTCTATCTCAGAAAAGTACCTCTCGAAGTCCATGTGTCCATATGTCGGCACATTCGGATTGACAGAGAAGTGTTCGGTAAAGCAAATCTCGTTAAACCCTTTATCCACTGCACTCGCACAAACGTCCTCCATCTCTGCCTTTGAATCAAACGAATGGTTCGTATGATGATGATAATCCGCTGCGTACATAATGCTTCCTCCTTGCCTTCTTCTAGTAAAAAAAGAAATAAGGTAACCCAGAAAAAGGTTACCTCATACAGGAACTTACTTCAACAGAGACTTGAAGTTATGAACGACGTTCTCTACGGTGAAACCGAACGCGGCGATCACTTCATCTCCAGGACCTGACGTGCCGAAAGTATCGACACTCATTACCAAGCCTTCGTCTCCTGCATACTCTCTCCAACCAAGCTTCGATCCCATCTCGACGACCAGCCGCTTTTTGATGGCCTTCGGAAGCACGTGCTCTTTGTACTCCGGCGCTTGTTTTTCAAACAGGTCCCATGACGGCATGCTGACGACCCGGACATACAGCCCTTCCGCTGCCAATTGTTCCTGCGCTTCCAAAGCCAAAGGCACTTCTGATCCAGCCGCTATCACAATCCCCGACGGTTCTCCAGTTGCTTCAGAGAGGATGTAGGCACCTCTTCTCACGCCGTCTGCTGCATGCGAATCCGTATGTTTAAGCGTTGGTACGCCCTGCCTTCCCAACACCAGCATCGTCGGCTGATCTTGCTGCTCTACGGCAATCTTCCAAGCTTCCTTCGTTTCATTTGCATCCGCCGGACGGAGGACACACAATCCCGGCATTGCCCGGAACGAGGCAAGCTGTTCGACCGGTTCATGCGTAGGTCCGTCCTGTCCTACCGCTACACTGTCATGGGTAAATACGTACGTGACCGGTATTCCCATGAGTGAGGCAAGCCGGACAGCGGGGCGCAGGTAATCCGAGAAAACGAAGAACGTACTGACAAATGGCCTTAAATGGTGCAGAGCGAGACCGTTGGCGATCGCTCCCATAGCGAATTCCCTGACACCAAAGCGGATGTTTCTACCCACGTAGTCGGAAGGAGTGAAGTCCGGGTACTTTTTCAATCGCGTCTTCGTTGAGGAATCTAAATCAGCAGACCCTCCGACAAATTCGGGCATTACATCAGCAAGTGCATTCAGCAGTTCTCCAGAAGCCGCTCTGGTAGCAAGCGTCTCCCCCTCTTCATAGGAAGGAAGCACCCGTGACCAGTCAACCGGGAGCCTGCCCGCCAGGAGCCTTTCTAATTCCACAGCCTGCTCCGGGAAGGCTTTTTTATATTCACTGAAGGTCGCTTCCCATTCCTGCTCCTTCGCTTTCCCTCTTTCTTTGATCGACCGAAAATCCTGGTAGACTTCTTCCGGAACGAAGAACTCCTCTTCATACTCCCACTTGTAGAATCGTTTCGTCCGCTCCACTTCTTCTTTCCCAAGCGGATCGCTGTGCGCATCGCTCGTTCCTTGAATACTGGATGCTCCGTAACCGATAATCGTTTTGATCTCGATAATCGTCGGCTTCTCCGTCTCCGCCTTCGCTTCCTCGATGGCACGCTCCACTGCCGAAATATCGTTGCCGTCTTCTACTTTAAGATAATGCCAATGACAGGAGGTGAACCTGCTTTCCACATCTTCCGAGAAAGAAAGGTCAACATCACCATCCAAGCTGACATCATTGGAATCATAGAGGACGATCAGGCGCCCAAGCCCTAAGTGACCTGCGAGAGACGCAGCTTCATAGGATACGCCTTCCATCAAGTCGCCGTCCCCGCAGATCGTGTACGTATAATGGTCGACAACCGGATATCCATCACGGTTGTAGGTTTCCGCCAGGTGCCTCTCCGCCAAGGCCAAACCGACACTTGCCGGTATTCCCTGACCGAGCGGCCCTGTCGTTACCTCTACTCCCGGAGTGATGCCGTATTCCGGGTGGCCGGGCGTTTTACTGCCAAGCTGCCGGAAATTTTTCAGATCATCGATCGATACCTCATATCCGGAAAGGTGAAGCAGGCTGTAAAGCAGTGTCGAGCCATGCCCTGCCGAGAGGACGAACCGGTCTCTATTGAACCAATTGGGGTTGTCCGGGTTTACGTTGAGGAAGTTCTTCCACAAGGCATAGGCCATAGGTGCAGCCCCCATCGGCATCCCAGGGTGACCATGGTCGGCTTTTTCTACACTATCGATATTCAACGTACGGATCGTATTGATGGACAACTCGGATACCTTATCTGTCGAAATGGACATGCTATCGCCTCCGTTATTTGAATTGGCACAAGATCAACTGGTTTTCTTCTTGAACGGGATGACCATAAGCGCCAGAATGACGACAAGACTGATGACAATAGCCAGCGGCCCGGCGTAGTTGGCAAGTGTTCCGAAGAAGATTCCACTCACACCGAAATCGGCATCCGAGAACGTCGTGTTGGCGAATCCAAGCTCTCCCAGGACCGGCAGCAGGAAGATCGGCAGAAACGAAATGATGATACCGTTTACAAAAGATCCCCCAACGGCTCCTCTTACCCCGCCTGTAGCATTACCGAACACGCCGGCAGCTGCTCCTGTGAAGAAGTGTGGAACGACGCCCGGAAGAATGATGGTACTTCCGACAAGTGCCATGACGACCATACTGAAGAGACCTCCGATGAAACTGGAGAAGAAGCCGATCAATACGGCATTCGGCGCGTACGTATAGACAATCGGAACGTCCAAGGCAGGCTTCGCATTAGGAACAAGCTTCGTAGAAATCCCTTTGAAAGCCGGGACGATTTCCGCAAGAACGAGACGTACTCCGGACAAAATGATGAATACACCAGCAGCAAAATTACCTGCCTGAATGAAAGAGAAGACAAGGAAGTTCGTGCCGTCGCTGAGTTCCGCTTCAATGAAAGACGGACCTGCTGCCAAAGCGACAATCAAATACATGACGACCATTGTAAGTGCAATACTTACCGTACTGTCCCGTAAGAAACCAAGACCTTTCGGAAAGTTGATTTTCTCTGTCGATGTGGACTTCTCTGATTTCAAGGCTTTCCCGACTAAGCCGCTGATTGCATAACCGACCGCACTGAAGTGACCTAATGCGACGTTATCGTTCCCTGTCAGCTCCCGCATGAACGGCTGAAGAATCGCAGGGGATAAGGTCATGATGATACCCAACGCAACCGCTCCGGCGGCGATTTGCGGAATCGTGTTGAAGCCGGCCACGGCCATGATGACGGCGAGCATACAAGCCATATATAACGTGTGATGCCCCGTCAGGAAAATGTATTTAAACCGGGTGAAACGGGCGATCAGAATATTTACAATCATTCCGAAGAACATGATAAGTGCTGTATTGGAACCATACTCATTTAAGGCAAGGGCTACAATCGCTTCATTATTCGGTACTACCCCGGAGACGTTGAACGCCTCCTGGAACATGGAGCCGAACGGTACCAAGGACGTTTCCAAAATACCGGCTCCCGCTGAGATGACGAGGAAACCGACGAATGTCTTCGTCGTTCCCTTCATCGTGTCTGACACGTTTTTCTTCTGGGCGACTAACCCGATCAAGGCAATCATAGCAACAAGAATCGCCGGTTGACTTAATATATCCACCAACACCGTCAGAAAGCTGTTCATTTTCTATCCTCCCCTTCCGCATGTTTCAACTGTGTTTATGCCAGGTTCTTCTCTTCGACGATCTGCTTCACTTTGTCACGCAGTTCATCCATATCAACGATGTTCTCCAGAACGACAACTTCTCCAAGATGCTGTCCGCCTTCTGCTATATCTTTAGCCAGGAAGAAGACATCCGCATCTCCGGGTGCTGCCGAGCTCAAATCCGAGTGTGACACTTCTACACCAGTAACCCCAAGCTCGCTCAAAATTTGATTAATATTCATTTCCACCATAAAACTCGTTCCCAGACCTGATCCACATACCGCTAAAAATTTCATTATAATTCCTCTCCTTCTTTTATAATCTCCATGATTTCTTCTTCACTTGCTGCATCCTTGATGGCCGCAAGCTTCGTATTATCACCAAGCAGCTTCGTTAAATGCGCCAGCGCCTTCAAGTGTGCTTCATTATCAATCGCAGCCAGACAGATGAACAGATCGATCGAATGCTCCGGCTTATCCAACAAAAGCACAGGCTCCCTCGTTCGGAGGAAGGACATACCGACTTCTTTCACTCCCGCATCGGGTCTCGCATGGGGAATCGCAATTCCCTTTCCGATGTGAATATAAGTCCCTATCTCTTCGACATTCTGAATCATGGCGTCGATGTATCGCTGTTCAATCTTCTCTGTATCAAGAAGCGGCTCTGCCGCCTTGGAGATGGCTGAACGCCAATCCAGTTTTTCATTTGTAAAATGGATCGTTTCTTTCGTTAATAGATCAGAAAGCAATGGCTTCTCCCACCTTTTCTCGGTATTTTTGAAGTACATGATTTCTATTAATTCGGAGACCAATTTCTTCTCATTCTTGATATCCGTATTCCTTCGGATGACTTCCATCACCTTTTCCAAAGGCACGCTGTTCTCGTGCAGCGAAGGAAACTCTTCCCTTACCGACTGGATCAAATGAGTCTTCTCCACCGATGACAACAGCGGCTTGACGAGGAACACAGGCTTGATGGAGGTCAACGCCACCGTGGAGAAAATCAAATCATAACTGGATGGCGGAACGCTCCCAATGGTGTCGGCTGTATGAGCCCGGGAGAATTGAACAGCCGGGAACATCTCCTTCAGCTGCGCCCGCAGCATGATCGAGGAACTAACCCCGTTGGAGCAGATGACCAACGCCTTGACATCCTCCGGATTCTCTCGTCTGTCCCTCTCCAGATAGCCTCCGAAATGGAGAGTGAAATATCCGATTTCCGCTTCGCTGATTTGTTTACCGGTCCATTCCGCCAGAGGCTTCAGCGACCTTCTCACAAACTGGAACAGCTCTCCATACTCCCCCTTGATCACTTCTTTCATCGGGTTGATCAGCGGAATATCGAACATAAGGCGGTAATAGGTCGGGACAAGGTGGTTGAACAGGCTTTGAATCAGGCTCGCTTTATTCTCGATGGGAAGAAGCGTATTCTTCTCAAATGCTGCAACGATTTTCTCTCCCATCTCCATGAGCAGCGGATGCGCATCACGGTTCACTTCTCCTTGTGAGGTCAACAGCTGAACAGCTGTAAAATAAACATCCTCCCCTGGACCTTCCGGAAACAGCTCAAAGGCTAACTCTTCCGCGGCCGGGTAAATACGCTCCTCTTCCAGCACCTTTTTTTCTTCGGACGTATAGAGAAGGTCGTCTTTCCTGCTTCGAGCCCGCATGAACACGAGATGATACACCATCTCCACCTTCCTGCTCCTCACAAGTCGGATTGTCTGCCACCGGTCTAAAAACGCTTCCATGATTGAAGTCGTTTCTTCGACCATCTCCTCCTTATGCCAGGCACCCAGAGTCCGGTCGATGATTTCTCTACCGAGCGGCTGAGAAAGTAAGTAATCCAGACAGTAGAGGGCGAAGCGCCGCTTGTCCATCTCGGAACCTTGGAGATGATACCCCTCCATCCGCTTGTAAACGAACTCCACATTCCATTCCAGGCACCATTCCCGAGCCTTCTTCACGTCGGCTAATGCCGTGTTTTTACTTACATTCAACAACAGTTGAAAATGGTAGCCGGATATCGGTTCCTGTTTGATGAACGCATAAAGATAGATCATCAGCGGACGATTCTCCTCTGAAATTATGAGATCGTTCCCATTAATATCCAACGGACCCCCGGAAGCTACGAATTCCTTCACCCGCTCATCCGCGACGATCCACTGATTTTCCATTTGTAGAGGCGGCAGATCCACGAAGGCCAGACTGTTATTCACTTTTTCTAAAAGGTAGTCGAATCTTCTTTCTGTCAAATCCAGTTCCAACATCATTTCAGGCTTCGTAATTTGCTTATACTTCATGATTCTCTCAAGAAACTGATAGGTTTTTTGATCAAGCAAAGCAAGTACCTCCGTTTCTAATTTAAATTATAAAACGCTTACATTATGATAACAACGCTATTCGAGCCCAACCTTTGTAGGAAGACTCCACACAGATTGGACTCTTCCACATA
Source organism: Halobacillus sp. ACCC02827 (assembly GCF_030291935.1). Taxonomy (NCBI): domain Bacteria; kingdom Bacillati; phylum Bacillota; class Bacilli; order Caryophanales; family Bacillaceae; genus Halobacillus; species Halobacillus sp. ACCC02827. Next base: position 433,753 of record NZ_CP128168.1, on the reverse strand, counting down.
GTCATCCCCTCTATCTGCCTATTCTCATTCCTTTCACCCATTTTACCAGACGCCCTCCCCACCCTATCCAACTCCGCATATGGATACTATATCGATATCTATATAGATGATAAAAGGAGGAACGACATGGTACGAAGAGTAAGCCGATACAGGGCGTCCCTGCGGCAGCAAGCAGAGGAAGGACCTTCCTGTATGGTGACTGATTTGAATTATGTAGAAATCCCCCAGCCCGGCGGAAGAGAAGAAAGAGTGTTCACACTCCCGGATGGCACCCAGCTGGTCCTTCAACGCGTAAACATACGCATCACAGGGACCGTGACCGTCCTTTTGGAAACGGGAACGACGGATTCTACCGACTTTACGATTTGTGAAAGCTACTACTTGTGTGCGCCTACAGGAACCGACATTGAAGTCCGGGCCGCAGAAGCAGGCTGCCGGATTTGTACGGTTTCGACAAGCGAGGAAGGAACAGAGGTGACCATCACCATCGATCTCTGCCAGGATGTGCAGTCCGTCGCTTCTGTCGTTGTAGACTTAGAGGCAGGTTTCTGCAATCCGAGACAGCAGGAAGTGGAGCGCACGTGCCTCCCCCCTGTCCGTCCAAGGCAGTGCCCTGCCGTCTTCGGCGAAGAAGAGACGGATCCGGAACCAGAAACGTTTCCGACCCTTCAGTCGAGCTGCGTGGAAATACAACCTCAACAGGAGGAGAACCTCTGCATCCGCACGAACAGCGTTTATGATTGGATCAGAAGCAGAGTGGACGCGGAATTCACCGTCCTCTTCCCGCCGGTGTTCTGCCTTTATACCGTGACAGATACGGAAGGGGATTGTGGAGGAATCGTCGTCGGGGACACCATCTGTTATCCATGTGAAACCCCTTGTCCCCAAACGCTGCAATGCTCGAACGGGGTTTGCTCCCTGCTGCTTGAACTGACCGATGATGGATGTGTGACTTGTCCACCGGAAGCTGTAACCCTCCCGGCAGGATTCGCTTGTGAAGTACCCGGCCTTTCGTGTATTTATGTAGTGACAGAAGCGGACGGCGATTGCGGAGACCTTGTTGTCGGGGATTTGATCTGCCTGCCATGCGAGGCAGCCTGCGAGGATATCCTGCAATGCTCGAACGGGGATTGCACACTGATCTTATCCTTAACAGACGAAACATGTACCGTCTGTCCACTGGATGCCGTCCCGCTTCCTGCAGGGTTCGCTTGTGAAGTACCTGTCCTTTCCTGCGTCTATGAAGTGACAGAGGTCGAAGGAGACTGCACAGAAATCGTGGTCGGAGACGTACTTTGTTTCCCTTGTGAGGAGCCGTGTGAGGAAGTGCTGCAATGTACCAACGGCGTTTGCACACTTGTACTGAATAGAACGGAGGAAACATGTGTATTCTGTCCTCCTAATGCAGTGACCCTCCCCGAAGGCTTCTTCTGCGGTGTACCTTCCTGCGTGTATGCGGTCGGACTTATAGAAGGGGATTGCGGAGGTCTGGAAGAAGGCGATTTAATTTGTTTCCCTTGTGAGGAACCTTGTGCAGAAACGCTGATTTGCGGAAGCCAAACGTGCAGCCTCACATTGAATAGGACATCCGAAGAATGTCTACCTTGCCCGGTGGACGCTGTGCCTCTCCCTGCAGGAATTACCTGCAGCATTCAAGCAGGCCGCATTTACAATGTGAATCAACAGACGTTCTATGACTTGATCGCCGTCGCCGTTGCAGATGCGAACGACGGAGATACGTTGATCGTTACACCTGGAACCTACACCCAGACGGCTGCGCTTACCATTGATAAACCGTTGACCATCCGCGGCTTTTCCGCAGGCAGTACGCTCGTAGACTTCCCAGCACCCTTTACCGCTGAAACAGCCGTTTTCCTGCAGGCAGATGCGATTACACTGGAGAACCTCAGCTTCACTCGAACGTTCAGCGATGTGGCTCCTGATGAAACGTTAATCCGAATTCCTGCGCAAGGCGTCGGCGACTATTACAGCGGCATTGTCATCCGGGATTCCAACTTGACCGGCGGGGAACGGACGCTGATCGTAAACGTCGATGATTTCACGTTGGAGAACAATACCATCACCCACACAGGTGATGAGCAGTCCCTGGAAATACGTGGAGCGTTGGGTACTACGACAATCTCAGGGAACTCCTTCATCGGTGGAGCGACCAGTCTTGCCGCTATCCGCTTCCAGCCGAATACTCCGACGGATGAGTTCAGCGGAACCTTTTTAGTGGATGATAACACCATGGAGCGGCACAGCCAGTTCGTCTTCTTTGAAAACTCGGCTTTTACCAACGTTTCTATCTTTGTCCGCAGAAATACGATTAACCACCTGGACCGCGCGGGAAGCTCCATCATTTTCTATCCATTCAACTTCCCGGGTATTGATACGATTCTTATTGAAGAAAATAACATTACTAATCCGAACACCCAACGTTTAGCCGTGTATGTCGACTATAGGGATGGAGGCACCACTGCTCCTACCGCAGGACAGATCCAAGTGGTACGTAATACGTTGGCAGTCGCCTTGCCGTGGGGAAGAGCCTTCGATACCGTTTCTCCCGATGCGCCTGTTGGTTTCACTACCATCGGCATCCCATTCGGAATGTCGCTCACAGCCTTTGATTTAGTTGATAATACCATTATTCCTATTTAAGAAAAAAGAACTGTTAAATAATGAAAAAAAGGATGAACATTAAATACGTTCATCCTTTTTCTATATTCCCACCATAAGAAGATACATAGGCAGCAGGCGGCTTGCTGCTTAGAAACGTCTGGACAATGAAATCCCGCTTCGGCACATCTAAACGGTAGAGCGCTTCTACAACCCTTCCTTTATCATATGGTATTTCTCTCAGCTCGACTGATGCCTGCCCTTCCCCCAAATGAATAAGTGCATAACGCGCCAGCGGCTTATGGTAACAACCAAGCGCCCCCGGATTCAAATACATCCGCTTCTCCGTTTGAAAAAGATGCACCGGATGATGATGCCCGAAACAGACAATATCCCAGCTGCCTTCCACCTCCTCATAAAAATCGTCCAGCTTCCGGGCGGTCGGATGATAGTCCACCGGTTCAAAAGGATTCCGCCATATAGGGAATTCCCGTCTCGTTTCCTTCATATGATAATGCTGAAGAAGGATGTTGACCCCTTCCCGTTCCAGCGTGAGCTGCCTTGGTAGGGCGGTGAGCCAAGGGATGTAGGCGTCATCCAGGGATGCTGCCACCCATTCGTGATGAGCCCTGATGGTCTCACTCCGCTTCGGATACGCCTCTCCATGGATCAGAGCCAGCACCGCTTCTTCATGATTTCCACTTACGACCTGGACGTTCTCTCTTGCACAGATACAGGCCAGCACTTCATTCGGATGTGGACCAATGCCGATCAAATCGCCCAGGCAGAAGATTTCCGTAACGTCCGCGTGCTGCTCCATGTCTGCAAATACAGCCTCCAGCGCCTCCAAATTCCCGTGAATATCTGCAAGCACAGCGATTGTTTTCCTCATGGACAACCTCCATTTTCCGTATAGGACCTACCTCCATTATATTTGCCGGGAAGTAAGATTATGTAAACACAATGATCTGAACACTTTTTCCCCATAAAAAAGAAGGCCTCCGAAGAGACCTTCTTTCATAAAGTATTTATTCTACTGTACCAGCATCGGCAGGGTGTACACCGTGACGATAGAAGTCAGCATCGATTGGATCAAGCGGCTTACGGCCAAGGATAAGGTCCGCAGCTTTTTCAGCCAGCATCAATACTGGAGCGTGGATGTTACCGTTGGTTACGTAAGGCATAGCAGATGCATCGACAACGCGTACGTTATCAAGACCGTGAACTTTCATTGTGTTCGGGTCAACAACGGCCATCGGATCGGAAGCTGGTCCCATTTTCGCCGTACAAGACGGGTGAAGGGCCGTTTCCGCATCTTCACGTACCCAATCCAGGATTTCTTCATCAGATGTGACAGTTGGTCCTGGAGAGATTTCTCCGGCATTGTATTTCTTCATAGCAGGTTGCTGCATGATTTCACGAGTGATGCGGATCGCTTCGATCCACTCACGCTTATCTTGTTCTGTAGAAAGGTAGTTGTACACCATGCTTGGGTGTTCTTTCGGATCTTTGGAACGGATCTTCAAGGAACCACGTGCATCGGAGTACATTGGTCCGATGTGGACTTGGAAACCGTGATCTGTCGGTGCTTTTTGTCCGTCGTAACGTACGGCAACCGGCAGGAAGTGGAACATCAAGTTCGGATAGTCGACTTCGTCGTTGGAACGTACGAATCCGCCACCTTCGAAGTGGTTCGTCGCAGCTGGACCTGTGCGTCCAAGCATCCACTGAAGACCGATCCATGGGAACTTCTTGATATCAAGGTTCGGCTGTTCAGAAACAGGAACCGGGCAAGCGTGCTGTACGTACACTTCCAAGTGGTCCTGAAGGTTTTCACCGACACCAGGAAGGTCTACGACCGGCTTAATGCCGAGAGACTTCAGGTGTTCCGCATCACCGACACCGGAAAGTTGAAGCAGTTGTGGTGTATTGATCGCACCACCGGCAAGCACGATTTCTCCTGCTTTGACCGTATGCATCTTACCGTTACGCTTATACGTCAATCCTTTCGCCTTCGTACCATCGAAGTCGATGCTTGTAACGAATGCACGAGTCTTAACTGTAAGGTTCTCGCGGTCCATTACAGGGTGTAGATAAGCGCGGGAAGCAGATAGACGCTGTCCTTTGTACACGTGCTTATCGAACGGTCCGAATCCTTCTTGACGGAAGCCGTTTACATCTGGAGTTTTGTTATAACCAGCTTCTACAGCTGAGTTAAAGAAGGCTTGGAATAGAGGGTTTTTAGCTGGTCCGCGCTCCAATTTAATTGGACCGTCGTGGCCGCGAAGTTCATCATCCGGTGATCCTAGAGCATTTTCCAGACGTTTGAAGTATGGCAGGCAGTGTTTCCAATCCCAGTTCTCCATACCTTCATCAGCGCCCCAGCGCTCGTAGTCCATCGGGTTACCACGTTGGTAGATCATACCGTTGATGGAGCTGGATCCACCCAGTACTTTACCGCGGGCGTGCTTGATGCGACGACCGTTCATGTGTGGTTCAGGGTCTGATTCATATTTCCAGTCATAAAGGCTCTTACCTGCAGGGAACGGCAGGGCAGCTGGCATTTGGATCAAAAGGTCCCAGTTATAGTCACTGCGTCCAGCCTCAAGAACGAGTACATTTTTAGTTCCATCTGCACTTAGACGGTTACCCAGTACGGAACCCGCACTACCGCCACCAACAATTACAATATCATATGCTTCTGTCATATCTGTTCCTCCTTGGTGATGATTAGGATGGAGGGATGCAGGTCCATCCTGCTCCCTCCTCCTTCTATTTAAAAAAAGTAATTTACAAGAGTGTCTTCCTTAACCGGATAGCTGCTCGGAATTAAAACCAGTTGATTTGTTCCGGTTTAAGGTTTTGGAAAATGTGTTTTGTTTCTGTGTATTCTTCAAGCCCAAGTTTACCAAGTTCACGACCGATACCGGACTGCTTAAATCCACCCCATGGTGCGTGTGGGAAGTAAAGGTTGAATTCATTGATCCAAACCGTACCCATGCGCATCTTAGCAGCACAGCGCTCGGCTTTTACGATGTCATTCGTGAACACACCGCCGGCAAGACCATAAATAGAATCATTGGAAAGTTTAACAGCTTCTTCTTCTGTGCTGAATTTCTCAACAGTGATGACAGGTCCGAATGCTTCTTCCTGTACCACGGTCATGTCTGTCGTACAATCTGTGAAGATCGTAGGCAGATAGAAGAATCCTTTCTGCAGTTCCGGATCTTCCGGACGTTTACCACCGGCAGCAAGAGTCGCACCTTCTTTGATTCCTGCTTCTACATACTTCTCTACTTTCGCAAGGTGCTCCGCAGAAATCAGCGGCCCCATTTGTGTATCTTCATCAAATCCGCTGCCGAGTTTGAAGTTGTTCACACGGTCAACCAGTGCCTGAACGAAGTCATCATGAATGCTTTCTTCCACGATCAAACGTGTACCTGCAGAGCAGATCTGGCCTGCGTGGAAGAATACGCCGTTCAACGCCTGATCGACAGCCAATTCGAAATCAGCGTCGGCGAAGATGATGTTCGGGTTCTTACCGCCAAGCTCAAGTGCCAGCTTCTTCACGTTGGAGCTTGCCGCCTGCATGATCTTCTTACCTGTCACGATTCCTCCTGTGAAGGAAATAAGATCAACGTCTTCGCTGCTGGAAAGCTCCGCCCCGATGGTATCTCCTGCACCAAGGACAAGGTTGACAACACCTGCAGGCACTCCCGCTTCCTCCATCAATTGGAACGTCTTGATCGTTGTAAGTGGTGTGATCTCACTCGGCTTCATAACAAGCGTGTTTCCGGTAACTAGTGCCGGAGCAAGTTTCCATGAAGCTTGTAACAGAGGATAGTTCCAAGGAGTGATTTGACCACAAACACCGACTGGTTCATGTACAACTCTGCTGACAGAGTTCGGAATTGGAGAAGGGATGATTTCGCCGCCGTCCTTATCTGCAATCTCTGCATAATAACGGAACACGCCTGCGATGTCGTCCATATCTCCGCGGCTTTCTTCTACTGTTTTACCTGTGTCCAGAGACTCAAGGTAAGCAAGTTCTTCCTTATCTCTTTCAATAAGTTCCGCAATCTTACGTACGATTGCTCCACGCTCTGTAGAAGGAGTAGTCGCCCAGTCCCCTTGATCGAACGCTGCTCTCGCTGCTGCGATCGCTTCTTTTGCTTCGGTTTCATCGCCTTCCGGTACGGTCGCGATTACTTCCTGGTTATATGGGTTAATGATGTCACGCGTCTTCTCGGAATCCGCGCCTACCCATTTCCCGTTAATATAATGCTGCATTTGTAATTTAAGATCCATTTTTATCAACTCCACCTTTGAAGTAGATTAACTTTGTTAAGAATTTATTTAACGTTTTTAACACTAACACGAGAAAAAAATCATGTCAAACGTATTTCGGCATCAAATGTGCTTTCTTCGAAGATAACTCCTGGAATCCTTCTCTTATGCGAAAAATTGGACAGGTCAACTTCCTGAAAGTTACAATTATATTTGACATTCTCTCCAAACGAGTTATTATGAAGTTCGTTAAGAAGATTTGAAAAAAATTTAACACGATTTACTTTTCATCTGAAGGAGCGACCCTATGAGTGAATCTAAAGTAAACCCAAATGACAAAATAGAAGAAGCCAAAGATAAAGTCATAGGCGCCATTGCAGAGACGATGGATACGTACGGGGTGACCCCGGCTGCCGCGAACCTTTATGCGACCATGTACTTTGAAGATCAAATGACGCTTGATGAAATGCGTACAGAACTGGGCATGAGCAAACCGAGCATGAGTACCAGCGTCCGCAAACTCCAGGAAATCGAAATGGTCAAAAAAACATTTACACGCGGATCCAGAAAACACACCTATATAGCAGAAAAGAATTTCTTCCGTTCCTTTATGGCGTTTTACTGTCAAATGTGGGAACGGGAAGTGAAAACGAACCTGGCTGCAATAGCAGAAGCACAAGAAGATTTCATCGATGTCATGAAAGACGCCAAAAGCACGCAGGACGATGTGGCGAAAGCAAAGAAATACTACGATCAATTGGAAGAATCAAAAACCTATTACCACTGGCTGGATGACTTGGTCGAGAGGATCAGGAGCGGTAAGATCTTCGATTTCTTACCGAAAGAGCAGAGAGATTAAGTATAGACCGGACAGAAACGCTTCATACAGGCTCTTTGGCTGTATTAATGTTCCTTTTGTACGTAAAATTTATACCCATCAGCTATGGCATCTAAACAGTATTATTTTTACAAATAAAGCCTGGAGCACATCTCAATGTGCTCCAGGCTTTATTTGATTCCTTCTTATTGTAAACTGCTGTTTCCCGGCCTATGGAAACCTGGGTAAAAATAATACGTAAGATAACCTGACAACAAAACTGAATTTTCAGAACATTTATGGTTAACTATGGTTACATTGCATACATAGGAGGAATAGCCATTCGAAACGAAGCAGAAATACATAAAAGACAGACGCAATCCAAACAACTCCAAGAACCCCCTGTTGGTTGGAGGGAAAGAATCAAATCGCTCGGTCCTGCCCTGATCGTCGCTGCGTGCATCGTCGGCCCCGGAACGGTTACGACCGTCTCCATCGCCGGAGCAAGCTACGGCTTCCAAGCGATGTGGATTCTTATCATCGCCTGCTTGACGGCCTACTACTTTCAGAAACCGGTCGTTAAGTTCACCATCAAAACGAAAATGTCCGCTATGGATGGAATCCGTCTCTATATGGGGAAATGGTGGTCCGGCACGATTTATTTCGCCCTGCTGCTCGGAGCGATCGCTTTCCAGGCCGGTAACTTCACCGGAGCGGCACTGGCACTGAACTTCTTCCTCCCCTCCATCTCCATCCTGACATGGGTCGCCATTCTTGCCGTCTCCGCCATCGTCGTATCCTGGATCGGCATTTACCGGTTACTCGAAAATATCAACCGCGTCTTCATCGGACTTATGGTCCTTTCCTTTGTTCTGACCGTATTCCTTTCCGGTCCCGACCTCGGAGCATTGGTCACCACCGGATTCTCCTTCCAGGTTCCGGATCAGAATTACTGGCTCGTGCTGGCGCTGATCGCAACGACCCTGCCACCCAATACCGCTCTCGGGCTGTCCGCATTTATTAAGAACAAATATAAAGAGGAGCAGACCCTTTCCAAAGCAGCACAGCTGAAGCTCGCCCACTTTGACTTACGGACGAACCTCAGCATCGCAGCGATCATCTCGATCTCCATCCTGATTTGCGCCGGAACGGCCATTTACGGCACAGGCACCGAGATCACGAGCGCTGCAGACATGGCTTATCAATTGACCCCCCTTCTCGGTCAATACGCAGGTGTCCTTTTCTCGTTAGGGTTATGGGCCGCCGGGTTTTCTTCCGGACTTTTCAACATCTCCGTCCAACCTGCCTTATACGGTCAGGCGTTCGGAAAATCGGAAGACACAAGAACATCTACGAACCGCGCGCTTATGCTGATTGCGGGCATCACACCGATTGTGGTTGTCATGGCTTTCGGTCAAATGCCGATCCAATTGATTATGGGAGCACAGGCATTGAACGGGCTGCTTCTGCCTATGATCGTCGGTTCGATCTGGTATATCTGCAACAAGCCGGGCGTTTTAGGCAGCCACCTCAATACGCGGGGACAGAACATTATGTACGGGATCGTCATGCTGATCGTCTGCTTCCTTACGCTGCGAGTGCTCTTAAGTGTTACCGGATTGATTTAAATGGAGGATTAGCCCTATAAAGAAATGCCCTGCCGAAGCGAAGACGGCAGGGCATTTTCTCTGGATACGTACTTGGAGCGACTGCACCAAAACTCCGGCTCCGATAATGATATACTGAAGTCTAAGAACCGTTCCATCTGCACAACCGTGGTCGATCTTTTTCAACGGAGGTATTATACATTGGAAGCTGTTTTAGAAAAGCATGCTTATGACCCCCTGTTCCCTTTCGTCTATATGTACAGGATCGCAGGCAACACAGAGGATCCTCTCGTTTCTTTTCATTTTCACGATTGGTATGAGCTTGTCGTCGTTCACGAGGGCCGTGGACACTTTTTCATTGATAAGCACGTCTATCCAATGGAAAAAGGACAGATTTTTCATATTTCCGGGGAAATTATACATAAAGCGATCCCTGATCAAAAGGAGCCCTTCCTTTGTTCGGTGCTTCTATTTAAACCGACCCTGATCCACTCGAAAGAACTGAATGAATCCTTTTCCTATTTCGATCCATTCCTTAAGAATGGGTTTACCAGCCGTCTTCCCCAGGCAGGTTTCAAAGAAATAGAATCCTTCCTTGAACAGATGGACGAGGAAAAGAAAGAATGGAAAGGCAAGGGCTCGAAACACGCCCTTCAGCTCTATCTGCACTGGATTTTACTGATCCTGAACCGTGAATCGAAGGAGCTGCTTCCACCCGAGGCTTCCACAACTTCTTCGAGAAGGGAATCATGGATGAACGAAGTCCTTTTGTTTATCGACGAAACGATGTGGAAAGAGCAGCTCACCCTGGAGAAGCTGGCCAAAGAAGCACTCGTCACACCGGAACATTTCAGCCGCACGTTCAAAAAAACGACCGGATTCACCCTTCCTCAGTATATAAACTTGAAACGTTTGATAAAGGCGAAGGAATTATTAAAAACAACGGACTACTCCATTTCTTACATTGCCGACATATGCGGATTTAAGAGCCTGTCTTATTTCCACACGCTGTTCCGAAAAGGGATCGGCACGACACCAAGAAAATACCGGACAGACCATTCCGACAAACAGCCTTAATTTATTCGAGCTCCTTCTCTACGAAGGATTTCATCCATAGGCATACGTCCCAGAGATCTGCAGCAGGCGCTTGAGTATAAGGCAGCGTTTGCATGTAAGGCGAAGGCCCGTATTCCGGTGTAAAGGTAGTAAACCGATGGCCTTCCTTCTTCCTCTCCTCCGCCACGCGCTTCCACCACCCCAAATGAGAGTGGAGTTCCATTTGATAATGACTGTCCCGGGGGTCCGGTACCTGCGGGCCCTGCGCATACCCTACCCGCGAATGCACATGGATCGTTCGTTCACATGCCGTTTGAACAGCCTTCCCGTATCTCTCCAACAAGGACTCTGTCACACACACCCAGTGACTGAAATCAGCCGTGATCTTCAAATCCTCTATAGTGTTCAACAGCTTTTCGGTCGTCCAAGGTGTAAACAGAGGCCTGCTGCGATGCGTTTCGTGCCCGACAATAAGACCGAGCTCCTTCTCTACTCGAACCGCTTCCGTGAAAAAATCGAACTGTTCCCGTTCACCCATATCGTCGCGCCCGCTCTGCGCATTGACGAGTAAGGGAGCGAATTCCACACAGGCCGCGGCCTGCGCTTGGAACGATTCTTTTGTTTCTGCGAAGATTTGAGCCACGTAATCCAGCTCATAAGAATGCAGCAGGTCTTTAAATAAGGCCGCATTCTTCTTGGACGGCAAGGGGGCCTCTATTCCCTGGTAGCCACTCTCGGCAATTTTCCTCACTTGTTCCTCCAGGGAGCCCGTCATCCCCCATAACGATTTGATCGGTTTCACTTTCATCCTGAACACCCCTTTTTCTTCAAAAAAAGAAACGACCCCGTCGAGCCGCTTCCCTTTTTCTACCTATACTTATTTCTGATAAACTATCGGGTTCAACCGACTGTCTACCAAGTCCCCTTCGCCAAGTCCCGGCAGCCACTGCTGCTGATCTTTTTTCCTTGCGGCGGTATCGATGGCGGAGACCTGCGCCCCGTCGGCTACGTAGATGACCGTCATCACTTCCCGTGTTTGATCGGTCGGGTTCCCCGGCGCACTGTGGAGCGTCCACCCATTATGGAAGGTCGCGTCCCCCGCCTTCATTGCCCCGTGCGTCACAATGTCATAGGCTTTCTCCTCAATACGCCGGCCTAAAGTGGCATGGGAGTCATCCGAGATTCCCAGTTTACTAACATATCCCTCCAACTGGGACTTGGAAGCGAAGGATAACGATCCCATCTCTTCGCTTATATCCACCAGAGGCATCCACATGGTGATGGTGTTGGTTGTATCCAAAGGCCAGAATGTCTGGTCCTGGTGCCACGGAGTGTGACCGCCGCCCGGCTCTTTATAAAGGGCCTGATCATGATAGATCCGAACTCCTTCTACCCCTAACAGGTCGGCCGCAACCTTACCGAACCGCTCCGCCATTACGAATTTCTCTACTTCCTTCGACTTTTCCCATAGATTCATGACCTGCAGGAAGGCCTTACCGAAAGTATCCCTTTCTTCTAACGGGGCGGCCTGCTTGGCATAATCCTGTACCGCATCTTTGATTACGTTCCTGTACGTCCGAATCTCCTCCTGTGCGGCCAGGTTTCGAATACACACATGCCCCTTCTCCTGGTACTCTTCCACAAGCTGCGCGGACAACGGGAACTCATTTTCCAAATCAGGTAACGAAGATATTCCACCATTCATTTTCTGTTTCCTCCTTTATATTTGCTACACCCTTATTTTAAGAAGAATACCCGGAGCATTGTTTAAGATAATTAAGGTAAAAAGTGCTCATTCTTGATGTTTTATTAATCAACAAAAAAAGTCCCGGCGGAAGTCGTCTTATCCCTTCCGCCGGGACTGAAAGATTACGAGATAGAAGAAAACATGAAACGATGGCTTAACTGACGTTCACTTTATTAAAGAACTGGAGCAGATTGTTTTGAATCGATTGGATAGGACCTTTGAAGAGAGCATCGGGATCGGAATTGTATTCCAGATGAATAGGAAGCGTCCATAGACTGCCGGAGAACGGGACCATTTGGGTGGAAGCTGCATAACTCTGCGAAAAATAATGCTGGAAGATCGATGCAGGGAGAATAGAGTAGCCGATGCCTTTGGATATGCAGGAAGCAAGGATATTCAAGTCATCTACTTCCTGAAATCGATGAACGTCCAAGTGGCTGATCGCGCTGGTAATAAAACGTATATTATTGGCAAGAACCGGATTATCAAAAACCAAATACGGTTTATTCAGGAGCCCTACATTCTTCGGGTCCCCCTTGATCGCTGCATAATCCTTCTTCGAACAAACGAGAACCATTTCATCTTCATAGATAGGCGTACTCGTAAACGGTGTCTCCTTCTCGTTCTGATAGAAGATATTCACGTGCGTGCATTCATACTCCATCAGATCCTTCAATATATTCGTCGGCCGCGTCACGAACCGGTATTCGATGTCAGGAAAACTCAGCGCCATCTCTGTAATGATCTGCTCGGTGAAAATCGGCGCCAGCCATATGTTCATTCCGATTCGAAAGACCTTCGGATCGTTGGATATCGTTTTGAAGGAATAGTTATGCTGGGTCGCATCGGCACCGGTCAAGCGGAAAGAAGCATTACTCAGTTCCTGAAGCAGCTGCACGGCATTCGGCAGGAAATGGTACCCTTCCTTGGACAAGGTGACTCCCTCCCAGCTTCTAGTAAGCAGAACAAAGCCGAGCTCTTCTTCTAATTTGCGGATTCTCGTACTTAACGTAGGCTGGGTAATATGTAATAGATTCGCTGCTTTGGAAATGCTCTTTGTTTTGGCCACGGACAAAAACGACTCTAATCCCTCAAAATCCATTCAATATCCCCCTTAAATATTTCAGAATATTCTATATATAATAGCCTAAGTTCCTATCCTGCACAAGCTCTCCCACCAAGATATTAAAAAAATCTATATCCCCGCTCCGCCCTTTCCCTGTGCACGAGAGGCAAGGTATAAAAATTATCTATTACTTCCTCCCACCCCCGGCGTGCTACGATTTTTTTATAGAAAAAGATGTCGATAGAGACGCTGGCCTGCATACATTCGCTTCATTAAATAGAAGGAGGAATTACATTGACGAATCCACACGACGAGAAGTTGATCGGTGACATGAAAGAACAGGTCATTACTTGGAGAAGGCACTTCCATGAGTATCCGGAATTATCGTTCGAGGAAGTAAACACCTCGCAATTTGTCTACGATACGCTGCAATCCTTCGGGGGACTGGAGGTCAGCAGACCGACAAAAACGAGTGTCGTTGCCAGATTGAAAGGCAAATACCCCGGCCGTACGCTGGGGCTCCGGGCAGATATGGATGCTTTGCCGATCCAGGAAGAGAACGATGCCGATTTCCGTTCCACCGTGGACGGCGTCATGCATGCCTGCGGACATGACGGCCATACCGCCATGCTTCTCGGTGCAGCGAAAATACTAAGCGGCCAGAAAGACGAACTCAGCGGGGACATCAAGTTCATCTTCCAGCATGCCGAAGAGCTTCCGCCCGGCGGTGCACAGGAACTTGTCCGTGCCGGTGTGATGGATGGTGTAGATCTTATCGTCGGCCTGCACCTTGCCTCTACACTTCCACGAGGGAAATTCGGCATCGGTTATGGTCCCGTTACATCCAACTCCGACACCTTCGATTTGAAAATCATCGGCAAAGGCGGCCATTCGTCCCAGCCTGAGAATTCCATCGATCCTATCGTGATGGGAGCACAAGTCATCAACAACCTTCAGCACATCGTTTCGAGAAACACTTCCCCGTCAGAGAAGCTCGTCGTATCCACCACCACATTAAAAGCAGGAATCGCCAAAAACGTCATCCCCGGACATGTGGAAATCGGCGGATCCGTTCGATCGTTCGACAAAGAGGTCCGGGAGAATGCGGTCCAACTGATTGAACGGATTGCCCGCGGCATCACAGACGCTCATGGAGGCGACTATGAATTGGATTACCATTATGGATATTCTTCGGTCATCAACGACGAATCCTTAACGAAGACCGTCGAAGAAACCATCGTGGAACAGTTCGGAGAAAACTGGCTGCAGAAGACGGGCTCCATCATGGGCGGAGAAGATTTCTCGGCATATTTGACCGAGGCCCCGGGATGCTTCATCCCCGTCGGCGCAGGTAATGTAGAGAAAGACATCGTCTACCCCCATCACCACCCTAAATTTTCTGTAGATGAAGATGCACTGGAAGACGGGCTTCGCTTATTAATAAGCCTCTCGAAGAAAATACTCACCAAGGACAGCCAAAAGACGTTACTGACCAAAGCCTGATCCAAAATCCTAAGCACCTTAACCTAGAGAGGGGTATTCTATGAGTCCGGTAACAGCAACCTTAATCATTCTGGCTATCATTACAGTCGGCGAAGTCGTTTCCATACGCTCCAGGGCAAAAATCCCGACGTTATTAGTCGTGATGATCGGATTTTTCGTCTTAATTCAGACAGGCGTCCTTCCAACCAATATTATCGAAGCGTCCACCTTCGCTATTGTCGGCGCCGTTCTACAGCCGGCCCTGCTCGTTCATATGGGAACGTTGATCCCTATGAAAGTGATGAAAAGCCAGTATAAAGCCGTACTCATCACGCTGATCGGCTTAGTATTCTCCGTCGCCTTCATCCTGTTGATCGTCCCGCCGATCTTCGGCTACAGCACAGGCGTCGCCGGAGCCGGTCCATTGACAGGCGGGCTGATTGCCTACCTGGTCACGGCCGAAGCGCTGCAAAAAGCAGGCTTGGTCTCCTTGTTAGCCATTCCTATCATCGTACTGACGCTTCAAGGGTTGGTCGGGATGCCGCTGACGTCCATCCTCTTAAGAAAGCACGGCTTAAAAATCCGCACGGCCATGGAAGGCCGCACGATGACGGCTGCCGCTACAGCAGCGGAAGCGCTCCCTCCTGCCAGTCTATTGGACGAGGAACAATCGGAAGAGAAACCGAAAAGGCAGCTCATTCCTGAACGCTACCAGCAATCAAGCTTCATCCTTCTGTTCTTAGTCTTCGTCGGAGGAGCCATCGCAGTAGGATTGGAGAGCCTGACCGGCATCAGCTACAGCTTGTTCGGATTAGTGATCGGGATCGCAGGCGCCTACCTCGGCATCTACCCTGCCAAAGTATTGGAAAAAGCCAACGGATTCAGCATCGCGATGCTCGGCTTGATCTTCATCGTGACCGGTTCCTTGGTCGGCATCACGATCGCTGATATCACAGCCGTCCTTCCGGCTGTCGCCACCATCATTGTCGTCGGAACCATCGGTCTGATCGTCGGCGGAACCATCGGGTCGAAAATTTTCAAATGGGACCCTGCCAAAGGCATATCCGTCACCTTGACTGCTATGTACGGCTTCCCCGGTGATTACCTCATATGTGAAGAGGTCAGCCGGAGCATCGGCAGGACGAAGGAAGAAGAAGAAGCCATCCTCAACGAGATTCTGCCCCCGATGCTGATCGGCGGATTCACCTCCGTAACGATCGGGTCCGTCATTATCGCCAGCATTCTTGTCCAAACCATCTGATGAAGGAGAGATACATGTGAGCTACAAACTAATCAAAAACGGCACCCTCCTTGACGGTACGGGTGCCGAGCCCATCCCCGATGCAGTGGTTCTCATCAACGGGACGAAAATCGAAGCCGTCGGCAGCGACATCCACCTGCCGGAAGATATTGAGGTCGAGGTCATTGATGCCGATCAAGGCTATATCCTCCCCGGCCTGATTGATACACACGTGCATATGGTCATGGAGTTGAAGGACATCGGAGAGAGCCTCAACGAACCGTTCACCTTGAAATTCTACCAAGCGATCCACTACATGAAACGAACGCTCGACGCCGGAGTAACAACGATCCGCGATGCCGGATTCACCGACGTCGGAGTGAAAACAGCCGTCGAACAAGGCCTCGTCGCAGGTCCAAGAATGCAGGTCAGCATCAATCCCCTCACCATTACCGGCGGCCACGGCGACTCCTGGAGACACTCCGGCATCGACGCCACACCGAAGAGCTACCCGGGTCTCCCGAGCGGCATCTGCGACGGCCCCGAACAAGTCCGGAAAAAGGTGAGAGAAATGCTGCGGGCAGGCGCCGACGTCATTAAAGTCCACGCCACCGGAGGAGTGATGAGTCCCACCGACCATCCCGAATTCACCCAGTTCTCCGAAGAAGAACTGGCGATCATCGTCCAAGAAGCCACCTATCGCAAAGGCGTGAAAGTCATGGCTCACGCCCAAGGGGCAGAAGGAATCAAAAACGCCGTCAAAGCCGGTATCCACTCGATCGAACACGGCATCTTCCTTGATGACGAAGCCATCGAACTGATGCTCGAGAACGGCACCTACCTCGTACCGACCCTGTTAGCTCCCGTTTCCGTCCTGGAAGCCAGTGAACAGAACGATGACATGCCCGATTTCGCCGTCCAGAAAGCCAAAGAAGTCATCGACATCCATAAAGAAAGCATCGCCAAAGCCTATCAAGCAGGCGTGAAAATAGCGATGGGCACCGACGCCGGCGTCATGGCCCACGGCACCAACCTGAGAGAACTCGGCTTGATGTGCGACATCGGCATGACGCCAATGGAAGCCATTACCGCCTCCACAAAAGTCGCAGCCGAATGTATGGGATGGGACGACAAGCTTGGAACGATAGAATCAGGGAAACTCGCAGACCTGATCATTACGAAGCACAACCCACTGGAAGATATCAGATCGCTTGAAGACCCGGATGCGATTGTCACGGTTATCAAGGACGGGGTGATCGAGAAGAATTTGTTGTCTGTGGGTACGGAGAGCTTGACGTACAGTTCTTTATGACATAATTGATAGAGAAAAAAAGCCTGGCAGGAGTTCAACAGACTCGTGACAGGCTTTTTCTTTCCGTTAATACCGACATTATTTGCTTAGACAATAAAGAACCTCCTACACTAACGCCACTGACAGGACGATAGAGTAAAAGGTTAAAAACTAAAATATCATTTTCAAAATTAACTTAGTAAAAACATTGTCATGCCAGTAGCTGTTAATACCGCTAAACCGAACGCTCCCATGGCAAGCCAACTTGGTGTGCTATTCTTTTTCTTCACAATTAAATATTCGCATACTCTCACCACAGTGTAAATAAAGAAAGCCGGAATAAAAAGTGTTTCAAATGTAATGGGACCGTTAAATGCAATCATTAACGAAACGAAAATCATTCCATAGACTATGACTGACATAAACCCATTACTAATAGGATTTAAAATGCCGTTTTCTCTTTGAAAAGAATTAGTAGCCATACGAGATATCACCTACCTTTGGTTAGCCAAAGCAGTATCTTTTAACGCCTGCAATGCCAAAAATTTCAGCTGCTGCTCCTCCACCGATAGTTAACCAATCATCCACATTGGATGCTCCAGCCAATAATTTCACAGTGTTCTTGACGCCTCCAAGCGCTTTAATAGCTCGATATGCTTTTGCACTTGGAACAAATACAACGGCAATAGACGCTGTGCATTTAGTTGCATCCCAAACGCCTCCCCAGAATCCAAGCGAAACAACTTCAGAAGTTCCTGTTGATTTAGAGGCAACAAGCTCCCCTTGTTTTTCCACTTTAACTGATTCAACGTCTGATGAAAATTGTACAGAAGACCCAAGAACTTCAAACATCTTATTCAATTCTGCAATTTCTTCCTTGTCCTTGGCCAGTATAATATCCTCTTTAAATTCTTCTTTATCAAAGTTCGGATCAAACAAACCGTTTAGAAATGTTTGTTTATCTTCTTCTTCTAAGTTCTCTAAAATACCATCAATGGCTACGTATTGCTCCCATAATTCATCTTCACGTTTTTGTTCCTCATATTCATTCGCTTGCTTTCTCAGTGTCAAGGACGTTCCATTTTCTAGCTTAGCGTTTACAACTACTTATCAAAAAAAGCCTGATATGAGATAAGCAGACTCATGTCAGGCTTTTTAAAATATAATTTATTGATCCGCAAACTATGTGTGATAAGAATTTCAGTAAAGAAGTTTCATACCCTAAAAACCCACTTGGCTTACAGCATATGTGGCATGCTCCGTGCTGAATCCTTCAAACGTTAATTGATCGATCAACCCCTGTCTTGAAAAAGAGGTGTAGTCAAGATAATCCTGCGCCATCATAACAGCCTGCTCCTGCCAATCCACCGTAATATTCTCCACAGCAAAAGCAGCTTCCTCCTGGCTGAACCCCTCAAACACTAACTGTTCCATCAATCCAGACTTGGAAAAGGCCGTGTAATTAAGGTAGTCTTCCGCCATGGAAATCGCCTGTTCCTGAGAAAGAGTTAAGCTGTTTTCTTCCGCTTCTGCAGCTTTACGCTCCTCTTCAGCCTTTCGTTCCTCCTCTTCTTTCCTGGCTTGCTCTTCAGCCTCCTTCGCTTCCTGTTCTTTCTGGGCCTGTTCTTCTGCTTCCCTGGCCTCCTGCTCTTCCTGCTTTTGTTCTTCAGCTTCCTCAGCCTCTAGCTCTTCCTGCTCCGCCTTATCTTCCGCCTCCGTATCCTCTTCAGAAGTATCCACTGCTGCATCTTCAGAAACAGGAGAATCTTCCTCCATGGATCCAACAACAAACACCAGGACTAATACTGCCAAAAGGCAGCCGCCCGATTTGGCGAAATTACCGCGTCTGCTCCCTTTGCCTGCCAATGCCAAGACAACAAAGAATACCACACCGGCTAAAGCAGCTAACATTAAAAGTACTAAAAACGTATCCACTGATCCATCTCCCCCCAATAAGAAATGAAACACAAATACTACTATGGATATATATGCTTACGTCATTAAGAAAATTAAAGGAAAAGTCCCCAGAAGTTCAAGGCACTTCTGGGGACAGGTTATAATTCTTGTGTTTTATTTTAATCGGCCATAGAAAGGTTATATGAATAACACCTTTTCAACCAAGGGTTGGAGGAAAGGTTACATCATGCCGCCCATGGTTTCCCCCATTTAAATAGAGTATATTAATACCTCAAATAATAGTAATTAGAAGATTTTGTAGTAATCAATTAAGATACCTTATATAATGCCCCTTAAACACTCATGAGAAATAGTATGTCACGCAATCAATATAAAAAGGCACCACCTTTTGACGTGGTACCTCTATATCTCATAAATCTCTTCATTTTCTGCTTTTATATCAATCGGCAAACCAATCCTTGAAAAATTGAAAGCAAAATTGTGAGCCAAGTGTTCCCTGTATGGCGGCAGCAAACGCAAACGATTCCCCGGCTTTTCTTTCACAATTTTATTGATTGAGTTCACAGGAATTCTGTAACTATCTCTAAGCCCTACTATATGATACGTAAAACTAAAATCACTCTCAAAAAATGAGTTTAATAGATAGTAATCCAGCGTTTCCCCTTTTCTTAACTTATCAAAGAGTGAAACTTTCTTTTTCCTTTGACCCTTGGTTTTTAAATCTTCAAAATCAAAATCTTCCACACCTTCAGCCTCATAGTGTTGTTCCATTCTGGCCTTCAGATAATTTTTCACAGGTTCTATTGGACAAAGAGTGATTTCATCAACCTTAGGCTCATCGTTTTCCAGATCGCAAGCTTGAGTCATGACTATGACATCAATTATCGCGCCTCTTTTTTTAAAATAAGGATATTCATCATGCTCTTCGAGAATAGACACTGGACAATCTAAAATTATATCTCCTTGCGTTACATCTTTCGAATTCTCTACAACTTCATACCACTGAAACCCCAATATTAATGAACCCCCTTAAATATCAAAAGTTTTCTTAGGTTTTATCTTATAATTACTTTCTTCAACCTCAGAAAAACTTTTATCCCGGAAATTCATTTTTAATTTATTATCGTACGATTCACTACCTTGCAACTCAAAGCTTTCTTTTGGTGTAAAAGAATAATAAGCGTACTCGACAGCATCTTCGACTGTGGAGAAATCCATTTCTCGCTTGTCATCCATAGGTAGAGCCCCTTCCGTAATCGGGCTAACGGCAATATTATAAAAGCCTGTAGTACCACTGTATGACATAGGGGTAGATCTCATGATAACTTTCTCATGTCTCTTTGGATACATCTTCGTTCCCTGTAGAGTATTAGAAAAAGCAGGAGCATGATTCGCAACGGCAGTTGTACCAGATGCCATACAGGCTATTAAGCCAACCTTTATAAAATATTGAGCCACGACTTTATTACTGATTGAACTTTTCGGAGAATAAACTGTGAAATCACCATTAGTCTGCATCTCTGGAGCTACCATTATTCATCACCTCTCTTAAATGCCGGAATAGGGAAATTTCCTATTTGCCCTTTTGGTTCATAAAGTTCCGTTTCATAAATACCTTCAACAGGAATATCTACATTCCTAATATCCATTGCTATATAAACACCTTGATGTTTCAATGGATGCTTTGGATTAAATTCGAAGTGAAGCTTTGACATCTCTGTGTCCAACAATATCTCACCATCAGGACCTTTAAATACAATCCTGATTTCTTGATTTCTATCTAAGCCAATTAACCCAAAAACAATTGAAAAGGAAAAATTCCCAGGTAATGAATTAGGTCGAATTATGTCTAATAATTCATTAATCTTCGGCTTTGGATGTGACTCATCAAATTCGGCTCTGTCGCAATATACAAATGAAGATACCTTTGCCAATTTTCCCTTCCCTCCTACACTACTTCTCTCACCGTATATTATAAATTCTCTAGATAGGTGTTACTTCCTTTAATTAATTATAACCTTTTTAGAGGTATTTTTAAACGTTTTTAGCGCAACCATCATTTCCTCGGTTAAAAGGGAGAAAGAAGGTGATCCCTTTATTCAGTTGGGTTGTCATGTACACCTCATCCGTATCCACAGCAAAGAACACTACCTCGCGTTTCTTAAACTGAAACAAAAGCTCTTTTGGGTCCCGATCTTTTCGGAATTGATTCATGGAATTTTCCACCGTCTGACCGGTCAACTGATTCTTCAGTTCCATCACAACCAGAGGTAATCCATTCAATGAACTTCCCCATAAAGTCTAGATACTCTTTCATTTGTTCAGGAGAATGAAAGTGATTAGTAATACTTTTTTCCATCCCCTCTGTCAGTCGATTGATCTCCTCTTTGACCTTTTCCGGTGATTTCTGTTTGTAGGGTCGTTTAGTCTTCGCCATGATCCCCAGCTCCCTCACTGATGTTCATGAGTTCTTCCATTTCTTCCTCATCGTAATTAGATTCTGTATTTAATCTCCGCTTCTTTGTTTTCTTATGAGAAGGGGTGAGTAGAGTATTTTTGTTCACGCATTCCAAGAAATACATGCACCCCCCACCTGCTTTGTTAATTCAAATATCCTACAGAAAACAAAAAAAGCTACTTCCTTTTCTCAAGGAAGTAGCTTTTCTTATAATTCATTAATCATAATGCTTCGTAAGCGGGTGTGTAAGGAAAGACCTTACATCATGCCGCCCATTCCGCCCATGCCGCCCATATCAGGCATGCCGCCGCCAGCATTCTCTTCAGGAATGTCTGCGACTACCGCTTCTGTTGTCAAGAACATAGCGGCTACGGAAGCTGCGTTTTGAAGCGCAGAACGCGTTACTTTCGTTGGGTCGACGATACCTTGTTCGACCATGTTTACCCATTCGCCTGTTGCTGCGTTGAATCCTACGCCTACGTCTTCGCCTTTCAGACGTTCAACGATGATGGATCCTTCCAGACCGGCGTTGTGAGCGATTTGGCGGACCGGCTCTTCCAAGGCGCGAAGGACGATGCTTGCACCAGTCGCTTCATCGTCGGAAAGCTCAAGGCCTTTGACAGAGTTGATGATGTTGACTAGAGCTGTACCACCACCGGCAACGATACCTTCTTCTACAGCTGCTCGTGTAGAGTTAAGGGCGTCTTCGATACGTAGTTTACGCTCTTTCAATTCTGTTTCTGTAGCTGCTCCTACTTTGATGACAGCTACGCCGCCGGAAAGTTTAGCAAGGCGCTCTTGCAGTTTTTCTTTGTCGAATTCAGAAGTTGTTTCTTCTGACTGGGCACGGATTTGTGCAACGCGGGCAGAGATCTGCTCTGGATTGCCGGCACCTTCGACGATAGTAGTGTTTTCTTTTGTGATGACGGCTTTGGACGCGCGTCCAAGCTGGTCGATTGTTGTATTCTTCAGATCAAGTCCAAGGTCTTCTGTGATCACTTGGCCGCCTGTAAGTGTTGCGATATCTTCAAGCATCGCTTTACGACGGTCACCGAATCCTGGAGCTTTGACAGCTACAGCGTTGAATGTACCGCGTAGTTTGTTGACGACGATCGTCGCAAGTGCTTCGCCTTCTACGTCTTCAGAGATCAATAGAAGTGGCTTGGACTGCTGGACGACCTGCTCAAGGACAGGAAGAACTTCCTGGATGTTGTTGATTTTCTTATCTGTAATCAAGATGTACGGATCTTCAAGAACCGCTTCCATCTTGTCTTGGTCTGTGACCATGTATGGAGAAGCGTATCCGCGGTCGAACTGCATACCCTCCACCACTTCAAGCTCCGTGTTGAATCCTTTAGATTCTTCGATCGTGATGACACCGTCGTTACCAACGCGTTCCATCGCTTCAGCAATCAGCTGGCCTACTTCGTTGTCGGCAGCAGAGATGCTCGCTACCTGTGCGATAGACTCGCGGCCTTCGATCGGCTTGGAGATTTTGCGAAGTTCTTCTGTAGCAACAGCTGTTGCTTGTTCAATTCCGCGGCGGATTCCTACTGGGTTCGCACCGGAAGTGACGTTCTTCAGTCCTTCGCGGATCATCGCTTGTGCAAGAACCGTCGCTGTAGTCGTACCGTCCCCGGCTACATCGTTTGTTTTGGAAGCTACTTCAGAAACGAGCTGTGCTCCCATGTTTTCGAACTGGTCTTCCAATTCGATTTCTTTCGCGATAGTCACACCATCGTTCGTGATCAGTGGAGAACCGTATTTTTTATCCAAAACGACGTTACGTCCTTTTGGTCCGAGTGTTACTTTTACAGCATCTGCTAATGTATCAACACCACGAAGCATGGAGCGTCGTGCGTCTTCACTAAATTTGATTTCTTTAGCCATTTAAAAATGCCCTCCTCATTAAAATCGTATTTCTAAGTATTTATAGAAAGAAAGTGACTACTGGATGACAGCCAGTACATCTGATTCGCGCAGAATCAAGAATTCGCTGCCTTCGTATTTCACTTCTGTACCTGCGAACTTGGAGTAGATGACGCGGTCGCCTTCTGCAACTTCAAGCGCTACTTTTTCTCCGTTTTCTGTCACACGGCCGGAACCGACAGCGACGACTTTACCTTCGAGCGGCTTTTCTTTCGCTGAATCCGGAAGTACGATTCCGCTTGCAGTAGTTTGTTCTTCCTCAACTAGTTCAATAACAATACGATCACCAAGTGGCTTTAACAATTAGGACACCCTCCTTGATATGGTTGTTTCAAATTTTTTGTCGTTTATTAGCACTCGATGTTGGTGAGTGCTAACACAGTTATTATAATAATAAATCTGCCTTCGTTTTTCAAGTAGGAACTACACAATTTTTTTGCTTCTTTTTCGACAATATTCGTACGATAACCCTTATTTCTTACGTGAGGTTTTGAAACTGTGATAAAATACATAAAGTATGGATATTGAGGTTCACGGGCGGACGTTGTCTTGACCCGTTTACTGTTATATAAAAGGAGCCGTGAATTTATGCCAAACCGTTATTGGTATATCATTCTGACTTATGTTATTACACAGTTATCCGCCCTTGCCGGTGCACCGCTTCTGGTGGCTCTCGGTATGGGAAGGTATGATGCCGTCGCCGTCTGGTCCGTCGCCAGCTTCACGATCGCGACGATCATCATCTTGATTCTGCTGAAGCCTGATCTTCGGGAAGAAATGACGAGAAGCGATCGTTCTTCGGCCGGGTCTGTCGTGCTTTGGTCGATTGCGGGTGTATTCCTGGCGTTGTTCGCCCAGGCGATTGCAGCTACGATCGAATCGCAGCTGTTCGATGTGCCGGCAGGGTCCGAGAATACGATGGGATTGATGGAGATTGCGCGTCAGTCACCGCTGTTCATCCTGCTTCCGGTCGTGTTTGCACCGATTACGGAGGAAATCCTCTTCCGTAAAATCATTTTCGGGTCGATCTATAAACGAACGAACTTTTTCTTAGCCGTTCTCGTATCGTCCTTGATCTTCGGTGCTTTTCACTTTGATTTCACCCACATGCTAGTCTACTTCTCCATGGGAGTCGTATTCGCCTTCCTGTATGTCAAAACAAAACGAATTATTACACCAATCGTGGCACATATGGCGATGAACTCGTTCGTTGTCATCACGCAGTACTTCCTCACGGAGGAAGACATCAGAAGGATGCAGGAACAATTGGAGACCATCTTTATTGGAGGCTTTTTATAATTATGAGAACATCACCAATGTTCATGGCCATGCTCTACCTTTCCATGGGCGTCGCCTTCACGTATATTGCGGCCCAGTCGGCCGGTGAGACCGTGTGGAATGCGATGACCATCATCCTGGCGTCGGTCGCGACCGTCAACATCGCCGTCGCCATCCGGCTGTTTAATCTTCACAGGAAAATACAGCAGGCAAAAAATAAGAAAGAATAACAAAAGCAGGAGCTGCAGAGCTCCTGCTTTTTTATGTCTTGTATAGTGGGCATCAGACGTGAGAAGCGGGCTCCGGGAAAGGAAAGGCTTTCCGTGGGGCGGCCGGTGAGCCTCCTCATCGGAGCCCTTTATGTCAAACACAGCACCACAATACCAGTTCCTGCCCTCCGCTATCTTTATCTTCATTTCCTTAGAGGAAGATATGCAGGATCGGAGCCCGCTCTTTCCCCTTCAAAACCACCTATTCCTTCGAGTCGTCCTGTGCTCCTTTTAGTATAAAGGAGAAAGGGATGGCAAGGACGAGTACGACGCCGGAGACGAGGAAGGCTTCATTCAGCGTCTGCAGCGTGGCGGCCTGGAGGTCGATGTCGGAAGCCGCCTGGATCTGCGCCCTCCGCACTTCATAATAGACAGAGAAAAAGACGATGCCTATCGAGGACGACATCTGGCGGATGATGTTGTTCATCGCGGACCCTTGCGCGACGAGATGATCCGGGATACTGTTCATGCCGGACGTCGTCGCCGGCATATTGCCCATCCCCATCCCGACGCCCCGGACTGTATTCAACAGCAGGATCAGCCAGTAAGGGGTCGACAGGTGAAGGAAACCGAGGGCGAACGTCGCTGCCGCCATGATGGCAAGCCCCGGCGGGACGACATAGCGCGGCCCCTTTTTATCAAGGATTCTTCCTCCGATCGACATGAATACACCGCTCGCAGCCGCTGCCGGCAGGAATAAGAGCCCCGTCATCACTTCACTCCAGCCGTAGACGTTCTGGATCAACAGTGGCAGCAGGAAGATCCCGGAGAAGAGCCCGATCGAGGCGGCGGATGTAACGACAATCGATGCCGCATAAGTCGGGACCCGGAACACCGACAGGTTCAACAGCGGATCGTCCTGTCGGTTCTCGTAGAAAACGAACAGCACGACGGCTGCGAGTCCGACGACGATAAGGACGATGTTGATCGGGTCCAGCAGGTGATCCAGCGTCCTCCCTCTTCCGAGTGCAAACAGCAGACCGCCGATGCCGAGCGATACAATAAGAAATCCGACAAGGTCGAATTTCTTTTCGGGATGGGTTTCCGTCCGCTCCAGGTATTTCGAAGAGAGGACGAGTCCCGTCAGGCCGAACGGAATGTTCAAGGCGAAGAGCCACGGCCAGTCGACATATTGGATGAGAAACCCGCCGATCGTCGGTCCGATTGCGGGGGCGACCATAGCGGCGATGCCGTACACGCCGACAGCAAGGCCCCGTTCGTGCCGGGGAAAGGACTGGAAGATGAGCGCCATGGCGATCGGCAGCATCAGACCACCGGCTATGCCCTGGATGGCCCGGGAGACGATCACCATCGAGAGCGTCGAGGAGAAGAAGCCGCACAGTGAGCCGACAAGGAAGAGACAGAGCCCGGACAGGTACACCTTTTTCTTCCCGAACCGGTCGCCGAAGTAGCCGGTCAACGGCATCGTCATCCCCATCGCGACCATGAAGATCGTCAAAATCCACCCAACAGAGATGGCATTGGAATCGAATATTTCTATAAAACGTGGCAGAATCGGATTCAGCATGCTGTTGTTCAGAATGACGGTGAAGGTTCCGAACAGGACAGACACGACGACGAGCCACTTATTAGGTAATCGTTTCATCGTACCTTACCTCCTTAATTACCTAGTTACTATACCACCATCCTGCAACTCTAATCGCCGCTCGACCGATTTACGAGAGCGGAATCTTTTTTTCTTTGTAATCGCTTCCCTTCTCCCGCCTATGTTTATAACGTTTTTCAAGGTGGGTATAACAAAGAAGAATCACACAAGGAGGCGAACCATTTATGGGACGTTTAGATAACAAAGTAGCTGTCGTGACCGGTTCTGCGACAGGAATCGGAGCGGCAACCGTGAAATTATTCGCAAAGGAAGGCGCGACGGTGGTCTGTGCCGACATCAATGTCGATGCCGTGAAGAAAACGGTGGATGAAATTCATAACGAAGGCGGCGAGGCGGAGACGTACACGCTCGACGTATCGAAAGAGGACAGCGTTTCGGCATTTGCTGATTACCTGAAGAAGACATATGGCAACATCGATGTCCTGTTCAACAACGCAGGGATCGACGAAGAAGGCGGCAAAGTGCACGAATATCCGGTCGATCTCTTCGACCGGATCATCGCCGTCGATCTGCGCGGAACGTTCCTGACGAGCAAATACCTGCTTCCATTAATGATGGATAACGGCGGATCGATCATCAACACATCTTCCATGTCCGGAAGAGCTGCCGACCTCGACCGCTCCGGCTATAACGCGGCGAAAGGCGGAATCACGAACTTCACCCGTGCGATGGCGATCGACTACGCCCGTGACGGCATCCGCGTCAACTCCATCGCTCCCGGTACGATTGAGACACCGCTTGTAGACGGCCTTGCCGGTTCGAAGGAAGATAAGGAAGGACAGGAATTCCGCGATGCCAACAAGTGGATCACTCCACTCGGCCGACTCGGAAGCCCGGACGAAATCGCATCCGTCGCCCTTTTCCTCGCCAGTGACGACAGCTCCTATGTAACCGGAGAGGACATCACGGTCGACGGCGGCATCATGGCCTACACGTGGCCGGGTAAAATGCTGATCGATAAGAAATGGAAAGAAGAAACCGAATAAGAATAACAAAAAAAGATGCCGGAGCCGGCATCTTTTTTTTCAATCCTCTATTTTTCCATCCAACGGATAATGCTTCAAAAAGTAGACGAGCGCTTGAAGCTCAATCGCAAGATCGATATGATGCACCCTCACATCAGACGGCACGTTGATCCGAGCCGGCGTGAAGTTCAGGATACCCGATATTCCGCCCTCGACGAGACGGTCGGTGATCGCCTGCGCCTCTGAGGCAGGAACCGTCAGAATCGCGACCTTCAAATCGCCGATCTTCTTCTCCAGATCATCGATGTGATGGACCTCCACCCCGCCGACTTCACTCCCGATCCGATTCTCACTCGCATCGAAGGCAATCTCGATCTTTGTATTATTGTTCTTCGTGAAATTGTAATTAAGGAAAGCCGTTCCCAGGTTCCCGACACCAATCAGCGCGACACGTGTCGTCTCGTCCTGATCCAGCGTCTTCCGAAAGAAGGAAAGCAGGTACTCGACATTGTAACCATAACCTTTCTTCCCGAGGGCTCCGAAATAGGAGAAATCACGGCGGATGGTTGCGGAATCGACTTTAACTGCCTCACTCAATTCTTTCGATGACACCCGCAGTTTCCCCTGGCTGTGCAGGTTGTTCAGGAAACGGTAATATAACGGAAGCCGCTTCGCTGTCGCCTGAGGGATTTTCGCTTGTTCTATATCCATTGTCGTCTCTCTGCTCCTTTACTCGTCATTTCTTCGGTAATCTCCGTTCTTCCCTCCGGTTTTCTCTGCAAGGTAAGTCGGACCGATGACCATGCCTTTATCTACTGCTTTACACATATCATAAACCGTCAATGCTGTGGCAGAAGCGGCCGTTAGCGCTTCCATTTCTACCCCGGTGCTTCCCTTCGTCTTCACGGAAACCTCGATCAGCAGCTTTTTCGTTTCCCCTGTTTCCCAATCGAAGGATACATCGATTCCCTTCAAGGAAAGCGGATGACACATCGGAATCCAATCCGACGTTTTCTTCGCTGCCATGATTCCGGCGACTTGGGCGACCGCGAGCACGTCCCCTTTGGCCATTGTCTGGTTGGTAATTTTCTCGTATATTTCTTTCTTCACTTCCACACTCGTTCTCGCAACAGCCGTCCGGACCGTATCGTTTTTCTCTGATATATCGACCATCCGTGCCCGGCCCTGCTCATTAAAATGACTGAATTCCGCCATCTCCAACTACCCCTTTTATGTGATTGGTCATGCCGCAGGCGGCAACACTAGTTTCATTTTAACAAAAAATCACAGGGAAGTCGTTAAAGTTTTCACAATCTCGCGAGGGCTTCTGTTGCTAGCAGGCTCACCGATGATATACACTTGATTTATCGAGGTGAAACGACATGATTCTCATGCAGTTGAATCAATTGGAAAAGCGTTTCGGCGCTGAATTGATTTTATCTAATATTAAACTGGAAGTACAAAAGAACGACCGGATCGCCATTGTCGGCAGAAACGGTGCAGGAAAGTCGACCCTGCTGAAGATGATGGCCGGCGAGATGAGCTATGATGAAGGAAACATCTTCATGCCGAAGGAAACGACGCTCGGATATCTCGCTCAAAACACAGGCCTGCAGTCCGACGAGACGATCTGGAATGAAATGGAGAAAGTCTTCCTCCATCTGAAGGACTTAGAGAAAGAGCTGCGCGCGATGGAAGCGAACATGGCAGACCCTGACCTGATCTCGGATCAGGAACGCTACCAGCAGTTATTGACCGATTATGACCGCAAGCAGGAATACTTCAAGAACGCAGGCGGATACCAATACGAAGCGGATATCCGCTCGGTACTGAACGGGCTGAATTTCCAGCATTTCAACTGGGATACACCGATCACGTCCTTAAGCGGCGGCCAGAAGACGAGGCTGGCACTCGGGAAGCTGCTGTTGAAGAAGCCGGACGTGCTTATTCTCGATGAGCCGACCAACCACCTGGACATCGATACGATCTCCTGGCTCGAAGGGTACCTGCAGGGCTACCAGGGTGCGGTCGTCATCGTTTCCCACGACCGCTACTTCCTCGATAAGATCGTCAACACGGTCTACGAGATCGCCTTCCAATCCTCTAAGAAGTATCACGGCAACTACAGTAACTACCTGAAACAGAAAGAAGCCGACTTCGAGCAGGAAATGAAGCGATTTGAGAAGCAGCAGGAAGAGATCAAACGGATGGAGGACTTCATCCAGAAGAACATCGTCCGTGCGACGACGACGAAGCGCGCCCAGAGCCGGCGTAAACAGCTGGAGAAAATGGACCGGCTGGAAAAACCGAAAGACGATAACCAATCCGCAAAGTTCAGCTTCCAAGTGGCGAAGCGCAGCGGAAACGATGTGCTCAAACTGAGAGACTATGCGTTCCGTTATCCGGACAGCGATACGAACCTGTTCGACAAGGTTTCCCTTGATCTGAACCGTGGCGATTCGGTGGCCCTCGTCGGTCCGAACGGGGTCGGAAAGACCACCCTCCTTAAGACGATCATCGGCGATTTGGAAGCCGTCAAAGGAGACAAGCTGATCGGTACGAACGTCCAGATCGGTTACTACGATCAGGAACAGAATAAGTTGAATTCCACGAAGACCGTTCTGAATGAGCTATGGGACGATTACCCGATGAAAAATGAGAGGGATATCCGGACCATTCTCGGAAACTTCCTTTTCTCAGGCGAAGATGTCCTGAAGCCGGTCTCTGCCTTGAGCGGTGGAGAGAAGGCACGGCTCTCCCTCGCCAAGCTGATGATGCAGGAAGCGAACTTCTTGATTCTGGATGAGCCGACCAACCACTTGGACCTCGACAGTAAAGAGGTGCTGGAAGCCGCACTCGTCGACTATCCAGGAACGTTACTGTTCGTCTCCCACGACAGATACTTCATTAACAAAATCGCGACACAGGTCGTCGAGATGAATCCGGAGGAAACGAGACTGTTCCTCGGAGATTACGACTACTATGTGGAGAAGAAACAGGAAGAATATGAACTCGAGCAGCTGGAAGCCGAAGAGCGCCGCCTGAAAGAGCCCGCCAAGCACGAGCCACAGGCCAAGAACAGCTTCCAGGAAGATAAAGCTGCGAAGCGGGAAGAGCGGAAGAGAAACCGCCGTATCGCTGAAATAGAAGCGGAGATTGAACAGATCGAGCAGCAGCTGGAAGAGAATGAAGCCTTACTCTGTGATCCGGAAGTCTACCAGGACCATGAGAAGTCCCTTCAGCTCACGCAGGACAATGCCGAAAAGCAATCCGCTCTCGAGCAGTTAATGGAAGAATGGGAAACGCTGCACGATGAATAAGAAGAGAGCATCCACAGATGGTGGGTGCTC
Organism: Halobacillus sp. ACCC02827; assembly: GCF_030291935.1. Taxonomy (NCBI): domain Bacteria; kingdom Bacillati; phylum Bacillota; class Bacilli; order Caryophanales; family Bacillaceae; genus Halobacillus; species Halobacillus sp. ACCC02827. The sequence continues at coordinate 402,748 of NZ_CP128168.1, read as the reverse complement.
TTTTTTCGTCCTTATTTCTCTACAGATTATCAACAAAGTTACTAACAGCTGTGTATTTGATTTATCGGTTTTCAACAGGGTTATGCACATTATCCACAATAAAACCCTACGTTATCCACAAAAATGGTATCGCTTTCTTTTAAGATCACACATATCCACAACCTGGAAACCAAACGCATACTTATACACATGTGGATAAGAAAACAAAAACCCTCCGTGAAGGAGAGCTTTTGTCACCTCTTACTTTTTCCTTGCGCCGAACTGTTCTAAATCGAGCCCAGGGTTCGCATTGAGATCCCACTCGGACCGATGTCCTTGGTTAAAGGCAACTGCCCCTGCTGCTGCAATCATTGCTGCATTATCTGTACACAGCGACAGTGGAGGAATGAGCAGTTCTGTATCGATATCCACAAACTTCTTCTGAAGCGCCTGACGCAGCCCTCTGTTTGCAGCCACGCCTCCGGCGACGATCATTTGCTTGACGCCATATTCCTCAGCCGCGCGGGCCGCCTTCGTCGATAAGACATCGACGACGCTCGCCTGGAAGCTTGCCGCTACATCGGCATCCTTCAGTACTTCTCCCCGCTGCTTCGCTTTATGAAGCCGGTTGATGACGGCAGATTTCAAACCGCTGAAACTGAAGTCGTACGAGCCTTCTTCCAGCCAGGCACGTGGGAAGTCGATCGTCTCTTCTCCTTCTTGTGCCAGCCGGTCGATTTGAGGGCCGCCTGGGTATGGCAGCTTCAACGTACGTGCCACTTTATCATAGGCTTCCCCTGCGGCATCATCCCTCGTTTCTCCGATGATTTCATAGGAGCCATGCTCTCTCATCAGGACAAGCTCGGTGTGCCCTCCGGAAACGACCAGGGCGAACAGTGGGAACTCGAACTCTTTCTCCAAACGGTTGGCGTAGATATGGCCGGCGATATGGTGGACGCCGACGAGCGGTTTCTGCTTCGCAAAGGCGACGGCTTTTGCTGCATTCACCCCTACTAAAAGGGCTCCTACCAATCCCGGTCCTTCGGTAACGGCGATCGCATCCATGTCATCGATCGTCATCTCCGCCTCGTCCAACGCTTCTTCCAGTGTGATCGTCATCTGTTCGATATGGTGTCTTGAAGCGATTTCCGGAACGACCCCGCCGAACCGCTTATGGCTCTCGATTTGAGAAGCCACGACGTTTGCTACCAGTTCTCTTTCATTTTTTACGATGGCGACAGCTGTTTCGTCACAGCTTGTCTCAATTGCCAGTATATATTGATCCTTCGTCATTTTAATCCCACCCACATTACTAACGCATCTTCTCCGTTGTCGGAGTAATACCGTTTGCGGATTCCACCCGGTACCAGTCCGAACTTCCGGTACATATGCTGCGCGGCTGTATTTGATACCCTTACTTCAAGGGAGAGTTGAATCGCTCCATGTTCAATCGCTTGTTCGCACGTATGGCGGAAGAGGTTCTCCCCGTGCTTTTGTCCCCGGTAGTCCGGATGGATGGCGATATTGGTGACGTGTGCCTCGTCGATGATCAGCCACAAACCGCAATATCCGATAATCCTGCCCTCTTCTTCGACGACATAATAGTGGGCGTACGGATTATCATCCATCTCCTTTTGAAAGGTTTCCTCCGACCACGGGACAGGGAAGGAAATCTTCTCTACTTCCATGACCCCTTCCACATCCGCAGGCGTCATCTGTCTGATTGCTGCCATGTCACTGCTTCTCCTGCTGTTCCAGCCATTTGACTTCGGCCTCCGGCAGACGCAGATAATTCGGTACTAGATCATGCAGCGCCCCAGGTTCCCGGTCCACTGCGACGTCTGCAAGGATGGATGGACGAGCAAATTGGTAGGGAGCAGCCGGGATGACCGCTTTTTCCCCGAGGACCTCTTTAATCCTCTCTTCATGGACGGCGATATCCTGACTAAGGAAAAGAACAGGACGGTCCAATTCTTTCAATTGGTTCAGCCAGTCTTCCATAAGTATGTTCGTCTCCTCCATCACGACCGTCATGGATGAATCGTAAAGGCCTGTGTACACAAGACCGCGGCGCGCATCAAAGAAAGGACATACATATCCATTAAAGAATGCGCCTTGACGGGCAACAGCCTCCAGACTGGAAATGCCGACTACAGGAATGCCGAGTGCCCATGCCATCGTTTTCGCCGTCGTAAGACCGATACGCACGCCTGTGTAAGAACCGGGTCCGTGTGCGACAGCAATTCTGTCCAGCTCTTCCGGTTTCGTACCCGTTTCCTCCATCAACTGGTCGATCGCAGGCATGAGGCGGATCGAATGGTTTTTTTTCATATTCGTAACATATTCACCAGCGACGGTGCCGTCTTTCAGAACGGCCACCCCCATCACATAATTGGACGTGTCGATCGCAAGTATATTCATAATAAAATCTCCTTACATATCGCATCGAAATGTTCCGATTTCGCATCGAGTTTAATGGAACGGGTCGATTCGTCTTTGTAGTGGATCGTGATGTCGAGACGCTCCTCCGGCAGGTACTCCCGGATGAACTGCGCCCATTCGACGACCGTGACGCCTTCGCCTTCAAAGTACTCTTCAAAGCCGAGGTCTTCCTCGCTGTCCTCCAAACGATAAACGTCCATATGATAGAAAGGCATCCGTCCCTGGTACTCCTTCATGATCGTGAACGTCGGGCTGTTTATATTCCTCGTTACACCGAGTCCTTTTCCCAGTCCCTTCGTAAACGTCGTCTTTCCAGCGCCGAGATCTCCTTCCAGCGTCAGCAGATCTCCAGGTACAAGTCGTTCTCCAAGCCGCTCTGCAAGGCGCTGCGTCTCTTCTGCAGAAGAGCTGCTGCATTCATATATAGCCATAGGTTCATTCACTCCTCAAATGCGTGTAACCGGACTTTTCCAGCCGTTTTCTTTGTCCATGTTCCTGTAAATAGACAGAAGCTTCCGCCTGACGTTTGGAAGTAACACTTCCAACCCGGGTGATACGAAGTTTCAGCTGCTCCGCAGTCTGCTGAACGCGTTCCCAATCCTTTTCCGGGACGGTTCCGAGCAGCTCAAAATCTTCCCCGCCGGAAAGCATCCACTCTTTATATCGATCCGGATATACATGCATCAATGCATCCGAATACGGGAGATAGTCCGCATCAATAATCAAATCGACATCACTTGCTTCTGCTATTTCATTGGCTTCGTTGGCAATACCGTCACTGATATCGTTCAACGCCACTCGTTTCAAATTGGAGAGTCCTGCTGCGAAAGAAACCCTGGGTAACGGCATCCGGTGTCTTTCCACAAGAAAAGCCGTCTCCTTGTCCGGATTCTCCCCTTCTTTAAGGAGCCATTCGAGTCCTCCGCGCGAATCTCCGAGCGTACCTGTGACGAAGACAACATCAGCAGGCTGAGCCACAGAACGGTACCTTGCTTTATTTTTATCGACCATCCCGATTACCGTAACCGTCACAGAAAGCTCCTGTCCCGAAACGGTGTCCCCGCCGATCAAATCCATATGATAACCAGCAGCAAGAGTATCCATGCCTGCATACAGGTCATGAAGCTCCTGCTCTTCCCAATGGGAAGGGATCGTGATGGAAACGAGATAATAAGCAGGCGTACTCCCCATTGCAGCCAAATCACTTATATTGGCTGCCAACACCCGGTGACCGACATGATAAGGAGCCATTGTATCTTTCGTGAAATGGACCCCCTCCACCATCGTATCCACCGCTGTGACGATATCACTTGCGGGAGCGCGAAAAACAGCCGCATCATCCTGAATTCCTTTAATCAGAGAAGACTGCCGATAAAACTTCGGTTGAATTGATTGAATAAACGAAAACTCATCCATACATACGTCCCTTTCAATAAAAAAGTCTTTCTTCTTCTATTATACCAACAGGACGCTTAATATAAAAAATTCCATAATAAAAGCCTTAGGAAAGCATCCTAAGGCTGGAAGTTTAATTTTAAATAGTGGCGGTCCGGACGGGACTCGAACCCGCGACCTCCTGCGTGACAGGCAGGCATTCTAACCAACTGAACTACCGGACCAAACATTTAAAGACTAAAGTAAAATCGACACAGTGATCGATTTAAATTGGTTGCGGGGGCAGGATTTGAACCTGCGGCCTCCGGGTTATGAGCCCGACGAGCTACCAGACTGCTCTACCCCGCGATATTGTGGGAATATATATCCCATTATAATGGTTGTAATCAATGTGGCGACGTCCTACTCTCACGGGGATCTACCCGACTACCATCGGCGCTGAAGAGCTTAACTGCTGTGTTCGGCATGGGAACAGGTGTGACCTCTTCGCCTTCATCACCACATCAATATACATTTGAGGTGAACCCTCAAAACTGGATAAGGAAACATCTTTATCGAAAGAAACGTTTTTCACGCGATCTATGATCAGATAGATAAGTCATCGATCCATTAGTATCCGTCAGCTCCACGTGTCACCACGCTTCCACCTCGGACCTATCAACCTCATCGTCTCTGAGGGATCTTATTTGCTCGAAGGCAAAGGGAAATCTCATCTCAAGGGGGGCTTCATGCTTAGATGCTTTCAGCACTTATCCCGACCACACGTAGCTACCCAGCTATGCTCCTGGCGGAACAACTGGTACACCAGCGGTGTGTCCATCCCGGTCCTCTCGTACTAAGGACAGCTCCTTTCAAATTTCCAACGCCCACGACGGATAGGGACCGAACTGTCTCACGACGTTCTGAACCCAGCTCGCGTACCGCTTTAATGGGCGAACAGCCCAACCCTTGGGACCGACTACAGCCCCAGGATGCGATGAGCCGACATCGAGGTGCCAAACCTCCCCGTCGATGTGGACTCTTGGGGGAGATAAGCCTGTTATCCCCGGGGTAGCTTTTATCCGTTGAGCGACGGCCCTTCCATGCGGTACCGCCGGATCACTAAGCCCGACTTTCGTCCCTGCTCGACTTGTAGGTCTCGCAGTCAAGCTCCCTTGTGCCTTTACACTCTGCGAATGATTTCCAACCATTCTGAGGGAACCTTTGGGCGCCTCCGTTACTCTTTGGGAGGCGACCGCCCCAGTCAAACTGCCCACCTGACACTGTCTCCGGACCGGATCACGGTCCTGGGTTAGAATGTCCGTACAGCCAGGGTAGTATCCCACCAGCGCCTCCACCGAAGCTAGCGCTCCGGCTTCCAAGGCTCCTACCTATCCTGTACAAGCTGTACCAACATTCAATATCAGGCTACAGTAAAGCTCCACGGGGTCTTTCCGTCCTGTCGCGGGTAATGTGCATCTTCACACATAGTATAATTTCACCGGGTCTCTCGTTGAGACAGTGCCCAAGTCGTTGCACCTTTCGTGCGGGTCGGAACTTACCCGACAAGGAATTTCGCTACCTTAGGACCGTTATAGTTACGGCCGCCGTTTACTGGGGCTTCGGTTCAACGCTTCGCTTACGCTAACGCATCCCCTTAACCTTCCAGCACCGGGCAGGTGTCAGCCCCTATACTTCGCCTTACGGCTTCGCAGAGACCTGTGTTTTTGGTAAACAGTCGCTTGGGCCTTTTCACTGCGGCTCCTCGGCAGAGGAGCACCCCTTCTCCCGAAGTTACGGGGTCATTTTGCCGAGTTCCTTAACGAGAGTTCTCCCGCTCACCTTAGGATCCTCTCCTCGCCTACCTGTGTCGGTTTGCGGTACGGGCACCTCTTTCCTCACTAGAGGATTTTCTTGGCAGTGTGAACTCAGGAGCTTCGGTACTATAGTTCCCTCCCCATCACAGCTTGACGTTATGCCGGACGGATTTGCCTATCCGACCGTCTCACTGCTTGGACGTGCACATCCAATGGCACGCTCTCCTTATCCTCCTGCGTCCCCCCGTCGTTCAAACGGAAAGGAGGTGGTACAGGAATATCAACCTGTTGTCCATCGCCTACGCCTTTCGGCCTCGGCTTAGGTCCCGACTAACCCTGAGAGGACGAGCCTTCCTCAGGAAACCTTAGGCATTCGGTGAAAGAGATTCTCACTCTTTTTTCGCTACTCATACCGGCATTCTCACTTCTAAGCGCTCCACCAGTCCTTACGGTCTGACTTCACGGCCCTTAGAACGCTCTCCTACCATTGATCCTACGATCAATCCGCAGCTTCGGTGGTGTGTTTAGCCCCGGTACATTTTCGGCGCAGAGTCACTCGACCAGTGAGCTATTACGCACTCTTTAAATGATGGCTGCTTCTAAGCCAACATCCTGGTTGTCTAAGCAACTCCACATCCTTTTCCACTTAACACACACTTTGGGACCTTAGCTGGCGGTCTGGGCTGTTTCCCTCTCGACTATGAACCTTATCACCCACAGTCTGACTCCCAGAACAAAGTCTATGGCATTCGGAGTTTGACTGAATTCGGTAACCCGATAGGGGCCCCTCGTCCAATCAGTGCTCTACCTCCATGACTTTCTATTCTGAGGCTAGCCCTAAAGCTATTTCGGAGAGAACCAGCTATCTCCGTGTTCGATTGGCATTTCACCCCTACCCACACCTCATCCCCGCAATTTTCAACTTGCGTGGGTTCGGGCCTCCAGTCAGTGTTACCTGACCTTCACCCTGGACATGGGTAGATCACACGGTTTCGGGTCTACGACCGCATACTCACTCGCCCTATTCAGACTCGCTTTCGCTGCGGCTCCGCTTCTGCTGCTTAACCTTGCATACGGTCGTAACTCGCCGGTTCATTCTACAAAAGGCACGCCATCACCCATTAACGGGCTCTGACTACTTGTAGGCACACGGTTTCAGGATCTCTTTCACTCCCCTTCCGGGGTGCTTTTCACCTTTCCCTCACGGTACTGGTTCACTATCGGTCACTAGGGAGTATTTAGCCTTGGGAGATGGTCCTCCCGGATTCCGACGGAATTTCACGTGTTCCGCCGTACTCAGGATACACTCCGGAGGGAGAAAGGTTTCGACTACAGGGCTGTTACCTGCTCTGGCTGATCGTTCCAGATCGATTCATCTACCTTCCTCCTTGGTAACTCCAAAGGAGTGTCCTACAACCCCAAGAGGCAAGCCTCTTGGTTTGGGCTGATTCCGTTTCGCTCGCCGCTACTTGGGAAATCGCATTTGCTTTCTCTTCCTCCGGGTACTTAGATGTTTCAGTTCCCCGGGTCTGCCTTCTTATACCTATGTATTCAGCATAAGATCCTGCTCCATTACGAACAGTGGGTTTCCCCATTCGGAAATCTCCGGGTCAAAGCCTACTTACGGCTCGCCGGAGCATATCGGTGTTAGTCCCGTCCTTCATCGGCTCCTAGTACCAAGGCATCCACCGTGCGCCCTTATTCACTTAACTATCGTCGTGAAAAGACGTTTGTTTAAAACTTTCGATGTTTGATGTCTTGTCATCAATCGTTTCATCGTTAGATGATACGATGATTCCTTATCCAGTTTTCAAGGTTCACGTAGTTCAGAGAAATCTTTCGATCTCTCAAAACTGAACAACCAACCAAGTACGCTTCCGTTCTAAATCCTTAGAAAGGAGGTGATCCAGCCGCACCTTCCGATACGGCTACCTTGTTACGACTTCACCCCAATCATTGGTCCCACCTTCGGCGGCTGGCTCCAAAAGGTTACCTCACCGACTTCGGGTGTTACCAACTCTCGTGGTGTGACGGGCGGTGTGTACAAGGCCCGGGAACGTATTCACCGCGGCATGCTGATCCGCGATTACTAGCGATTCCGGCTTCATGCAGGCGAGTTGCAGCCTGCAATCCGAACTGAGAATGGTTTTATGGGATTTGCTACACCTCGCGGCTTCGCTGCCCTTTGTACCATCCATTGTAGCACGTGTGTAGCCCAGGTCATAAGGGGCATGATGATTTGACGTCATCCCCGCCTTCCTCCGGTTTGTCACCGGCAGTCACCTTAGAGTGCCCAACTGAATGCTGGCAACTAAGATCAGGGGTTGCGCTCGTTGCGGGACTTAACCCAACATCTCACGACACGAGCTGACGACAACCATGCACCACCTGTCACTTGGTCCCCGAAGGGAAATCCCTATCTCTAGGGAGGTCCAAGGATGTCAAGACCTGGTAAGGTTCTTCGCGTTGCTTCGAATTAAACCACATGCTCCACCGCTTGTGCGGGCCCCCGTCAATTCCTTTGAGTTTCAGCCTTGCGGCCGTACTCCCCAGGCGGAGTGCTTAATGCGTTAACTTCAGCACTAAGGGGTGGAAGCCCCCTAACACCTAGCACTCATCGTTTACGGCGTGGACTACCAGGGTATCTAATCCTGTTTGCTACCCACGCTTTCGCACCTCAGCGTCAGAAACAGACCAGAGAGTCGCCTTCGCCACTGGTGTTCCTCCACATATCTACGCATTTCACCGCTACACGTGGAATTCCACTCTCCTCTTCTGTCCTCAAGTTCCCCAGTTTCCAATGACCCTCCACGGTTGAGCCGTGGGCTTTCACATCAGACTTAAGGAACCGCCTGCGCGCGCTTTACGCCCAATAATTCCGGACAACGCTTGCCCCCTACGTATTACCGCGGCTGCTGGCACGTAGTTAGCCGGGGCTTCCTCGTTAGGTACCGTCAAGGTACCGCTCTATTCGCACGGTACTTGTTCTTCCCTAACAACAGAACTTTACGATCCGAAGACCTTCATCGTTCACGCGGCGTTGCTCCGTCAGACTTTCGTCCATTGCGGAAGATTCCCTACTGCTGCCTCCCGTAGGAGTCTGGGCCGTGTCTCAGTCCCAGTGTGGCCGATCACCCTCTCAGGTCGGCTACGCATCGTCGCCTTGGTGAGCCGTTACCTCACCAACTAGCTAATGCGCCGCGGGCCCATCTGTAAGTGATAGCGAGAAGCCATCTTTCAACTTTCCTTCATGCGAAAGAAAGTATTACCCGGTATTAGCCCCGGTTTCCCGGAGTTATCCCGATCTTACAGGCAGGTTGCCCACGTGTTACTCACCCGTCCGCCGCTCGTTCCACGAGCGTCACCCCGAAGGGATCAGCTCGCTTCCCGCGCTCGACTTGCATGTATTAGGCACGCCGCCAGCGTTCGTCCTGAGCCAGGATCAAACTCTCCATAAAAGTGTTTGACTTGCTCATTTTGCACACCGAATGTGCTTGTTTGAATTCTCTCTATATAATAGAAAGAATGTTTGACGTACTGGTTGGTTCGTTCAGTTTTCAAAGATCGATTATACATTCAATGGTGGGCCTGAGTGGACTTGAACCACCGACCTCACGCTTATCAGGCGTGCGCTCTAACCAGCTGAGCTACAGGCCCCAATGGTAGTAAAATTAATGGAGCGGGTGAAGGGAATCGAACCCTCATCATCAGCTTGGAAGGCTGAGGTTTTACCACTAAACTACACCCGCATATTACATTTTCAAACTTTCGATGGTCGGGAAGACAGGATTCGAACCTGCGACCCCTTGGTCCCAAACCAAGTGCTCTACCAAGCTGAGCTACTTCCCGTTAAAATGGCGCGCCCGAGAGGAGTCGAACCCCTAACCTTCTGATCCGTAGTCAGACGCTCTATCCAATTGAGCTACGGGCGCATGTATTAAAATGAAGCGACAAGGAATATTGTATCACAACTTGTTTTCGAACGCAAGAACTTTTTTTGAAAAAGTTAGTGCGGCCGAGAGGACTTGAACCTCCACGGGATTAACTCCCACTAGGCCCTCAACCTAGCGCGTCTGCCGATTCCGCCACGACCGCAAGTTGTTATTCACAATTCAATGCTGATCATGTAAATGGAAAGTGCGGGTGGAGGGACTTGAACCCCCACGCCGTGAAGCACTAGATCCTAAATCTAGCGTGTCTGCCAATTCCACCACACCCGCATAAAATGGTGAGCCATGAAGGGCTCGAACCTTCGACCCTCTGATTAAAAGTCAGATGCTCTACCAACTGAGCTAATGGCTCGCGTAAAAGGAATCTATTACACTTTGAAAATTATTTTTGCGCTTTCTGTTTTTCAAGCACAAGAACAATCATATAACTTATTCGTTTGTTTGTCAACCCTTTTTTCAAAGAAAAATGGCTGGGCCAGCTGGATTCGAACCAGCGCATGACGGTACCAAAAACCGTTGCCTTACCGCTTGGCTATGGCCCAACGACAATGGCGGTCCGGACGGGACTCGAACCCGCGACCTCCTGCGTGACAGGCAGGCATTCTAACCAACTGAACTACCGGACCTATGTAAAGATTGAAAGTGACCCGTACGGGATTCGAACCCGTGTTACCGCCGTGAAAGGGCGGTGTCTTAACCGCTTGACCAACGGGCCATTAAGATGAATGGCGGAGAAGGAGGGATTTGAACCCTCGCGCCGCTTACGCGACCTACACCCTTAGCAGGGGCGCCTCTTCAGCCACTTGAGTACTTCTCCGTAATGGCTCCAACGGTAGGATTCGAACCTACGACCGATCGGTTAACAGCCGATTGCTCTACCACTGAGCTACGTTGGAATAGTTATTATGTTTCGTTGTCGTCGTTTATCGGCGACGTTATATATATTATAACAATTCCCTTTGCTTGTCAAACCTTTTTCAAAGAAAAAATTGTTGTTTTTCAATGAATGTTGGTTCGTTTTTCTAGGGCTTATTTAATTTAACATGGACATGTTCTGTTCGTCAATGTATTTTTTACTTCTTTTTTAATTTCCCTTTACATTTGCCGCAACGGTACTTTCGGACGTCCATCCGTCTTTGGCGGTAGTATGATTGTCCGCATTGTGTGCAAACATATTGATGAGAGGTTTTTCGCTGGGAAGGCAGCGGTGCGCAGTGTCTTGGTGAACCTGTTTCCTTCAGCAGTGCTTCAAAGGCTGGATCGCGGTGGGTGTATCCTTTTCCTTCTATATGAAGGTGATAATGACAAAGCTCATGTTTGATGATGCCTTCTAATTCTTTCCCATCCAGTTCCTTTACATACTTCGGATTGATTTCGATAGTTCTTCGGGATGGAATGTACCGCCCCCCTGTAGTACGGAGTCTTGAATTAAAGTAAACCTTGTCTGGATAGGGTTTGTGGAAATACGTCTCGGAAAGCTGCTTCGTCCATTGCTGCAATTCTTGATCGGTCATCATCAGCGGTCACACCTCCTCTGTCTTCTGCATACTTTATCATATCCATGAAAAAATCGAAACGGAAAGGAGCGACTTCCATGCCGTCCTGGTTGAAGAAACAAATGGCAGATGCTTTCTATAATAAGGATAAATATCAAATAAAAGTGCTGAATCAATGTTGGTACTACTACCAGCATCTATATAAATAAAAACAACTACCCGGCGAGCGCTCCCTCCCAGGTAGTTGTTCGTTTTCTTATTTTTGGACCATCGTCAAAGCGATTCTCTGCTTCTTCGCATCCACTTGTTCCACCCACACCGTCACGACATCCCCGACAGACACGACGTTCATCGGATGCTTGACGTAGGAGTTGGATAACTTGGAGATATGGACAAGCCCGTCCTGTTTCACTCCGATGTCTACGAAGGCACCGAAATCGACCACGTTACGGACGGTCCCTTCCAGTTCCATTCCCTGCTGCAAATCTTCCATAGAAAGAACATTCTTCTTAAGGATCGGTTTCTGCAGATCGTCACGCGGATCTCGTCCCGGTTGAACGAGAGACTTCAAAATGTCTTCCAATGTAAGTTTACCGATGCCGGATTCTAGAGAGAGCTCTCCTGTATCCAAACCTTTGACTGCTTCGGACAACTGCTCCGTCCCAATATCCTCTGTCCTGTATCCGATTCCGGCAATCAGCTGCCTTGTGGCCTTATAGCTCTCCGGGTGAATAGACGTTCTATCGAGAGGATCCTCTCCGTCCAGTATGCGGAGGAAGCCGATACTCTGCTCGAACGTCTTCGCTCCCAGCCTCGGAATATCCTTAAGCTCGGAACGCTTCGTGAACTTCCCAAGCTCCTCCCGCTTCTTCACGATGTTATTCGCTACGGTCTTACTCAGTCCGGATACATACTGCAGAAGGGAACCGGAGGCGGTGTTTACGTTTACCCCTACTTGGTTCACCGCCGTCTCTACGACGAAACCAAGGGAATCATTCAATTTCTTCTGACTCACATCATGCTGGTATTGACCGACACCTATCGACTTAGGATCGATTTTGACAAGCTCCGCCAACGGATCTTGGACGCGTCGTGCGATCGATACAGCACTTCTCTCTTCGACTTGAAAATCAGGAAACTCTTCCCTTGCCAGTTTAGAAGCGGAATAAACACTTGCGCCCGCTTCGTTGACGATCATATAAGCAGCATCAAGGTCATGCTTCTGGATCAGATCTGCTATGAACTGCTCCGTCTCCCTGGAAGCCGTCCCGTTTCCTATTGCCATCAACTCGACCCCGTATTGCTTAAGGAACTGAAGAACCTTCTTCTCTGCTCCTGCTGTATCGTTCCTCGGTGCCGTCGGATAGATCACCCCGATATCGAGCACTTTCCCCGTTTCATCCACAACAGCAAGCTTACACCCGGTCCGGAAGGCCGGATCGATGCCCAGCACTACTTTCCCTTTTAACGGAGGTTGCAGCAGGAGGCTGCGCAGGTTGCTTGAGAACACTTCGATCGCCTGCTCCTCCGCCTGTTCCGACAGGGCATTACGGATTTCCCGCTCCACGGAAGGCTGGATCAGGCGTTTGTAACTGTCCTGAATGGCCGCAGCCAACAGCTCCCGCATCTTCCCTACCGTATTCCGGTGGATGACATTCCTCTCCAAGTACTGAAGGATCGCTTCTTCAGGAGGATGGATCGATACTTTCAATACCTCTTCTTTCTCGCCGCGGTTAAGCGCAAGAATCCGGTGGGAGACAATAGACCGTACAGGTTCCTGGTATTCATAGTACATCTCGAAGATACCCTTCTCGTCTTCTTCTGTCTTCTTGCCGGATGATTCGATCGTTCCCTTATCACGTGTCTGCTTGCGGACGCGCTCCCGGTAACCCGGATCTTCAGAAATCCATTCCGCGAGAATATCGTTCACTCCGGCTTCCACATCCTCCAGAGTAACAAGTTCCTTCTCCTCTGAAAGGAAGGCTTCCCCTTCCTTCTCAAAGTCCATGCGCTGCTTCTGCTCCCAAACCATCAAGGCGAGCGGTTCCAGCCCTTTCTCTTTAGCGACCGTGGCTCTCGTTCTTCTTTTCTGTTTATACGGCCTGTACAGATCTTCCACCCTCTGAAGCTGGGACGCCGACTCAATGTCCCGCTTCAATTCATCGGTTAACTTTCCCTGCTCTTCAATCAATCGGATGACTTCTTCTTTTCGCTGCATCAAATTCGTTACATAATTCCACTGATCCTCAACAGCTTTGATCTGTACTTCATCCAACCCGCCTGTCATTTCTTTTCGGTAACGGGCGATGAACGGAACCGTGTTTCCTTCATCTAATAATGCGATTACCTGCTTAATCGTTTTCTCATTCATTTTGGTTTGTTCGGCAACCAGTTTCGTTACTTCCGGCTGCACCATTACATCACTCAAAAAAAGACCTCCTTCAATGGCGTCTTCTTCATTGTATCAAATTACGCCGCTCCACACGCCACCGCCGCCGGAAAATATAGACAGGTACACAAAAACCCCTAGTCCCGCCACCATGGGATTCCAGGGGTTTAATCATATTCCATGACAATCAGTGTCGTATCGTCTTCCCGAAACTGTCCATACAACTCTTGATAACGATGGGTAATCTGTTCCACACTTCTTGTTCTTGTCAATTCACTCGACAGCCGACGATCGTTGACGCCGTCTGAAAACATCAGGAAGAACATACCTTTCTCTGCTTTCCCGCGGGCTACCCGCAGTGTTCGGGGATATCCTGCCAAATAGCCGGCAAGCGGAATATTCCTGCTTCTCTTTCCATCCGCATCAATCGTAATAACACCGATGTTGCCGATCGAAGAATAAGAGTAGGTTCCTGTATGAAAGTCGATCCGGAGGATTCCAAGAACGACTCCGCGTTTGCCGACGAGTGCTTCATTACACTTTTTCACAAGCGCTTCAATTCCTAGATCAGGATTCCATTGAATAACCTTCATCACAGCATCCGCTGATTCCTTTGCCAACTCGCCGCTTCCTAATCCATCTGCGAGGGCGCAAAGGAAACCATCTTCCGTCTCTATATAGAAATAACTGTCTCCGCAGTGGTAATTGCCTTTTTTCGCTTTTTGAAAAACAGATAAATTCACGCGCTTACTCTCCTTTTCCACTAGAATACCTCTATGGATTCAGATTGCAAGGCTTCCCTCAACTTACGGAGTGCTCTTCTTTGCAGTCGGGAAACATGCATTTGTGATATTCCCAGTCGCTCTCCGGTGTCTTTCTGGCTCATGTTCTCAAAATACGTACACTGCAGTATTTCCTGCTCTCGTTCGCTCAGGATCGGGAGTATCTTCTCAAGCAGCATCTTTTGGTCGATGTTCGAATATCCATCATCCTGATTCCCGATTAAATCGAGAATGGTAACGGTACTCCCGTCGGAATCGGCTTCAATCTTCCTGTCGACGGACAAGGCTTTGTAGCTTTTGCCCATTTCCATCGTTTCCAGAACATCTTCCTCCGAAACTTCCAGATAATCAGCGATTTCCAACACAGAAGGAGAACGCTGCAGCATATTCGTCAATTCTTCGGCCGCTTTCTTAATCTTCGGGCCGAGTTCCTTGATCCGCCTCGGTACATGGACACTCCATGTCTTATCGCGGATGAACCGTTTGATTTCACCGATGATGGTCGGAATCGCAAAGGATTCAAAAGACTTTCCGAATTCCGGGTCGTACCTGCGGATGGCAGCTAGCAGACCCAGCATCCCCACCTGCACCAAATCTTCGTGGATCGTACTGTTCTTGGAATACTTCCGAGCGATGGATTCGACCAGGTCTTTATAAACAAGAACGATCTTCTCCTGTATTACCTCATCACGCGGGTGTTCTTGTAAATGTGCTATCCATTCATATACTTCTTCATTGTGGTGTTGTGATTTGGTCGCCATCTTGACCCACCCCAGTTTCATGGAGGTATTTCGTCATTAAGACGATGACTCCATATTTACTGTTGATTTCAACTTTGTCCATCAATGCATCGATGAGGAACAGGCCGAAACCACCTTCGCGGAGCTCTTCAATATCATCATCCTGCTTGTACGGGCCGATGTCTTCTTTCACCTCGCCCAAATCAAAGCTTCCACCGTGATCTGCCACCATGACTTCCAAGCGGTCCTGATATACTCCAAAGCCGATCGTAATTTCGCCTTCGCCCGTTTCTTTATACGCATGCTTGACGGCATTCGTAATGGCTTCTGATATCGCCACCTTCAAATCCTCGATATCTTCGTAGGAAAAACCCATACGGTTGGCGATCCCTGACGTACTCAGACGAACAACCCCGATGTATTCTGCTTTGGCTGGTACTTTCACTTCGACAAAATCAAATGGTTCCATTATTACATTCCACCTTGCACTGTAGAATCAATCGTCATGATTTCGGTTAAGCCGGTGATTTTAAACAGACGATATACCCGGTCCTGCATATGGATAAGTCTCATTTCCGTTCCATGTTCCTTCGTGGACTTCAGAGCACTGATGAACACACCGAGACCTGTAGAATCCATATAGCTGACACTTCCAAAATCCACTTCGAGTACCTGACCTTGTTCTTTCGTCAAAGGAAGCAGCGTTTCCTTCAATTTAGGAGCGGTGAATGCATCTACCTCTCCGGATAAAACAACGGTCGTAACACTTTCTTTATTCGTAACATCTATAGTTAAGTTCATACCATTTACCCTCCTAAGATCCTAAAAAAGTCAATCACATCGATAGTACCCGTCCCAACAGGCCGTTAAACATTACGGCGCAGGATAATCAAAGTGAAATCATCGCGAAGCTGGAAGTCCTGCAAACGCTCGAAATGCTTGTACACATGGTCTACAATCCCTTGAGCAGGCAGGTGTGCGTACTGTTTGATGACGTGGAGAACTTCTTCCTGTTCGATGAACCGCTCCCCCTGACGGCATTCGGTCACACCATCTGTCAGAAGAATGATCATGTCTCCCTTTTCCACTTTCTTTTCATATTGCGTGTAAGTGACATCCGGTGAAACGCCGAGCACCAGGCCGGGAACGTCAATTTCCTCAAATTCGTCCCTGTCACTATGGTAATAGAAACCCGGTTCGTGACCGGCCGAGGAATAAGAGAAAGTGTGATCGTTGGTATCGTATAATCCGTAGAACATCGTAATGAACATGCTCGCATCGACGTTGCGTTCCACGACGCGGTTCAGGCTCCCAAGAATGACGCTCGGGTCCGTCCTCATTTCAGGAAAACTGTCCATCGAATATTTGATCATCGACATACACAAGGCCGCCGGGACCCCTTTACCGATGACATCAGCGATAGCAATTCCGAGACTCCCTTTTTCGTCATCCACGAAGTGATGATAATCTCCGTTCATCTGCTTGGCCGGAACGCTCAGGGCTCCGACCTCTACTTCAGCAAGCTCCGGCTTAACTGTCGAAAGCAGCGTCTTCTGCATATTGGCAGCTACCGATATCTCTGATTTCAGCTCCAGCTGCTTTTCCCTGAGAGACTGATACTCCTGATAGGCAAGACCATAGGAGATCATCGTTTCCAAAAGGAAGTTCATCGAAGATTGAATATACTCGGGCATATCCGGGTATATTTCTTGTAACGACTGAATGTGGACATTGATGATTTCTTCCGGTGAAATATTCTGCTGCATCGAATGCTTACTGAACTGCTCTGCCTGATACAGAGCCTGCTCATCTTTCGTCTTAATATACTCCTGCAAAAGTTCCTTATAATTCTCCAAATCGAGCTTCAATGTACTCATCAGTTATACCTCCTCTAACGGAGCCATTTAACAACTCTTATTTCCGTACCTTCCCCTTCTTCCGAAACGATATCGAAATCGTCCATCAATCGTTTCACTCCGGGCAATCCGGCACCAAGCCCTCCGGAAGTCGTAAAGCCGTCTTCCATCACCTGGCTGATATCTTTAATTCCGGGACCGCTGTCCATCGCAACAATTCTGATTCCTTTTTTGTTCATATCTTCCATCACTTCAAAACATACTTTCCCCGTTCCAGCATATAAGTATATGTTCCTTGCCAGTTCAGATATGGCAGTGGCAATCCGCGCTTGATCAACGGTGCCGAAACCGATTTTCCTGGAAATGTCCCGGCCCAGTTGTCGTGCCCCGACGATGTCCCACTCCTTTTTTATATTGACACAGGATTGGAAGTCCATACTCACTCCTCCAATTCCTGGCGAAGTTTAATCAGCCCTTGTTCTAAGTCTAATGCTGTAGGAACGTCTTGGAGATGGATACCCAAGTCAATCAGAGTCATGGCAACAGCCGGTTGGATACCTGTCAGTACGACCTTGGCACCCATCAAATCGGACATGGTCACCACATCGCCGAGTACTTTGGCAATAAAGGAATCAATGATGTCCACAGACGTCAAATCGATGACGACCCCTGTCGCACCACTTTCATGGATCTTACTGAGCAAGTCTTCTTGAAACTGGATAGCTGTCTGATCATCCAAATCGATCTGGATAGAGATCAACAGATAATTATGAAGCTTCAGAATCGGTATTCTCACTGTTCTCACTCCTTATCTAGCGAATCAATCAATTTCTCAATATCCTCGTAGGTGTTTTGTGTATCTTCGATCCGGCGATTCGTTAATTCGAGCGCTGTTTGAAAACCTTTTCTCAAGGAGCTCTTCGTAGGGAACTTCCCTAAATCGATACCAAGATTGACGATGGTCTGGGCAATTTCCGGACGTATCCCTACCAATATGCAGCGGGAACCGATAAGACGGACCGCTTCTGCCGCCTGGATGATGTGGTGGGCAACCATTGTATCGACGACCGGAACTCCGGTAATGTCGATCAGCACGACTTCCGCATTGTGCTTGATGACCCCGTCCAGCAGGTTCTCCATAATGAGCTTGGCACGTTCTGTGTCGATCGTTCCGATAAGCGGCATGATCGTAATGTTTTCCATGACAGGAATGAGCGGAGCTGAAAGTTCCTGAAGAGCGACACGTTGAAGGGAAACGATGTGTTCCCAGCTCCCGGAATACTCATTAACAAGGCGGTTGATGATCGGATCCACCCAACCGTCCACTTCCTTCAGTACCCTGGAGAAATAATCCGAGTCTATTTGATCCGACTGGTTCAGGATGAAGCCGGTCACCACGCGGCGGAATACCTGCATCCCATCTGTCAGATAGCTCAGCGGCCAGCCTAAGTTAATCAGCCGCTCCGAGAAATCGTCCAAATCGGAGGACAACCCCTGTTTTTCAATGCTGGAGAAAATGACATTGACGAATTCCCTGTTTGTACTTTCGAACATTTCGTCGGAAATCGTCGACGTATAGTCGTTCTGCTTATGTGCATTCACTTCTTCCAACCACATTTTTACTATGTCATCACTATACTCGATTACTACGTTCTTCAATCGTTCGTCCATTTTTTCAAACCTCCGCCTGTATTACCCTTCTATAATTCCGTTCTAATAATATTTGAATATAATATTAACAAAAATAAGCGAATTATCATACCTTCACGCATTAAAAAATCACGCCATCATCATTACCCTTATAAATCTTATTATAAACTATAAACGTAAAAAAAAATAAAGTTACCTTTATCCAGGCAACTTTATTATGGAATAGCTTAGACGGATCAGAAATCGATCAAACCGAGACTGATCTGCAAGGATTTGTTCACTTGCTGCATCATCGGTTCATCCAGTTGAGTAATCTTGTCGGTCAAACGCTGTTTATCAATCGTTCTGATTTGTTCCAATAGGATCACAGAGTTTCGTTCGAACCCGTATTTTTCTGCGTTAATTTCTACGTGTGTAGGGAGTTTGGCTTTTTGTATTTGCGCAGTAATCGCGGCGACGATTACCGTAGGGCTAAAACGATTACCAATATCATTTTGGAGGATGAGTACAGGACGAACCCCGCCTTGTTCGGATCCCACGACCGGGGACAAATCAGCGAAATAAACGTCTCCTCGTTTGACTATCACCGGCTTCACACCCCGCTCACTAATTGCTCCAGGGTGTGGTCTGCCTCCTCTTCAGCTTGGAACGCTTCTGAAGCGATGTTGAGATTGATTTTCGCCATTTCCATGTAGCCTCTACGCATGGATTCTCTTATATGACGCTGTTTCTTTTCACGCAAATACATTTTCGTTGCTTGACACATGAAATCGCTCCGATCACTGTTTTCGAGTTGAATGAAGCCATCCACTTCATTGAGTAGGTTATCCGGAATCCGGATGACAATCTCCTGCATGCTATCGGACAAAACCATACACCTCCACCATCTTCTCTCAAAAGAAACCAGTCAATTAGTCCACTCTAATCTTATCAAACGGGAGTGTCCATTGCAAAGGAGTGTTGGAATTTTTTCGTGAATCATGGAACCTGTTATCCTTACATAGGGAGAATTGTCCAATCCGCGTCAGAGAGCGTTTTTGACATCTACGATCCTGCCATCTTTCACGTACACACGCGGTACCCGGCTGCCGATCATACAAGGCACCTCGTAATTGATGGTATCCAACCTGGAGGCTATGTCATCTGCGGAGATCTCCTGATCCTCCTGTTTACCAATTAAGGTAACCTTTGTCCCTATAGGATATTCCTGATCCAGCCGAATCATGAGTTGATCCATGCAAATTCTTCCGACAATCGGATGGCGCTTTCCGTCAACCAGCACGTCCATCCCCTGCAATTTCCTCGTCCAGCCGTCCGCGTAACCGATCGGTACGGTGCCGATCCACTCGGTTTCCTGCGCCTTATACGTGGCACCATAACTGACTGCTTCACCGGCTTCCAATTGTTTCACGTGAATCAATTGACTGTGCAGCGACATCGCGGGCTGCAAATCAATCGGACGTTCCCGCTTCACATCCTGCGACGGATATAAACCGTACATGCTGATACCAAAACGGACAAAATGGGCCGTTTTTTCCGGAAAGCGCATGCTCGCTGCGCTGTTACTCGTATGAATTTCGACATTTTCCTGCCATTTTCCTTCAAAATGAGCGAACAATTCATCAAAGCGGCGCTGCTGCTCCTCCAAGTATGTCGTATCTGCTTCATCAGCTGTCGCAAAATGGGTGAAAAGCGCTTCTAATTGGAAGTTCGGGCGCTCATCGATATAAGGAAGGATTTCATCCAGCTCGGCTTCGGAACGTACTCCGATGCGCCCCATCCCTGTGTCCAACTTCAAATGTATACGGAGCGGCCGTTCCAATGCCTGCTCTCCAGCCTGATCCAGCCACTCCCGCTGAAATACGGTGACGGCGATATCATGGACGGCTGCCAGTGCCGCATCTTCCGGACGAATCCAGCCCATGACGAGCAGCGGGGCTGTCACACCCGCTTCTCTTAGTTTCAACGCTTCATCCAGGATCGCGACGGCAAGTCCTTCCGCTCCTGCTTCCAAGGCAGCCTCTGCCACCTGGATATCTCCGTGTCCGTAGGCGTCCGCCTTGACAACCGCATAGATTTTCTTTGAAGAGACGAGACGCTCCTTCAATTGATGGATATTCTGTGCAATATGGTTCAGATTCACTTCTACGTAAGTATCTCGATAGTAACTCATTGGCAAAACGTCCGCTCCTCTGCAACTAATGTATCTTCCTATTATTGAATGATTGCCGGGGACTGTCAAATCGCATAAGGGGGAATCTTTAGAGGTACGGAAAATAAAAATAAAGCAGACCGTTAAGCCTGCTCCAACCAGCGACTATTTCACCATGTCTCCATTATAGATGGAGCTTGCTACCGAAATCATTTCATCCTTCGTCAATTCATTGCTGGCAAGCTGATACGTGGTTCCGTCCTGCGTCCATTCCAGACGGTTATTCTCCATCGCACCGATCACGCCGCCTTCAAGCTGAACCGGGTCACCGTTCACCTGTACGGAGAATAATGCGCTTGCGGCTTCCACCTCTGCTTTCTCCTGGACAAGCGTGAAATTCTTCTCGCCGGCATAGCTCATAATGATCCGCTTGCCGTCATCTGTTTTGACTTCCTGCTCTTCTGCAAGTTCTGCACCGAATGTCTCTTCCGGATACAGCACTTCTTCAAGCTCTTGTCCTTCCATGTTCGCAACAGGTGCTTCCGTCGGTGCCATCGCCATATTCTTATCTACATCAAAGTCCTCTTTCTTCAAGGAATCATCTTTGGCGAAATTGGCGAATTGGACTTCCACCAGTGCGTTCATATCCTGATCAAATACTTGAACCATGACGGGCTGGTAAGACTTTTTGTCGAAGAAGATCTTCTGATAAGGGAGAGTCTTATTGTTTTGGTAGTTGGTCTTCGTCTTGAATTCATAATATTTATCCGACGTCGTGAATTCGGCATCATCATCTGCCTTGATGTCATTCAACAAAGACGCATATAAATAAGGCTGGCTCGTGTTCTGCGGCCATTCACTCTGGAACTTGAAGCTCTTGTTCAAGGCAGGTGTCAACACATAAACACCGCTGTCATTCTTCAGGATGATCTGGCTTCCCTTCTCATCCTTGTCGCTGTTCAATTTCACCCGATAGAAATCATCTTTCTTATGCCACACTTGAATATGGTATTTCTGCTCTGCCTTGCCGGTTTTCATCTTCATGTTTGCTTCGGTCTTATAGCCTGCCATTTCCTCCGACTGCTTCTCCAGCTTCTTGACAACATCCTCTTTAGACTGGGTGCCGCAAGCTGCCAGTGTACCTAAGACGAACAAACTGAATAGTAGAATCAGAAAACGTCTTTGCATAAGACACAACTCCTTTGTCTCTACTTAAGGACAAAGGGAACGAAATCATGAGAATGTACGAAACGTTCGGGACAATCCTTCAATGACATCCGTCGCAAGCAAATCGACATTCGATCGATCTGATTCCACAAGAAGGTCTGCTGTCCGGCCGTGAACAAAACAGCCGTCGCAGACGGCATCCAGCACATCCGCCCCCTGCATGATCATAGCAAGCAGGATTCCGGACAAGACATCACCACTGCCGCCTTTAGCAAGACCCACATTACCGGAAGTATCGACACGCTGCCGCCCGTCCGGTGACGTAATGATAGTAGAAGGGCCTTTCAGAACAAGATAGACGCCGTATTTTTCTGCGAATGCACGTGTAAGAGAAAAGGGAGATTGCAGCACTTCTTTTACAGACAGACCAAGTAAATGCGCAAATTCTCCTGGATGTGGAGTCAGTATCGTCGGGTACTGCCGGCTTCCTACCGCTTCAAGAAAAGCTTTGGCATGGTACAAACCGTCCGCATCCAGAAGCAGAGGAGCTTCCGCATGCCGGATGATTTCACCTACGAGAGATTCTTTGGAATCCTCCCTGCCAAGCCCCATGCCGACAGCAATGCCATCATATCCTTCCAGATTATCTTGGACTTGTCCACGGAACAAGTCTACGAATGTCGCCTCTTGGACGAAAGAGGCAATGGCTGGAACGGCTTCTTTTTCGGTACCGACAGCTACCAACCCCGCTCCGCTGCGCAGAGCAGCTCTTGCCGACATGGCTATTGAACCCGGCATGAGCGCAGATCCTCCGATGACCAACCCTTTTCCATGTGTTCCCTTATGTGCATGAGCATCCCGTTTCGGCAGCGTCTCTTGAACTTCCTGCTCCCTCCACCATCTACGCCGGATATCCGGAAGCAGCGGTTTTGGAAGACCGATTTCGACGACAGACCATTCGCCATAGAACGGCTGGGTCTGCTGCAGGAACGCACTAAGCTTCGGCGCTTCGATGATGGACGTATAGTGAGCCCGGTACCCGTCGAATTCCTCGTCCGTTTCACCTGCGGGGACTCCAGTAGGAATATCCACTGCCAATCGCAGGACGTCTGCTTCGTTACAGAGGTGGATGATCGAGGCGATCGGCTCTTTCAACCGCCCTTTGACCCCTATACCGAGAATCGTATCCACGCAGATATCCGATTCCTCCAGGAGAGCTGCGATCGCAGCCGTTTCCGGACAGACCGTACACCTGTATCCGGATGCCTTGAACAACCGTTTATGTTCCAAAGCGTCGCCACGGATCTTATCATCCGGCACCACCTGCACGACCTCCGTCTGACAGCCCAGGTTCATCAACGTCCGGGCAATGACGAAACCGTCTCCCCCGTTGTTTCCACCTCCGATTAAGACGACAACCTTCTGTTGAGGTTCGATCCGTTTCAGAAAGTCATAAGCGACGGCACGTCCTGCATTCTCCATCAACAGTCTGCCGTCTATTCCCGCTTCCATCGCCAACCGATCCCGTTCGTACATTTCATGTGCGGTCACAATATCCAATTCGTTCCCTCCTACCCGCATTACAATGTTATGAGACAACCTATGTAATTATGTCTTATGCCTATACCTCACGTGTTCCTTTCCAAAACCACCTGAGCAATGGCGTGCTGACTGCTGTGGCTGATCGACACCCAGATCTTCAAGTGCTCCATCCCCCGAACCGATGCTTGAGGAGCCCCCGTCTCAGCCGAAGAAATTTCTATATCTTGAAAGCCTGTTTTTCCGATTCCCGTTCCCAGTGCCTTCGCACAGGCCTCCTTGGCAGCAAAGCGGCCGGCAAGAAATTCGACGCGTCTTCCTTCATTCAGCATTTCGTATCGCTGATATTCGTTTTCCGTCAATATTCTTTGAACAAAACGGGGATTTCGCTTTATACTTTGATTAATACGATCCAACTCAATGATGTCTATTCCAATTCCTTCTATCATGCCTGCATCTTCCTTTATCTTCATTCTAAACACAGTATACCCGATGATGAGGGAGATAAAAAAAGAATACGAAGTACCCTATATGACTACATTGACAATAAGAAGGTCTTTAAAAGGAGACGAATCGAATGTTTGTACGTACAGAAAGCTTTAAGGAATTTCTGAAATTCTACCCTGTCATATCATTTCTAGTCGGACTCCATCTCGTCCTATGGTTACTGATGGACTTCCTGCAGCTGGGATTCGCTCAAGAGTGGAAAGCCTGGGGGATGGGAGTGAACGTCTTCGTTCTTAACGGAGAATACTGGCGGCTGGTGACACCGATCTTTCTTCACGCCGGCTTCGCTCACGCATTGTTCAATTCCTTTTCTCTCGTCCTCTTCGGCCCTGCGCTGGAGCAGATGCTCGGGAAGGTGAAATTTATCGCTCTCTACCTTTTCGCGGGTATCGCCGGGAATGTCGGAACGTTCATCGTTGATCCTTCCGCCTACTACGCCCACCTTGGTGCGTCAGGAGCGATTTTCGGGATATTCGGGGTCTATATCTTCATGGTCTGGAACCGAAAACACTTGATCGATCAAGCCAACTCTCAAATTATCGGTGTCATTGTGGCATTAGGTTTGTTTATGACCTTCGTCCGACCGAACATTAACATTCTCGGCCACCTCTTCGGATTGATCGGCGGATTCGCCATCGCTCCTGTCGTTCTCCGGAATGCCCGCCCCTTCTCCATCTGGCAGGTAAGGCGCAACACGAACCGGAACGACGGCGACATTCATTTCGATCCGGACCGCTGGCGCAAAAAGAAATTCAGCAGCAGGCAGACAGGGAAATATATCGTGGGGGGAATCATCCTGTTCCTCGTCCTCATAGCCCTGCTGAACAGATAAAAAAAACGATCAGCACCTCTCTCAAGAGGGCTGATCGTTTTTTTATCAGCTGCGGCCTTTACTTTGGAAGCTGCGCTGTTTTCCGCCTTTACCGTTGAAGTTACGGTTGCGGGATTTATTCTTACTGTTGAAGTTACGGTTACCGCCACCACGGTAGCCGCCCTTCTTCTTGCTCTTATCACGCTGGGCGTTCTTCACGCTGATCGGTTGAACATGAGATAGACGAACCGGAACTTCACTGCGTTCTTTCGTCATCATCTTCAGTGCTGCAGCGATCAGGTCTGTGGAATCATGCTGTTGAAGCAGCTCATCCGCCGCCTGCTTGTAATTCTTCAGATCATTCTTCTCGATCATTTCCAGAAGCTTCTCGACCGCAACTTTCTGCTGCCCACGCGCTGCTTCTTCAGAAGAAGGAACTTTCAAACGTTCTACTTTCTTCTTCGTGATCTTTTCGATCAAGTGCAGTTGGTCTTTCTCTCTCGGTGTGACGAAAGAAATTGATTTACCTTTACGACCAGCACGTCCTGTACGGCCGATACGGTGAACATAGCTTTCCGGATCTTGCGGAATATCGAAGTTGTACACGTGAGTTACATCGGAAATATCCAGACCACGTGCTGCTACGTCTGTCGCCACAAGGATTTCAATACGTCCGCGCTTGAACTTGTTCAATGTGGACATACGCTTTCCTTGAGTCAAATCTCCGTGGATTCCTTCTGCACTGAAGCCGCGTGCCTGAAGACCGTCAGCAACTTCGTCAACACGGCGTTTCGTACGGCCGAAGACGATTGCCAAAGAAGGATCATGGATATCAAGAAGACGAGTCAAAGTATCGAACTTATGCTTCTCCGGAATTTCCACGAAGAACTGCTCGATGTTTTCCACAGTCATTTCTTTTGCTTTAACTTTTACTTCTTCCGGGCTGTTCATCAGCGTTGTCGCGATATCACGAATCTCTTTCGGCATAGTTGCGGAGAACAGAAGCGTTTGGCGTTCTTCCGGAAGGGCCTTAAGAATGTCACGGATATCATCGATGAAGCCCATGTTCAGCATTTCGTCCGCTTCATCAAGAACCGCTGTGTGAACACTTTCCAATTTAATCGTTTTACGACGGATGTGGTCAAGTAGACGACCAGGTGTCGCAACGACGATGTGGTTGTTCTTCAGGGCGCGGATTTGGCGTTCCATGTTGGACCCACCGTAAATCGGAAGGACACGGACACCTTTTCCTTTACCTAGTCGGTTCAATTCCTCTGCTACCTGAATAGCCAGTTCCCTTGTCGGGGCGATGACAAGACCTTGAACGGCTTTCACCTGTTTGTTGATTTTCTCCAGCATCGGAATACCGAATGCCGCCGTCTTCCCCGTACCTGTCTGCGCTTGGCCAATAACGTCTTTCCCTTCAAGTCCTAGAGGGATGGTCTGTTCTTGGATTGGTGTGGTTTCTTCAAATCCCATCACATCTAATGATTTTAGAATGGGGTTTGATAATCCTAGTGATTGAAATGTTGTCACAGTAATTTCATACTCCTTTGTTTTTAAATCTTCTACCTATATACATGTAAAAAAAGCCTTCTGCCACAGGAAACGGGAGAGGCTTCTCTGGTATCTGCCTGATAGATTCATTCATCATAACATATATAACATCATTAATTCTACACATTTCCGCTGTGCTTTTCAAACCCAATAATGATAAAATTAGTAAAAATCGATGTGTTATGAAGGAGGATTCGCTTGAATAAACCTCCGTTTCATCCTTATTTAATTGTATTCATCGGTGTTATTTCCATCTCCACTTCCGCCATATTCGTAAAGGCGGCGGGTGATGCCCCCGCATCGATCATCGCTTTTTACCGACTGCTGATGGCCGTATCCATCATGGCCCCTTATGTAGTATGGAAACATATAGATGAAATCAAACACCTTCACGTGAAAGAATGGCTTTTGACGACTATTTCCGGTATTTTCCTTGCCTTCCACTTCATTTTCTGGTTCGAATCACTGAACTATACCAGTGTGGCAAGCTCCGTCGTCCTCGTATCCCTGCAGCCTGTCTTCGCCTTTATCGGTACCTTCCTTTTCTTCAAAGAGAGGTTTACGACCGGAGCGGTGATGAGCTTGATCATCACCATCACAGGAAGCGCTATCATCGGGTGGGGGGACTGGCAGCTGAGTGGACAGGCCCTGTACGGCGATTCGCTGGCACTCCTCGGAGCGGTGATGGTGACTGGGTACTTTCTGCTCGGCCAGAAATTGAGACAGAGGCTTTCTTTAATGGCCTATACCTTCATCGTGTACGGAACGGCTGCCGCTACATTATTCCTTTATAATACGGCCTTCTCTTTTCCCTTCACCGGGTACGACGGTCGGCAGTGGACGGTTTTCTTATGTCTCGCCATCATCCCAACGTTCTTCGGGCATACATTGTTCAATTGGACAATCCGATGGCTCAGCGCCGCAACCATATCCATGGCTGTCTTATTAGAGCCGGTCGGCGCGGCGGTTCTTGCTTATTTCTTCCTTGGAGAACTTATAACTTGGTCTCAGTTCCTCGGAGGCAGCATCGTCCTCTTCGGGTTAATGTTGTTCCTACTCAGCACGACCATTACGTATTCCAAGCGCATCAAACATAAGACTGGAAAAAGCTGACCTTTGCAGGATGGCGCTTTCATGTCAGAATAGAAAGACGATAAATTCGAGAGCAGGTGACTATATGACGATTCAATTGATCATTGACGGCGGCGGAGATGTTCCGCAGGAAATGATGGATCGATACGAAATCAAATCCGTTCCTTTGAACATTCATTTTGGAGAAGAAAGTTATAAATCAGGGGTGTCCATCGACCTCCCTACCTTTTACGAGAAGATGAAACAATCGGACGAGCTCCCCCGTTCTTCCTCCCCGAGCCCGAATGACTTCTATGAAACGTACAAAGAAATCGACGCGCATCGGCCGATTCTCGTCCTCTCGATGACCAGGGGACTCAGCAGCACCTACGACAGCGCTGTAATGGGGAAAGACATGCTGCTTGAAGAGCAGCCGGACAGGGAAATCAAGGTTTTGAACACGAAAACCGCTTCCTGCGGCATCGCCCTGCTCGTTCATGAAGCACAGCGGAAGATTGAGGAAGGACTTTCTTTCGAAGCAGTCGTATCTCATATGGAAGAACGAATTGAGAAGACGACGACCTTGTTCCTCTTGAAGACACTCGAAAATGTCATCAAAGGCGGACGATTGGATAAAATGAAAGGCGCAATCGCTAAGACGTTAAACATCAAACTCTTAATGAGAGCCAGCGAAGACGAGGGATCGGTGGAAGTCACAGAGAAAGTCCGCGGCGATAAGAAAGCCCTTCGTCGGTTCATCGAGCAGATTGGAGAATATGCCCATAACGTCGAAGACCGCATCATCGCTCTTTCCCATTCCAATGATGAAGAGCGTGGACGGAAAGTATTAGGCGCCATCCAGGACCGCTATCCGTTCAAGAACAGTTTGTTCATGGACGTCGGACCTTTGATTTCCACCTATGCAGGAGAAGGCGGTCTCGTTATCGCATTCTTCCGCGACTAACTATCGTTGACCGGGAAAAACCGGGCGCGGAAAGCGTCCGGTTTTTTTTCATGCTTTCAAGAAGCTTATCCCTTTCAGGAAAAACCGATAAATCCACTCCATCAATATGAGAATCTACAGGTGAAAGACCGGTGCGGCCGGTCACGAAGGTACAGTGCTTCTAGGATGGACAAAATCGAGCACTTCATCAAAAAGTTCTTCCTGATCATCGCCATGACAGATCAAATGCTTCGATTTCTTTAAGAATACCAATTCCTTCTCCACCGACGGTATTTCTTTCTCTAAGTAAAGCGCCGCCTTCTTCGGCACCATGCCGTCCAGCTCTCCCTGAATGATCAATACCGGACAACGGACATGACGAAGGTACGGCCTTGTAAACTGGACACACTTCATAAACTCGAAGGTGGAAAATAAATAAGTATCCTTCAACTTCTTCTTATATCGAAGGAACAGCTCATTAGAGGAAAGGACTCCTTTCCACGCATCGAACACCATTTCTGCCACATCCTTATACATCTGCGGCAGGCTGACATACTTCCCCGCTGCCGACAGCAGCACAAGCCTGTCAAGACGGTATTTAGCCGTCAAGTATGCCGCAATCATTCCTCCCATCGAAAAGCCGATAATATAAACTTTATCATTGCGTGTCATCATATCAAGCAGGGTGAGTTCCGCCGTCGCAATCCACTCCTGATAATAATGCCCCTCCAAATCCAAGTCTTCTCCGTGCCCGGGGAGTGTCGGATTGGCTATTTCCCAGTCCGTGCGCTTCTTCAGGAAGTCAACGAGAGGTTGTACCTCCTCCGGGCTTCCCGTATACCCGTGGATACACAAACATCCGATAGTCATCATCTTCTCCTCCAGATTGTCATCATATTGTATAGAAAAAGACGCGCACTGCAGCAGCGCGCGTTACTTGAAGCCTTTAACGAATGAGCCGAGACCTTTGACTATCGGACTCACCTGCTGCATCGTTTTCACGACCTGCCCGGTCGTCGACATCATCTTATCGAAATCAAGCTGCCCTTCTTCATTCTGAAAATATCCCATGACTCCTTTAGGAATCGAGGAAGCGTCAAAAGAGGCGGATTGTTCTCCGGTCTCAGTATAACCCGGATAATTGTAACTATTCATGAAGGGCTGTTGCTGCTGGTACGGCATATAGGAAGCATCTGTGTACATAGGATAACCCCAGTTACCTCCCTGGTTTGAATACATCGGATAATTATTCTGACGATAGGCGGTTTCAGTCGGATAATAGTACCAACCATTGGAATAGGTTTGGTAAGGATCTTGGTACATGTCAGGTCCCACCTTTACATTATTTACTTCAGCCTATGTCAAAAGACGAAAAAAGTGTAAAAAAAACAAGTGATTTCCCATCACTTGCACCACTTCAAGAAAAATTCATGGAATCTGTGTCCACGAAGAAAGTCTCGTCTGATCTTATTTTCAATGCTTGCTTCAGCTTACGTTCCTGAAAACCGAGGATCTTCTCACCATCTATGAAAGTGGCAGGCGTGCCATAAATCTTCTTGCTCTGTAATTCTTTGAAGTACTCTCTGTTCTCAGAAATGTTCTTCTCTTCATATTCGACATTCCAATCCGAGAGCTTCTCCAGCACACGCGCACAATGGGTACAATCATTACTGGTATACACGATGACGTTCCGCTTACCCAAGCTTCTCCCTCCTTACATCTTTCCTTACGCCTATTAATTCATACCCGTTCCGTTTAGCTTTAAACATGAAATCCCTTCCTGAATTCCCATAGAAAAAGACAGAGGGTAGTCCCCCCCTGTCTCCCTATCCAAGCCATCTTTCATAAAGATAATCGATTTCCGTCTGCAGCTTTGCTGTTCCGGTATCCTCTCCGCCCTTTCGCTTTCGCTCTTCCAGCTGCTGCTCCAACTGCTGAATCTGCTCTTCCAGAGGGAGTTCCACCTTCTCCGGCTGCGATGGTTGTGTCGGGTCTTTCTTTTGTTTCTCATCCAGACTTTCCAGCCATTCTTTACGTGTTTCCTCATACGTGCCGATCCGGCGCTTTAACTGTCCATTCATCATGTACGCTGTTTCTGTAAAGCAGCGGTTTAAGAACCAACGATCATGAGAAACACCAATGACCGTCCCGTCGAATTGATTCAATGCCTCCTCCAAAACCTCCTGCGATTCCACATCCAAATGATTGGTAGGTTCATCGAGGATCAAGAGTTGGATATCCAGATGCATGAATACAGCAAGCTTCAGACGCATCTGTTCTCCCCCGCTTAAATGACGGAGCTTCCGAAATACGTCGTACCCATAAAACAGAAATCCAGCAAGATGATGACGGGCCTCTCCTTCTGTCACACGAATCTGCTCCCTGTAGAAATCGATCAGACGCCGGTCACCGTCCACCCCTTTTAACGGTTGCTGCGGCAGATAGCCGATTCGAAGGTCCGGCGCCCGCTTGATCTCTCCATGATCCGGCTTCTCTTCTCCTAACAGCATTCTAAGCAGTGTCGATTTCCCGCTTCCATTCGCCCCGACAATCGCCAGTCGGTCCTGATAACGGACATGCAGATGAAGGTCCTCCAGGATGGTATCATTCTGATATGCTTTATACAGGCTGCGTACGACGAATAAATCTTTCCCTGATCGGTCTCCTGCATCAAGGCGGAGCTTCATCTTCTTCGGATCGAGAATCGGTTTATCGAGTTTTTCCATCCGTTCCAGCGCCTTCTCCATACTTTTGGCTTTCTTGAACAATTTCTCATTCGGAGGATTGGCTTCATTCGCCCATTGTCTGAGTCTGCGGATGGCTTCTTTCATTTTCTTTATTTTCTTCTGCTGCTCTTCATATTGATGGAATTCGGCAAGCAGCTTCTCTTCCTTCTGCTTTTCGAAAGCAGAGTAATTTCCCTTATATACATCCACCGCTCCAGCTTCCAGATCCATGATATCCGTGGCGACCCGGTCGAGGAAAGAGCGGTCGTGGGAAATCGCACAGACCGTTCCGCTGTACTGGAGCAAATAGGACTCGAGCCATTCGATAGCAGGGAGATCGAGGTGGTTCGTCGGCTCATCCAATAATAGAACGTCCGGCTCTTCGAGAAGCAGTTTAGCGAGACCGAGCTTCGTCTTTTCTCCTCCGCTTAAATCATTGACGCTCCTATTAAGAAGAACCGTGATTCCAAGGCCGCCTGCGACCTGTCGAATGGAGGAATCTATACCATATCCTCCAAGCCTCGTGTACTCCTCCTGCAAATCCCCATATTCCTCTATGGCCCGTTCCAGCTTCATCGGGTCCGTCATCTCTTTTTCCAGCAGCTTCATTTTCTCTTCCATTCGGATCAAGGATTGGAAGGCTTGGCGCAGGTAAGATTCCGCTGTATCTTCCCAAGCGGATGGAATCTGTTCCAGATAACCGATTTTCAACCCTTTTTGGATGAAGATATCTCCGCCGTCTATATCCTCCTGTTTCAGCACGATCCGGAACAGAGTGGATTTCCCACTCCCGTTCCTGCCTACGAGTCCGATCCGCTGCTGCGCCTTCCATTCCATATTCAAACCTTCAAACAATACTTCGCCACCGACGATCTTATTTATATCTTTTAATGTAATTATCATCATTACGTTCCTCCTAAAGACAAATGAAAAAAGCACAAAAAAAGCCAGAGGTCCCGTTACCTCTGACTTTGGCTTTCTTATATGATCAGATATGAGACGTTACATTCCTTCCTATTCAGCTGTTTTTGGACATACGTGTCCCTGTGGCAGCTGAATCATGAATAATTGCACGACGCAGATAATTCAATTGGTAATCAAGCGTGTGCATCTGTAACATCTTCATACCTCCTTTGTCTTTAGTCTACTTGCCATTTTACAAAAGAATCAGATAATTGTCTACTCCTGTTGTGCGTCGGCGTATTTACCGAGCTTCTTCAGAAGGTCGATCGCCTGGCGTTTCTCCTCATCGGTCAAGCCTCCGAGAATCGACTCGATCCGCTTCCAATGGTCAGGAAAGATACTGTGCAGGAGCTCTCGGCCCTTGTCCGTAATGGAAGCGAAGGTGATCCTTCTGTCGTTAGGACACGGCACCCGCTCCAAGTATTTCTTCTTCTCCAGCTTGTCCACCACATAAGTGATACTGCCACTCGCGAGCAATATCTTCTCTCCGATTTTCTGGAGCGGCTGCGGTCCTTGATGATAAAGCAGTTCCAGTACCCCGAATTCCGTCGGGTTCAATTCGTAGCGTTGTATATCATCCTTCACCAGATCGGATATCGTCCGCTGTGCTTTTGACATAACGACAAACAGCTTCAGCGAAGGGTCTTGTTTCTTTTCTTTATATAACTCTTGTTCGTTCATGACGTCCGCCCATCCTTTTCCATGATCAGGCTTTCCGGTTCCCGCTCCTCATCGTCTGCGGGGACTGAGAACACGATGCCTGCAATAGTAGATAGTATAAGTTTAACAAATTTGCTCTGTCAAACCATCCCACCTTGGGAAATAAATATTCCGGTCAATTTCCCGGGCCGATGTGCAGCGCCTCCGGTCCCCCACCGAGAAAAGTGAAATGGGCAGGCAGGACCTCTATGCTCGTCGGTGTTTTTCCCTGAATTTCCCCGTCCATATCCACCGCTTCCTCTGCTTCCGTTTCTATCTTGATTTCCCTGCCTTGTCGATGGAAAAGCTCCTGGAATTCCCGATCTTCGGCCGAAGGTTTACCCGCGTTCAACAATTCCCGGAAAAACGTCAGATTCGAGTTCTTCACGATTAACACATCCAGTTTGCCGTCCTGAAGATGGATCGTAGGAAGCGGCACCCGTCTTGTTCCGATGAACTGCCCATTCATGACCAGCACCATTACTGCTTCGCCATCGATCTCTTCCCCATCCACCGTCACCTTGAAGCGGAATGGGTCGGCTTCATTCATCGTCTTGAAGGCACTGATGAAATAGCTGAGTACACCCAATCGGTTCTTCTGGTTCGGATCAATGTTCGTTGATGTCTGTGCAACAAGACCGATCCCCCAGAAATTGATGAAATACCTGTCGTCCGTCTTCCCGGCATCCACCGACAATTCCTCACCTGTTATGATCGCTTTCGCTGCCTGCTGCAGCCTCTGCGGAGTATCCAATACTCGGCTGAAATCGTTGCAGGTGCCTCCCGGCAGCACACCGATGACCGGGCGCTTTTCCAGTTCCGCCAGGTGATTGATACATTCGTGAACTGTCCCATCCCCACCAAAGATGAGAAAGACATCCACTTCCTCTCCGAAGCGGCGGCATACTTCCCCGACTTCTTCCACCTCGAACGTCTGAATGACACGAAGCTCTGCAATTTCCCTGCTTAAGGAAGGAAGCGTCTGCTGCAAAGCCGTATCCAGTTCCGCTTCCTCTTTATTTCCATTATATAAGAAAATACCACGCTGATATCGAGGCATGACTATCCCATCCTTCCTCCTATCATAATTGACTATTTTCCATCCTTTGAAACCACTCCCTCTCTTTTTATCGCTTCCCAGAACCGCTCCGGCTCATCCAGGGTCAGGTAGATGCGATCCACCCGCTTCTTGAGACCGAAGAAAAGGTGTATGTCCACAGCGTCTGCAAGCTCCAGCACAAGCTGCGGAGGCACCGGTTCGAATCCTGCCAGCCCGAGATGAACAGCGCGCTTATCCTTTCGCCAGCGCTCATCACCCGCTTCATATACAGCCAGTTCCATTATATCAACCGTATCGATCACTGTATGGAAACGAAGTCCTTTTTGAATGTGGAGACGGTCATCCTCAAGGATAACCGGAGACTTCCGGATTGCCTGGTAGTCTCCGATCAGGAAAAGCAGGGCATACATATCAAGCACCGTCGCTATCCATGCGGCCATATGGCTGTACTGCATAAGCATGACGTGCACAGCAATTATTTCAATCAGCATTGCGTGGACGAGCATGAGAAACACCCCGAAGTACTCACTTCGCTGGTGATAGCTGAAGCTGTTCGGCGCAGCAGGAACGCGGTCGAACCGCGGAAACAAGGCGTAACGAATGGCAGAGGCGTCGGTTGCAAGAAATCCGCTTAACCGGGAGAACGCACGGCCTCTCCCTTCCAGATCGAAGGTCCGCTTATTCGCGGCGAAGATGCGTGGAAGGAGATGAGGATATTCCTGGGATGCTCCTTGAAAGTGACGCTTCCATTCCGGGTATTTCTTTACGAACAAGACGATCATCCCTATTTCAAAGAGGACGACAGCCGCCTCCAGAATCAAGACTGATACATTCAACAGGAATAACTCTTCCTTTGCGTAATCAGGAACAATCCAATGGATGAAAAGAAAACCGAGTAAAATCATCGGCGCAAATACAGACAGCGTCGGTTTCCTTCTCAATAGAAAGGTGAAGACGACAACAGGCAGAACCACCATGACGTCAAGCACCGTCCCCCATACGAGCAGGGGATCCACCCGCCCCGTCCATTCCCATTTTTGAATAGCTATATTGGATCCAAGCAGCAGGAAAATAAATACCAAAGCGATATAGAAGGACTTCGGTTTACGCTCTATTAATCCACCCATCTTCTGCCTCACTCCTTTTCCTTCATTTTACAATAAATCCAGCAGGAAAAATGTGTACAAATACCTTCTATTCGTTAAGCACAAAGAATCAGGCGGGAGGATTGCCTTCTCTCCTGTTCTGATTTATACTTCTATTTGTTTAGGGGGCTAAATAAATGGAAAAGAAAAAACAAATTGATCATTCTCTGGGATATAACATCCACATGGTATCCCATTTTCTAAAAAACATATATAACGAAAGACTCGGCGAATACGGATTGACACACGCCCAGGCGAAAGTCATCTACTTCCTTGCGACATCCGGGGAACAGTCCCAGACAGAAATGCAGAAGAGACTCCATATCCAGGCCTCTTCTATGAACGGACTCATTGAATCGTTATTAAAGCATGAGCGTATTTTGAAACGCCCAAGCGAAACGGACAAACGGACAAAGCTTATTTCGCTTACCGATCAGGGCTTGGATCTCTACGACACGATCCTCCAGATCATCGACGAAATCGAAACAGAAGCTACAGAAGGATTGTCCTGGGAAGAAGAACAGGTGATGAACGCCTGGCTGAAAAAGATGCAGAACAACTTGAACCGCGACCTTACAAGGAGGGACGGCAAATGAAAGAACAGAGTCAGCGTTTAGGTACACAGCCGATTCCGAAGCTGCTGGCCAATTTATCGATTCCCGCTATGGTAGGAATGTTCGTCATGGCCTTATACAACGTCGTCGACACGCTATTCATCGCCCGCGGCGTCGGCATTCTCGGCGTTTCCGGGGTGAGTATCGGATTTCCTGTCATGATGATCATCATGGCCATATCCGCTGCTGTCGGTATCGGGGGTGCTTCCGTCATCTCAAGACGTCTCGGGGAGAACAAGCCGGAAGAAGCGAACCACGTCTTCGGCAACGTCCTGTTCACCATCGTGCTCGTCAGCGGCATCGGTCTGATCGGTGCCTTCACCTTTCTCGAACCACTGTTAAGACTGTTCGGTACGACCGACAACATCATGCCTTACGCGCGTGATTATTTGTTCCCAATCATGGTCGGATCGTTCTTCTTCTCGTTTGCGTTTACAACGAACAGCATCATCCGTTCGGAGGGGAATTCGAAGTTCGCCATGATGACCATGATCATCCCTGCTGTCATCAACATCATTTTAGATCCAATCTTCATCTTCGGTCTTGATATGGGCGTGCAGGGGGCGGCGGTTGCAACCGTGATTTCCCAGGCGACCGTCACCGTCGTCATTTTAAATTACTTCCTTAAGGGAAAATCCTCCCTTGCTATAAAAACGGCGTACCTCCTCCCTGTATACAAAGTGCTGAAAGAAGTCGTGACCATCGGCTTACCTGCCTTCATTCGGCAGGTGGCAGGGAGTGCGATGATGATTGCGATCAACTTGATGCTTATTAAATTCGGCAGCGAGTTCGAAGTCGGCGTCTTCGGTATCGTCCAGAAGCTGACGATGTTCACGATCATGCCGATGATCGGAGTCCTTCAGGGCATGCAGCCGATCATCGGGTACAATTACGGTGCGAACAATGATGAAAGGCTGAAGGACACCATCAAACTCGGAATGAAGGTTGTCACGATAATTTCCGCCCTCATCTTCATTATTATGATGGTCTTCCCGGAAGGCTTGATGAAGATTTTCACCGGAGACCAGGAGACGATCGATTCCGGTGCTCATGCCATGCGGATCATGTTCTCTCTTGCTATATTAATTGGTGCTCAGGTCGTAAGCGGCGGTTTGTATCAGGCTTTGGGCATGGCAAAGCCTGCGCTGATACTTTCCATGGCACGCCAGGTTTTATTCCTGATTCCGCTCGTACTGATCCTGCCGAACTTCTTCGGCGTGACCGGCGTATGGCTTGCCTTCCCGTTATCTGACCTGTTTGCGTTCACCCTGTCTATGTTCTTCCTGTACAAAGACAGGAAGCTCTTCTTCCATACGAAGAAGAAACCAGGAAACTATGATACAGCAGCCACTTAACGTATTTCCGGGCGCTGGAAAACGATAAGGCTTCACACCTGCCCTCCCGTCCCCTTCAGGGCCTGAAAATCAATACTGAAACAAACAAAGGTGCTTCTTTGGAAGCACCTTTGTTATATCCTTGAAAGCTGCCTCTTCTTTCCGATGGAGTCCACCATTTTCAGGATTTCTCATTTTTCCAAAGATTACAATCCTTTATAGCAACTGGTGACAATTTCCGTTAAAATAAGACATAGCTTTAATTTTGCTGCCAAAGGATGGAGGACATGACTTATTCAGTAAATCTCATTAAGTTGTTCACCCGCCGGGACGATCATTTATTTCGTTTGAATGAAGCCGAGCGGCTGAGGAACGTTTGGAATCTATTATTCTTCACTTTAGTATTAACAGTCCTTACATACACATGGACGGCTTGGCTCGGACTCGGCACGGATGCGATCTCTGCCAATATGGACGGGTTGACCCGTACAGAATACGAACAGAGGAAAGCCTGGTTTCTGATCGGCCGGACAGCGTTCGCCCTGGGAATCTTCCTATTCGTCCTGTTCATCTCTTCCTTTTTCTTCTGGTTATTTAATAATGTATCTTATAAGAAACTGTTCATCATCCAGATGAACGTATTGTTGATCATGCTTTTGGAACGGATCACATGGATTCCGCTCATGGTCTACGCAGGTATCGACTGGTATGTATCCCCTCTTTCCTTCGGAGTGATCGCTTCCTACATCACTTCCATCGAGTGGATCATTTATTTCTTCGGAGCGATATCCATTTTTCAATTGTTCATCATCTGGTATCAAGTCAAATGTCTCACTTGGTTGTCTACTACGAGAAAAGGGTGGATATGGACTGGAGTCATCGTTTGGCACATCCTCTTATGGGCCGGTACCTCCGCCCTTGCCCACTATGATTTGTTCCTACTTTATCTAATCAGGTAAGAAAGCAGCAGGTGGAAATACTATGGCAAAAGTTAATGTGAAAGGGCGCATCCTGGGATTATTAATCGTCGCATTTATTGTGGCAAACGCTCTCCTCATTTATTTCGATGAGGAAGAGAAGGTCGAGCGAAAATCCTACGTCCACGACTGGTCACAGACAGTAACAGAAGATTTGGCGGAAACGCTGGAGACAAAAGGAGTTTTCACTTCGGAAACGACTACCCCTGTATACTTAAATGAGGAGCTTGGCAGCTTCCAAGAGTTTCTCGTTGAAGAAGGAGATACCGTCGCAGACGGCGATGACCTGTACACTTATGCTGTATCAGATTATTACGCCCAGGAAGCACAGCTTCAGGGAGACATCGACCGCATCGAGCAGGAAATCTCCGCGACACAAGCGTACATAGAAGAATTGGAAGACTATGAAATTCCGGAGCCGTCCGAGTCGACGTCCGGAATGAGCGCTCCCAGCTTTTTCGGGGGAGGAAATCCGGATGAGACGGAAGAAATGACGGATCGTTCACCTCTGCAGCAGGAGGACACTTCCTCCAATGCGGAAGCAGAATACTTGAAGCAGGAGAAGCTTGCCGAACAGGCGTCGGAACTTATGAAACAGGAAGCGATGCTCGAAATGAAGGAAGACCAACTCGACCAGCTGCAGCAGGATGGCG
The DNA here is from genome assembly GCF_030291935.1 of Halobacillus sp. ACCC02827. NCBI lineage: Bacteria > Bacillati > Bacillota > Bacilli > Caryophanales > Bacillaceae > Halobacillus > Halobacillus sp. ACCC02827. The sequence continues at coordinate 364,355 of NZ_CP128168.1, read as the reverse complement.
ATCAGATTACCGTTACAAGCACCTTCGCTGGAACCGTCACGGAAATCTCGGAAGAGCTGGATGCTCCGCTGCTTACGATCGCTTCCACCGATCTGATTCTCTCCGGCACATTAGATGAGTCGGCGCGTACGACTGTGGATGAAACGATGCAGGCAGACATTAGAGTACCGGAGCTGGATATGGAAAGCACCGGTTCGATCAGCTCCATCGATACCCATCCGGATCGTACGTCTGTAAAAGGAACGAGCCGGTATCCTTTCACCATTGCAATGGATGACTTGAACGAAGACGTTCTACCAGGGTATCACGCTGAAATAAGCATCATTACAAACGAATCTCCAGGCGCTGTCACCGCCGCCGATGAAGCGCTCAGCACAGAGGAGAATCTCTTTGCCTGGGTGATGAATGAAGACGGTGAAATGGAGAAGCGGGAGATTGAGAAAGGCATAACAGAAGACGGCCTCGTCGAAATCGTTCAGGGCTTAGAGGAGAACGAATGGCTGGCCGTTCAGCCGGAAGATGAGTTCCGTAACGGAACGGTCTTCTTCACACCGATCTATATCGATGATGTCCATGCTAAGAAATTATTCAAGCTGGATAAGCAGACGAAGTTGACCTACGGTATGCTCGGGTTTCTGGCCAGATAAAGCACGTATGAAAACGCAGGCCCTACGCCTGCGTTTTTCTTTCTTCTGCTTACCCCCTCCAAGCAGTCCTCCTTCTTTCCCCACAGGAAATAGAGGCCTCCTCCCTTCTCATAAAACCCTCTGCGCAAAAGGCATATCCTTTGCATCTCCCCTCCACTCGTGGGACGATAGTCATAGACATAACCACCAACAATGAAGGGGGCAGGCAGATGAAATTAAGCATACTGGATCAATCCCCTATCCTATCCGGGGGAAGCCCGCAGGAAGCATTAGCACAAACATCTGAGCTTGCAAAATGGACAGACGAACTTGGCTACCATCGCTTCTGGGTGTCGGAACATCACAGTACGGACAGCCTTGCAGGGTCCGCACCCGAAGTATTAGCCGCCCATCTCGCTTCACAAACCAAGAAGATCCGCATTGGCACAGGCGGGGTTCTTCTCCCGCACTACAGCTCCTACAAAGTAGCGGAAGCCTTCCGCATTCTGGAGACACTTCACCCGAATCGTGTGGATGTAGGTATCGGCCGGGCACCAGGAGGAAAACCGAACGTGAACCTTGCCCTGAACCGCGGAAAGCTTCCTAATACAGAAGGCTATCCGCAGCAAGTGGAAGAATTAATGGCGTATCTTCACGGATATGACCCGCACGGTATGGATATATATGCGTCACCGAAAGGACAATCAGCGCCTCCTGTATGGATGCTCGGTTCCAGCGGGACAAGTGCTCGGGTCGCAGCTGATTTAGGCACCTCTTACTCGTTCGCCCACTTTATTAACGGCCGGGGCGGGACGAGAGCAGTCGATCGATACAAAGACTATTTCACTCCATCTACGCAGCAGGATAAACCAGCTGTGAATGTATCTGTTTTCGTCATCTGTTCAGAATCGGATGAGAAAGCCGAGTATTTGGCAACAGGACTTGATTTAGCCCTTCTACAAATTGAGCGCGGAACCGATATGAACCATTTTCCGACACCGGAAGAGGCACTCTCCTATTCTTATTCCCTCTATGAAGAAGAGAAAATCCGCGAGAACCGGCACCGTATGATCGTTGGATGCAAGGAGAGAGTAAAAGAAGAAATGGTCCAACTCGCCGACGACTACGGGGTCGATGAATTGATCGTCAATACCATTGTTTCTCCATTCGAGGAACGCATGCGGTCGTATGAACTACTGGCGGACGCCTTCTCTTTGAATAAGGAATACTCCCGACACTAGGAACTCTGTTCCTGGTGTTTTTTGTATGAATTTTTATATCCTGCTCAACAAATAGATCGGCTTACCGATTTAATAGATGTCAGACATCATACAAAAGGAGTGGCTAACGTTGAAAGTTCGATTGCTCGTGTACATGTTTCTTGCGCTATGGATCCTTACCGGATGCAGTGAAAACTTAGAAAAGGCAACGGCACAGACCTTTTCTGCCGGACTGCTCGTTACAGAAAGCGGTCTTGGAGATAACGCCTACAGTGACTCGGCATTTCAAGGATTGGAACAGGCCAGGGATGAGCTTGGCATTACATTCGATTACAGAGAACCATTCGATAGAGACTATGAGGCAAAGGCGGAAGAAATGATTGAACAGGGTCACGACGTGATCATTGGACTCGGATACAATTCCCAACCTGCCATTGAAGCCTTGGCGGATAAATACCCGGAGCAGAAATTCGTGTTGATCGATGCTGTATCTGAAAAAGAGAACGTCCGATCCATCCTGTTCAAAGATGAAGAAGGCAGCAGATTGATAGGCATGATTGCCGGTTCCAAAACAAAATCCGATGTGGTCGGATTCATCGGAGGAGAAGAAATGCCTGTTATTCAAAACTTCGAAAAGGGATTTCGGGAAGGAGTAGCGGCCGTGAACCCGGATGCAAAGGTTCTGACAGGCTATACCGGCTCGTTCGATGACGATGAAGAAGGGGCCCGATTAGCTGCTGATATGGCGGATAAGAACGCGGACTTCCTTTTCCCTGCTGCAGGATTTGCCGGAATTGGAGTATTGAAAGAAGCACAAAATCAGGGGATCTATGCCTTCGGTGTCGATACGGACCAATTCTTCGTAGCGGAAGATGCCGTTGTGTCTTCCATGTTGAAAAACGTCAACGTGGCGTTATACAGAGTCATGAAAGAACTGCAGGAAACCGGTGAAATCACTACAGGACCGGAGACGCTTGGGATCAAAGAGAACGGAATCGGACTTGCACCTGTCCGGATCATCGAATGGACAGAAGCAGACGAACAGATGATCGACGAGGCGGACGGGAAGGAATAAAGGAGGAGAACGATCATGACCATTGCGAAACGATTATACATAATGACGCTGATCCCCCTGTTCATATGCCTTATTCTGATCGGCTTCATCGTTTTCCAAATGATGAAGTTGCAGCAATCATCGAATCAGGACGTGCAGATTCTATTAGAAACGAAAGAACTGCACGGAGGACTTGTCACAGTGGAACAAGCGTTAACTACCTATGGATATAACCCATCCGCTGCTTTCCAGGAGGATGCGGAAACGCAGATCGCCCAGATGGAAGAGTCATTCAAAGAAGTAGCTCCCCTCGTCACAACAGCCGCTCAAAAACGCTGGTACGAGCAGGCAGAAGCGAAATTTGCTGATTGGAAGAACCGGGCACAAGAGGCACTGGCGGACAGCGATGTCAATGAGGTACAGCGGCAGGCTTCCAGAACGGCCGGAATAACGAATGACGTGTACATGCTGGAGCAGGAAGGGCAATACTGGTATCAGAACCAAATAGACAGGCAGAAGGATGCTATCCGTCAGCTGATTACATTTACCATCATTGCTGCCACGGTCCTTCTCGTCCTGACCATCCTGTCTACGACCAGACTGACGAAACACATCGCCAAACCGCTTCGCGCGCTTGCCGATAAAGCAGCAAGCATTGCGGACGGTGATTTGACGACGGAGCTCGTGGTCATGGACAAAGAGAAAGATGAAATCGGGCAATTGAAACGATCGTTTCAAACGATGGTCGATCAACTCCGGGGAACCGTGTCTTCCGTTCACCAAATCAGCCGCCAAGTCGGTACATTCAGCGGGAAATTGAACGAAGAAATGCATGCCCTTACGGAAGTCTCCGACCAAGTTACTCAGTCTACGGACGAGTTGGCCGCGGGAAGCCAGTCCATATCCAATGACATGCAGGATGTCGCCTCCTTAATGGAGGAACTGCACCACAGCTTCTTAAAAAACACAGAGCTGGGATCGGCTTCGAGACAAGCAGGGAAACAGGCGCGGGCGTTTGTCGAAGAAGGAAGAGAAAGTGTCACGAGTCAACGTTCGTTAATGGAGGAAAGCAGCGCTTCCCTCTCTCGTGTCGAGAAATCGGTCACGGACTTCATCCAATACACCGACCGTATCGATACGACGATCAAAGTCGTCAATGATGTAGCCGAACAAACGAACCTTCTTGCTTTGAATGCTGCCATCGAAGCGGCCCGCGCCGGGGAACACGGGAAAGGCTTCGCTGTCGTTGCAGAAGAAGTAAGAAAACTTGCTGATCAATCGACCAATGCTACGGCAGATATATCCGACATGGTCAGCCAAATAAGAAACGGTGTCCGGAGCATTGAAAAGGAGATGACCGCTGCTCTCTCCCTGGCAAAGGAACAAACCGGTGCTTCCGTCAAATCAGAGACCGCCTTTGAAAGGATTACTGATCAAGTAAAAACAATAGATACCCGATTGGAAGAGCTTGTCGATGAACTCTCTCACTCTAAAGACCGCAGCGAAAACGTCCACGCTTCCATGGAGAACGTCAGCAGCGTCATCGAACAAACAGCGGCAGGTACAGAAGAAATTTCTGCATCAACCGTGGAACAGCAGTCCGCCTTTGAACACTTACGCAAGGAGGCGGCCCATTTGACCACCATGGTGACAGAGCTGAACGAACAAATCGATCACTTCCGCTGGAATAAAGAACAAGCATAAAAACAAACCGCTCCTCAATGAGGAAGCGGTTTTCTTTATCTTCTCTTCGGTCTGCCTGCCGGTCTTTCCAACGAAAGCAGGTCCTCATCGATGTTCATTACCTTCTGTTCTACCATCCGTCTGGCATCCGTGATACCTTTATTGTAAAAGATCGGACCTGCTTCCTCTGCCATCCACTGGACGAAGTGATCGGCCGCAAGCTCTCCGAGCACCTCGTTCCGCTCCATTTCAAAATGCTGCTGCACCTGATCGATCAAATATTCCCGTTCTTCTTTCGTCAACGATTTCATGCTTCATCCCTCCTCCCCCATCGTAGCATACTCTCACGCCATTCCTGTCACGCAGACGGCATCGTTCGGTTTGGCGTCACGGAGATGGATGCGAACCTGTTGAAAACCAGCCTTGACCAGCAGGGCCTGCAGCTGGCCGCCTAACAACTCTGCTGTATCATCCCCCGCTCCGTCCTCGTGCGGGCGAATGGTTAACGCGATTTTCCCGTTTCTCCGCATCAGCCCCCGCAAATAGAGGAGCGTCTCCAGCGGCTTTTCCCAATACGTACTGTTATTGACGGCGTAGACTTTATCCAGCGGCTGAGTGAAAGTGGTCACCTGAGATGCTTCTCCGTGATAGAGGCAGACATCTGCAGTACTCTCCCGTTTATGTAGATGGCGCAGTGCCGTGTACACCATCGCTTCCGATGGATCGATTCCGAACAAATGGATTCCCGGTACTTCCAATGCCTTTTTCAATGCCCCTCCCGAACCGAAGCCGATCTCCAACACCCGGTCCCCCTCTTCCAAGGTAAGAAAATGGATGGTCCATTCGTTCAACGCTTCATTCTCCCGTTCCATATACTTTCCAGCGAGCTTACCAATCCATCCTTCCGGTTTTGCGAACTGTTCATACAGCATGTCGACACCTCCTAGTCCTTTCATACCCCGGGAAGCCCCTCCGCATGCAGGAAGCAGGAATAGTTTCCTTCCTGTCTTTTTGTTTGTATGATAGAAAAGAGTCCAATGGATGATAAAGATGGAATAGATAGAGGAGGAATTTCATGAACAAGTTTTTCAGTCTCATGCTTTTTCTGGCTGCCCTGGTCTTCTTATCTGCGTGCAGCCAGGAACCGAACAGCACCGATTGGTCGGACCAATCCTGGCAGGCCATCGAATCAGCTTCTGAGAATACTACCGTCCGTTTACATATGTGGGGCGGGGATGAAAGCATTAACCAATATATCGACGAATGGGCAGCTCCCCGCATGAAAGAACAGTTTGGTGTAACGTTGGAGCGCGTGCCGATGGACACACCGGAAATTCTGCAGAAGCTCCAAACCGAAAAACAAGCCGGCAAACAGGATGGATCGATCGATCTTATCTGGCTGAACGGCGAAAATTTCAAAAATGCTAAAGAAAACAAATTATTGAGCGGAACAATCACCGACGGTCTGCCCAATTTCCAGAAATATTATGATACGGACTCACCAGCCTTTCAAAAAGATTTCGGCACAGAGGTGGATGGAATGGAGGCCCCATGGGGAAAAGTTCAATTCGTCTTTTTCTATGATTCCGCCAAAATTGAAAACCCGCCGGAAACTTTTGAGGAACTGCAAACGTGGATCCACGAAAACCCAGGTAAATTTACGTACCCGCGCGCAGAAGATTTCTCCGGCAATGCCTTCCTGCGGCATATTTTGTACGCAAAGGCAGACAAGCCTTCGGACATCTATGATCAGCCTCTCGATGAAGAGACCATCAAGCCGACAGCAGATCAGACATGGGATTATTTAAAGGATATAGAAGAAGATCTTTGGCGGTCCGGCGAACATTATCCGAATGACCTGACTGAATTGGACCGTCTATACAGCGAAGGCGAGGTATGGATGACGATGGGGTACAACGAAGCACGCGCAGAATCATTAATCGAAGACGGCGTATTTCCTGAAACAACGAAATCCTTCGTCATGGAGCCGGGGTCCATCGGAAATACCCACTTCCTGTCTGTACCGTTCAATAGTCCGAACAAACCAGGCGCTTTGACGACCATCAATTTCCTGTTGTCTCCGGAGGCACAACTGGCCAAGCTTCAGCCCGATTCCTGGGGTGACAACACACCGATCAGCCTCGACCTGCTGCCGGAAGAGCAGAAGCAACAGTTTGAAGCGGTTGATCGGGGCGATAGTGTCCTTCCTGTAGAAAAATTGGAAGAAAGCTTTCTGCCCGAATCAGCAGCTTCTTATGTCGAATGGATGACGGAAGAATGGTTTAATGAAATCGTTCAGGACTAAGAGCCTGTGGTTGCTGCTTCCATCCCTTCTTTTTCTGGTCATGCCGTTTTATGGATTGGCAAACGGCATGATCCAAAGCCTGATGGATGACGGAAGTGTGCGGCTTACGCACTATAAAGAGCTTGCAGACAACGGGAGATTCATAAGCTCCATCAGCTTCAGTGTCCAAACGGCTTTCCTTGCCACGTCCCTTTCCATGGTCATCGGGCTCGTGATGACCAAGTATTTCTATACCTATCTCAAGAAAACATCGTCACGGCTCCTCGTCTGGATACCAATGCTCTTCCCTCATTTTGTATGGGGGTATGTCGTTCTCCTGCTCTTATCGGAATCGGGTGTGGCGGCTCAAGCATTGACTTCTTTTGGCCTGTTGGCCGGCACGGAAGCTTTCCCGATTTGGACACGGGACCCGAACGGGATCGGCATCATCATTACTTATGTATGGAAAGAACTCCCGCTTGTCATTCTGCTGCTCTTCCCTGTGTATGCAGGAATAAACAGGGAGTATTATGACCTTGTCGAAACGATGGGCGGCAGCGGCTGGCAGAAGTTCAAAACAGTGGACATGCCAAGCCTCACCCCCGTCTTGATCGAGACGTTCCTCATCGTCTTTGCCTTTACCTTGTCTGCGTATGAAGTGCCGGCATTGCTTGGAACGACTTATCCAGAAATGGCAGCGGTATTAAGCTATGACTGGTTTTATGGAAGCTCTTGGGATGATCGTCCGCTTGCGTTTGCTGCAATGATTTCTATAAGCATTCTCTTGCTTGCTCTGGCTGTCGTCGGTTATGCCTTTGTAAACAGAAGGAGATGGAGAAGAGCGAAAGGAGAATCTTTATGACCTTGAAGAAAACATTGTTTTACCTGGTCACAGGGGGAGTATTCGTATTTCCTCTGTTCCTTTTGCTTTTACAGAGCATCAGCGCTCCATTCCGGTTCCACACAGGAAATGGGATCACGCTTCAATGGACGAGCTATCAGCGGCTTTGGAATGACCCTTATTTGATCGAAGCGACAGGGACATCCGTTCTAATAGCTTTCAGTGTGCTTATCCTCAACTTCCTGATCGCCCTCCCCGCCGGAAAAGCTCTTGCGACGACAACTTTCCGCGGCAAGGCGATTCTGGAAGCATTCCTGCTTGCCCCCCTGCTTATTCCCGTTCTTGCCATTACCATGGGCCTTCACCTTTGGATGATCCGAATCGGGTTGGCAGACACAGCAGCAGGCGTCATACTTATTCACCTGATCCCGACGGTTCCCTACAGCATCAAGATTTTCCATAACACCTATAAGCAGATCGGATCTTCCATGCTGCAGCAGCCCGAAGTACTGGGAGCAGGAAAGCTCCAGCAGCTGTTTACCATTGAACTGCCCCTGATGAAGCCGGCGATCCGGAGCACGACATTCCTGACGATCGTCATCAGTCTCAGTCAGTATGCGATAACTTCGATCATTGGGGGAGGACAGGTACGGACCCTTCCGATGGTTTTCTTTCCGTTCATGGAGAATGCCGATCCGTCCCTGATGTCCGCCTTCTCCATTTGGTTCGCACTCGTACCACTAGCTATGTATGCCATAGTGGAAGGAATGATTTCCTTCCTCCCATATACTCATACACGATGGAGGAATCAACGATGACAAGCCCAGCTCTGGAAATTCAACGGATCACTAAACAGTTTAAAGGACCGGTCGTATTGAGTGAACTTTCCTTTACCATGGAAAAAGGTCAGATACTCAGTGTGGTCGGACCATCAGGAAGTGGGAAAACCACCCTCCTGCGTGTCCTTGCCGGCCTGGAAAAACCGACAAGCGGAACAATCCTGATGAACGGACAGGATATTACGAGGCAGAAAGCCAATCAACGGGATATCAGCCTCGTCTTTCAACAACCGCTCCTGTTCCCCCATATGACTGTGGAAGAAAACATTACGTACGGAGCGAAAGTATCCAAAAAATACACGCCCGAAAAGATAGAGCAGCTGCTTGCTGCCATCGGAATGACAGATTACCGAAGCCACTTCCCATCACAAATATCCGGCGGCCAGCAGCAGCGGACCGCGCTCGCCAGGGCTATGGCGACAGAACCGGAAGTTATATTGTTCGATGAACCATTCAGCAGCCTCGACCCTCATCTACGCCAGGATCTGCGCTATTGGGTGCGTGACTTTTTAGTGAAACGGAACACGACCGCTTTGTTCGTTACGCATGACCTGGAGGAAGCTATGATCATGGGGGATCGGATCGCCCTCTTTCAGGATGGAGCCTTTCAGCAGATCGGGGATGCGGATACGCTCCATGACTATCCTGCCAACATCCACGTCGCATCCTTCATGGGTGGCCACTTTATCATTGATGACCGGACCTACGTGCCTTTAAAGCATGTAAGATTTCACTCGTCGGAAAAAGAAGAGGATAGCTTGACTTTTCAGGGAAGGGTGGAACACATTACGTACAACCACGGCCATCCCATCGCTCATATCGAGCTTCCTGAGCTGGAGAAGAAGCTTGCCATCCCTCTCCAGGACCGCTCGCTTATAGAAACGGACGTACTTCTATATGTAAACAAGGCGGACGTTCGTACCTTTCAGGCGGGGATAAAGTGAGCAGGAAAAGCATCGGCCGGGCTCTCGTCGTTTTAACTGTGTTCCTCTTCGCAGTCTTTATCGTGAGGAGCCAACTGAACGTATCCCCGGATCATATCCGCTCCTACATCCTATCCTTCGGTGCGTGGGGGCCGGCCCTCTTCATTTTGCTGTATGCCGCCGGTCCGATCATTGTTTTTCCGACTTCGATCCTTTCGCTCGCCGCAGCCTTCGCTTACGGATTGTGGCCCGGAATCCTTTATATCATCATCGGAGCGACAGCAGCATCGATCACCGGCTATGCGATGGGGCGTTTCTTCGGAGATTCCGTCCTGAAATTCGAAGAATCCAAATGGGCGGCAGCGGTCTATCCGAGGATGAAGCGTCAAGGTTTTCTGTATGTATTCATTCTGCGCCTTATCCCACTAGTCGGTTTCGATATTTTAAGCTACCTTGCCGGAATGACAAGAGTCCGCCTCTCTGCTTTCCTGCTCGCTACCGTCATAGGGATGCTTCCCGGTTCTTTTGCCTACAGTTTAGTAGGTACAAGTCTGGCCAGCGGGAACCGCAGCTTGATCATTGCAGCTTTCAGCGTCTTCGCCTTCGTCCTCGTTCTTACTTTCTTATTCCGCAATAAAGTGAAAGAATGGTTAAAAATACGCTGAAAAAAAGTCTTTGACGAGTCCTGTGCTGAAGGACAGACGTCAAAGACTTTTTTATTGATATTTGGCCATGAATTCTTTGTCTATTTTATGCTTCATCTTCCAAGCCTGCCGGTTATGGGCACTGAGCGGTCCATAGATAAGGAATCCCCGCTTTCCGCCTGTCGACAGAATATACATGGCATTTTTCTGAGGAGAGAAATGCTGCAGTTCTTTCCCATCCAGATAACTTCTTAGATTGTTAAACAACACCGGCCCCTGCTTTACCGCATAGACACCACTTTTCGGCAGATCGGGATGATCCATCATGGTGACACAATCGCCCGCACCGAACATGTAATCGAACCCTTCGAATTGTAAGGTCGAACGAACGTAAGCAAAACTCCGTTCATCCACTTCCACACCCGAGCGTTCAAAGACGGTATCACCGAAAGCTCCGCCCAGCCAGAGCACACCTGTGTGGCGAACCTGATTGCCGGTAGCTGTATGGACATGGGAGTCTGAAACCTCCTGTACACGTTCCTGCTCCCAGACTCGCACACCCTTTTCCCTCAACAATCCTTCCAGCTTCGTAGAGACCCATTTTGGCGCATCCGACAAAATGCGACCGGATGTAATGATACGTACCTGGCCGGGAATCCCCTGCATCTCTTTATAGGCCTGCATCGACAGAGCCAGCTCCGTCCCGGCCGCTCCCCCACCGATAATGAGCGGCATCGGTGTTTCCCGCAATTCCTTCATTTGTTCAATGAATTCGTCATTCGGCTTGACCGAGCGCGCAGGCGACTCTGCAAAATCAGGGGGGAGACTCCCAGAACCGATATCAAAGCTGACGACATCGAACGGATAAGCGGATCCATCTTCGCAAATGATTTTCTTATGACGAACGTCGATCCTCGCTGCTTTCTTTTGAATCCGGTGAACACAGGCATCTATAGTCAGCCTCCTGAGATCTACACGTGTCTCTTCCTCTTCATAGATACCCTCTGTAAAACCGGAGAACATTCCTGAGTAATATTGGTAACGGTTTGGCGAGATCAAACATACTTGTACGTTCGGAAGCGGATTCTCCTTCCACTGGCGCAACACTTCTAAATGGGCATGACCCGCACCAACCAATAACAACCGTTTGTACAAATGGCAGAACCTCCTTATAGAAAACGTCCACATGGGGACCATGTGGACGTACCGATTAAAGACTTGCTTTCAAAAACTCCAGCACTTCTTCGGGAGTCTTCGCGTTCGCACTGTGAAGATGTGCCTGTTTATTACCGTTCTTGAAAATCAAGAGACTCGGAATGCCCATGACTTCATATTTCTCCGCCATTTCCGGAAGTTCATCACGATTAACATCGTACCATTGATATCCGTTGTACTCCTCGAGAATATCTCCGATAAACATGTCCATACGGCGGCAATCCGGGCACCAGTCCGCTTGGAACTTCACAATAACCGGCTGCTCGCTTTCAATGATTTCGTTGAATGTATCAACAGTATGAATAGATTCCATATCTTCCATTCTCCTTTGTGCTTCAATCTATCTTCCATCTTAATAGAATCTGGAACTTTTGTCTTACGTTCTGCTTATTTATATTCGACTCTTCCGAGCAGCCACGCCGCTGCCAGACCTGCAAGGAACGTAACGATGCTGACGATCCACATGACACCGTTCTCCGGAACTCCCGGGAAGATGACGAAGACGGACCCGATCACCAATCCGATGATGACGGCAAACGTCCCAGCCGTATAATTCTCCAGGAAAAACTTGACGATTTTACTCATCGTTATCAGTCCGATCAGAATTCCAATACCGACCACGGCAATGATGTCGATCCGGAAATCAGAGATACCGCTGACAACCGTCGAATAGATACCGATGATCAGCAAAATGAACGATCCGCTGATGCCCGGCAGAATCATAGCACTGCTGGCAATCCAACCCGAGAAGAAGAGCAGCAGATACGTTGAAGCTGTCATGTTTTGCAGCGGCTCGGATTCTCCTGTCTGGAAAAACACCATAGAAGCGACCGCGGCTGCACCGATCAGAAGCAGCAGGTAATGCTGAGCTTTAAAGGTATGCTTCATATCCGCTTTATGCGCTAAATAAGGCAGGACTCCGATGATCAGACCAAGGAAGAAAAACTGGGTCGGACCAGGATAATGCTCAAACAACCATTCAATTACATTAGCAAGCAGGACGATCGATATACCAATACCGATTCCAAGCGGGATGAGAAAACGAAGATGCCGTTTCCATTCCCTGCTGAATATTCCATTGATCGCTTCAATCAGACGATCATAAATACCTAAAACGACCGCGATGGTTCCTCCACTGACTCCCGGAACGACATCACTCGCTCCCATCAGCAGTCCGCGGTATATGTTCTTCCATTCCCACATCATCCATAACTCCTTTGCGACATGCATAGTCACTCTCTATTCTATCAGACTTCGAATCTCCTTAATGATACAATTTCATGAAAATAATTAAAAAACAGTGAAAAAGCGGTTACGGATGAGCGGGAGATAAAAACTGCCGGTTAAGCGGAATCCCTTTCCATTTGTTCATTATCCCTTTCTATCGCCTTCTTATCGGCACGCAGCGCCTTGTACAAGGATACGACCATGAGAATCATGACGAAGGAAAAGGGGAAAGCGGCTGAAATCAAAGCATTCTGCAGTGCCTGCAGTCCACCTGAATACAGCAGTACCGCAGCCATGGATGATTGGATCAGTCCCCAGACGAACTTGACCATCGTTGGCGGTGTCAGTGAACCGTTCGTCGTCTGCATTCCGAGCACGAACGTAGCGGAATCTGCTGATGTAATAAAGAATGTACCGATCAGACACATCGCGATAATCGACATAATCAAACCGAGTGGATAATTGTCGAAGGAGCCGAATAATACCTGCTCTGTCGCTAATTGGGTCAGGTCTGCATCTCCACTTCTCTGCACTTGAATGGCAGAGGAACCGAATGTGGAAAACCAAAGGAATCCGATGGCTGACGGGACGAGCAGGACACCGGAAAGGAATTCCCGAATCGTCCGCCCTTTAGAAACACGGGCGATGAAGATTCCTACAAATGGAGACCAGGCAATCCACCAGGCCCAGTAGAAAACCGTCCAGTCATTGATCCAGGTTCTGCTTTCTTCACTGTTCGGCGCAAGACGGAAACTCATTCCTGGAAGGTTCTGTAAGTATGCACCGATTGTATCTGTGAACATATTCAAAATGAATAAAGTCGGTCCGACAATCAGCATCACAAGCAGGAGCAGACCTGCCAAAATCATATTCGTATTACTTAAGTACTTGATCCCTTTACTTAGCCCTGTATAAGCAGACATCATGAACAGCACCGTAACAATCAGGATAATGGTCAATTGGATTCCAAAAGAATCCTCAATGGAAGTCAGATACGTAAGGCCGCCGTTGATCTGCGCTGCCCCGAACCCAAGTGTCGTTGCCACACCTACAATCGTTGCGAATACAGCGATGACGTCCACCAGTTTCCCCCACGGCCCCTTCATTTTCTCTCCAAAAAGCGGTTCCAGGGTCGAACTGATCAAAGCGGGTGCTCCGCGGCGGAACTTAAAGTAAGCGAGCACAAGCGCGACGATGGCATAAATTCCCCAAGCATGCACACCCCAGTGAAAATAAACGAACCGCATCGCTTCGTTAAGAGCGGCATCAGAACCCGTTTCCGACAAAGGTGCGTCGGATGCAAAAAAAGTTGTCGGCTCGGCCGCTCCCCAAAAGACGAGTCCGATCCCCATCCCTGCGCTGAAAAGCATTGCAAACCATGTGGGATAACTGTAATCCGGTTTATCTGATGGTTTTCCCAATTTGATTTTCCCGTATGGGCTGATGATCATGTACAGACAGAATAGTACGAAACCTGTGACAATCAATAAATAATACCAGCCGAAATGGACAGAAATGTAGGTTTGAATACTACCTGTGATCTCCCCTAAGTTGCCGGGTGCCACCGCCCCCCAAACGACCGACAATAGTGCGATGGCTAATGTGATCCAAAATACGGATGTAACCTTATTCATCATTCGTCTCCTTTCCGACCTGGTGAGATTCCCGGGTAAGAGGCATCCTCCGGTCATGGAAGTTCTTATAGACGAATACCCATACTTAGAAAATATAAACAGAAAAGCGGACTTTCTTCCTGAGCATAATGACCGTAACGCCCGTCACAATAAAGTTAAAGCCTTTAATAATTTTATCCCGCAGCTATATAACAAACATCAATACAGCAGCCGGATCAACCAATGATGCTGCGGGCGATGATGCATTAATCCTTGTTTCAGCCATTCTTTTTGATGCTCATTCAAGTGAGGATACAGCAACTTGAAATCTGCTTCGTTCTTTTCCGTATCAGAAAATGCTTTATACAAAAGGACAATTTCCGGATTTAAGTAAGGCAGCCCGTTCTCCGAGCGCAGATGCATGGAAGATAGATCATAATGAACAGCTGCGGAGAAACGGAACCTCTCCTTTTCCTGTTCCTGCAGCCACACATTTACTTCCTCCCCTGTAGGAGCAAGTACACGGAGACTTCCACTGGGAGATGTCCCAAGCGGGGACCAATCGCGGAAGAAGCTGCTGTCCTCAGGCTCTATTAAAGCAATATCCACATCATGATGATGACGGGTTTCTTCTCCTATATGAAGATCCACTGCCCAGCCTCCCGCCACCCACCATCTACCAGGAAAGTCCCTCATCCAGTCTCCAATATTTCTACACGGCTCAAACATGCTTTTCCTCCTCCTCTCTCTCTATGTTTACCTATCCCGGCCCATCCTAGCCCACTCTTACAAACCTATCCTTGTTTGGTAGAATGAAGAACCATAGAAAGGAGGTGGAACGAAATGCTTACAGGAAAATCCTTAGAATTACGACCTGTTTCAGGGGAAGACTGCTTCGGGAGGAATAAGAAGCATCGTATGAAGAATGCTGATGTTTCCTGCAGGAAAATGTAGGGAAGGCTATATTGAATGACCTATTATCTGATTCATGAAAGGGGAGTATGATGAAAGAACAGTTAAAAAATCCAGTTTTTCTTATTTCAGCAACCGTCGTAGCCATTTTAGTCGTGATCGGGGCCGTCAATCCGACAGGGTTCGGGAACGTCGCCGGCACTTTATTCGATTTCACAACCTTGAATTTCGGTTGGTTTTACCTGATTTCCGTATTCGGATTCGTCCTATTTCTTATTATTTTGAGCATAAGCAAGTACGGCAAAATCAAAATCGGTCCTCAAGACTCCAAACCGGAATTCCCATTCTTCACATGGATCGGGATGCTGTTCTCCGCAGGATTCGGGGTAGGAATCGTCTTCTACGGAGTAGCAGAACCGATGAGCCATTTCTTTGAGACCCCTTTCTCTGACCTCGAACCACAAACAGAAGAAGCAGCCAGAGTCGCTATGGGATATTCCTTCTTCCATTGGGGTGTCAGCCAATGGTCGGTGTTCGCCATCGTCGGTCTGATCATCGCCTTCCTTCAGTTCCGGAAGGATAAGAACGGCCTGATTTCTACGGCTCTCGAACCTGTACTCGGCAAATCCAAAGTGGTCAAAAACACGACAGACTCCCTGGCCGTCATCGCTACGGTAATGGGAATTGCCACCTCTCTCGGACTCGGCATCCTGCAGATGAACGGCGGGTTGAATGCCGTATTTGATGTTCCGAACAACACCACAAGCCAATTACTTATCACCGCCGTTCTGCTTATTCTATACTTAACCTCTTCAAGCACAGGATTGAATAAAGGCATCAAATGGTTGAGCAACCTGAACCTCGGTCTGTGTCTTCTTCTCCTGCTGTTTGTCTTTATTGCAGGCCCTACTGTTTTCATCCTGAACAGTTTCACATTGGGACTAGGAGACTATCTGAACAACTTTGTCAGCTACAGCTTGAGGCTTACGCCTTATCAGGGAAACAATGGATGGCTGCAGGACTGGACGATCTTTTACTGGGCTTGGGCCATTGCCTGGTCTCCATTCGTCGGAGCATTCGTTGCGAGGGTTTCCAGGGGACGAACAATCCGGGAATTCGTTTTCGGTGTGCTTGTCGTGCCGCCATTAATCGCCTGCCTATGGATCGCCACTTTCGGTGGTACGGCATTGAACAGTGACCTTAACAGTGGAACATCGATTGCATCTGCTGTTAGTAACGACATCACCGTCGCTTTATTTGAAACATATGAATACCTTCCGTTGACAGGAATCATGTCGATGCTGTCTATCTTATTAATTGCAACATTTCTTATTACATCGGCAGACTCCGCCACTTATATCCTTGCAAGTATGACGACGAACGGAAGCCTGACACCTTCTCTCCCGATTAAAATCGTCTGGGGTGTACTAATGGCGGCTATTGCGGCTGTTCTACTCGTCGCAGGAGGACTGAATGCGCTGCAGACGGCCTCTCTTGTTTCCGCCCTGCCGTTTACCATCATTCTGATCATTTTCGTTTACGCCTTTACGAAAATGATCCGTAGAGAACCTCTACCGGAAAGAAAACGGAAAAAATAAACAAGAAGACGCCTCCTTGTTAAAGGAGGCGTCTTCTTGTTTAACCCATGCCGGGATCGCCCGGATCTTTGTCAGGATGAACGGAGCCCATACCAGGGTCGCCCGGATCTTTCGCATACGTATGACCATCTGAAAACGAAGCACCTGCGGCCGAAAGCAATACAAAAAGGAACAGCAACGTCAGCATTTTTCTCATGAAAAATCTGCCTCCAATTATGATTGTATTCGTTTCAAGAATTCCAAAGGTACACGTGCAAAGAAATGGTCCCCACGTTCGGTAATAAATCGTTTATGTGCAAGATTCAACCGATCTTCATCCCGCTCGGCAAGCCCCATGTAACTCTCTTGAAAAGGAGTCAGCACAGGAAGCGTCCGCAGGAAATCCTTCGCCCGCTTCACATCCCCTTTCACAATACAAAGATGTGCATTCTCCACAGGGTCCGGTGTAGTGACTCCCTCCGTCTTATGATGGAAAGCCGAGATGAACGGAAGCGATCGGTGAAGAACGGAGTCAATGAGAGGTCTTTCGTTGATTCTCTCTGCGATTTCCAGAGCTTTACTGAGCGGCTCGATGGCAGAATTATATCCGTCAAAGAGTAGACATAAGGCCAGGTGATGATACATACGATACTTCCGCTTCGGTGAAAGTTCTGTATTGATCATCTTATAAGCGTACCGGCTGGCGAGAATAGAGTTGTCTGTCTTCCAATAATGCTGGAAAAGGAGCTCCTGGTACCTCTGATTCAAATAATAATACATGAGGGGTTCATCCACGGCTCGAAGCGCAATCTCACAGTCATCTAAATATTTATCCAAGGCTGTGTACATCTTCAAATCATAGTAGGAATAAACGAGGGTGAAGAGGTGAAGACAATGCATGGAAGGGTTCGTAAACCGGATAGCCTTCAGTTGATGAACGCGGTCCATCGTTGATTTTCTTTGGCGGCGATCCATCAAGATACTGTAAAGAAAAGACACATCTTTCCTGATGCACGGCTGATTCATCCAACATGTTAGATCATCGAACAAATCATTCATGTAGAGAAATTCCATCGAGGCGATCTGTTCGGATAACTGATCAGGAGTATGGGCGAAGATGAAATCCCGTGTCTGATTAAGTGCTTCTATTCTGGAATAACGTTTCAAGTTATTCAAATAAATGGTATATAACGAAGAGCTTCGGTTCATTTGCAGACTTGTAAGCGGACTCGGCTCAATCAACTTATAATTCACCATAAGCACCAAGACTCCTCTCTTATGCTTATTTACATTTTATTGAATAAAATTCCACCTGTCCAGTACAAACCAATTGGTATGCCGCTATATTACCTAGAATACACCTAAAGATAACCGCCCCTGAGAAGGTTGCTGCTTCTCGAGAGGCGGACGATCAAGTATTACTGTATCAGTTCGTGCTGCACAATTAAAAAATGATGGAGGTCAGAAACCATACATTCCAGAGTACCAGCCCATATATCAGTACCTTCTCCGTACTGGAACCCGTCTTAAATGTAAATAAAAACTGTACGTACTTTTTAGATATAGGATACCCAAGAGGGATACCCTGTTTTGTTATGTAGTCCCCGAAAAGGTGGGATACAACACCGATCATCAAACCTCCCAGGTAAAACCATGGGATATTCAACGTTTGTTCCAATATGTAACCATATAATGCCAGCAGACTCACGAACAGGATCGAGTGGGTCATTTTCCTATGACCGCGGATCATAATTAGAATGGGCAGCAGAAGCATGACGAAGATCTTCAGCTCATCCCTGTATGTATCCAAGTACTGAGGTGCAAATAAGTAGCAGAGGAAAGCGAGGGTAAACACCGTCATCAATCCTCTCCAGAACTTACTGCCAAGCGTGGATGTCGGTGTATCGATATCTGGTAATAAGGAACCGAATAAAACAAAGACAAAATATAAGATCGTTTGAAATGGTCGCTCGGAAACCAATTCAAAGGAAGGAAGCAGCGTCAAGGCACCCACCCCGAAAGTGAATCCGACGACCTGGTGTCCACGTGCCATCATGATGTTTCGAACCTCTCTCTGTTTAAAAAATAAACCCACATCCAGCTGGATAGTGGGAAGTCAACACTCTTTTTCCGGTAGACCGCTTAATTGAAACTTCGGTCCTTCCATCGTCTGTTTGCCTTCAATCGTTAACGTTTCCGTCAGATGCATGATCCGCCCGTCGATTGCAACGGGGATATCGTTGATCTGATGCAGTTCGTCATCTGCCTGAGGTTCCCCGATCGTCATTCCGATATCAGGTTCCCCGCAGCCGTACCCGGCAAAAAACAGGCGGAGACAACCGGCTTCTTCGTCTTCTAAGATCTGATGCAGTAAGTCTCTTGCTTGATCGGTTATCTTCATGACCTTCATCCCTCCGCCTCTAAAATACCACACTTTTCCGAATCGATAAAATAACAGGATTGCAAACAAAGAAGCACCCGGAAAACGGGTGCTTCTAAAGGTATGACTTATACAGCTCTTGGCTTAAGTTCTACTTCGATGTTACCACGAGTCGCTTTGGAGTATGGGCAGAATTCGTGGGCAGCTTTCGCAAGCTCCTCAGCTTCTTCCTGCGTCACTCCCTTAATATCAACATTAAGTACAACGCCGATTTTGAAGCCGTTGTCCGACTCATCTTTCAACAGACTTACGTCAGCAGTGACCTCTGAATCGATGTCTTTCTTCTGCTTGCTTGCCATTAGGTTCAATGCACCGTCATAGCATGCAGAATATCCGGCAGCAAACAGCTGCTCAGGGTTGGAACCTTTTTCATTTCCTTCACCCGGCTGGACCAGGTTCAAATCGATCAAACCATCATCAGAAATGACATGGCCGTTACGTCCACCTTTAGCTGTTGCGTGTGCTGTAAACATTGCTTTACTCAAAATCACCACTCCTCGACTGATTATTTAAAATCATTCACAATAAACTCATACCTCATAATTCCCTACATTAAACCTTCCTAATCCTCCTATACCTCATATTCTTCCTTCAGCGAATCCGGAGCCATCCTCACCATAAGCTGTAGAACGAACGTCAGGACAGCGAGATCATCGATAAAACCGATGACCAAAAGGAAATCAGGTATTAAATCCCACGGAAAAGCGACATAGCCGAGCAAAAACAGCAAAGAAAGCCATTTTTTCCAGGGGGTCACTTCTGCCGATCGAAAGAAACGGATGAGGAAAGGTATCGATTTTCTTATATGTAGAAGGAACTTGATCCGTCTGAGCATTTTGATCATGATCTTCACTCCTCTACCTCATTATAACGGCACCTAAGCCGCTGTACCAGCGTCCGCTTACGATTGCTTTAACTTACGTGATACTTTACCATGAAATGGACGGGACCGGCACTTCTCTTATTCGATATAGTCGGTCCATCGACCGTTTCTACACAGGCATACATATCAGCACTTGTTATAAAGCCCACTTCATTCATTTTTGCATACGCTATGTTAGGTTCTAGAAAATAAAGGAGAGAACGTTGATGAGGATCTTATTGTTGAATGGAACAATTGTCGGTAAGAAAACGAGAACATTGTTAAATGAAATAGAAGGATATATACAAAACCTTCCGGACACCCACGACACCCAGATCGTCGATTTGGAGAATTATGACCTGCAATTCGTCGATGGGAGGCCTGCGGACGAATATAATGAAGATATGCAGGCGCTTATTCAGGCCGTAGAAAGTGCAGATGCCTATGTAATCGCGACACCCATCTTCCAAGGATCCATTCCTGGAACGTTAAAGAATGTTTTCGATGCAGTATCCCCGCTGGCCATGCGTTATAAGCCCGTTTCGATCGTAGCAAACGGCGGTACACTGCAGCACCATCTGGTCATCGAGAATCAATTGAAACCGATCTTGAATTACTTCCGCTGTATGGTGACACCGAACTATGTCTACACCCACACGAACCACTTCTCCACCCAGGGAGAACTGATCGATGAGGATGTGCGCAACCGTTTAAAAGAAATGACCGTCGTATTTAATAAATACATGCAGATGAGCCGGCATTTAGAGCCGGATAAATAAAAAACCTGACCGTCCCACATAGGGATCCGGTCAGGTTTTTTCATGTTTTGGCAAGGACTTTGCCGACATAATTCTGTGTCTCCCGGAAAGGTGGAATACCGTTGTACTTGTCCACGTTTCCCGGTCCCGCATTGTAAGCGGCCAGCGCAAGCTTCTTATTTCCATCATAGCGGTCCAGCATCTGCTTTAAATATTTCGTTCCACCCATTAAATTATCCTCTGCGTCGAATGGATTCTTGACTCCCAGTGCTCTAGCTGTCGCAGGCATGAGCTGCATGAGTCCCTGCGCACCAGCGTGGCTTGTTGCATCTGCTTTAAAGTTCGACTCTGTATGGACCACCGCACGGACAAGGCGTTCATCTACACCAAATCGTTCGGCAGCTTTCGTAATCAACTGATCGATGGAACTCGGTGCCGTGCTTTCCTGCACTACCTCTTTCTCTACCGGTTCCGGCTGTGGAGAAGGAAGAGAAGAGAAGGACAGCGGGACAGTGTTGTACGTATTGGAACCAACGGATAACATCGGAGCCTCTCCGCCTTCATCATCCTGACTGCCGAACGGAGAAGACATAGCCGCTTGGAGCAGGCTTTGGAACGTCGGCCCCTGCATCAAGCCGGACGTTTGATTTATACCGCCGCTCATCATTGACATTGCCTGCAGCTGAATCAAGTACTGATAATTACGGATATCCACCTTTTCATTCCTCCAACCTTTTATTATCTATTATTTTACATCAATCCCAATGAGTCGACAATCTGCCATTTGATTGTAGTGAAAAAAGTCGAAAAAACACACACTTTTCCAGAACAAGTAAAAACTTGTGAAAATACTTCGACAAAAGCCCAAACCATTAGCACCTTCCATCTTTACTTTTCCCAAAGCGGATGACAGTCGGAAAATGTTACAATATAGTTAACAAAAGAGATCCTCGTTATTCACCGTGCCGGGCGTGTTCTGGTTGTCCACGTTCTGCACATTTGTCTGATGAAGGACCGAATCCTTCATCATCGGTATAGGTACTCTCTTTTGTCTCTTACGTCGAATCACCCTACTATTTTTCCCCGCCAGGAAAAATAGCCTGTAGATTTCATGGTCTGCTTCCCTCAATGAAAAGTACGTGCCATCCCCCTTTCCACTATGGAAAGGGGTTTTTCTTTATGCCGGTGGACAAGCTGTCGAATTTTATGGAGAAAAGATAAATAATGGTTCTCCCTCCTGCATATATTGGTGAGGAGAGGAGGTGAAAGACATGGTGGATTTGAAAGCTGATGGTCGTGTATTCCTTTATTTATCTGTACTGATCGCCGGGTATGCTTTGTTCAGCATCGGTGACACAGCCGGTAATTTCTTCGATCAATTCCTTTACTATGCCGGGTACATTGCAATGATTCTATTTTCTTTCGCACTTATTATCCTTGGCTTATCAAGACTGTTCCGACAGTTTAGGTAATTGACAGAAGAAGCATCCGTTCTCGTCCTCCTGTGAAGTCAATGTCCGCTTCCATTCAAAAAGACTGCCGAGCACTTCCTCGACAGTCTTTTTTTTAGTCTATGGTCTGAAATTAACCCTGTCCTTTTTATTCCGAAGGTAGATTTTTAAAGAAAGGTATAAAAAAATAAAAGACGTCCTCCACGTGGGGGACGTCTTTTTATTTACGCTTTTACCTTTTTCAGCTCCTGTAGAACTTCTGAAGGCTCTGCACGGTCCTTATAGTCAGATTTAGTATATTCATAAACGATCGAACCATCTGTATCAATGATGTAAGTCGCGGAAACTGGAAGCGTCCAGGAATCGTCTCCGTTATGTTTGTCCACGTCCAGTCCTTTGCCCTTATACACTTCAACAAGATAGTCCGGAAGCTTGTAAACGAGATTGAACTGCCTGGCTGCTTTGTTTCCAACATCACTCAACACATGGTACTGCAGGTCATTTTTCTCCTGGGTCGTCATGGACTGGTCCGGAGTCTGCGGGCTGATGGCAATTAGCTGAGCCCCTTCCTTATGGATCTCATCCAGGATTTCCTGATACGCACGCAACTCCATGTTGCAGTAAGGACACCACCCGCCACGATAGAAGGTCACGATGACAGGACCAAACTTAAGCTGTTCGGAAAGCTGAACCTGACCGCCTTTAGCATCTGGAAGGGTGAAGTCCGGTGCTTTTTCTCCTTTGGAAAGACCGTTGCCTTCTTCAGAGGCTTCCAATTCATCGATGGCGTTACTCATCTTGTCCTGAATTTCCTTAGAAGTATTTTGTTTAAAATTCTTGATATATTGCTCAAACTGGCTGCGCATATCAGTTGTCATTCGAAAAACTCCTTTTGGATCATTTTCGATTTTCATTTTACTTCGAATCTTTCTCAACATAAAATGATACGTCTTCATACAATCAGCAAAAAAGGCCATATCCTATCCACATCCATAGCAGCAGTCATCGATGTGCCTGGGATGGCTTCTCTCCTAACAAGAGGATGCGGGCAGGCTTCAACAAACCGAACGAGACGTATACGCACGGTCTCCCGAGCCTCCGCCCGGCAGTCGTTTTCTTCCTTACTTTATTCCTTCGGCTTAAAAAGGGAACGCATCCACCCTTTCCAACCTCGCTGGACACTTTTTTCTTCCACGCCAGTTACGGAAGGATTAACCGTTACATCCTCCAATTCCACAGGATAATCAACGGTCAGGACAAGTCCTGTATCCGTATCCGCTTCCTGGTTGGAAACCATGGTATGATGGATGCTCTCCTCTTCAGCAATATCCATGTATGGACTGAGAAAGCGATAACTCACTTCCCCGTTCAACAACAGAGTCGCATCCTTATATTGCTTCATCCGGGATGAAAGCTCCTTCTTTGCCGTTCCCTGCATAACCTGTCCTTTCGTAAGAACAAGAATCACTCGTTCACGGATGGTTCCTAAGTACTGCTTCCGTTCGGAAGGTTTGGTTTCCGGCGTCCCGTATATCCCTTCCTGCAAATAATCATCGACGTTACGTTTCTTCATACGTGCACCTCATTCTCCTGCTGTATCTGTCGCCGTCCTGTTCCATCAAGGAACAAGGACGTCAATGTGGGAAGGAAGAATCGCCAGTTCCACCGGCAGACCCGCCCCCTCTTCTCCGTCTACGTTTGTGACAAGCTCCGCCTCGGAAGTCAGCCTTACTTTTTCTGCTGTAAAGTAATGGACACCTTCCACACTCTTCAAGTTGCCCCTCATGATTGCCGTTAGTATCGAACCTAGACGAATCATGCTCACTTTCGGAACGACATAACAATGAATGACACCGTCATTCACTTCCGCCTCCGGTGCCATCTTCTCGAATCCGCCTGTCGAGTTGGTCAATGCAGCGAGAAAAAGAAGCGCCTCCCCTTCCCAGGCCTTATTGTCGTAATCGATCCTGAGCGGGTAGCTTGAGTTGGCGGTGAGGGTTTTCACACCCTCGACAATATAGGCGAAAGGACCGAATTTTGTCTTCAAATCAGGGGAGACGTCATAGACGGCCTCTGCAATGGCTCCCGCCGCGACAATGTTGACGAAATAGTCCTCATTGAACTTCCCGATATCGACCTGTTTGGTTCGATCCGAACGGAGCACTTCAATCGCTTCCTCGATATGAAGGGGTATATCAAGCGCTCTTGCGAAATCATTCACCGTCCCGAGTGGTATGATGCCAAGCAAGGGCCGATGATCTTGGTCAACCATTCCATTGATGGTTTCATGCAGGGTACCGTCTCCTCCCATCGAAACGACCAGACGGAATTCATCTTTACAAGCGTCCTGACAATACTTGGTGGCATCCAATTCTTTCTCTGTCTGCACAACCTTCGTTTGATATCCTTTCTCTTCCAAAATCTCCTCGATCCGTTTCACATGATCCAACGCTTCTTCTTTCCCAGATGAAGGGTTCACTATAATCATCGCTTTATCCATACCTGTATTCCTCCTCCGCTTGCCTCTGCTCTCTTCTTTCCTTTTCACAGAGGAGAAGAAACGCATTCTAACGTGAATTTTTCTGGAACGAATAAGTTGTCTGCACCGGGCAAAAACCGACGGCTCTTAGAAACCCGTCCAGGCTGCGTTGCAGATCGAATGGTGGCGACACCCGCACATCGCTGACATCTTGCTCGTCCATCCAAGCCAATACTGCCCGGCAGAGGTGGGAACCGATCCCTTCCCGCCGATAAAATTCGTCCACATATATTTCTTGAATTGTACCTTGATTATTGTCATCCATTCTTCCAAGGGCATACCCTGTCATCCGTCCCTGAACTTCAGCGACGTACAGTTTCTGTTTCGGATCTTCAGAGAGGAAAACGTCGGCAGCCCAGAATTTCCTTTCTCTAAGCTGCTCCGCTCTCGCTTCCTTGGTTATCTCCCTCTCTTTCATCACATGAAGAAAATCGATGCTGTATCTTGTAAAATGCATCAAGTCGCGCTCCAAAGGCTCACGGACTTCCATGTATTGCTTCCTCCTTCACTCTTTCCAAACTACATGATACTCTGGTGTACTTTTTATCACATCGTATGCAAACGAGCAAACAGGATCTACCTTCTTCTTCTCTTTTCTTGCATAGTTGACGACATGATCAACCAGATCTTTTCCGAGTCCCTGCTCTCGCTGGGCTGGTGTCACTTCTGTACTTGTGATGGTGATCACATTGTCATCCTCTTCAAAAAACAACTGGGCATCAGGGCTGTCCACACCACCGATATAAAATTCTCCTTTGGATTCATGTATTGTTCTGTCCATTGTTATCACTCCTTTTATAAGAGCATACCCATTTTCCACCTGCGAAAAAACACCTGCCGGAATGATCCAGCAGGTGTTTATCTTTATGCAGTCGGTTTCAGTTCTTCCTCCAGCGGAATATTACGATTCAATCCTTTCCTTGCGGCGATAAAGAATGCCGCTACAATCGCTACCGTAATGACGGCGGACAGGATATAGGAAATATTGATAGAAAGCCCGAAGCCGATCGGTGCATTAAGAATGTACGTAAAGGTAGCCATTGTCATAAATGTTGCCGGGATAGCTGCAATGAAATAGTTCTTCCTGGCAAGGAATAAATACATTGCTCCAACCCATAAGGCAATGACGGCCGTCGATTGGTTAGCCCAGGAGAAGTATCTCCAAAGCAGAGTGAAATCGACGCGGGTCAATACGAAGGAGATAACGAACAGCGGCAGGGCGATCCACAACCGGCTCATAATCTTCTTCTGGGAAATATTCAGGTAATCAGCAATGATCATTCGGGCACTTCGGAAAGCAGTATCTCCGGAAGTGATCGGGAGAATGATGACACCAAGGACGGCAAGCGTTCCGCCGACTGCTCCAAGCATAGCGATCGACACTTCGCTTACCACCGCAGCAGGTCCACCGGAAGCAAGCACTTCATTCAGACCGGCAGAGCCGTTGAACAAGCTCATGGCTGCAGCGGCCCAGATCATGGCGATAATTCCTTCTGCAATCATCATGCCATAGAAGATGCGGCGCCCTTGCTTCTCCTGCTGAGTCGTACGGGAAATGATCGGCGTCTGAGTAGCATGGAAGCCGGAAAGAGCTCCGCAGGAAATAGTAAGAAACAACAGCGGGAAGATCGGCGCATTATCCGGGTGCATATTCGTAAGGCTGAGCTCAGGAATTGGTGCTCCTGTCACAATCAACGAGATGCCGACACCAAGAGCACTGACAACTAGAAGGGCGCCGAAGATCGGATAGAACCGCCCGATGATTTTATCGATCGGAAGCATCGTCGCCAACAGATAGTAAACGAAAATAGCTGCTAGAATTACAGGTAGAGACAACCAGCTGCTCGTCATATTGTGCAGAAGATCTGCAGGGGCGGTGACGAAGACCGTTCCCACAAGGACCAGCAAAAGAATAGCAAAGGCATTCACCACATGCTTCATCACTTTACCAAGGAATTTACCGGCAAGCTCAGGAAGGTGCGCACCACGGTTACGGATCGAAATCATACCTGTCAAATAATCATGGACGGCACCGGCAAAGATACAGCCGAACACAATCCATAGAAACGCAACAGGACCGTATAAAGCACCAAGGATCGGACCGAAGATGGGACCGACACCGGCGATATTCAGTAATTGAATCAAGGAATTTCTCTTCTCTCCCATCGGCAGATAATCGACCCCGTCGCCGTGGGAATAAGCAGGCGTCTGACGTTTTTCATTGACACCGAAAACTTTCTCTACGTACTTACCATATGTGAAGTAACCGACAATTAAAATAGCAATACTGACCAGAAACGTAATCATGGATTTTCCTCCCCATCATTGTAATCGCTTACAAATAATGTACCAGGATAACGCTTTCATGAGTCGTTTCCAGCTTAAGATGTCGAATAGGCGGCCCAACACGTCAAATACCCGTACTGAAAAACAGCACGGGTACTCCTATAGCTCTAATTGTTTACGCAAGCCTTTCACATAGTTTCTGCTGACAGACAGACGCTCCTCTGTTCCTTTCAGTTCGAGCTGATACGCTCCGTTGAACCATGGAGTCAACCGATCGATATAGTCCAAGTTAACAAGATAGCTTTTGTGAATCCGATAAAAGGAATAAGACCGCAGCCGCTCTTCGATTTCCTTCAAAGGAGCCTTCGTCTCGTAGGTGCCGTTTCTTCCTGCAATCTTGGTCACCCGCCCATCGCGGTACACATACATGATATCTCCGGGGTCGATATAATCAATACGCTCCTCCCCCTCGACAGCAAGCCTTGACGGGCCGGTTTGAGACAAAGTTTCCATTTCCGGCTGCATCAGCCGGATCACCCGTTCCACCGTCTCGTTCAGGCGCTCTTCCTCAAACGGCTTCAATAGATAGTCCACCGCCTGGTGACGGAACGCTTCGACAGCAAAATCGGGATATGCCGTTGCAAACACAATAATGGGCTGTTTCTTTAATTCCTGAACAGCTTTCGCTACTTCCATGCCGTCCATCTTCGGCATCTCCACGTCCAGGAATAATACGTCCGGTTGAAGCTGGAGCGTCTTCATCACCGCTTCTTCTCCGGACCCTGCTTCTCCTACCACTTCGAGCTCTGGGTATTGATTCAGAAGAAAGTTCAATTCTTCTCTGCTGAAACGTTCATCATCAACGATCACTACACGTATTTTCTCCATCATCGTGTAATCTCCTGCCTTTCCACGGGCAATAAAAACGTAATTTCCGTACCCGCTCCATGCTCACTTTTAATCGAAAGTGTGGATCCTTTTCCATGCATGTGCTCCAACCGTCTGTTCACGTTATAAATACCAAAGCCGGTACCATTATGTGAATCGACGTAATCTGTTCCGAGCGTTTCCAAGCGTTCGGGATCGATCCCTGTGCCATTATCTTCTATGGAGACACGGACGCCGTCCTCCTCTGCTTTGACAGAAATTCGGATAACCGCTTCTCCATCCTGATCTTTAATTCCATGCTTCATACAGTTCTCCACTAAGGGTTGAAGCGTCAATGGGGCTATCCTTGCTGTCAAAGCAGCTTCATCTACGTCGTAATAGACGTGGAGACGATCCACAAATCGTGTCTCTTCGATCAACAGGTATGCCTTCACATGCTTCAATTCTTCTTCTAAGGTAATCCAGGTTTTCCGTGTCGCATTGAGGTTCTGGCGGAAGAACTTAGAGAGCGCTATTAACAAGGAGCGGGCACGATCCGGCTCTGTTCTCGTCAAGGATACGATTACGTTTAAGGAATTGAACAGAAAATGCGGATTCACCTGCGCCTGGAGAGCTTTCACTTCCGCTTCTCTAGCAAGTTCCTGCGCTCTTTCCGCATCGGCAAGTTCCAGTTGTTGGCTGAGGAGCGCACTCAACCCTTGAATCAACTCAATCAGTACATTGGATATATCCTTTTCTGAACGCACATAGAATTTCAACGTGCCCACTACTTCCTGCCGCTTCATCAGCGGAGCGATGACTGCCGCTCCTAATGGGCATCCTGCCGTTTGACAATGAATCTCTTCGTGACCTGCTATCGCCATCTTTCCGTCTCTGATGACCTGCTTCGTCGCATCTGTCTGAATCGGAACTCCGGACTTATGATGATCATCAGCAAGACCTACATGGGCAAGGATATCATTCTTATCCGTCATGGAAATTGCGCTGACATCCACTTCTTCATAAATGATACGGCAGGCCTGTCCTGCCGACTGGGCAGACAATCCTTTTCTTAAATGAGAAACGGTGGACTCCGCCAGCTTTAATGCTTTCTGAGCTTGAAGAGCTCCTACTTTCTCTTCTTCATGAAGCACATTCCGTATGATTAACAGGAACAATGCAGCCCCGACACCGTTCGCGGCAATCATGGGTAAGCCGATTTCCTGAACAAGCCCCCACGCTCTTGAAAAAGGGGACGCAGTAAGGAGAATGATGCCCATCTGCACCGTCTCCGCCAATGCACCGACGAGCAGGGCCGTTGTCAGCTTTAATGGTCTGTCTTTCTTATGGAACAAGCCGGCAAGGAGCCCGGCCACGACAGCAGAGATTCCGCAGGCAAGACCGGTGAAACCACCAAGAGAAAACCGGTGCAGCCCGGCGATTACGCCTGCTCCGATTCCAATCCGGTACCCTCCGAATAATCCGGCAGCCACAATTCCGATGACTCTGGAATTAGCAAGCGCTTCCGATTCTCCTAAATTAAAGGCCCACCTCCCGAAATCCAATGAATCCGTATTGTAGGTAATCCCTGTATAGGTGCCGATGATACCGAACACCCCGAAAAAGACGACAGCCATGAACTGCTGTCCGGAATCCAAGGTCTTTTTATCGATCAGTTCCCGAAAAAAACGGAACCTCGTTATGATGAAAGCGACGGTCACGATGATACCGAGTCGCTCCAACATGGGAAGGAACAGTTCAAACATCGCTCGCCTTCCTCTCTGTACTTTTTTCACTTATTGTACCATGTTTGAAAACGGTTCATGTAAAGGAGCAAAACGAGATATATTCAGAAAATACAGGCAATCCCCCGCTTTCTTTGGTACACTTTTGGAAATGAGGTGATCC
Organism: Halobacillus sp. ACCC02827; assembly: GCF_030291935.1. Taxonomy (NCBI): domain Bacteria; kingdom Bacillati; phylum Bacillota; class Bacilli; order Caryophanales; family Bacillaceae; genus Halobacillus; species Halobacillus sp. ACCC02827. The sequence goes on along the minus strand of NZ_CP128168.1, from coordinate 334,586 downwards.
TAATGATGAAGAAAATAGCTATTATTCAAATGAACATTGTACTTGGCGACCCGGAGGCAAACCGGAAAGCGGCAGCTGAAAAAATCAAAGAGGCAGCTGAAAACGGGAGCTCTGTAATTGTGTTACCTGAACTATGGACGACGGGTTACGATCTATCCCGTTTCGATGAACTTGCAGAAACGATGAGTGGACCAACACATCTGTTAATGAAAGAAATGGCATGTGATTATGAAGTGACCATTATGGGATCGGTTGCCGAACGGGAAGATGACGTCTTTTACAACACATTTGTCGCGTATGACCCCTCGGGTGAGCGGATCCTGTCCTATCGAAAAGCCCACCTGTTCCGACTGATGGACGAAGAAAAGTTCCTGGAATCAGGGAACGAGAAAGGCTTGTTCCATTTGGAGGGCGCTCCGCTGGCCGCCGTTATCTGTTACGATATCCGCTTTCCGGAATGGCTGCGTTCCCATATGATTCATGGAGCCAAAGCACTGTTCGTCACTGCCGAATGGCCGAAGCCGCGCGTGGATCATTGGCGAAATCTTCTGATCAGCAGAGCGATTGAAAACCAGTGCTTCGTGATGGCCTGCAACCGTGTCGGCTCTGATGAAGCCAACACATTCGGCGGCCATTCCGTCATCATCGACCCATGGGGGAAAGTACTTGCCGAAGCTGGGTCCGAAGAAGAAATCCTATACGCAGAAGTAAATTGGGAAGCTGTAGAGGATATCCGAAAACAAATTCCTATTTTCCAGGACCGACGCCCGGATTTATATGAATAAAAAAGAACCTTGCATCGATTACTCCGGTGCAAGGTTCTTCTTATAAGCAGGTTCCTGATAAAAATAGTTCGGTGTTTCGATCCGGTTCTCATAACTGGAATGAAAAATGTGCGTCGAAGCAGGAGAAACCGGCGGAATCAGCCAAGACCAATCGCCGGTGACTTCACGGCCGCATTGGTGCTCTTTGTTCTCAAAGAGCTGGAATTGTTGAGCTGCCGTATGGTGATCAACCACGCTTACCTTATCTTCTTTGTAAGAATGGAGGACTGCCTGATTAAGCTCAATCAAGGCCCGATCCTTCCATAGCGTTCTATTCCTTTTCGTATCGAGCCCCATCGCTTCTGCAACAACAGGAAGCAGATTATAGCGGAATTCGTCTGCCAAGTTTCTGGCACCAATTTCTGTTTCCATGTACCATCCGTTAAACGGCGCCGCTGTATAATGGATGCCGCCTATTTCCAAGCGCATATCGGAAATCACAGGCACAGCATGCCAACGAAGACCAAGGTCTTCGAACCACTCCAACTCCGGGTGACGAAGAGAAACTTCCAATATGCTTTCCTGTGGAATATCAAACATCTCAGGTTCCTGATCACCGATTTGAACGAGAAGAGGCAGGACATCGAACGCCCCCCCTGAACCGGACCAGCCCCGCGCCATACACTCTTTCGTTATATCGATGGAAGCAGGATCCCCGACAATACCGCTTTCCTCTTCATAACCGGCGTATCGGATCAGCTGGTGATTCCATATTCGTACGGCTCCCTCTTCTTGTTCCGGTCGAAATATAGTGATGGTGGAGCGGATTCTTCCGTTATTCGTAGCATAATCCAGATGATCAATAAGAGCATGGAAGATATCCTCTTCTGTATTCAGGTGACGACGGTCAAACACCTTCAAACTGTTCCAGAATAACCGGCCGATACACCGGTTGCTGTTTCTCCAAGCGGCTTTCGCACCGTACTCCAGCTCTTCAAAAGTGTGGGTATAGGTCCCTGTCAGGCTGATCTCCTGTTTTATCTGCTCAAGCCTCTCCTCCGAACCGGTCGCCCCTTGTTCATGGTAGTATTGGCGGATGAACGATTCCGCCTTTTCATATAGATCTATATTCACAGCTTGAATCCTCCTGTACGTTCCTTACTGCTTTTATCCTACCATAAATGGTGGAACCTCTAGTAAGAAACGCTTATTCAGCTCGACGGGAAGCCTGTTGTATCGGATCCCATACGCTGTTGAACGGAGGAGCATACGATAAATCCAGGTCCTGAAGATCATCCACTGTCATGTCATGATAGAGAGCGGTTGCAAGGACATCCACCCTTTTATCCACACCCCTTCCTCCGATGATCTGCCCGCCGAGCAGACGCCGGGAAGACTGGTGATAGACGAGCTTTACCGTCATCGGATCATCCTTGGAATAATAGCCGGCTGCATGGGTGGAATCGATGGTGACCGATAAATGAGGAATCTTCTCCCTCTCTGCTTCTTTAGCACTTAAACCTGTTCGTCCAAGGGACAAGTGGAAGAATTTCAGAATAGAGGTCCCGACAATTCCGTGAAACGACTTGTGCTGGTCAACCATATTCAACCCGGCAATCTGCCCCTGTTTGTTCGCATGCGTACCAAGCGGTATATAATCAAGCTTCTGTTTGACCCGATGGTACTGCATAGCGCAGTCACCAGCAGCATAGATGTCGAGAATACTTGTCTCCATAAAGGCATTGACCGAAACAGCATCCTTCAGACCCTTAAAGATGCCTGTCCCCTCAAGAAAAGAAGTATTAGGCGTCACACCGACTGCTACGATGACAAGGTCCGTGTCATACTCCCCTTGATCTGTACAAACGGTACGAACCCGCCCTTCCCCGCGGAAGGCTTCTACCGACTCATTAAGATGCAGATCCACTCCGTGCTTTTCCGCTTCCTCATGGATGGAGGAGGCCATTTCCTCATCAAACATTTCACCGAGCTGGGACCCCCGCTGAATTAGACGGACTTCCTTACCGATCGTTACGAAACTTTCCGCCAACTCAAGTCCGATATAACCGCCCCCAATGATTGTCACTCGTTTCGTATCGGGAGTCATGTCTTTCCTAATGGCCTCCACATCCGGGATCGTCTTCAAGGTGTAAATGCCGGGAAGATCCTTTCCCTCCCATGGCGGCAGAACAGGAGAAGCACCGGAAGCAATCAATAGCCTGTCGTACTTTTCTTCAAAGGCTTCCCCGGTTCTGTCGTCGGTTCCATGGACGACCTTTCGATCACAATCCACCTTCTCGACCAAGTGGTTCGTCCGCACGTCGATTCCGTATTTAGACCGAAACGTCTCCGGGTCACGTGCGATTAAGTCTTCCGCATCGTCCACGTCTCCACTCAGTACATAAGGCAGGCCGCACTGACCGTAGGACGTTATTTCTCCTCTCTCAAACACGATGATTTCATGACCTTCACTATTGCGTACTATCTGCATCGCTGCACTCATCCCCGCAGCATCTCCTCCGATGATCAGTAACTTCATCTGCTTTCACCTCATCCTTATCTGCTTTCCTATTCTTTGCACCTATTGTTCCCACACGCGTCATCATCATGTTACACTATCTTTAATGTTTTTTTGTTCGACTTTTCCAACAACTAACCGAGGTGATACCTATGAAACAATTCCCGCAATCCAAAGCATTAAAGCGTCTTCCTGACCAATTCTTCGCTACACTGATCGATAAACTGGCCGCATTTGAGAAAGAAGCGACCATGGAGGTCCTTAACTTGGGACAGGGAAACCCAGACCAGCCGACCCCGAATCATATCGTAGAATCGCTCCAGCAAGCTTCTGAAAATCCGGAATATCACAAATATCCACCCTTCCACGGTTTCGATTTCCTGAAAAACGCCGTCTCCGAGTACTATCAGCGGGAGTACGGGGTCGATATCGATCCAAAGACAGAGGTAGCCCTCCTCCCTGCCAGTAAAACCGGCCTGGTGGAATTATGCCAATGTTTACTTGATCCGGGTGATATCGCGCTGGTTCCAGATCCCGGGTACCCTGATTATTGGTCAGGAATTGAAATGGTCGGCGCGGAAATGAAGTCCATGCCCCTTCTGGAAGAGAACGATTTTCTGCCGGATTACGACCAGATCGATGAAGAGAGCTTCCAAAAAGCGAAAATGATGTTCCTCAATTACCCTAATAACCCGACCGGTGCGATTGCCGATCGTGAATTTTTCGAACGGACCATTGCGGAAGCTGAGAAAAACGATGTCTGTGTCATCCACGACTTCGCCTACGGGGCGATTGGATTCGACGGAAAGAAACCTCTCAGCTTCATGGAAGTCGATGGTGCCAAGAACGTCGGAGTCGAAGTATATACCATGTCCAAAACCTATAACATGGCCGGGTGGCGTGTCGGGTTCGCTGTAGGCAATCCAAGTGTCATCGAAGCGCTTGAGCTGATTCAGGATCACTACTTCTGCAGCTTATTCGGTGCCTTACAGGAAGCATCCGCCACCGCTCTACTCAGCTCCCAGGCGTGCGTCCATGAACTGAGAGATACGTATGAAGAGCGACGTGACCTGCTCGTTACCGGTTTAAAAGAAGCTGGATACAACGTCATGCCGTGCAAAGGGTCTTTCTTCGTATGGCTCAAAGTCCCGGCTGGATACGACTCCCAATCTTTTGCAGATGCCCTTTTACAAAAAGTCGGGTTGTTCGTAGCTCCCGGGGTCGGATTCGGTACTCACGGGGAAGGATACGTACGGATCGGACTCAACAATTCCGAAGAGAAGCTTCAGGAATCTGTCCGCCGATTCGAGGAATTTCTTTCCTCCACGGAAGCATAAAAAAAGACGAGCGCTTATATGGAGCGCTCGTCTTTTTATTGTCGCTGCAGCGGCATCGAGCAGCATCGGAAAGACCCGCCGGATTTAATGATCTCTGAAAAATCGACCGGGACGACTTCAAAGCCTTCCGACTGCAGGACCCCGTTCAACCGATCGTTTTGAGGAAGACTGATTACTCGTCCTTCTCCGATGGAAAGCACATTCGGTCCCATATAGAACTGCTCTTTCTTTGTAACAGGTATCAGTCGAAAGCGTGACTTGATCTTCTCCAGTCCTTCTTTCGTGAATGCGGGAGGATAAATGATCGCTGTCTCAGGGCTTATGATATTAAAAACACAGTCCAGATGAAGGATGTCTTCCTGCAGGCAGAGCGGCTCCATGCGATAATCCGGAAGGCGGGCGGCCAGTTCACTTGCCCCTTCTTCGCTCGTCCTCCCGCTTATCCCCACCCAGATCGTATCCTCGTCGATGATGACGTCTCCGCCTTCAATAGAGGACGACAACGGCCTTTCTGCAGGGATACCTTCTTGTGTCAGCCACTTCGATAACGCTTCGGTTTCGCCTCTTCTTACGGCCTGTTTCATGGAGGCGATGAAAAGCCTGTCGTGAATGGTAAAGGCAATATCTCTTGTAAACACCTGCTCATTCAGCCGGTGTTCTGCTGGCATTTCCAACACTTCTACACCGAAGTCCTGCAGAACACGGACAAACGCTTCATGCTGCTTTAAAGCAATGCTGGTATCGATACCAACGTCACCATAGTGCTTCTGCGTTTCGTTAATGACCTCTCCAATTTTCATATAAGCCGGTTTGCAAACAAGTACTTTCTTAAGTGTCGCATATTCCGTCCTGCAACCCACTTTTTCACTTTCCGTCACACCTTCCATCTTGCCCACCCTCCAATTTCTACTTATGCTCAACCATTCCCTTATCTTTCTTACGTTAACCAATTATTCGACAAAACATGTTTGAAATCCTTTGAGGAACGTTGCCCAACCCTTTTTCATAACTTGTGGAGGAAGCGATGATTCTTTCGCTGGAACAATCCTTGAAGGAGGGGACGGACATGAATCATTTCAAGAATGACCTGCAGAACTTGAACGTCGGGGAATACCGTGCTCAACCATTAACACCAAACGATCAGGCAAATGTGTACGGCAACGACGCCCGCTTGTGTGTATTCGGTTGTTTCGGATGCTTTAACTGCTTCCGATGTGCTGGTTGTGGTGGTTGTGGCGGATGCGGAGGTTGTGCCGGTTGTGCAAGATGCGGCGGGTGCGGTGGATGCGCCCGTTGTGGCGGATGCGCAAGATGCGGCCGTTAAGGAGATGAGATTGATCGACCCCTGCTGTGTTCGATGCAGGGGTTTTTTCTATTCATAAGAGACAAACAGCTCTACATAGAATCAAAATGGAGTATGGTTTACGGACGAGGAGGAGGAGAATGACTCAATTAGCACCGTCGATGCGGCCGAAACTGAAAAAAGGGACCTTTTATATGCCGGAATCCGAAGACATTATGTATTTCCGTAACAATAATGGATCATTTCGTATGGAAGGGGGAAGCATCACGACCTGGATCGATAAACTGGTTCCCATGTACACGGGGGAACACACCCTGAAGAGCCTGATGGAAGGCCTTCCTGAGGCGTATGCACAGCGAATCCACGACATCACCTCCACCCTTTTCCACAATGGGTTTCTACGGGACACGGCATCGGACAAATCTCACCATCTGCCTGTTCACGCAGCAAAAAAATTCGGCTCACAGCTGGAGTATTTGGAGACTCGTGCAGATTCCCCGGGATGGCACATGGAACAATGGCGAAGGAAGCGCGTACTTATCCTTGCAGAGGGGCGCAAAGCCACTACCCTTACTACCGCCCTGCTGCAATCCGGTTTGACGTCCATCCATGTCCATATGACCGAAAAGAATCAGAAGGAGTTCTCGAAAATGAATGAGCTCGAAACCAGGGAAGCAGCTAACGATCCGGACATAAACCTGCAGATTTCCTTCTCTCAAACGGGCAGCTGGAAAAAGTTCATCCATGACGTTGATGCCGTTTTGTTTGCCGGTGCTGCCCAAGAGCGCGAAAAATGCGAATCCATCTATAAGTTCTGTTGTGAACATGAAACTCCATTCTTTGCCTTGATTGATTTAGGAAGGAAAGCGATGGCCGGACCCGTCATCCACTCTGAAGACGGAGGATGGACATCGATTTGGAAACACCTCCCGGCGGATTGGGTCAGCGACAATGCCCCACCGTTCTCTGGTGTGACGGATGGACTCCTTGCCCATTCCCTGGTCTTTGAATGGTTCAAGCATGAAGCAGGCATTAACGAGCCTTATCATTCGAACTATTTCTATATCCTTGATAAAGAAACGCTGGAAGGTGACTGGCACTCCTGTAAGCCGCTCCCCCGTATGATGCACTCGAAAATCATGAGGAAAACGCCGACCACCAGGACAGAAACGAAAGATCTGCTTCTTTATTTCCAATCCTTAGCGGAATCCCCTCTTGGGATCTTTCATTATTGGGAGGAAGGGGACGCAGAGCAGCTTCCTTTATCGCGCTGTACCATTCAGGTGAAAAGTGCCGGCAGCGATTTCCCCGCCCTTCTTCCAGCGGTGAATGTCGCAGCCTTAACCCATGAAGAGGCAAGGTGTGAGGCGGGGCTTGCAGGAATTGAACGGTATCTCCACTCCATGCAGTCTCATGGAGAGCAGATGTCGATCGGAGCGGGCGGATCGATACACGAAGCATCCCTGCGCGCTGTGCATTACTGGCTTCAGAAGCAGACGTTCCGTAAACGAGGAGAATACTTGGTTTTCGACGATGTAAGCGATCCGGAATGTCGTTACTACTTGAGAGCTTTACAAATGGTCCGTCCGGAAATGGAATGGATATTGAGTGAAAGCGAAGCCGGTTTTCCTGTCATTTGGCAGAAATCCAAAGGAGGTGCCTGGCATGGTTGCAGCGGCGCAAATCTGACACTGGCCATACGGGAAGCGGGCAAACTCGCCTTGTGCGAAGACATACGTCCCCCTAAAGGTACTTACGAACAAATAACCGCTGCATCAACTATTTCCGTAAATATTCCGTCTATCCATGAAGAGAAAGTTTTATTTGATCAAGTAAACCAAAGGTTGGAGAAGAACGGAAAAAAACTGGAATTCGTAGAAGTCCATGCTTCTCCGTTTACCGAAGACGGAGTCGTAGCCGTCTGCGGCGTTGTAGAGAAGGAGGAGAAGACATGACTCCATCGGTTACCCTTATTGGAAATGGAAGGTTGGCGGCGTGTATTCAGGAAGAATGGAACCTTCCGAATGATCTTCTGTATATGTCTTCCTGGCAGGAGAATTGGACACAGGAAACAGACTTATTGATTCTTGCGGATGACCACTGGAATCCAAGACTGCATCTTCAGGCAGAAAAAGCCGCAAGAGAAAACCACATTCCATGGGTGCGTTCCTTTTTTTCCTTCGGAGAAGGTATAATCGGTCCATTCGTTCAGCCGGAGAGAAAAGGATGCTCCCAATGTGCCGATTACCGCCGGCGTATGGCTTCTAATCAACGAAGAGACCTCTCTTCTATACAGCATTTTCTTGTTGAAACGGGAAGAACTACCGAAGAATGCCCGGATCCGTTCCGTATCAGGAGCATGGCCATTATGCTGATAGAAGAGGTTAGAGCATGGGCGGAAGACAGACCGTTACGCACCACAGACCATATTGCCTTGTTTTCCACCCAAACAATGAAGCGTTCTTTGCATTATGTTCTTCCGGATTCGAATTGCTTCGTCTGCGGCACGGTTCCGGTTGACGACAGGGAGACTGCAAAAATCGATATACAATCAAACAGAAAAATATCGAGCACCACCTTTCGGACGAAGACGATGGAAGAACTCAGCCGATCCCTTTCAAATGATTACCTGGATACTCAGACCGGCTTACTTAACAGTAGAATGATAGAGCTTGACACACCGTTTTCCGATGTCATCGTCAACCTGCCTCTTCCACACGCAGATGAAGGGTCGGCAGGAAGAACCAATTCCTTTCAAATGAGTGAGAATACAGCGATTCTTGAGGGACTGGAACGATTCTGCGGAACAGATCCAAAAGGAAAAAGAACGACGGTTTACGATTGCTTTCAGAACCTTCCTTCCGCAGTCCATCCATTTTCATTAGGGGTGCACGCCGCAGAAGATTATGAAACAGAAAACCACCCGTTCACTCCTTTCGATCCTGAACGGAAAACGAACTGGGTATGGGGGTATTCCTTCCTTCGCAAGGAGCCCGTATTGGTTCCGGAAAGGCTCGCCTATTACAGCACCGGGTGCGGAGATGGATTTGTCTTTGAAACATCCAACGGCTGTGCGATAGGGGGAAGCAGAGAGGAAGCGATTTTTTACGGAATCATGGAAGTACTGGAGAGAGATTCTTTCCTCCTCTCCTGGTATGCCAGGCTTCCACTTAAGAGGATAGATCCCTCCACTATACCTGATCAGGAATTACAATGGATGCTGCTGCGATTAGAAGAGATTTCGGGTTATGATCTCCACCTCTATGACGCAACGATGGAGCATGGAATTCCGAGTGTATTTACAATCATTAAGAATCGAAATCAAAAGGAGGAGCGACTGAATCTCCTATGTGCCGGCGGTGCACACCTCGATCCGATCAAAGCCATTAAAGGGGCATTGTTTGAAAGTGCAGGAATGATCGAACCGTTGAACAAAATATTCCGCCGGAATAAAGCATCCTATATGCCGATGCTCCATGATGATGCATTGGTTAGAAGTATGGATGACCACGGCATGCTTTATGGGTTGAAAGAAGCAGAAAAACGGCTGGATTTTCTGCTTCAGCAAAAATTGCCAGGGCATACATTCAGTGAATGTTATTCCCCTCCGCCCCGCCGGGAGGACTTGAAAGAGGACCTGATGGATGTCCTGCAACGTCTGCACCTTAACGATTTAGATGTCATCGTTGTGGATCAAACAACGGAAGAAATACGAAAAAACGGGCTTCATTGTGTAAAAGTAATCATACCAGGGGCACTCCCAATGACATTCGGCCATCACCTCAGAAGAATCACTGGTTTGAAACGAGTATTAGAAGTACCGAAAGCCTTGGGATACAAAGAAAGAAAATTAAGATTGGAGGAACTGAATCCTCATCCACATCCATTTCCTTAGCAATCGACAGGAGGAGCTTCTATGCACCCCGAGTCCTTTCTGTACCGTCTCCATTTTCAAAGCCAGGCGGTCATCCCTTCCGACTGGGAGGTAGATTGGGAAGATGCCCCCCTTCCCTACAAACTGTATAAAGAACTGCCATCCTTCTTACTGGATCACCATATCCCTTTGAACCCAAGCCCTCTAGGCAGAAGGAAATTAGAAGGGGCGGAATGGATCGGTCATTTTCTTTGGTTCGCATATGGACTCACCCAGTTTGCCCACACGGCGACGCCGGCAGACTCGGAGGAGAAGACATCTACATCCTTCCCTTCGCTTCGCCGCTTCGCACCTTCAGGAGGAGGACTGTATCCGAGCGAGCTGTATCTTTATGTGAAAGAGACGCCTTTTGCACAAGGCGTCTACCATTATGATGCCGCCCATCATCGTCTCGTATTAATAAGAGAAGGAAACTTCGATGACTATATAACGAAAACCCTTGGACTTCGTCTGGATGTTTCTTCATGCAAAGCCGTATGTTTCATCACAACGATATATTGGAAGAATTTCTTTAAATACCATAACTTCTCATTCCGGCTGCAAGGCCTGGATGCGGGGGCAGTAATCAGCCAGACAGAGGAAACAGCACGTCAATTCGGCTTGCATTCACGTGTCCATCTTTCGTTCCTTCATAAGGCAGCTGATCACCTGCTCGGCCTCAATCGTCTGGAAGAAACGACGCTGGGCATCCTGGCGTTATCGGAACAAGAGATACCTGCTGCAACTGGGAAGGAAGAGATTACAGGGTCATCTCTAATCGAGGAAATCCCAGCGGTGCAGACGACCTGTTACCAACGGTCGAAACATATAAAACCACACCAGGATGTCCTCCAGCTCCATGAAGCAGCCATTCTATCTTCCTCTTCCCTCTTCCGTACCAATGCATCCGTACCGCAGCAAGAAAAATACGGTAAAGACATTTATCCACTCTCTGAGTCGCGCGCCACCACCTCTTCCTTCAGAGATGCATGTATGAACCGCTGCTCGCCCGAAGGGGATTTTATAGATAGATCTATGGATGCCGGGAAAATAGCGGCCCTTTTGAAACAGTCCACTCTTCCGGATGTATCATCCATTTCCATCTATTTATGTATAAATGGTACTGACAGAATAGATGCAGGAGCATACGAATACGACCCTGCCTCCCACTCTCTTCTAACCATAGAAAAAGGCGATTTCCGCCAGATGCTGCAGTCCGGGATGACCATGCATAACGTCCCGCTTCACCATACGCCTTTATGCATTCATGTGGCAGGAGCAAGGAATGTAGACGCAGGCGGTTATCGGATGCAGTTGATTCATGCCGGAAGGGTGATGCAGCGAATATTACTGGCAGCGAGCGCTTTAGGAATGAACGGACACCCCCTGCTTGGATTTCACGTTCCCATTCCCGACTCGATTTATCAATTAGACATCCGGAACCAGACGACACTCATCCAGATTCCGATCGGTTACCATACCCCGAAAAGCAGACTGTCCGGTGTTCTCCATGCCTAAAAAAACCCTGCGTCTTTGTCGGACGCAGGGTCTCCTTATTAAAATGGGTACTCACGGTATCCATTCATAACACCAATCCATTTGACAGTCGTAAATTTATCCAATGCCCACTCGCCATTAAAACGGCCGAGCCCGGATTCTTTTTCTCCGCCAAAGGCGACATGAGCTTCATCGTTCACTGATTGATCATTAATGTGAATCATACCGGTTTCAATTTGCTTGGCAACCTCCACTCCTCTGTGGATATCTGTCGTAAAGACGGAGCCGCTGAGACCATAGGGAGAACCGTTGGCTATTTCAATCGCTTCTTCTTCGGAAGACGCCTTAATTACTGCTCCCACTGCTCCAAACACCTCATTTTGAGCAATCGGCATATCATTGGTCACTCCAGTAAGGATAGTTGGGTGAAAAACATTCCCTTCCGCTTTTCCGCCTGTAAGGATTTCCGCTCCTTGCTCCACACTCGCGTTCATATCTTTCTGAATGCGTTCTACCGCATCTCTGTTAATTAAGGGACCGACCACTGTATCTTTTTCTCCCGGGTCGCCTACCTTCAGGCTTTCCACCTTTTGCTTAAACTTTTCAACGAATTCATCATGGACACGTTCATGAACAATGATCCGGTTTAACGACATACAGATCTGACCCTGATGCAGGAACTTCCCGAATGTCGCCGCCTGAACCGCACGATCGATATCCGCATCCTCTAATATGATCATTGCATTGTTACCACCGAGTTCCAACGCCGTATCTTTAATATGCTTTCCAGCCAATTCACCTATGTGGCTCCCTACCTCTGTCGAACCAGTAAAGGAAATTAATTTTGCATAAGGGTGTGTTACAAACGCATCCCCGATTTCCGATCCGCGCCCTACTACGACATTGATCACTCCTTCAGGGAATCCCGCTTCTTCAAAGAGGTCGGCAATCAAGAGCCCCGATGTCGCCGGCGCGTCAGAGGCCGGTTTAACGACGACTGTGTTTCCCGTAGCAAGTGCCGGCGCAATCGAACGAACAGCTAAATGAAGCGGGAAATTCCATGGACCAATGACACCGATCACACCTTTAGGCGAACGGTATATCCTATTCTCTTTCCCCGGAGTATTAGACGGAAGGATCTGTCCAGCCATACGGTTGGGGAACGTAGCCGATTCCCTGATAATTCCTACAGTCGCTTGAAATTCCACCTCGGCTTTAACCATCGTACTTCCCGATTCCTTGACGAGCCAGTCGACTATTTCACCTTTTCTATCTTGAACGACCTCCAGCAGGCGGTCGAAATACCCCCGCTTTTCCCTTGGGGTTGTGTTCATCCAGTACTTCTGAGCTTGATAGGCAGCTTCATATGCTTCGTTCAAGTCTTCCTCATTTGCTGAGGGGATAGAAGCGATCGACTGTTCTGTGTAAGGATTAATATTTTCGACAAATTTATCGCTGGACCCATTCTTCCAGCGTCCGTTTATAAACTGTTTCGTAAATGTTTTAGGGCTCATTCTATTCACACTCCATTTCAAGATTTCCACAGGAGTATGATACCCTCGCATCAGATTATCCAAACGGCAGCCAACGTCTCAGCCGCCTGCTGTCTGCTTTATCATATCGACATGCGGGATTCCATCCTCCAAATACACGTCGGATATTTCCTCAAAGCCGAAGGATCCATAGAAGTGGCGCAGATGTTCCTGACCATGAAGAAAGATCCTCCCAACTTTCCATTCTTCCTCCAACAGACGAACCGCTTCCGTCATCATCGCCCTCGCATAGCCTTTCCCCCGATGGTCCTCTGTCACCAGGACACGACCAATCGTGTAATGGCCATCCACATTTTCCGGAGAAATAATCCGGCAGTATGCCGCTATCTCCCCATCCACCTCCAGCCACAGATGCAGAGAATCTTGATCTCTGCCGTCGACTTCCGGATAAGGGCATTCCTGCTCCACGACAAATACAGCCACCCGTGTCATTAAGATCCGGTATAATTCCTCTTTGCTAAGCTCATCAAATGATTTCCTGACCCATCTCATCTTCATCCCATCCTCACCTTTTTTCCTTTACTATATCGAAGCGGACTTTCCGATACAAAGAATTTTTTACAATTTCTTTCCGAATCGTTTTATCTGAATAATTTCAGGGAACCCGGCAATGGAAAAGGAATTAGGAGGATTGGTTATGTTCAGCAACATGCTTCCCATATCATTGAAAAAATATCTTCAGATGCCAAAGAGGCAGAGGAAGCACGAGGTGCAGATGGCTATATGGTATATGCCGTTCATCTATATCATTATGTCCCTCGTGGTCGTCGGGATCACCCTGACGCTTGACCTCGTCGTAGAAGTCAATCAATATACTCAAAACATATTTCAGATCAACGCTGAAGTTACCCGCATGCTTGTCAGTACGCTGATCGGGGGCATGCTGACGTTAAGCGCATTCACATTGAACTCCCTGCTTGTCGTCCTCACGACATTCAGCGGCCAGTTTTCACCAAGGATGCTTCTAAACTTCGTTTCGGATAAACGGACACAACATGCTCTCGGGATCTTCAACGGCAACTTCGTCTATGTATTGATTACCTTCTTATTTATCGGAAATGCCCAACGTGAATTCTTCGTAGCCGTACCGATTATTACCGTCCTGCTCACCTTTATATCTGCCGTCACATTCGTGTATTTCATCAACCATGCCACGACATGGATGCAGGTCCACAACATTACAAGCACCATGAAAAAAACGTCAGAAACAATGATTAACCAAACGCTGCATAGAGACCTTGAACCATACCGTAAAAAGAACCCGGAAGACTTGTTGGAAGCATACCAGGATGATGCCCGTCAGATTAAATCACCCGTATCCGGCTACATACAGCTGGTGGATTATCGGGAAATGATTGAACAGGCGAGAAAAGACGACATTATCGTCCATCTTCACGCTCAAGTCGGCGACTATGTATTGAAAGGGAATACACTCTTCAGCTACTGGGGGCCCGGCGCAGCGGGCAACGATTATAAAGAATATTGTTCTATGGTACATATCGGTCATAAGGAGACGGAATTGCAGGACATTCAGATGGGGATGCATAAACTGGCGGAAGTAGCGATTAAAGCACTGGGAAATGACGATCCCAAAACAGCGACCAACACGATCCATCAAATGGCCGATCTCATGCTTACCGTGGAGGACTACATCACCTTCACCCCTTATTTAATGGACCAAGAGGAACAGACGAGAGTCGTGCTTCTGTCTGAGTCGTTCGAATCCTATATTTACAGGGGATTCGGATTTATACGACATTATGCGCGCAGCAACCACCTTATCATTACGGAGTTGATCAGAGGTCTTGGGATGGTGGCAGAATCCATCGACGAATCTAAGCACCAGATGCTGTGGAAGTTCGCCTGCGATACGCTTGACCATATCGAAGAAGAAGTCATTTATACGCTTGATAAGACTTTTCTGCTGCAGGCGATGAACCACTTAGCAGAACTTACAAATAATACATTGGACTATTTCGCTATCGAACGCCGCTTTTACGACGAACTTCCAACTTCTTAAATCCGGAAAAAATAAAAAAGGAAACCCCGGACTGTAACAAGTCGAGGTTTCCTTTTTTGTATCCTTTTACAAATCAAGCGTTGCAGGCGTATCTTCCCCTTCGTTCATTAGACGAATGCTTTCCGGCATAATTTCAAGGACAATATAGTTCGGATCATCCTTCCCATCAAACCAACGGTTCATGCGCTCCGACCACAACTCTTCTTTAATTTCCTGGTCTTCACGGATTTTCGCCTGTCCTTCCACTTCCAAGTACGTATCCCCGTATCCTTCGCCTTCATAGCCGATCAGAATATGGACATTCGGATTCGCTTCAATTTCATCCGCTTTATGTGTGTCGCTGTTCGTAGGAGTATAGAATGTGAATTGTTCATCATTCCAGAATGTCATGTAACGGGTATGAGGTTTGTCATTCTTTACGGTAGCCAACGTACCGATTTTATGTTGTTCCATAATCTGCTTAATCTGGCTCTTTAATTCATCTTGTGTCAATGCAAACAAGCTCCCTTCTCCATATATGCTGCTCTGTCTTTCATACATTTCCAGTTTTCCCCGATAAACGAGAGCTAAACACAAAAATATGCCGCCGGTCATGACACAGCTCTTTAAGGGCAAGCTAAGAAGACCCGTTTCTGCACATGGATGCGCAAATTTGCATAAAATCGTTTTATCCAAAGCCTTCCTTGTTTTACACTGAAGGAAAGACAGGATTCGGGAGGAACAACCATGACTTTACAAATGAAAAATTGGAAATGGCTTTATATTGCATTGGGTTCTATATTTGTAGGGCTGCTCATCCTGATGATCAATTCAAAATCGAGCAGCTCGGAACCGTACCCGCGCGAAGAAGTAACACCGACCTTATTCATTCACGGGTTCAAAGGGGGGCCGAGGAGCTTCCAGACCATGATGGACCGGATGCAGTCCATGAATTGGGGAAAAAAAAGGATGACGGTCTATGTAGCGAACGATGGTACCCTCTCCATCCAGGGAAGCTTCCCCCAGACAAAGAACCCGTTCGTGCAGATATTGTTCGAAGATAATCGCGCCAGTATTTCCAATCAAACAAAATGGGTCGAAAACGTGATGATCCAGCTTCACTCCCGCTACAATGTTCAACAAGTAAATATTATCGGACATTCCATGGGCGGGTTAGCGTCAATCAATTATTTACTGAACGAACCTGCGGACGGCGTACCTGCCGTTAAGAAAGTTGCTGCTATCGCCAGTCCATTTAAAGGCATTCGGAAAGATTCCTATTTTGAATCCAATTACGGGGCCGCAACCGTGGATTTGAGACCAGACTCTGATGCTCTCCAGGATATGGTTAAGAATAAGGATCATTTCTCAGATAATGTAGACGTCCTTGCGGTGGCCGGAATCATCAACAAGGAGGCCCCGGAGCAGGAGCACTGGGATGGTCTTGTCCACGCCTCAAGCGTCCACGGACTGGAAGACATCGTTCCATTCGGCCGTTACTACGAAGAAAGAATTTACCAGCCTCAGGCAACCCACTCCGGCCTCCATGAGCTTGCGGAAGTCGACACAATAGTGGCTGAATTCTTGTGGGAAACAGCACCAATGCGTTCGACAAGCGGTGAGCATCCTTAATCCAACAAAAAAAGTCCGGAGTTTGCTCCAATGCGCCTTGATGCATTGGGAAGCAACTCCGGATTGTTTTATTCTTTTTCGAAAATAAATACCCACATGAATGTAAGTGCCTGCTTTAATTCTTCTTCAAGCCCCGCCAAGAGACTGTCCTCGACACCACGCTTGTAAACCCCTTGTCCAGCTATTGATCTCCACCCTGTCTCTTCTGCCATCTTCTTCAATTCCCACGGCATCATCGTATTGCATATGACTTGTTCCCCGAACAAGCGGCGATAGCTGTTGGTCCTCGGCATTGCCGTCGGACCAAGCAGTGCGATACAAAGTCTTCCCCCAGGCTTCAGTATCCGCTTCATCTCATTAAGCCCCTGTGAAGGAATCTCCGTCCATTCCAATGAATTGACCGCCATGGCACTATCAAACGAATCATCTTCGAAAGGTAGAGCAGTTAGATCCCCCTGGACGAAGGTAAGCCCTTGTTCCCTGACTCTGTCATTCGCCTTATCAATCATATCTTTCGACAAATCAACCCCTGTGACCTCATATCCCTCCTGCCAAAGCCGGAAAGATCCATAGCCGTCTCCACAGCCGAGGTCGGCTACTTTTCCTTTCGGGATATGATTCTCAAGGAAGGGAAGGATCGTACTTCGACTTCCTTCGTCCCACATTTCCTTGCTTTTTGAACTCCACATCCCGGCACGGTCGTCCCACTGCCTTTCTGCTTCTTTATGCCAATCGAACTTGACCATTTCCTCACTCGCCTTTCCGCTTCTTATATATATTTCTTCTTATAAAATTATACCTTACACCAATGCGCTGTGTCTGGGTTTTGATGCTTGGAGGTATTTGTTGTAGAATGGAAAAGGCTTGAATGTTATTTCGTTGTCCGTTATGATAGAAACACAAGATAAGCTAATAAAATTAATCTGAACAACTACATATAGTATTTGCGAACAGAAGATGCCACAAGGCTTAATAGGGAATCCGGTAACCAATCCGGAGCTGCCCCCGCAACTGTACGCATCCGCGAAATGGAAGATTCCACTGTGCCGCGCACGGGAAGGACCAGAGTAAGATCGGATGCCAGCCAGGAGACCTATCTTCGTTCGGCAGAGTTTCAACTTCTTCGGGGATTGAGAAGATGAAGCGATGGAACGAGGACTTTTTTGTGTCTCGCATCGTTTCATGGTTTCATCCACTCCCTTTCCCGGAGTGGATTTTTTTATTTTATATGTAGATATCAGATCAAGGAGTGAAACCATGAGCGTATCAGCAATTAAAGACCAATGGAAAGAAAGATTAGAAGCTTGGAAAACCGAGTTCCCTATGCTTGATCTGGATCGCATCATCCATAAAATTCCTAACTTAGGTTTTGAACATATGACGGAACAGGACCAGCGCCACGCTCTTATTCTCGAGTGTCTGGCTGAGGTCGATGAAATGGAACCGGATTGGACATTTGCAGCCAGCAGAATGCTGCTTGAGCAGATGTATGAGGAAGCTTCCAGTAACCGCGGAACAAACAAGGAATATGAAGATTTTCATGGTCTAATCTGCACGTTGATTAAGAAAGGCATCTATTCCGAGAAGCTGCTTACATATTACTCAGAGGAAGATATATACCAATTAGAAGAAGCACTCGCCCCTGAACGTGACCATCAATTCACCTACATTGGTTTGAAGACATTGAGTGACAGATATATTGCAAGAAGTAAAGAGAAAGAAGTTTATGAACTTCCTCAAGAGCGCTTTATGATCATTGCAATGGTCTTAATGTCACAAGAAGAAGCACCAAAACGGTTGGCACTCGTAAAAGAAGCCTACTGGGCTTTGAGTCATTTATACATGACTGTAGCCACCCCGACTTTAGCAAATGCGGGGAAACGTTATGGTCAGCTGAGCTCCTGCTTCATCGATACGGTAGATGACAGCCTTCAGGGCATCTACGACAGCAACACAGACATCGCCAATCTCAGTAAGCACGGAGGAGGAATCGGAGTCTATCTCGGCAAAATCCGCAGCCGCGGCAGTGATATCCGTGGATTTAAAGGGGTTTCCTCCGGCGTCCTTCCTTGGATGAAGCAGTTAAACAATACAGCCGTGAGCGTCGATCAGCTCGGACAGCGTCAAGGTGCCGTCGCTGTATATCTTGACATATGGCATAAAGACATTTTCCCGTTTCTTGACAGCCGATTGAACAACGGAGATGAACGGCAGCGGACGCACGACCTGTTCACAGGCGTATCCATTCCGGACATCTTCATGGAAGCAGTGGAGAATCGGGAAGACTGGTACTTGTTTGACCCTCACGAAGTACGCAAAGTCATGGGATTTTCGCTGGAAGATTATTTCGATGAAAAACGCGGCGAAGGCTCTTTCAGAGATAAATACCAGGCATGTGTAGAGAACCCGGAGCTTTCCAAAGAAACTGTGCCCGCCATTGAAATTATGAAACGGATCATGGTTGGACAGTTGGAGACCGGAACACCATACATGTTCTATCGGGACGAAGTAAACCGGATGAATCCAAACAACCATGCCGGCATGATTTATTGCAGTAATCTGTGTACAGAAATAGCACAGAATCAAAGACCTACCACTCAATCCGAACAATACGTGGAAGACGGGAAGATCATTACCGTCCATAATCCTGGTGATTTCGTCGTGTGTAACCTTTCCAGCATCAATCTGGGCCGTGCGGTTCCAGCCGGTGTGCTTCCACGGTTGATTGCAATCCAAGTACGTATGCTCGACAACGTAATTGAACAAAACACGATTCCTGTACTACAGGCGCAATTGACCAATCATAAATATCGCGGCGTAGGTCTAGGAACCTTCGGCTGGGCCCACCTGCTTGCAAAGAAGAAGATTGCCTGGGAATCAGAAGAAGCACTCGCCTATACAGAGGAAGTGTACGAAGCGGTTGCTTATCACGCGATAGAAGCAAGCAGTGAGCTGGCTCAAGAAAAAGGAAGCTATCCTCTATTTGAAGGTTCTGACTGGCAGACCGGGGAATTTTTTGTTAAACGATCGTTTGACCAAGACCGCACATGGAACTGGAATGAGCTGAGAAATAAAGTAGCGGCACAAGGAATGCGGAACGGGTACCTGCTCGCTGTCGCTCCAAACTCCAGCACTTCCCTGATAGCAGGAAGCACAGCAAGCATCGATCCGATTTTCAAAAAGTTCTACTCAGAAGAGAAGAAAGACTACAAGATTCCAGTAACCGCACCAGAGCTCGATCACACGACTTACGGGTATTATAAATCCGCTTACGATATTGATCAGCATACTAGCATCAAGCAGAACAGTATCCGCCAGCGATTCATCGATCAGGCCATTTCCTTCAATATGTATGTAAGAAATACCATTCAGGCGAAAGAACTCCTCTCCCTGCATTTGGATGCATGGCGAAGCGGGATGAAGACGACATATTATACAAGATCAACTTCCAGTCAAGGCGAATACGACGACTGTGAATACTGTTCATCATAATAAGGAGGGACACCTATCATGCGCACAATAAACAAAAGAAAACTGGTGGATCATGAAGCTCCCAATGCTTCAACAGGTATTGTTAACGGCAGAAGCTCGAACGTATTGAACTGGGATGATACCCGTTACGCCTGGGCTTACCCTATGTATAAGAACATGCTTTCGAACTTCTGGATACCAAACGAAATCAATATGAGCAATGATCTAAAGCAGTGGCCCGAACTTACGGAACAAGAACAGGCTTCCTTCAAGAAAATTATCGGTCTCCTTGCTTTTCTTGATTCTATCCAAACCGATTACTCAGGTAAAATAGCCGACTACCTTACAGATTCCAGCCTGTCTGCACTCATGCAGGTCCTGGCCTTTCAGGAAGTCGTTCATAACCAATCTTATTCCTATGTCCTGTCCACTCTTGTCGATCAAAGGGAACAGGAAAATATATTCGAATACTGGAAACATGACGAAGTTCTCTTAGAGCGGAATCAGTTCATCACGGATGGATATCAAACTTTCGATGAGGACCCTTCTGTTGATACCTTCTTACGTTCCATCGTTTATGATGTCGTATTAGAAGGACTATTCTTCTATGCCGGTTTCGCGTTCTTCTACAACCTGGCACGAAATAATAAAATGGTTTCTACAAGTACGATGATCAATTATATCAACAGGGACGAACAGATCCACGTCAACCTGTTTGCAAGAATATTTAAGGAAACACTGAACGAGAATGAAGAACTGGATAAGGAAGAATACCACCGCTTCGTCACGGAAACCTTTAAAGAAGCTTCCGAGTTGGAAATCAAATGGGCCCATCATATCATCGGTGACAGGTTCCCCGGCATTCCGATCCATGATTTAGAGGATTATATCCGTTTCATGGCCAACAAACGGTGTCAACAGCTCGGAGCAGAGAAACCTTTCCCTTCCTATAAGAAAAACCCATTAAAATGGATTCGCGCTTATCAGGAAGTAGATGAAGGAAAATCAGATTTCTTTGAGCAGAAGTCCAGACAATACACGAAAGTTTCCGATACGAACGGATTCGATGACTTATAAAGCTGACCGGGCCTTGTGCCCGGTTTTTTTATGTTAACTTTTCTCACATAACACTAAAAACGCTCTTGATTTTTCAGAATATTTCATTTATAGTTATATTTATTCATTACCTTAAGTGTTAGGAAACCTAACATGATTCTAAAGGAGGACACTATTCATGAAGAAAGTAGAGGCGATTATTCGGCCGGAAGCGTTCCAGACACTACGCCGCAACCTCGACGAATTAGGGGTGAAAGGACTGACAGTCTCAGAGGTGGCAGGGTGCGGACAACAGAAAGGCCAGGAAGGAATTTTCCGCGGCAACCGCTTTGAAATCAAGCTCTACCCGAAAGTGAAAGTGGAAATGGTTGTGGAAAATCATGAATTAGGTGCCATCATAGACGCAATCATGGAGTGCTGCGCAACAAACGAAGTCGGCGATGGGAAAGTGTTCGTTTCTACCATCGATGAAGTATTTCGAATCCGGACAGGAGAAACCGGAAAAGAAGCACTGGTCTAAAACCATTTTAGAAAGGAAGAAGATTATGAAAAAAATTATTCCTATATTCTTTATCGCACTCCTGGGCTTCCCTGTCGTAGCAAGTGCAGAAACGGCAGTCACAGCTGACTCTGTCCTGCAGTCCCTCGACATGGCCTGGATTATGATCGCAGCATTTCTTGTATTCTTCATGCATGCAGGATTCGCCATGGTGGAGTCGGGGTTCACACGCTCTAAAAACGCACTGAATATCCTCATGAAGAACTTCATGACAATGTCCATCGCAGCCGTCCTCTACTTTATCGTCGGTTACGGAATCATGTTCGGAACTTCAGGTGGCGGCATCATAGGTACAGACGGATTTCTCCTCAGCGGACAAGAAGATCAAATCGGATTCTTCGTTTTCCAAGCTGTTTTCGCAGCCACGTGTGCCACCATTATTTCCGGCGCCGTTGCTGAACGCATGAAACTAGGCTCTTATCTTATACTTACCCTTTTCATGACAGGTTTGATTTACCCGGTTGTAGGACACTGGATTTGGGGCGGCGGATGGATTTCCGAGCTCGGTTTCGTAGACTTCGCCGGTTCTACAGTGGTACACATGACCGGCGCTGTAGGAGCACTTGTTACCGTCCTGTTCCTGGGGCCTCGACTCGGCAAATACAGTGGAAAGACAGTGAACGTCATCCCTGGTCATAACATTCCATTAGGAGCACTTGGTGTATTCATTCTTTGGTTCGGCTGGTTCGGATTTAACGGAGGGAGCACACTTGCTGCCGACCCTTCCCTCGTACCTTCCGTCATCGCAACCACCCTGCTGTCAGCTTCTGCAGGTATCATCGGATCGGCCTTCTATTCTTACGCGAAATTTAAGCGTATCGATGCATCCTTAACTCTGAACGGAGCACTGGCAGGTCTTGTAGGTATCACAGCAGGGGCAGCCAACGTTTCCTTAATCGGTTCTGTTATCATCGGTTTAATCGCAGGCGTCATCCTTGTTGAATCTGTTCAATTTCTTGACCGCGTCGTTCGTGTGGATGATCCTGTAGGAGCCATCGCCGTTCACGGTATCTGCGGGATTTGGGGAACACTCGCTGTAGGCTTCTTCTCTATTGAAGGGGGATTGTTCTACGGGGACGGCTTCCGTTTACTGGGCATCCAAGCCGTAGGAATCCTCGCGGTAATTGCATGGACAGTTGTCGCAACCGGCATCGTTGTTTTCCTTATCAAGAGCACAATCGGCATTCGCGTCTCCCGGCAAGAAGAGATTTCCGGGCTTGATTTTGCCGAACATGGGTCTTCCGCTTACGAATCCAGCAGAGGAATCTTTAACGAAAACCCTGTCCTTGATAACGATTTTGGAGTAGGGCTTCTTCATCGCCTCGATGGATTACAGAACGAACAAACAGCTCCTCCGAAAGAAGAAAGAACAGCTCAATAAACCCTTCCCGCCCTCTCATAAGGGGCGGGATTTTTTAGTTCCTATTATCTATTTTGCGAACGTATGTTCTTATTTTGATCATTTTGTGGTATCCTTGTACATAGATACCGTTTCCTTCCATTGGTAAGGACGACCGTAATAGAAAGGGAGTGAGGCCAGCGATGAGTATTTACGAAGCTTTGATGACCATGTTGGCGTTTGGAACCTTCATCATTACACTCCTTGCGCTTATCATCAAAATCAATAAAAAATAGACCTTCCCTCAGGAAAGGCCTGTGTCTATCAAATTTTAGAACGGTATCATCCGGCGACAGTAGCCGCTGTTGCCGGTTTCATTTTTATTATAGCACGCCCACAAAAGAACCACCCACCCCATTTTCGATCCCCGGAAACCTGATAAGACCCTCAACACCGTCGCCTCCCGGAGGATTTATTACTCCATTAGTCGAATGTATGTAAAAAGGTGTTTTTTAAAACCTGAGAACGATGTGTGTCGTCTATATGAAAGAGGTGGGACATTGTGATACGAAAACAGCACTCCAAGTCATCCGGCCAGGAAGCACCCGTTGTCGACCAAGCCCTTGTGGAACAATGGATTCAAGAATACGGCCACGATTTGAAATGGCTGGCTTTTTCGTACGTCAAGGACTACTCTACTGCCGAAGATATTGTTCAGGAAACGATGATCAAAGCTTACCAAAAGTATCCGACATTCAAACAAGAATCCACCACAAAAACATGGTTGTACAAAATAGCAATTAACCTGTGTAAAGACTATTTAAAGAGCTCTTACGTTAAAAGGGTCATCAAGCGGGGAACAGAAATGTTCCGTCACCTGCCGTCAGGAAGACACACCCCGGAAGAGACTCTATTACAACGCAGCGAGGAAGAAGCCTTGTTGGAAGAAGTGCTGAAACTCGACGACAAATACAGGGAAATGATCGTCCTTTATTACTTTGAAGAATTCGATGTCCACGAGGTGGCACAGGTGTTGAGAATAAGTCCAAATACGGTAAAAACCAGACTGAGGCGCGCGCGACAAATTCTTCAGGACCGTTTGACTGAGAAAGGAAGTCTCCGACATGAGTGATATAATGGATCGTAAATTAAAAAAGATCACACAAGAGCTCAAGTACGACCAAGTCCCTTTCGATGGACGCCACATGAAAAAAACTGTGCTGAAATCCTTACGTCAGGAAGAAAAGACTCCCTATAAGAGGAGAATGCTTTTCCCATTATTAGCTGTGTTCCCGACGGCTGCTCTCTTATCTCTATCCTACACAGAGAGCCAAACTCCAATGACAGCTTCCACGTTAGTCGGACAGACCATAAAAGGCGACTTCAAAACAGCTGGAAGCATCGAAGACGCTGAATTCGCAAACGCCGGAGCAGAACGCAGCACCGACATAAAAGTATCTAAAATGATCCGCGCCACCTACATCATTCACGAAGGAAAAGCCTACATCCAAACAAATAAACAAGTATCCCCGAAACAGCTCCACGAGGTCATTGGCACAATGGAACACCTACCCTCCGCCAAGGATAAATTAAAGTCTGTGCCGACGCAGACGACAAAAACTTCTATTTACAGCATTAAGGAGGAAGATCCAAAAGAAAAAATTGCGGTTCAAAGCTGGCGGGACGAAGGAACAGCTTCTACCGGTACCGGGAAACAGGGATACTACTTATT
This sequence comes from Halobacillus sp. ACCC02827, assembly GCF_030291935.1. Taxonomy (NCBI): domain Bacteria; kingdom Bacillati; phylum Bacillota; class Bacilli; order Caryophanales; family Bacillaceae; genus Halobacillus; species Halobacillus sp. ACCC02827. Next base: position 309,913 of record NZ_CP128168.1, on the reverse strand, counting down.
CCAAAACGCAGAGACCCATCCACTCCCTGACGTTTCCCCTTAATCTTCCTTATATAGATGTCGTTTCACATCGTCTAAAGATTGTTGTATAGTAGGCTTGATTTTCGGGTTATAGAATACAGCTGCGGGGTGATAAAGAGGAATGACACGATAGGCTTTCTCCGTTTCACACCACCTAGGTTCGCCTTCTTTTGGACGATACTTCAGCAATGGTGTTTCCATCAACTGTCCGACGAGAACACTAATTTTGCCTTCTTCACCTGTCAGCCTTCGCAAGGCAACACCACCCAACACGAGGATAATATCCGGATCCACCTGTTCCACCTGGTAGTCCAGCAATGGTGCATGGGCTTCTATTTCTTTTTTATTCGGCTTTCTATTTGCTTTTCGCTTCCCCTTTTTGTTGGAATCCACCCATTTGTACGGGCGACTCCTTACTACGCTTGTAAGGTACAGGTCATCACGTTCCAAACCAAGATACTCCAACTGCTTATCCAACTCTTTACCCGCCCGTCCAATGAATGGAACCCCTTCAACCGCCTCTTTCTCTCCAGGCGCTTCCCCTACCAACATAATTTCTGCGTTACGGTTTCCCTTACCAGGAACAAATCCTTCCACAAGACACCCTTCCATCCTTCGTTCTGCATCTTTTAACATCGATTTCGGCCACTCCATTTCCAGCATCCTCCTAACCTTTCCCGTTACATCTATGTTCATACAAAAACAAAAAGCGGCCGGCAATGCCGACCGCCCTCCACTATTTTTGATGAACTGCTTCTGTCTCATTTTCCTTAATTAGATCAGCAGTCAATTGACCAGACAGCGTGACCATCGGTACTCCACCTCCAGGGTGGGTGGACCCCCCTACAAAGTACAAACCCTCAAAAACCTGACTCTTCGAAGGGATCTTGAAACCGCCATTCGACTTACGATCAGCAGCAATACCATAGATAGATCCACCATTCGGTCCATATAAACGCTCTAAATCTTCCGGAGTAAAGCGATATTCGAATTCAATGGAATCTCTAACTCCTTCCATCCCCATCCGCTCCAGCTTATCCAGGACGGTCTCGCGATAAGCATCCCAGTCGACCGGCTTTCTTTTCTTATTTTCAAGTGGTGGAACGTGTGTCAGGACAAACAGGTTATCTTTACCTGCCGGAGCCTGCGATTCGTCTGAACGGGCGGAGATACCAATATAGATTGTCGGGTCATCCGCTGGTTTTCCCTGCTCATATATCTGCTTGAACTCCAGCTCTGGATCTTCTGAAAAGAAGAAGTTATGATGCTTAAGGTTGTTAAATTTACGATTTGTGCCAAGGAGGAGAACAAGACCTGAAACCGTGGGATCGAATTTCTTCTCCAGCGACTTTGTTTCTTTCTTCACTTTGGCCGTTTGCGGTGCAAGCTTGCGATAAGCAGGAATAGCCTCTAAATTGGATACCACAACATCCGCTTCATGCACCGTGCCATCTTCCGTCTCTACGCCGATTACGCGCTCATTTTCCACAACAAGCTGACGAACAGGAGAGTTAAATTGGACGTCCACACGCAGCTCCTCCATTAAACGTCCCATAGCCTCCGCAATATTATAGAGACCGCCTTTGACATAATAGATGCCAAGCCCCAGCTGTACATAGACAAGCTGATTAAGAATAGCCGGTGTTGCGTATGGGTTCGACCCCACATACATAACGAAGTAATTGAACAACTGCTCTAGATATTTGTTATCAAAGAACTTGCGGGTGGATTTAGCGACCGTGTTCATCGGATCCATTTGTAATAGTTCACTGAATTTGTGGTGACTCTTTAAATCTTTCAGATCTGAAATACTGTATTTATAGAAGCTCTTCATACAAAGCTCATACATATCTTGGCTGTAGGAGAGAAAATCCGTCAACTTCCTGTTCGGCCTGTCCGTTACTTTAGCCATTTCTTCCAGCATATTTGGAAGGTCACTCGTAACATCAATCGACGTCCCGTCTTCAAAGAAGGTTCTCCATTGAGGCTCCACCCGTTCCACTGTTATATAATCATCCAAACGTCGGTGGACGCTCTCAAACAGCTGTTCCAACACCCACGGCATAGTCAGGATCGATGGACCGGTATCAAAGGTGAATCCTTTTCCTTCTCTCTTATTCAACTTTCCGCCAAGGTTGCTGTTCTTTTCAATCACTTTCACATCATATCCGTCTGCAGTCAACCGAATCGCAGCAGACATCCCACCTAAACCAGCACCTACAACAACAGCTGTTTTCTTTTTCAAATGATCCACCTCCGAATTTAATAGACAAAAGGAATCAATCGGTATCGCCTGCGACACCAATCTTTGTACTTCTCTCCATGCTCCTCAACCAACATCGCTTCTTCCAGGCGGATTCTATGTAGTAATGCAGAAGCAACCAAAGCTCCGCAGACAAAGGCTGTGTATATGTTCCCTACACCTAAGCAAAAGCCGATGATGATGGAAAATAAACCTGTATAGAGGGGGTGCCTCAGCCAGCGGTAAGGTCCTGTGCTGACAAGCTTGTCTCCTTTTTTCACAGAGACATCCCTTGTAAACTGGTCCTTAAGGTGCATAATGCCCCAGTAACGAAGCCACACACCTGCCGCGTAAATAAGCAGACCCACCCACCATACCCAGCGGATAGACAGAATACCGAAGTTCCATTCACGCATGATCAACGTTGCGCAAACCGCCAGTAGAACGGTGATTAGAATGATCGGGAAGGAGCGACGTTCCGCTTCACCACCACCCTTTGTCGAATGATGGTTGCGGAACAAAGCAAACTCTCCAATCCAAAGAATTGTGACGAATAAAAACAGAAGCTCAAAGAGATTCATGCTTCCGGAAAGCCGTCCATTCTCACAGAAAGCCCCCTCCTTCCCATCCATTCTTCTTTCATAGCTGCTATCTATCATTATTCCCCCATTCCTCATTCCATAAACAGGAAAGTAGATACATACCGTGGTATGATAGGGCCGAGGGGGAAGGAAAACATATGGAACAATTTTACTGGTTTTTCATCATCAGCGTCATCCTGGCTACTTTTTTCATGATTTTCAGGAGATTGACCATCAAGACATACGTACTGATTACCATACTCGTAGTCTTGTATATCACGGTTTTGGTTTTAAGTTTTGCCGCCGACCTGCTATAGTTATAAACCTTTCCGCTGTTTATTAATCGCTTCCCTGATATGGTAGAGTTCCGCGTACATGGCGGTGGAGTAAACACTCATGATACTGAGGAACATCGATATTACAAATATGGAACCGTCTAAATCGAAGCCCAGCACGGCCGTAAAACCGACAATGGCACCGATGATTACTCCGATCCCTGTTAAAAGCAGGATTTTCTGCAACGTTACTGAATAAGACATTCCACTCACTCCTCCTAAGTTAACTATTTTCTACTATACCCATGAGTCTCCGCATCTACACGTCCATCCTCCTCGACAGCCTCGTCCAAAACTGGAGCTAACAAAAAAACAGGCAGCCACAGCTGCCTGTTTTTCATCATTATAATCCTGCACTCAAAATTACTTCCCCCTGTGGTGTTTCACTTGAAGCATCAGGCTCTTTGGAGACAGCGACCATATCCCACTCTGTATCTTCAGGCAGCTGTTCCATATTATACGTAACCGCTCCTTCTCCACTTTCATTAGCTTTAAAGGTACCGGCCCTGTACGGCGTCTCTCCATTGATCAGCCACACCTGATACACTTCCTCACCGTCCAGAGGCTCCAGTTGATCTGCCTGCAGACTGAGGACTTCCCCTTCTGACTGACGAACCATTGCTGCGGATGCGCTTGCTGTCGTCGTTTCCCCCTGAAGCGTAACTTTGCGAAGGACTTCGTCTGTACTGTCCGAAATTTCTTCAGGTTCCTGTTGCACGACCTGTTTTTCCTCATTCATTAAAGCCCATACGTTACCGGCAAGCGATACAATCAACGCCGCCACGAGCCCTCTGACAAACCACGAAGATTTCTTATTCCTCTTCACTTCTCCAAATGCGTGTTCTTTCTTCTTCGAGATCGGAAGGACATTTTCGGAATGTTCTTCTATAACAGAAGAATCTCCCCTTCCATCCTGCTCATGCTGGAAGACTTCTCCTAAAACACGTGCTTTCATGTCATCCGGAGGGGTGATAGGATCAGAAGCAAAAGGAAGCTCACCGGTTAACTCCTGCAATTCTTCCAGCTCTTCTCTACACTCGCTGCATGTATTCAAATGTTCTTCAAATTCCATCTTCTCCTGCTCACTAAGATGGCCATTGAAGTAATCCATTAATTCATCGCATAGTCTAGACATCACGAACCCCTCCTTCCTCTGATGATAACTGCCTCTTCAGGTGTTTCAACGCTAATCGCACCCGTCCTTTTACCGTTCCCAAGGGGAGACCGGTCTTTTCTGCAATCTCCCGCTGGGTCAGTCCTTTAAAATAGAATAATTGCACCATATCCCTTTGCTCTTCCGACAGAAGGCTGACGGCTGCCCTCACTCTGTCTCCACGTTCTTTCCATTCCACCAGATCTTCCGTCGTTTCCGTACCTCGCTCGGGTACATCTGTTTCTTCTTCCAAAGAAACGTGCTCTTTATTTGTCTTCCTTATCATATCAATCGCTGTATACCTTGTGATGGTGACAATCCAAGAGGAGAATTTCCCTTTCGATTCCTCATATCTTGCTTTCTTTGTCCATAACTTCAGAAATACTTCCTGCAACACTTCTTCGGCTAATGTTGGATCACCCGACAGCTTGATGACAAAGGAGTATAAAAGCTTTTCATATCGATCGTAAATGGCTTCCAGTGCTTCCTTATCCCCTTCAAGCATTTGATGATATAACAGAGAATCACGTTGGCTCATAGCACACTCCCTTTATGGTGGTTATCAACATCATAGCATAGGGAGCAGGTCAATATCCTATGATAGAGTGATGCTGTACAGCTATCGTATGAAATACACGGATGGATCACTTTTCTCCATAATTTACATAAAGAAATGGTTTATCTCCCTTCCATCAAGGGTACGCAGACATACTAACAAAAAAAAAGCAGCCTTAGGCTGCTCTTTTTTTCGTATCGATTATGCTTCTACAGCACGCACAGGTTCTTCTTCTATTCCGTGTTTCTTCTCTGACTCTGCTACAACGACCGCACACGCAGCATCACCAGTGATGTTAAGCGCTGTACGAGTCATATCAAGAAGACGGTCAATACCAATAATCAAGGCGATTCCTTCAACCGGTAAAGACACTTGATTCAATACCATAGCAAGCATGATAAGCCCCACACCCGGAACTCCGGCTGTACCGATACTAGCAAGCACGGCAACCAGGACGACCATAATCAACTGACCGAAGGACAAATCCGTCGCATACACCTGGGCGATGAAAATAGTTGCAACACCCTGCATAATAGCCGTACCATCCATGTTGATCGTCGCTCCAAGAGGCTGTACGAAGCTGCTGACCGGTTTTGGAACATTCAAATTCTCCTGAGCCGTCTTCATCGAAATCGGAAGCGTCGAGCTGCTGCTGGACGTACTGAATCCGACCGTCATGGCAGGGAAGAATCCTTTGAAGAACTTAATTGGACTCATCTTACCGAGAAACTTCACCGCTCCTCCATATGTCACAAGGCCATGGATGAATAGAGCAAGTATTACAACAAACATGTACATAGCCATCGCTTTCATTCCGTCAATTCCCATCGTTCCGATGGCAGATGCCAAAAGACCAAAGGCACCATATGGAGCAAAGCGCATGATCAAGTTAACAAGGTACATCATAATTTCGTTCCCCTGCTCGATCACTTTCAATACACCTTCCGTTTTCTTACCAAGCATTGCAAGGGCAAAACCAATAAAAATAGAGAAGGCAATGATTTGCAGCATGTTTCCTTCAACCATGGACTGAATCGGGTTGGTCGGAATAATACTTGTAAATGTTTCAACGACGCTAGGCGCTTCCTGCGACTCATATTCGGCGCCGGCCGTATTAATATCAATATTTCCTGGTTGGAACAAATAAGCAAGACCAATAGCAATCGCAATCGCAATGGTAGTCGTAATCAGGAAGAAACCAATGGTCTTCCCGCCGATTCTACCCAACTTCTTCGGATCTCCTAAAGAAGCTGTACCGAGTGTAATAGAGAAGAATACGATCGGTACGACAAGCATTTTAATCAGATTCAGGAACACAGTTCCCAAGGGGCTGAATACATACGTATCAAGCGTTCCGAATAAATCCGGTGCAGCTATGTGCAGTGCCAGACCTACGATGGCACCAAGAGCCAAACCTATGAATATTTTCGTTGTCAACTTCATGGCGTTACCTCCTAAACATTATGAAAACGCTTTCCTATTATTTTATTATAAATACAAGTCGTATAAAAATGATAGAAAGCTTAGTGCTGCAAGCACGATGTGAGATACATGATATAAAAGGGGTTTTTCGTGATTCGGGCCATGAAAGCCCGCAAAGAGATGGTTGCAACCAACGTGGGTAGAAACATGCTACTATGGATTATAGCATATAAATTGTAAATGGTGAATAGAATTTGCTGGTAGTTTGCTATACAACTAAATGAGCATGAATGATAATCTCCCTTCACCGGCCGGCGAAATGCTGTCATGACTAGTCCTAACCATATTATGAGAATTTTTTAAATTTATCACAAGTTTATGACATTCCATTGGAACATGCATATACTTCGATGCCGTTGCATAAAAAAACACCCCGGAAATCCATTACAGATATCCGGGGGGGGAGATTACAAGGCCTGTTCGACAGAATGGGTGAGCTGAGTAATGATATCCTCACTGTCTTCAATTCCAATGGACAGTCGGATTACATAGTCATTAACGCCGATCTTTAACCGCTCTGCATCGGAAAGTGCACGATGCGACGTTCGGATAGGATAGGACAAGGTTGTCTCCACCCCTGCGAGTGTCGGAGCGATTTTGATCCAACCGAGGGAACGGAAGAAGGCATGTACGTCTACGCTTTCATTCAGTTCAATTGTGACAATGGCCCCATTCCCTCGTTCGGATACATATTCGGGATAGAAGACTTTCGCAATACCTTTATGTTTCCGGAGCGCCTCCGCTACCTGCTTCGCATTCTCTGACTGTTTCTTCATTCGCAGACCGAGTGTCTTCGCCCCGCGTTGGGTGAGCCAAGCTTCAAACGGACTTAAGTTTGCTCCGAGTGTGACGACTTTTTTCGCAGCTGCTTGAATGAGGTCAGCATCGCCGACCAGGACGCCGCATGTAGCATCACTATGACCGCCTATATATTTCGTTCCGCTATGTACGATGAGGTCGATCCCCATAGAATATGGCTGCAGTAAGTAAGGGGTCGCAAACGTATTATCAACCATTGTCCTGATCCCATGAGATTGAGCCAGCTCTGCCAATCTTTCCATATTCTCCACCCTCAAAAATGGATTAGAGATGGATTCAGTATATAACAATTTGGTTTCCTCTCTAATGGCTGCTTTCACACCCTCCAAATCAGTGAAGTCAAGCATCGTCACTTCAATTCCGAAGGTTGCAAGCTCCTTCGTAATCAAAGAGTGCGTACCGCCGTAAAGATCTTCTGCTGCAATGATGTGATCACCGGGTTTAGCTGTGCCGAGAATACCTGCGAGAATAGCCGACATACCGGAAGATGTGGCAACCCCTGCCGGTGCACCTTCTAATTCTGCTACCGTACCGGCAAGTTCATCCGTGTTTGGATTCCTTTCTCTGGAGTAGAGATAGGGACTTGCTCCTTCATAATAACTTTCTAAATGGTCAAGATCTTTGAATGTGAAGGCAGAAGTCTGATAAATGGGGGTGCGCTTACTATTCTGCACCTCCGTCTGATCTTGTTTATAATGAACAACTTTTGTATCAAATGAAGTAGGTTTCATTCACGTTTCCTCCTCTTATACCGCTTAATCACAAATTATAGCGATTCAAAAAGATTATTGTCAAAGTTTTTCGACATATCGGTTTATAACAGACACTATAAATCGAAAGTAGCCCGGTTCATGAGGTACGAACGCTTCCTTTCCCGCATGACTAACGGTCCCGGATAAAAGAGAAACAACCTCTTTCTCCTCTTCCAAGCCCGCAGCCAATGATTTAAAGTCATGAAAAGAAAGCCTGACAACGTCCTGCACTTCCTCCCCAATCATCCAGGCAAGAGGCTCTTCTACTACATAAAGAAACACCCTGCATATTTCTCTGTCTATAACGGTCCCGTCTATAAGCACTTCTTTAAAGGAGCCAGTATTGATCAAATCATCCGGGGCTATGTCCAACCCAAGTTCTTCGTTAATTTCCCGGCAACCTGCCGATAACAGTCCTTCTCCCGCTTCTATATGCCCGGCCGCCGTTATGTCGTAGAGGCCTGGATAGTCCTTTTTATCATCAGAACGCCGTTGGAAATAGACCGATTTCTGCTTTGGATCATAAAACCAGCAATGGAACGTTTCGTGCCAATCCCCATCCATATGGACGAGAGCTCTTTCTTTTGTTCCTGCTGTATAACCATCTTCATTAAATATAGTAAGGTATTCTTTCACTGGACCTACCCCTCTTCTTTATGTCTATCCCTATTAATAGTAGCAGACGCCGGCTGTGTACTCTCCATAAAAAATGCGCAAGCCTCATAAGCTTACGCATTCCGCTGGGACTGGTTTACTGAAGAAGTACCCCTGATAGTCATAACAACCCTTTTCCTGCAGGTACACAATATGTTCTTTGCGCTCCACCCCTTCTGCTATCACATCAAGGCCGAGACTCTGAGCCATACTGATAATGGCATTGACGATCACGACCTCGTTCCTGTCGCTGTCTATCTGATTAATGAAAGATCGATCGATTTTGATCGCATCTACAGGAAGACGATGAAGGTAGCTGAGGGAGGAAAATCCGACACCGAAATCATCCAAATGAATGGAAATCCCGCTGTTTCTCAAGGTGTTCAGCGTCTCAATACTGCGGTCGAAGTCCTGGAGTACCATCGTTTCCGTAATTTCTATGATCAGGCTTTCCGGAGCCAGGCCGGAGGCAGTCAATGCCCCCATGATCTTATCGGTCAAAGCCACATCAGCAAACTGATAAGCGGACAAGTTGACGGCCACCTTCAAGTGGGGTTCTCCATATTCCTGCCATTGCTTCGCCTGTCTGCAAGCTTCCCGCAGCACCCATTCTCCAATATCCACAATCATGCCGGTCTCTTCAGCAAGACTAATGAAATGATGAGGAGATAGAAGGCCGTGCTCGGGATGATTCCAGCGAATCAAAGCTTCAAACCCTTTAACTTGAAGCGTTTCTCCGGAAATCTGGGGCTGATAATAAAGAAGGAATTCCCCCTCTTCAAGCGCCTGGTGAAGGGCCTGCTTCAGTTGAAGTTCCTCTCTCATCTGTTCTCCCATCCTGGAATCATAAATTTCATATCGGTTCTTGCCGTTCCGCTTCGCCTTGTGCATGGCTGCATCAGCACGTCTCAGCACTTCCTCTGCATCACCGGAATCGGGCGTGGAGGTTGCTATTCCTATGCTTACGGTCGTATAAAACTCTTTTCCTTCAATGATGAAAGGGCGACGCATGGAATGAATGATCTGTTCTCCAAGCAGGCAAACGTCTTCCAACGTAATCGATGACCGGATAAGGACAGCATATTCGTCACTGCTGATTCTGGACAAGACACATTCCTGTTTCGCAAATGTCTTCCTCAAATAGCTGGCGAACTGACGGAGCAGTTCATCTCCTTTCGCATGTCCCCAGGAATCATTGATCATTTTGAAATTATCAATATCAAACAACAGAAGGATCGCCGATTCTTCCAACGCGCCGGGCAATATATCAGAGAAATAGTTTCTAGTGAGCAGCCCGGTGAGAGAATCATACCGGGAGAGCACTTCCAGTTTTTCTTCTGTTTGAATCCTAGACATCTCGTTTGCAATACGATCTGCAAATATCTGAAGCAGAGGGCGGATCATTGGGTTGTTCGTCTGTTTCCGTTGATCCATAACAGCTAATACTCCGATGGGTTCTTGATCTGAACTCATCAAAGTTTTGCCCAGGAAGCTTTCTACTTCATAACGCTTCAAAATACTTGCGGAAGGAAAGTATTCCTGAGCCCTGCTCGGGTAAAAACAGTCGACGGAAGTAGCAAGCAGTTCCAACGGCGATTCCTCTACCTGGTATGTATCTCCATTAGACGTCTCCCCTTTATGAAAAATCGAACAAACGAACAATTCGTTTTTCTGCTGCCCCTTCCATTCCCCGATAAAGGCAGTATTAACCTGGAGAACGGCCGCTAAATATTTCACGAGGAAATCAAAGAACGCCTGCCCGTTATAGCGCAGGAACCCTTCCCCTATTTCGACGATAGCGTTTTTAATCCGGCCAAGATCCATTTGATAAATCCGGTCCGTCGCTCCTATACCTGAATAGCCGATCCTGTTTCCGACCTCATTATAAAAAGGATGAACGATATCCTTGAACCAATGGCTCTCTCCTCCGTTACTCCAACGGTAGTCGAATTCCAAAATTCGTTCCGATCTTTCCGAACGTGCCAGTCGCTCAAAGTATGACCAGTCCTCTTCATGAAGCTTCTCCTTCACCTGCTGTTTATCCATGACGGCCAATTCTATTCCAAGCATTTCCTGCAACGGTTCATTCAAATATATCTTCTCATCACTAAGCTGATAGAACCAGACAGGTATGGAAAGCTGTTTGAGCGTCTTCCACGGGTGTTCCGCAATCTGAGCCATTACCGTTCACCTACTCCGAAAGATATTTTCCTCACATTTTACTTATCGGAATTTCCAGATGGAAGTTTAATCACATCCGGTGAAGGAATACTATAAAAAAGGAGGATCACCCATGAATAACAAACCTAAGAAACAAAAGGAACAAGAAACGAGCAATGAGGCAGCAGAACTATTCAACAAGAAGCCCCGGCTGGACAAAGCATTTGCTCCTGATGAAGAAAAACAAGCGGAAGATCATTCCGAAAGCGACGCTCTCTTTCATCATTATTCCGATAAAGAATCGAAGTAAGCGGCTCTCATAGAGCCGTTTTTCTTCTGGCCGGCGTGAAACATAAGAGGTTATAAAAAGAATAATAAACCTCCTACATATATGGAAATGAATATATTTAATATATAGAAGAACAATTCTCCACAGCCCGACCTCCCCGATAAAACCACTTCTTGTTTTCTTCCCTCACACCTGCCGGTTTCTGATAAAATAAAGGTATAAAATGGCAGGAAGGAGACCTTGCGGATGAAGAGATTTCAGTGGATGCTTCTATTGGCAGCAGTGCTCGTAGTTGCTGCAGGAGCCTATTGGATGGAGGGAGGGACAATCAAAGTCTCTCACGAAGCAGATTCCAAACCAATGAGGAAAGCAAAAGATGTGAATTTGGATGAACTGCCGATCACTTTACCCGAAGTAGACAATGAAGATGCTGTCGATCATTTCTACGAGCGTCTAAATCCCAGCCTCAAGACGGCCAGACAGAACGGATTAACTGTAAAGGAAGCGCAATCGTCTCCTGTCCCCGGCAGAGATGGAAGAATGCAGATCAATGAGGTGTGGCATAACGGCCGTACCATTACAGTTATGTACAGTCTGGATTTGTCCGCACTAATCGATAAAGATTCAAAGAACCACAGCTATTCTCCAATGATCGAATCCGTTACGATTCAAGGGAATAAGGCTATAGATACCCAGACGCTTTCCGGTTTATCGGTTCCTATTGATTCCGAGAATGCAGTAATCTTCCAGAATCGCGTCTATGGGTCGTTACAATTACCAGCCATTTCGAAACAGGACTGGGGGTATGAGAACATCCCGGAAGAAGTACATGATTTCGATGAAACCCTGAAAACTTCTATCGGTATTCGGATAGGTGGAGAACGAATAGAAACCGAAGCGATGCCGATTCGTTATCTCCATGACAAAGACAGCCATTTGCTCGCCACTTATGAAACAACCGAGTCCTATACGGAACATGGTGTAACGTTCACTCCAATGGAACTAAAAGCCGGCGTCCTGTCCAACAGCATCCGTTTCCGCATGGAGGACCCGGGAGCAGCGTTCAATGAGTCCCTGGAGGGGATCATCCAAACAAATGCAGGGGAATCTTATACGATCGTCCCTTATATTCATCGTTTAAAAGAGGGTGTCTACGAGGGTTATTTTCCACCCTTCTCAGAAATTCCAGACGAAGTTACCTTCCAACTACAACAAGTACACTTTAAGGAAATCCATCCCTATTCGTTTGAAGTGGATATGAATAAGTTTAAAGGAACCTCGGATCATGAGACATGGACCGCCAACAAGAAGATAGCAGAGATTCATGATACAGACATCATTTTACGCCGAGTGGACAAGCACGGGAATGAGCATATGAACGCGGAACTGTTCTATGATCCCCATTCGAAGGATCAGCCGTCCAAAGTTATCGGAGCTATGTCTGAAAACACAGGTCCGGAAGCTGCCGAACAGCAGAAAGATGTTTTTATAAGCAGTGAAGATGGAAAATCCATCGACGGATTCCTGCATGGGTACCAGGATGAAGGAAATATAGATTTCGGCCTTCATGAATTCGATCAATCCGACCGTTTAAAAATCACCGTTGAAAAAGTAGTCTACACGCAGAAGCTGGACCATTCCTTCACTTTCCATCGGAAATGACGGATGATTGAGGTGTGCCAAGACCTTTCACAAAATGCCGAACCTCATCATTGAAGCGGTCATAGTGAGTGGCGGGAGTCTGGTGATAAGCATTTTCGATGACATACATTCTTGCGTTGGGACATGGATGATAGTACTTGGAATGTTCACTTATCCAAAATTCCTTACTACCGTACACAAGGAGCATCGGTTTATCGATCAGGCCGACACGGTGACTGCAGTCATAGTGAAGCGCACGATCGTAGAACGAGTGCCAGGCAGAGGGGTTGGACTTCGCCATGTGGTCATTCAGCTCCTGTTTAATGGTTTCATCACGGAAATGAGAGTGGCTGAGAAGTCGGGCAAGGGTTTCCGGGCTTTTCTCCACCCAGCTCATTCCCCCGTAGAATTCAAACTTCAGACCACCTGTGCTCACTTTTGGGAAACCTCCGGCAAGGATGAGGGCTGTCAACCGTTCCGGGTAAGTCAATGCGAACTCCTGCGCAACCATCCCTCCACAGGAATACCCTACAACCACAGCCTGCTGAATCCTCAAATGATCCAGAAGCTGCAGGATTTCTCCTGCATACCAGCTTATATCCGGTCGGTCTGTCGCCAGATCAGAATCTCCATTTCCGCTCAAATCAGGAAAAATCACTCGAAAGTCACAGGAAAGTTCCTTTTGGAATTTAAAGACTTTCCTCCCCATCCCGGGCGGATGGATGAAGACAAGCGCCTGCCCCTTCCCAACCTCTTCATAAAATAAACGAACTCCTTCTTCATTCGTATAATAAGGCATGGTTTCATCCCCTAATCATATAGTCATGGAGCCTTAGTCTTCCTTTATATTAGAGATTTTATGTTGCCCGCCGGAACAAAATTGACACCTGTTTTATGCTGTGCTTACATAAACGTATGACGTAACTGGAAGGGGAACATCATGAAACGGCGCCTGTTTATCTTCTTGTTGTTCGTAGCCGTACCAGCATGTATATTCGTTGCCTGCGGCTCCAAACAATTGGAGGATACATTAGATATAGAAGTACAATCATTTGAAGGAAAAACACAAGAAGGAAAGGCCTTTTCCACAGAAGAAATGAAAGGCAAGGTGTGGCTGGCCGATTTTGTCTTCACAAGCTGCGATACGGACTGCCCGCCGCTGACACGAAATATGTCAGAGGTACAACAGCAGTTGAAACAAAAAGGTATCGATGCAGAGATCGTTACATTCAGCGTCGATCCCACTGTCGACACACCGGATAAATTAAAAGAATTTGCATTAAAAAACGGTGCTTCCCTCGATAATTGGACATTTGTTACGGAGTACACCCAGGAGCAGATCGCAGATTTCGCTCAGGAAAGCTTTCAGACCCCTGCTGTTAAAACAGAAGGAAATGATCAAGTCACCCACAGCAATGCTTTTTACCTTGTTGGGAAAAACGGAAAAGTACTGAAAAAATATAAAGGAGACGTTGCTGTTCCCAAAGAACAAATCCTAAAAGATATAAAAGCCATTACCTAAAAAAGCCCCCCTTGCCGGGAGGCTTTTTAATTTAGATATTTAACTGAACAGATTACGGAAGAAATTGACGATCGCTTCCAGGAAGCTGAGAATAGCATTCTTCAAGCTGGCCCAGAACCCTTCATCCTGAACAAGGTCTTTAATATTTCCAGTAAGATCGTCCAGTTGGTTCTTCACTGCGTCAAAATTGATGTTCAAATCCCTCATTTTCTCAAACAAATCCGTGAGCCGCTGCCGATCTTCCGGACTGAGTTCGATGTTCAGGGAGTTAAGTTTCTCCTCTACGATTTGTTCCACTTCTTCTTTCGTTGCCGGGTCCTGCTCGGCAATCTCTTTCTTAATCTCTGTCAATAATTCACTGATTTTCGCTTCATCTACTCCGGATTCCTTGGCAATAGATGTAGCGACATCCAGTTCCTCACTCGCTACCTGCATTCTTTCCTTATCAAGCTTGACGCCTTTGGCATCATACGCCTTATAAATACCCGTAAGTGCGGAATGTCCAGATACTTTCACAGAGGATGCAACGAGCACATCTGCGTTCTCCACCCCTGCTGTCAGTAAAGCGTTTGTGTACATTTCTTTCGTTACTTGTGTTATGTTATCAGGTGTTACGATTTCCAAATGAAGGCCGGAATCTTCTTTGTGGATAATCTTCACGGACGAATACATATTCGCATTCGGATTTCCACCAATATATTCATTAAGATCCTGCCCATTGACCGTAAACTCGTCCACCTGATCATGCTGATCGACTTCAAGCAGTTCTTTTACTTCCGCTTTCTGCTCCGGGGACAGCGCCTCCCCGTAAACGACGATCGGCAGACCTAGTTTTTCGTTAATTCCCTGGTCGCCTGTCGACGCATAACTGGTCATAGGTAGTACTGCAAGCGTGAGCAACGTGACAATCGTGAACCATATACCTATACGTTTTATCATTTTTCAAGCTCCTCATTTCCGTTGGTTATCCCTCCATTGTATGTGGAGATCCCCAACGATTATACCCGCCCTCCATTCCAGCATAACACGGGCTGCCTAAGTAGACGTATGATACATAGAAAAAGTTTCACTACCTATATAATTATTCTGCAGAGGACGTGATACAAATGTTGAGAAAAATCGGTTTATACTTGTTCGCTGTCGCTTTTTTCTATGCGGGTGTCACGCACTTCATTTACGACCATGGATTCGCCCGCATGTTCCCTTCCTGGGTCCCCTTTAAGCTCGAGCTGGTATATATGTCCGGAATTACAGAGTGGCTTCTTGCACTGCTTCTTATTTTCCCACAGACGAGAAGGGCGGCAGGCTTCGCTACCGCCATCTTCTTAGTAGCTGTCCTTCCTGCCAACATCTATGCTGCAATTTATGATATCCCTGCTCCTTGGACAGACGAGACAACCTCTACCGCCCTGTGGATTCGTCCCTTTTTGCAGCCTCTTCTGATCTGGTGGGTGCTTGTCGTTTCCAAAGATTCGAACCAACAGAGAGCGTCTGGTAGAATGGATAGGGAGTAAACAAAGGAGGAAGACTGATGCGTTTATCGAACAAGAAGGTTATTGCTTTCGTAAGCCCGGACTTCGAAGACTTAGAGCTTTGGTACCCCCTTCTCCGGCTTCAGGAAGAAGGAGCCGTCGTCCATCTGGTGGGAGAAGAAGCGGGGGTGGAGTACCCGGGTAAATACGGCGTACCTGCCACTTCCGACTTATCCTTTAAGGATATCGATCCAGCAGATTACGATGGTGTGCTCGTCCCTGGTGGTTGGTCGCCTGACAAACTCCGCCGCTACGACAAAGTTCTGGAGATCGTCCGCCATATGGATGAACACAAAAAGCCGATCGGACAGATCTGCCATGCCGGTTGGGTTTTAATTTCTGCCGGTATTTTGAACGGAAGAAAAGTGACGAGTACTCCCGGTATAAAAGACGATATGACAAATGCAGGTGCCACGTGGTATGACGAACCTGTTGTTACCGACGGCCACCTGATCAGTGCAAGACGACCGCCTGATCTGCCACCCTATGCAAAAGCATTTGCAGATGAGCTGGCTGAAAATTAATAAACAAGCGCGAAGCCAGGAGGCTTCGCGCTTGTTTATTACTCAGAATTCAGATGGATTGCCTTACCAGCCAGCATGGATATAGTTGAATCATCCATCGGCGGGTTGTGCAATCCGGCTCGTACATCCCGGTAATATTTCTCAAAAGGATAATGTTTGGAAAGGCCACGCCCTCCTGCAATCCTCATTGCAAGATCAACCACTTCCGATGCCGCATTCGTTACGGCAAGTTTGACTGCCGACAGCTCCGGCTGCATGTGTTCCCGTTCTTCCGGCTCCTCATCCCATCTTCGCGCTGTGGCGTAAAGAAACGAATGCGCCTGGAGCAGCTTCCATTCCATTTCCCCGATCTTATCCTGAATATGGGATACCTCTGAAATGGGCGTGTCCAAACTGTTCGGTTGAAAATTGCGGGCGAACTCAATAGCATCATTCCTGGCAGCCACGGCAATTCCCAGATAGCACGCAGGAATGTGAAGGAGCCATCCCTTCGGTTTAGATTTCCCTTTGACAGCTGTCTCTACCAGATCTTCCACAGACAGTTCGACATCTGTCAGTACGAGATCATCGCTTCCTGTCCCTCTCATCCCAAGTGTGTCCCAAGTTTTCTCAACCGTTACACCCGGTTGATGACGATCGATTAAGAACCAGCCGACTTGATCCAAATCCTCCACGTAGGCTGATACAATGTAGTAGTCGAGAAGTTCTGCCAGGGAAGTGAAGGATTTTCTTCCATTCAGTATATAAGCATCCCCGTCTCTTACCGCGGTCGTCTCCGGTACTCCCCCGCGGGTCGGGCTGCCTGTGGCAGGTTCTGTCGCTGCTCTGTTAACGACTTTCTGGTCCTGGACTACCTCTTTAGCCAAACGATCAAACTGCTCCTTCTTCCATAGCTGTTCCTCTGAAAGCTCCATCATCACACCCATGTGCCAGCCGATGGACAATGCGACCGAACCATCCCCTTCAGCAATTTTTTCCTGCATCAGAATAAGTTCGTACAAGGATACCGCTTCGCCGCCGTACCCAGTAGGCAGGGCAAGTGCCGGATACTCTTCCCGCTTGATTGCAGCAAGCGTCTTCGGGGAAAACGAAGCCGTATGATCGGCATCCTTTTTATGCATTCGCGCTTCCTCTGCAATCGCTGCCGCTTTATCAAACAAGCGCTGCTGCCGCCCATTCTTGATCCATGGCTTCCATATATCTCCCATCACATTCCACTCCCTCTTCCATTGTTCTACTTTAAATCATACCCGACAACTCGGAATAACGCGAGCGCCTTGCTTCTCCTTTTAACGATACCCTCTAAGTGGAAAAAAATTCTTCGTGAATGTTCCATTCTTGACCTTCACTTCTCTTCCTTGCCCGATCATTTAAAAAGGAAGCCGCCAAAAAAAACAAGGCCTCTCTTTAGGAGAAGCCTTGCTTCTATTTTGTTTCCACATTCAAATGCTGCAACGCTTGTTTAACAGACGCATAGGTCTGTAAGGATAACTCACTAAAGTCCGCATAAGGTGCGCTTTGAATAGCGAAAGATGGTTTTATCCCTGTTATGACCAATTTAGTACCCATGAGATCGAGAAGCTGATTCATCTGGTAAATTCCCATATGTATCGCTTCGTTATACGAATAAACTGCCGACATATCCATAATCAGGTAGTCCTCTTTCGATTCTTTCACATGGTGACTGACTGTTTCAAGCATCTGCTGAAGCCGCTCATCATCCACTGTACCAATCAAAGGAAGGACAGAAATATTATTCTCAATCGGAACAATTGGTGTAGAAAGACGCTTGAGTTCAGATAAGTAATGTCCGATCAACTCTTCCTGCTCCCGACGTTTTGTCACATCCTTCTGAACACCGACAAAATATGTCTGGTCCATCTGTTCGATGTACACAGGGAATATTTGCAGCTCGTTCCAGAACAAGGATCCATCTTTCCGGTAGTTCCTCAGCTCCACCAAGACAGGCTCCCTGTTAGCCAATCCCTGTCTGATCAACTTTATTTTTTCCGGTTTTGTTTCTTCTCCCTGCAGGAAACGGCAGTTCTTCCCTAATATTTCTTCAGGCTGATAGCCGGTCAATTCCTGGAAACCCTTATTGCAATAAATCATCGGATTGTCTTCCTGTTCCGGATCCGTAATAACGACACCGGCCCCGACGCGGTCGATCGCCGCTTTGATGAATTCGTTCTGCTGTATTTCTTCCAGCTTAGCAAATGAGATTTCACTCACTATGAACAATCCCCTCTAGTATGGAATGAATACTATCATGATAAAATGAATCCCTATAGTTGTGCAAGCGACACCCTGCATGAATTTCCAACCAATTTCGACAAATAAATGGATTCTACCTGTTTTATCCTAAGAATCCTTGAAAAAAATGTGCAGGTGTTCGATGTAGGCCCGCACCTGCGGCAGTTCACTCATTTTTTCTTTCGTACATGCCCACGTTTCTCTTGCTGCGATTTCTCCTCCCACCATCAGTGGTTTATGATGATAATAATCTTTCTCATTTTTTATGATGCTTTCCGGCAGCACTGTAGCACCAATCCCGCGCTTCATCATCTGCTTCGCCGTTTCGAATTGATCCACTTTAAACGAACGTTTGATGCCAGGGTTTTCTGCCAACCACTTATCGAGGAGTATCTGAAATCCCTGGTCGCTCTTGAACTCGATAAACGGCCGCCCCTCCATTCTTTCAAAGGGCAGAGAATCAAACAAATACAAACGATCATGAAATAAATGATGTGTTTCGTAGCCGGGAATCGGATCTCCCCGGACAATACAGATATGAAAATCCTCTGCCGTCTGCCTAATTTCTTCACTTGTGCCGGTAACTAGGTCAATCGATACATCCGGATACTTATTCATGAATGATTGAAGCTGCCCCGCGAGGAAATACTGGCTGAACAAAGAGGAGGCACCAATGGATACTGTCCCGGCTATCTCTCCTCTGGCAGCAGCAAGTTTTTCATGAATCTTTTTTTCTGACTGGATCATAAAATCCGCGTGTTTCAGCACCAATTCTCCTGAGGGGGTGGGGATGAGCTTCTTCGGCGTCCTTAAAAAGAGCGCACTTCCAAAATACGCCTCTATGTATTTTAACCGCTGAGTAACTGCCGGCTGGGATATCAGTACTTTTTTTGCTGTCGCATGAATGGTTCCATACCGTTTCAAAGCCAGGAGTAGTTGGAAATCTTCCAGTTTCATCGCTATCCCTCCATAACTTTTACTTATCACTTTTCATTATAAACCAGTATTATTCAAATACCTATAAAAGCAGTACGATAAAGACAGTATTTAGGAGGTGCGGAAATGGATCGTTTTCTTACACAAAAGCTGATGAGCGCTTACTTTCTCTATGAGTGCGGCAGAGCTATGTACTTTGTCCTGATTACCTGGTTCCTCTATCAGTGGACAGACAATGCTTTATATACTGGTCTCCTCGTAAGCTTCGGGTTCGTACCAGGGTTATTTTCCAATCTTATTTTCGGAGTAATCATTGATCGCGGAAACCGGAAGCGTCTTGCCGGAATTGCAGGCTTGCTCAGCGCGTGTTGTTTGTTGGGGTTATGGAGTACGTTTTTCTTCGGATGGATGCACCTATGGATATTCATTAGTTCTCATATGATCATGCAGACACTCGGTTCGTTATTCAGACCTTCATTACAGGCACTTGTTGCAGAAGTCTATCCAAAGGAATCGCTGCCGCGGATATTCTCATGGTCCAATACAGCGACGATCACTGGAAGTTTGACCGGAGCTTCATCAGGAGGGCTTCTGGCCGGCCTGGTAACCATGAACGTATCCATAGCCATCGTACTCTTTCTTTATACAGCTGGATGGATCGCCGTCACCCGCCTTGCTTATCAGCCTTTGTACGAGCGAGGATTAAGACCTCCATCCTCCTTTTTGAATGAGTTGAAAGGCGGATTCATTTACGTCCACGCCAACAGAATGCTTTACGGCCTGTTTGTTATGACTATGATCGGCCAACTGACCTTTCATACGACACTCGGTTTTCTCAGTGTGTATACAAGTGAGCACCTGCAGCAGGATGCATTCGTTTATGGACTTCTGGACAGTGTATTCTCCATTGGAGGAATCACAGCAGGGGTTCTGGGCACGTGGTGGTGGTCTACTTTCAGGAACCGCCTGGGTATCATGTCTCTGCTGCTTATGGCGGCAGGGCTCCTCATCGTTGTCTGGACCCAGCAGGTCTGGGTATCTTTTATCGGATTCTTTCTAATCGGTCTCAGCACTTCCTTTGTCCGCGCCTTGCTGCAATCCATCCAGCAGATGGTGACCGATGCTGACTTTCATGGACGAATGTCGAGTTTACGCATGCTCTGCAACCAGACATCTGTCGTCGTGACAGGGCCGATATTCGGCCTTATTGCAGAAGGATACGGCGTCCGTTATGTTTTCCTCATGCTGGGTATTCCGGTTGTTCTCGGCATCGTCTGGTCTGTCATTCAATCGAAGCACCCGGCATTCCTTGAGATCACAGCTAAACAATCCGCTTGAACAAAGCAAAAAAGGTATGCCTCGGGATAACCCGAAGCATACCTGCTATTGGATGTCTTTATGTTTGTAAGATTATCTTATCTCGTCTCTTCCTTCGGTGTGCGATAAACCTTCTCTACCTCAACTCCCAGTGCCTTCAAATAGTCGACGATCTGGTCTAATCTTTTCATTTTTTCACCTCAGTATGAAATAAGATTTGGTCTACGTTCGTAAAGATTCATCTGTCTACCATTAAGTACGTGCGGGGACCGGGCGGCGTTTCAATTTTTTATACTCTTCTTTACCCTCGGATCATCTTCGTTATGCCATTCTTTGCACATTTGGACATTTTTTATCGAAATGCCTCGAACGACCTTTGTTTGTTCCGCTACTGCTGCAAATCCGTGACTCTCAAAGAAAGGAACAGCAGGGAAGCTTGCTTCGGTTGTTAACAAACACCTACGCTGTTGAACCGCTTCTTCCATCAGCTTATGAAGCAAAAGGGAAGCGACCCCTCTGCGCCGGCTGTACTTATGGACATAAAGAAGGTCCACGACGTCTTTGTACAGGCTTCCAAGGCCGATGACACGCCCGTTTTCCCTGACCACCCACGTACTGCTTTTCTTTAACCGTTCGCACAGCCCCTGTGTATCAAGGAACCCCGCAGCCCAAGCCTCCCGTTGTTTTTCCGAATAAGGAGAACAGTCATCGTCGCAAATGGTCTCTCTGATCATCTGGATAATTTCCTGTAAATCATCACCCTTATACCATTTCTCTACGTTCAACCAAATCCCTCTCTCTTTCATCTTATCAGAATAAGATGCCGGTAAATTTAATAATTCTTTGACAATTGGTGGAGCGCTCGCACTTCCTCCATGAACTTGTCCACAGAATCGCTGATTTCTTCTCTGTTCATCGGAGTGACGATAGAAAAATACCGCGTCGTTGTTTTTATATAGGGAAGCTGCATGATCAGGTGTTCGACACCTGTGTGACAGACAACTGTTTTAGATAAAAAGGACAAACCAAGACCCGCTTTCACCCCTTGGACAACTCCGTGATTACTTCCGATTGTAATCATCTTCTTCGGACGAATGTTGAAGCTCTCCAACATGGAATCCATCATCGCTCTTGTACCTGATCCTTCTTCCCGGGTGATCCACGTCTGATCCTGGAGATCAGCGAAAGTAATAGACGATTGTTTTCGAATCGGATGGGCCTCCGGCACGAGGACGACCATTTCATCTTCCATGAACGGCTCCGAGCTTAAACCATGCTGGGTAACCTTCCCCTCTATGAGTCCCACATCCAAGTCATGGTGCTGGACGGCCTCATTAATCCGCTTCGAGTTTTCAATTCTTACCTGTAAATCAACAGACGGGTAAGCCTGATCGAATGCTTTTAAAATAGGCGGAAGAATGTATTCCCCCACCGTATAACTCGCACCGATACGAATCAGTCCACCAAGCTCCCGCTGGTATTCTGATACTTCCTGAACGGCCTTATCAATCAAACCGATTGCCTGCCTTGAACGCTGATAGACAATCTCCCCTGTCTTTGTCAAATGAAAACGCTTCGGCGATCGATCAATCAACGTGGCATCAAAATAACGTTCTAAATTCTTTATGTGGGAACTTACTGTCGGTTGGGACAGATTTAAGCTGGCTGCTGCTCTTGTAAAGCTTTTTTGATCCACCACTGCCACAAAGGTTTTCATTGCTTCAAAATCCATAGTCTCACCCAATCATTATGTTTTTTAATTATAACTATTATAAAGTTTTATTTTACTAATAGATAGTCCGGGCGTATGATGGGGAATGGTCAGAAGGAGGATACACCTATGAATCAACAAATAAAAAATTTCCTTCCCGGAATTGTTTTTACCGCCATCCTTGCTGCTGCAGGATTCCTTGTGGCTGAGCTGCCGCTTGTTAACCAAGTGGGGCCGTTGGCAGCAGCAATTGTGCTTGCTGTCATTTACAGACACTTCTTCGGATATCCCGAGCGACTGCACACAGGAATCCGCTTTTCGACGAAGAAGCTGCTTCGTTTAGCTATCATATTATTCGGTTTAAAACTGAACATCGATGTCATTCTTCATGAAGGATTACCTTTACTATTCCGCGGTACACTCGTTATCCTGTTCGCTGTCGGCTTGATGATGCTGCTTGCGAAAATCTTCAAAGCAGACAAATCGCTTACTTTGCTGCTCGGTATCGGCACCGGCATATGTGGTGCTTCCGCAATTGCAGCGGTTTCTCCAATCTTGAAAGCGAAGGAAAAAGACACCGCTCTAAGCGCAGGTATCATATCGGTGATCGGTACCCTGTTCGCCATCGCATACACGATTATCCGCCCATTATTGCCGGCAGACGCAGAGACCTACGGAATGTGGGCGGGCTTGAGTCTTCACGAAATCGCACATGTCGCACTTGCAGGAGAGCCTGCAGGAGAAGACGGACTTGCCATGGCTCTCCTTGCCAAGCTCAGTCGTGTCTTCCTGCTCGTACCGGTCAGCCTGATTCTCGTATGGATCATGAACCGAAAAAAAAGGAATGAAGAAAGCGGCCGTGCTATCGCTTTCCCATGGTTCCTTCTGGGTTTTATTGCTTTGAGCTTGTTCGGCAGCTATATAGATGGAACGCTGTTTACAATACCCGCTACTGTTATGAACGGTATATCGACAGGAACGTCCTTTATTTTGACAATGGCGATGGTTGGTCTCGGCTTGAATGTGAGTCTCTCTGATGTGAAGAACAAAGCATGGAAACCGACGCTGTTGCTGCTTGTCACATCGGTCCTTCTTTCCTTATTCACCTATTGGATCGTTGCCTGAAAACAGGTATCTCCCAGCGAAAAAAGAACCCTCATGTGGGTTCTTTTTTTCTTCCTGCGATTCATGCTCGTCCACTATGTGCATATAGTATAGGGACACTTTTTTGAAGGAAGGAATATCATTCACATGGGAATGTCTCAAACAAGGGCCGGGGCCTCCTTTTACGCTTTCCTGTCTATTACATTCTGGGGGATCTCTTTTGTATCCACGAAGGCCGTCTTGGATAAGATGGATCCCTTATCGCTTCTCGTCGTACGGTTCGGAATCGGATCCCTTTTCTTATTTCTGCTTATTCTTCTTTTGAGAGAACCATGGAAGGTCCGCATCTCCAACCTTCCGCATTTAATCATCCTCGGGGTTCTGGGTGTATTTATTCATCAAGTTATCCAAGCATCCGCTTTATTAACTATCCAAGCATCCGATGCAGGCTGGCTCATCGCCTTTTCCCCAATATTCACTATTTTCCTCTCCTTTCTATTTCTTCAGGAGAGGATCACTATAGGGAAAGTTCTGGGAATCACTTTATCCGTCACTGGAGTTCTGATGATCACGACTTGGGGACGGGGAATGAGTCTGGAATTCTCTCTATCTATTGGATATATTCTAATGATCCTAAGCACACTTAATTGGGCGGTTTACACCATATTGCTTCGAGCACTTGCCGTCCCGCTGCCACCTCTCGTCCTCACCTTTTATATGAGTATGATCGGGTTTATTCTTACCCTTCCCTTCTTTGTCAGAAATAACGGTATCCAGCAGCTTTACGGTCTCACATCTGCTGATTGGAGCCACCTTCTTTTTCTGGGCATCTTCGTTTCCGCCGTCGCTTATTGGTACTGGGCGAAGGCTCTTGAAGTCATGAAGGCTTCTCAAGTCTCCGTATTTCTATACTTTGAACCACTGGCTACTCTTGGTGCAGCGGTTCTCATCTTAAATGAACGATTAGCTCCTGCTTCTATCGCAGGAGGCTGTCTTATTGTTTTCGGTGTCATGATTGTACAAGGAAGATTTATCAATGGGAAGAATTAAGGAGGAAGAACTAATGAACCTTTTGGAACGTATGAAGAGAGCGTTCTCCACCATGTCTTCATGGAAGCCGGAAGAGATCAAGCAAACACTGCTGAACCTGGATGTATCGTTAGAGGAAGTGACTGCTTTTCTCCGAGATCCGGCAGGGAAACCATACGCCCGGAAAGTCTTGTATCAGGACGATCATGTAGAAGTGATCGTCATGAATTGGAGTGCCCTAGCTTGTGCACCGCACGACCATGGCCAATCAGCCGGATGGATCCAAGTCCTAAGCGGCCGGACCAAACAGACCATTTACAGAGTGGAGAACGACAGTCTTCCTGAGCCGCTTTTTACAGAGACGCAAAATAAAGGGTCTTGTTTCTTCGCACCTGTGCGGGGTGTCCACCAAATGGCGCAAGAAGGGGGAGAGCCACTCATCACGCTTCACCTTTATTCCCCACCCATCCGCGGAATGAAGGTGTACGATCTGGAAGCATGTGCTGCCTGTATTGTATCCACTGACTGCGGCGCATGGTGGCCGGATGATCAGAAGCAGAAAGTAAAAGAAATCCAATTAAAAAAGAAGCGGACTTGAGGCCCGCTTCTTTTAATTTATTGATCCAGTTTATACTTATCTTCATCCTCCGCAAAGCGGTTGTACCGTGTCTGCAGCCAGTAAAAGATATGGGAAACGAACACTTTAAGAATGGCATATCCCGGTATGGCGAGGATGATTCCGACTACCCCGAACAAATGGCCTGCCGTAAGCAGGACAAAGATGATCGTAACCGGGTGGATATGCAGGCTTTTCCCCATAATCTGTGGAGAGATAAACTTCCCTTCAAGCAGTTGGACCACTGTCCACACAATGGCCAGCTTCAATACCATAAATGGTGATGTCACGATGGATATGATCAAGGCAGGCGTAATTGCAATTGCCGGTCCTAAATATGGTACGACACTTGTCACACTGGCGATTGCCGCAAGTAAAAGAGCATAATCCAAGCCGATAATCAGGAACCCGATGTACATCATCACTCCGATACAGAAACTGACGATGATCTGGCCTTGAATGTAAGCACTAAGCTGATGATCAATGCCCTGAAAGACACTCTTCACTCCGGGACGAGCTTTCGGAGGAAACATACGGAGAATTTTCTCCGGCAGATGATGCCCGTCTTTCAGAAGGTAGAAAAGGATGAATGGAAGCGTAACTAAAGCAACGACCACACTTGTCACCGTGGATATGATGTTCGTAATCCCTTCGACCGTCTGAGAAGCATAGGATGATATATAATCAGGTACCTGGTTCAACAACTCATCTACATCATTGAACATATTTGTGTAGTAGCTGGAGAAGATGGAATTCTTCAACCATTCATCTGCTGACTTGATCATATCGCCAAGGTACTTCGGTAAATCCTCCGCCAGACTGATCAGCTGTTTCTCCAGGAACGGAATGATCAGGACAATAAGCAGCGTGATCAGACCTACCAGCACAAGCAGCGTCATCAAAATGCCCCATATCCGTTTGATCCGCCAAGATTCCAGTAAATTAATGATCGGACGAAGCAGATAGTAAACAACTACAGAGAGAATTAACGGCAGTGCCACCGTTTTTACAAATATGAAGAAAGGCTCGAAAATAAAGCCGACACTTGAATAAATGAAAATGTTCAAACCGATTAACAGCAAGATCCCTAAAACATATAATAATTTCCTGCCGCCGAAAAATCGGATAAACGGTGTGGAATCCCAACGATTCATAATCATTACCCCTTCACGAATAAACAACTCTTCTTTATTTTTCCTCAGTTTATCATAATAGAAACCCCATAATGAACACTTTTGATTCACCGGTCGAGCGATTCTTCCTTTTACTCTACCATTGAACCAAAGACCTTATCCCTATATGGAATCGATTCCATATAATCTATTAATAACGAATAATTTACAAAATCATACAGAAGAGTCGATATTATTATCTCATTTTTTTCTTTAGTTGGAAACCTTTGCATAATTAAGATTAAGCTTAAGACCCTTGGTACATCCCCTCTTTCAATTTAATTCCACTAATGGCTGATACTTTTGGCCTGCATTGACCATATGGAATCCATTCCATAAAGTTAACCATGTGCTCCGGAGCATAATACTACTACATATTAGGAGGCAACAATGAAACGTACTTATTCTTCTTTATTATCTAAAATTGCGTTAACCGGTCTTGTTCTCGTTGGAACATTGGCACAAAGCCCTCTTCAAGCAAATGCACAAACAGACGAGGACACTCCAGTTTGGTCGAGAGAAGACGCACAAAACTTCCAATTGACGGAAGAGAATACAGCGCCTAATCTCGATTCTTTCACTGATGTGGCACCTGACTACTGGATATGGGATACCTGGCCTTTAAGAAACCGTGATGGTTCTATTGCGAAAATCAAAGGTTACTATGTTACCTTTGCCCTGACTGCAAGCAAGGATTATACGTGGGGCGGACGCCATGATCACGCCGTTATTCGTTACTTCTATTCCAAGAATGGAAAAGACTGGACGATGGGTGATGTTCCTTATGATCAGGAAAAAGCCTTTGGTTCCCGTCAATGGGCTGGATCTGCAATGCTGGATAAAGACGGAAAGGTCCACCTTTTCTACACAGCTACTGGACGTAAAGGGGAACCGACTTTCGAACAACGTTTAGCAAAGACAACGTTTGAAATGGATGCCAAAGGGAACTCCGGCGTCACTGTATCTAACCAGGGGGAACATCAAATCCTGGCAGAGGCAGATGGAAAATACTACGAAACACAAGAACAGAAAACCGGTGATATCATTTATTCCTTCCGTGACCCTTGGTTCTTCCAAGACCCTGAAACAGGGGAAGAGTACCTCATTTTTGAAGGAAACAGTGGTGGGTTTGATAAGACATTGAAGCAGAAGCACATCGGATCTACAGGTGAGGATGTTCCAGCCGGTGCAGAGAATTATAACGGGAACATCGGTATCGCTGAAGCGACAAACGATGACCTGACTGATTTTGAACTTCTTCCTCCACTGTTGGAGGCAAACGGGACAAACCAACAATTGGAGCGTCCGCATGTTGTGAAGAAAGGTAATGATTACTACCTGTTCACGATTACACACGAATTCACCTTCGCCCCAGGTCTAAAAGGGCCGGACGGGCTCTACGGATTCCATGGTGAATCTCTATTCGGAGATTATGAACCGATGAACGGAAATGGTCTTGTTGTGGCGAATCCGAAAGAAGATCCATTCCAAACCTACTCATGGGCTGTTTTACCACACGGACAAGTCATTAGTTTTGTGAATGAATTTTATGATGAGAATGGAAACTTCCAATTCGGCGGCTCTTTTGCCCCAACCCTTAAGATTAATCTCAAAGGTGATACATCCAAGATCACTAACGTTATGGGTGAAGGTGAAATCCACGGATAATGAAGAACCAATGGAAAGAAGCTAGGTTTTTAAGCAAAACCAGCTTCTTTTCTTTTAAATAAGGAGGTAAGACTAATGGTATTTAGAAGAAAAAGCTTGAAACATATCGTTATGGCGACTGTATTGAGTATGGGAGCGGCCGGCTTCGCGGGAAGCGTCTCTGCACAAGAAACACCAACATCCAACTGGACGATCGAGGATGCTTTGAAAATCGAGCGTACGGATGCAACCACAGCTCCTTATATCGAACCAGACTTTGAAAAGATGGCACCGGAACTCCACGTTTGGGATACTTGGCCATTACGGGAGAAGGACGGATCACTTGCTAAGGTAAACGGAAATTACGTTATCTTTTCCCTTACAGCACCGTCTGATCTGCTACCCGGAAAGCGTCATGATGTAGCAGCTATCCGCTATTTCTATTCTAAAAATGGTCAGGATTGGACGCTCGGCGGAGAAGCATTCCCTTCCGAAGATGCTTATGGTTCAAGGCAATGGGCTGGTTCCGCCATGATGGAAAACGGGAAACTCCATTTGTTTTATACGGCGACAGGCCGTAAAGGAGAAGAAACATTAACTTATGAACAACGCCTTGCACTGGCAACAGGCGATATAAAAGCAGATGGAAATGGCGTTTCCTTTACAAACTTCTCCCATGACATAATCCTGGAGCCGCATGGTAAGTATTATCAAACACAGGAACAGTCTCAACAAGGCGATATCGCTTATACCTTCCGCGATCCATGGTTCTACGAGGATCCGAAAAGCGGTAAAGATTACATCCTTTTCGAAGCGAACTCGCCCGGAGCTCCAGCAGAGAGAAGTTTAGATAAGGCATATATCGGCAGTGATGCATTCAGCAGCACCCATGAAGTATTTATGGAGGATTTCGCTAAACAATTCAATGGAAGTATCGGCATTGCGGAAGCTAAGAATGACGCCTATACAGAATTTGAAGCACTCCCTGCTCTTCTTGAAGCTAATTACGTAAATCAGGAGCTGGAACGCCCTCATATCGTGAATAAAGGGAATAAGTACTATTTATTCACAAGTACACATGAACATAAGTTCGGCCCAGGCGTGGACGGTCCTGACGGGCTTTATGGATTCACATCGAATTCCCTATTCGGAGGTTATGAACCTCTAAACGAAAGCGGCCTTGTTCTTGCTAATCCGGATGGCCATGACTACCAGTCGTACTCTTGGACCGTCATGCCCAATGGGAAAGTGATCAGCTTCTACAATTTCCATGACTTAGATGGGAAGAACATAGCAGATTTAGGAGGAACCACACCGGAATACCAAATGTCGCATTTCGGCGGTACGCTTGCACCTACAATCAAGCTCTCCATTCATAACGACACTACAAAAATAAATGGAGATTCAAAACCTGGAAAAATCAGATAATAAGTATATTCTTATCATAAAGAAGAAAGAGGCCCCGTATAGGGCCTCTTTCTTCTATCACATATTAGTGACTGCTTTATAATCCGACTCTTCCACATACCCAAGGACCGCATCTACATAGTATATATCTCCATAACACGCACCATACTGTTCTGCTTCTTCCCTGATACAGCTGTATATCCCGGTGTCTCTCAATTCGTCGTACTTTTGTGCGGAAAACTCGATGGCAAGTTCCTGCGTGTACTCGCCCCCTCGTTCCATAACAAATTCTATAAATCCAGGTCCGAAATTATAGGACTGCAAAGCCAGCTTCACATCGTAATCAGCACGTTCCAAAACATCACCAAAATAGCTTACCCCCTGTTCAATGGAGCGTTTTGGCTCTGTAATGCAGCCAACCTCTCCGCACAAGGATTCAGATGCCTGCATCGGATCGTTTCCCCGACCTCCTGATTCCTGCATCATCACAGCGAGAATAACTTCTGTATATGGTTCAATCCCCTCTTTAGCCGCATACGATCTAACCTCTTCCTCGTAATCAAGCACATTTGTAGACAGCTTCGGTTCCTTTTCCGTTCTCAAACTGCTTGCAATCTCTTGACCTATATCATAATTATTCATTACATAGAGAAAAATCCCAGCGAGAAGAAAGGGGAGAAAGAACATCAAGAAGCCGGCTTTTTTACTTTTGCTTTTGCTTTTGTTTCTGACAGACAATTTCTCCCTTCCTTCCATACGAAAATAACACTTTCATTCTATCATGTTAAAAGATCATCTTCCTGTATAATGAATCGGTAATACGCTGGATTAGTTTGATTATTCTGTCATTTACGGATTATAATTACCTAAAGGCAATAAACGACTGAATGATACGGATAATTATCTACTTAGAGACATAAGCTTCTTCGTATAACTTAGAGAATAGCTGGTTCTTTACAAACCAAACCTTAGAAAGAAGGGATCCCTATGAAGAAAAGCCTTGTTTTACAAACAGACTTCGGTTTAAGTGACGGTGCTGTCAGCGCCATGTACGGGGTATCTCTTTCCGTAGATCCTGATTTAAAGGTTTTTGACTTAACCCATGATATCCCTGCTTTTCATTTGGGAAGCATCCTACCGCTTGTATCAAACGATCAGCTACTGGCCCGAAGGTACCGTTTTTGTATCTGTCGTGGACCCTGGAGTAGGCTCGGGCAGAAAAAGCATTGTCGCTCAAACGATGGGAAACCACTATATTGTAACCCCTGACAATGGTACGTTGACTCATGTCAACAAGTATATAGGGATCAGAGAAGTTAGAGAAATCGATGAGAGAATTAACAGACTTCCTAACTCCGGGGAATCCTACACCTTCCACGGGCGGGATGTCTATGCCTATACTGGTGCCAGATTAGCTTCAGGAGCTATTTCCTTCTATGGCGTAGGCGCTTCCCATCCCCACGACCGTATCGTATCCCTTCCTCTTCAAACGGCACAGTTGGATAATGGTGTCATTCAAGGTTCCATTGATGTTCTCGATATACGATTCGGTAACTTATGGACAAATGTAAGCAGAGAACTTTTTTCACAGTTGGACGCGACGCATGGAGATGGCTTGGAGGTTACGATTGATAATGGAACGAGACAGACTTATAGGAACAGCATGATATTTGGTAAATCTTTTGCAGATCGTCATATAGGTGAGCCGATCCTTTATGTGAACTCGTTGGATAATCTGGGCATCGCTATCAATCAAGGCTCTTTCGCAGATGCCTATCATATACAGCCAGGCCCGAATTGGACAGTAACCGTCCGAAAAGCATCGCACAATAATTTTAATTAACAAAAAAACCTTCAGGATAAACCTGAAGGTTTTTGAATTGACGTGGCAGCGTCCTACTCTCACGGGGATCTACCCGACTACCATCGGCGCTGAAGAGCTTAACTGCTGTGTTCGGCATGGGAACAGGTGTGACCTCTTCGCCTTCACCACCACATCAATATTCTATTGAGGTAAACCCTCAAAACTGGATAAGGAAACATCTTTATCGAAAGAAACGTTTTTCACGCGATCATTTGATCAGATAGATAAGTCATCGATCCATTAGTATCCGTCAGCTCCACGTGTCACCACGCTTCCACCTCGGACCTATCAACCTCATCGTCTCTGAGGGATCTTATTTGCTCGAAGGCAAAGGGAAATCTCATCTCAAGGGGGGCTTCATGCTTAGATGCTTTCAGCACTTATCCCGACCACACGTAGCTACCCAGCTATGCTCCTGGCGGAACAACTGGTACACCAGCGGTGTGTCCATCCCGGTCCTCTCGTACTAAGGACAGCTCCTTTCAAATTTCCAACGCCCACGACGGATAGGGACCGAACTGTCTCACGACGTTCTGAACCCAGCTCGCGTACCGCTTTAATGGGCGAACAGCCCAACCCTTGGGACCGACTACAGCCCCAGGATGCGATGAGCCGACATCGAGGTGCCAAACCTCCCCGTCGATGTGGACTCTTGGGGGAGATAAGCCTGTTATCCCCGGGGTAGCTTTTATCCGTTGAGCGACGGCCCTTCCATGCGGTACCGCCGGATCACTAAGCCCGACTTTCGTCCCTGCTCGACTTGTAGGTCTCGCAGTCAAGCTCCCTTGTGCCTTTACACTCTGCGAATGATTTCCAACCATTCTGAGGGAACCTTTGGGCGCCTCCGTTACTCTTTGGGAGGCGACCGCCCCAGTCAAACTGCCCACCTGACACTGTCTCCGGACCGGATCACGGTCCTGGGTTAGAATGTCCGTACAGCCAGGGTAGTATCCCACCAGCGCCTCCACCGAAGCTAGCGCTCCGGCTTCCAAGGCTCCTACCTATCCTGTACAAGCTGTACCAACATTCAATATCAGGCTACAGTAAAGCTCCACGGGGTCTTTCCGTCCTGTCGCGGGTAATGTGCATCTTCACACATAGTATAATTTCACCGGGTCTCTCGTTGAGACAGTGCCCAAGTCGTTGCACCTTTCGTGCGGGTCGGAACTTACCCGACAAGGAATTTCGCTACCTTAGGACCGTTATAGTTACGGCCGCCGTTTACTGGGGCTTCGGTTCAACGCTTCGCTTACGCTAACGCATCCCCTTAACCTTCCAGCACCGGGCAGGTGTCAGCCCCTATACTTCGCCTTACGGCTTCGCAGAGACCTGTGTTTTTGGTAAACAGTCGCTTGGGCCTTTTCACTGCGGCTCCTCGGCAGAGGAGCACCCCTTCTCCCGAAGTTACGGGGTCATTTTGCCGAGTTCCTTAACGAGAGTTCTCCCGCTCACCTTAGGATCCTCTCCTCGCCTACCTGTGTCGGTTTGCGGTACGGGCACCTCTTTCCTCACTAGAGGATTTTCTTGGCAGTGTGAACTCAGGAGCTTCGGTACTATAGTTCCCTCCCCATCACAGCTTGACGTTATGCCGGACGGATTTGCCTATCCGACCGTCTCACTGCTTGGACGTGCACATCCAATGGCACGCTCTCCTTATCCTCCTGCGTCCCCCCGTCGTTCAAACGGAAAGGAGGTGGTACAGGAATATCAACCTGTTGTCCATCGCCTACGCCTTTCGGCCTCGGCTTAGGTCCCGACTAACCCTGAGAGGACGAGCCTTCCTCAGGAAACCTTAGGCATTCGGTGAAAGAGATTCTCACTCTTTTTTCGCTACTCATACCGGCATTCTCACTTCTAAGCGCTCCACCAGTCCTTACGGTCTGACTTCACGGCCCTTAGAACGCTCTCCTACCATTGATCCTACGATCAATCCGCAGCTTCGGTGGTGTGTTTAGCCCCGGTACATTTTCGGCGCAGAGTCACTCGACCAGTGAGCTATTACGCACTCTTTAAATGATGGCTGCTTCTAAGCCAACATCCTGGTTGTCTAAGCAACTCCACATCCTTTTCCACTTAACACACACTTTGGGACCTTAGCTGGCGGTCTGGGCTGTTTCCCTCTCGACTATGAACCTTATCACCCACAGTCTGACTCCCAGAACAAAGTCTATGGCATTCGGAGTTTGACTGAATTCGGTAACCCGATAGGGGCCCCTCGTCCAATCAGTGCTCTACCTCCATGACTTTCTATTCTGAGGCTAGCCCTAAAGCTATTTCGGAGAGAACCAGCTATCTCCGTGTTCGATTGGCATTTCACCCCTACCCACACCTCATCCCCGCAATTTTCAACTTGCGTGGGTTCGGGCCTCCAGTCAGTGTTACCTGACCTTCACCCTGGACATGGGTAGATCACACGGTTTCGGGTCTACGACCGCATACTCACTCGCCCTATTCAGACTCGCTTTCGCTGCGGCTCCGCTTCTGCTGCTTAACCTTGCATACGGTCGTAACTCGCCGGTTCATTCTACAAAAGGCACGCCATCACCCATTAACGGGCTCTGACTACTTGTAGGCACACGGTTTCAGGATCTCTTTCACTCCCCTTCCGGGGTGCTTTTCACCTTTCCCTCACGGTACTGGTTCACTATCGGTCACTAGGGAGTATTTAGCCTTGGGAGATGGTCCTCCCGGATTCCGACGGAATTTCACGTGTTCCGCCGTACTCAGGATACACTCCGGAGGGAGAAAGGTTTCGACTACAGGGCTGTTACCTGCTCTGGCTGATCGTTCCAGATCGATTCATCTACCTTCCTCCTTGGTAACTCCAAAGGAGTGTCCTACAACCCCAAGAGGCAAGCCTCTTGGTTTGGGCTGATTCCGTTTCGCTCGCCGCTACTTGGGAAATCGCATTTGCTTTCTCTTCCTCCGGGTACTTAGATGTTTCAGTTCCCCGGGTCTGCCTTCTTATACCTATGTATTCAGCATAAGATCCTGCTCCATTACGAACAGTGGGTTTCCCCATTCGGAAATCTCCGGGTCAAAGCCTACTTACGGCTCGCCGGAGCATATCGGTGTTAGTCCCGTCCTTCATCGGCTCCTAGTACCAAGGCATCCACCGTGCGCCCTTATTCACTTAACTATCGTCGTGAAAAGACGTTTGTTTAAAACTTTCGATGTTTGATGTCTTGTCATCAATCGTTTCATCGTTAGATGATACGATGATTCCTTATCCAGTTTTCAAGGTTCACGTAGTTCAGAGAAATCTTTCGATCTCTCAAAACTGAACAACCAACCAAGTACGCTTCCGTTCTAAATCCTTAGAAAGGAGGTGATCCAGCCGCACCTTCCGATACGGCTACCTTGTTACGACTTCACCCCAATCATTGGTCCCACCTTCGGCGGCTGGCTCCAAAAGGTTACCTCACCGACTTCGGGTGTTACCAACTCTCGTGGTGTGACGGGCGGTGTGTACAAGGCCCGGGAACGTATTCACCGCGGCATGCTGATCCGCGATTACTAGCGATTCCGGCTTCATGCAGGCGAGTTGCAGCCTGCAATCCGAACTGAGAATGGTTTTATGGGATTTGCTACACCTCGCGGCTTCGCTGCCCTTTGTACCATCCATTGTAGCACGTGTGTAGCCCAGGTCATAAGGGGCATGATGATTTGACGTCATCCCCGCCTTCCTCCGGTTTGTCACCGGCAGTCACCTTAGAGTGCCCAACTGAATGCTGGCAACTAAGATCAGGGGTTGCGCTCGTTGCGGGACTTAACCCAACATCTCACGACACGAGCTGACGACAACCATGCACCACCTGTCACTTGGTCCCCGAAGGGAAATCCCTATCTCTAGGGAGGTCCAAGGATGTCAAGACCTGGTAAGGTTCTTCGCGTTGCTTCGAATTAAACCACATGCTCCACCGCTTGTGCGGGCCCCCGTCAATTCCTTTGAGTTTCAGCCTTGCGGCCGTACTCCCCAGGCGGAGTGCTTAATGCGTTAACTTCAGCACTAAGGGGTGGAAGCCCCCTAACACCTAGCACTCATCGTTTACGGCGTGGACTACCAGGGTATCTAATCCTGTTTGCTACCCACGCTTTCGCACCTCAGCGTCAGAAACAGACCAGAGAGTCGCCTTCGCCACTGGTGTTCCTCCACATATCTACGCATTTCACCGCTACACGTGGAATTCCACTCTCCTCTTCTGTCCTCAAGTTCCCCAGTTTCCAATGACCCTCCACGGTTGAGCCGTGGGCTTTCACATCAGACTTAAGGAACCGCCTGCGCGCGCTTTACGCCCAATAATTCCGGACAACGCTTGCCCCCTACGTATTACCGCGGCTGCTGGCACGTAGTTAGCCGGGGCTTCCTCGTTAGGTACCGTCAAGGTACCGCTCTATTCGCACGGTACTTGTTCTTCCCTAACAACAGAACTTTACGATCCGAAGACCTTCATCGTTCACGCGGCGTTGCTCCGTCAGACTTTCGTCCATTGCGGAAGATTCCCTACTGCTGCCTCCCGTAGGAGTCTGGGCCGTGTCTCAGTCCCAGTGTGGCCGATCACCCTCTCAGGTCGGCTACGCATCGTCGCCTTGGTGAGCCGTTACCTCACCAACTAGCTAATGCGCCGCGGGCCCATCTGTAAGTGATAGCGAGAAGCCATCTTTCAACTTTCCTTCATGCGAAAGAAAGTATTACCCGGTATTAGCCCCGGTTTCCCGGAGTTATCCCGATCTTACAGGCAGGTTGCCCACGTGTTACTCACCCGTCCGCCGCTCGTTCCACGAGCGTCACCCCGAAGGGATCAGCTCGCTTCCCGCGCTCGACTTGCATGTATTAGGCACGCCGCCAGCGTTCGTCCTGAGCCAGGATCAAACTCTCCATAAAAGTGTTTGACTTGCTCATTTTGCACACCGAATGTGCTTGTTTGAATTCTCTCTATATAATAGAAAGAATGTTTGACGTACTGGTTGGTTCGTTCAGTTTTCAAAGATCAAAATGTTGTTTGCCGCTTAACAGCGACTTAACTAATATAACATGTTGTTTCGTTTCCGTCAACAACTTTTTTATATTTTGTTTCGTTAAGTTCTGTGCGGTGCGCCGCTCTCTTAACGCGACAAGTAATAATATATCATGGCTATAAATCTATTGCAATACCTTTTTCGATATTTTTTTCATAGTACGCTAGTTCAACAAAAAGCTTCTATATTATATAAACAAAAAAGCACACCATGATAAAGGTGTACTCAACGATACCTGCTTCTTCTTTTGCGCATAATTTTCCTTATGATCGGATAGATGATCGGTCCATATTTGAAGATGCGTCTTATTAATCGCTTCATATAGTTTCTCTCCTTGTAGACTGTCGTTACATTTATCTTTCCCCTGGAAAGATAAAAAGAAACCGATCAACCTCCAACTATTTCATAATAGAGCTTCTTAGCATCTATGACATCCTTCGTTCCATGGATGAGCACCCTTCCATCTCTAAAGAAAACCATACGATGATGCTTGCCATGGTCGTATGATAGTAAAAATGGATTCTCTTTCACTTTCTCTGAAGGTAATCGACGCTTCAACTCTGCAAAGTCACGCTTCATCGTTCCGGAAGGGCGTATCTGCACGGTATCCCGACCACATAGAACAGCAAATTTAGTAGCATTGACTTCTTCTAAATATGGATAGACGGGAGAATCACCACACGAGGGACAATCTTTCCTTCGGGCGTTCGAGACTTTAATGGAGGTCCTGTCATTATTCCATAAGTCGAAGGTCATCAAAGCTGGATTAACGCGGGCGAAGTCCCCGGTCAGTATCTTTAACGCTTCCGCTACTTGTAATGCTGTAACCATCTGCACGGCCGGACTGATCACACCGACAGTGTCACAAGTCGCTCCGCCCAGAGGTACACGTTCCAACAAACAACCTAAGCAAGGGGTTTTCTCTGGAAGAATGGAAAACACAAGACCGTTGCCTCCGACACACCCACCATATATATAGGGGATATTATACTTCTGGGCCACGTCATTCATCAGCATTCTTGTTTCAAAGTTATCGGTACCGTCCATCATTAAATCAACACCATCTGCCAAACGGAGCAATTCTTCCCGCTGAACATCGGCAATCACACCTTCTATAGAAACCGTTGAATTAATACTGGACAACCTCCGTTTAGCCGCTTCCGCTTTCGGAAGGTGTGCCGCAGCATCCGCTTCCGTATATAATTGCTGCCTTTGCAGATTACTTAGTTCTACATAATCCCTGTCGACAATCGTCAGCTTCCCCACTCCGGCCCGCACCAGCTGTTCCGAGCTGCTCGTACCCAGAGCACCCGCTCCAATAATGAGTACATGACTCCCCGCCAGCTTACTTTGTCCCTTTTGCCCAATCGGTCGAAACCGTTCCTGTCGTGAATATCTTCCATCACTCAAAAAAAAGCCCCCTCCATCTACCTCATTACACTTCCACCGGAAATCTTCATGGATTCTCCTACTATATTAAGCGAAGCATCTGTCAATAGATAAACAATAGACCGCGCCACTTCCTCTGCCGTACTCAACCTTCCAGAAGGAATCCCTTCCTCTGCAATACGGCGCTGCTCCTCGTAACTCTTCCCTTCCCTCTCACCTTTTGCACGTATGGATGCCTGTCCCATAGATGTATCCACATAGCCGGGGCAGACGGCGTTCACTCGAATTCCATGTTCAATCGCTTCATAAGCAAACGATTGGGTGAAGCCCGTGATTGCGAATTTTGATGCACTATATGCCGTATTACTGTGTGTGCCGCGTAAACCGGATAAGGAGGAAAGGTTAACGATCGATCCTTTTCCAGTTGTCTTCATTTCATTATAAACTAACTGAGTAAAGAGGACCGTCGCAAAGTAGTTGAGTTCCATTACTTTACGCAACTCATCTTCATTCACCTCTTCCAATGCTCCACCGCCGATAACACCAGCAGAATTGACAAGACCATTTATCGGCCCCATAGCGCTCGCTGCTTCTCGAACAATCTTCTTTCTGTCCTCTTCTTTATTCAAATCTGCCTGAACGACGTAGACTTCCGCATCTTCCCGTATGGAGGCAAGAGACTCTTTCCGTTCGTCCAGTTTCCCACCATTTCGTCCAGTAATCGTCACATGACCTCCAGCACGGACAATTTCTTTCGCCGCTTCGAAGCCGATTCCGCCTGTAGCACCTGTAACAATAGTATGTGTTCCTTCTAACGCCTGTTCAGAAAAAATGTTCATCCCTATCTCCTCCTTAGCGTCACGATATCCTCTGTACGACAGCACTAAACCTATGTAATAAAAAATCAGCGCTTAACGAACGGATTCCGTCGTTGAAGCGCTGATCCACGGGACAACTTTTTTAAGAAAGTCTGCCATGTTTATTCTTTTCTTGTTTCTTCTCATAGCTACCTACACCACTTCTAATGTTATTTCCGTTTGTTCTGCTTCCGGAAAGACAATAGAACCTTTCCACTACGTGTACGTTTCAGACCTTTTGACTTTTCCTGCGTTTGACCTTCCGGGCTGTTTTTGTAGTCCTGGTCGAAAAGCTCACGAGCTTTTGAATAGAGCAGAGTCATAGTGGTGTCCTCCTTTTCTTTATGGGATTATAATTCGATTCCCCCTGATAATATTAGTAAAACACCGTAAAAGCAAGAGATTTTTATTATTTTTATGTTTTTTTATAAATGACCCATCTATAAGCTCATTTTTCGACATATATCCCGGTCTTTTCGCGTATTTCACAAAATATTCCCGCCTGTATTTATGATCAAACATAAAAAAAGACGACACGTAAAACGTGTCGTCTCTGCATCTATATGATTAATTCAATACTTTAACTTCTACTGTTTTTCGTCCGAAATCAAGTGCATCTGATTGTTCAGGTACGAAGACATCAATACGGTTACCTTGAATTGCACCACCAGTATCGGCAGCGATTGCTTTACCATAACCTTCTACATAGACTTCAGAACCTAATGGGATGACATCAGGGTCGACGGCTACAACCTTCTGATCAGGATTAGCACGCAAGTCTACACCTGTAGCTGTTGTACCAGAGCAGCCTTCACAGAAAGCAGTGTACGCTGTAGCTTCCATCGTCAATGTTTTCGCTGCTTCTTCTTGAGCAGGCTCACTGGATGTTGGTTCTGCTTTCGCTTCCTGCTTCTCTGCTTCAGCAGGTTCAGGAGCCTGTTCCTGTTGTTCCTTCTCTACAGGTTGGGAAGCTTCAGGAGCTGCGTCAGCTTCGCCATTACTATGAAGCTTGAGTTCATCTCCAGGGAAAATCAATGCAGAATCCAAACCATTCCATGCTTTCAGATCACTCACACTTACATTATTAGCTTGTCCAATGCTGAAAAGCGTGTCTCCTGGTTTTACTGTGTGGACATCCGCAGATTTACTTTGTCCGTCGACAGAAAGGTTCTGATCGGGGAAGATCAAGTTAGAAGTTAGTCCGTTTGCTGCTTTTATATCTTCAACAGAGACTCCATTCGCTTGGGAAATGGACCAAAGCGTGTCTCCTTTATTTACTGTTACCTCTTCTGCACTTACTGAAGTTGCTGTTACTGCCGAAATCGAAGCGACCGCCGCCAAAGATACTACTGTTTTTTTCATAATTGTTATTTCCTCCTTGGGTAAACAGTCTTGCTAAACGATTTGTTTAGGCACTGTTTAAAATCACAAGTACTACTCTAACATGTGTATCGGAAAAGCCAATAACAGGACAGCAACAATATCATTGCAAACATTACAACGACTTTACTTCCTTGTCATATAGTATAAATCCTTACATTTCTGCATAAAAATAGACCTCTGCATCCGCAGAAGCCTATTTTTATGAACTTACCTCTTTCCTTAACCTCTTTGTACATTACAATAGTGCACGATAGCATCGTTTAGAAATGCGGGGTACCCCTCTCTCCATTTCTCAAGATTGGAGCGGAACCGCTCATCGTTTACATACATGTCGGCAAGACCGCGGAAGATCTCCAAGGTACATTCATAGAAATAGTCTGTGATATGCTGCCGCTTCTTACCGATCCACTTTTGAACCTCCGCATCTTCCGGTCCTTTATCCATGATAGAAACCAAGTGACGGTCGATGGCATCCATATCCTGTTTCATCCTTTTCCAGTCTTCTTCGGAATAAGATTTTGTCTTTCTTGCTGATTCCTTGTACGCAGCTGTGTTTCCCCAGCGATTGTTTACTTCCTGCTCATATTTCTTTTGATGCTCCTCAATTGAACGACTGTCAAAGGGCTCTAAACGATCTTTATTCTCCATAACCGTTCCTCCTTGAATTGAGGCAAGCGTGCGGTCGACAGATTCAATCATCCGATCCAAACGGTGTCGTTTCTCCACTAACATGTACCGGTGATGAGCAAGTGCCTTTCGCTCATCAAATTCGGGGTCGTCTAGTATCTGTTGAATCTTTACTAAAGAAAGATCCATTTCACGGAAGAAAAGAATTTGTTGAAGCCTCGCTATTTCACTCTCCCCATAAAGTCGATATCCATTAGAAGCGATGGTCCGTGGAGAAAGCAAGCCGATGTGATCGTAATGATGCAGCGTGCGCACACTGCATCCGGCCAGATCCGCTACCTCTTTTATTTTCATCATAGGTGATCACCTCTTCTTAAGCTTATGATATGACGTCACGTCAAGGTCAATAGCTTTTCTTGTCATTAATTGTAGTTTTCTGGTCCGTAGAGGGTTTTGAAGGGCAATTGAAGAATTATTAGCTATGACATTCTTTATAAGGTTGTGTTCCTATGAATATGTACTGCCAGAGTGCTTTCCACCAATTAGAGATCGTGATCGCTTCCATATCAGAAATGGTAGGCCAACTCTCGGAGGATGACCTCAAGCTTCGTCCGACGGAAGGGAAATATTCCATTGGAGAACTTCTTGAACATATCGCTGTCATTCCAGCAGCAGACGGAGCAATTATTGAAGAGCGGTCCAAAGATGAGATGGAACAGTTCTATGAGTCAATATCCCTTAAGAAAAAAGAGGACATTCTGGAAAAGCTGTTTGAACATTTTTCCCAATTGAAATTTCAATTTGAGCTTTATACGGAGGAGCATCTATACACGGAAACAACTTCATGGTGGGGAGTATCCCACACCCGTTTTGAATGGCTCCTGCAAATTATCGCTCATATGTACCATCACAGAGGGCAGCTTCATGCGATGCTCGTCCACACGTATAAGAAGGATCCGGAAATCATGTTATTCGAATAAGCAGACGGAAAGTGCGAATTAAAAGCGAAAGAAACCGACTTCTCCTTTCCTATGAAAGGTCTGAAGGCCGGTTTCTTTGCCGTGGTTTCGAACCACTTCTTATTTTCTGCCAAGATCCGTCTGAATGTCCTCTTTGTACGCATAAGAGAAAAGTAAAGAAACTAAAATGGCTCCTCCAATTAAATTACCGATACTCGCGGGTACCAAATTGAAGAAAATATATTCGTACCACGTGTATTTATCAGATACGAGGAAACCCATACTGAAATACCCCATATTCGCGGCGCTGTGCTGGAAGTTACCGGCTACGAACAAGACGACAGGGAGCATAGTTCCAAGAATCTTCCCTGTTATATCCCTTGCAGCAGTCGTAAGAAATGCGGCCATCCCGATCAGCCAGTTCGCCAGGATCCCGGAAATGAGAACCTGAAACCACCCCAGGACACCATGATCCATGAACTTCATTTTATTCTCCAGGTACATAGTCAATTCCGGATAGAAGGTAGAAGAAAAGGATCCGGACAACTCGATCAGCACGGCTACCAAAAAAGCCCCGATCAGGTTACCAATGTAGGTGGATGCCCAGAACTTATATATATTCCCTTTCATTAACCCTGACTTATTAAATAAATAAGACGGTAGAAGGACGTTGATTTCCGTAAACAAAACGGCTCCGGATATAAACACCATCGAATACCCGGCTGCAAACCCGAGACCAGCAAGCAGGTGGAACAGCCCTTTCGTTTCCACCCCTTCGGAAAGCAATATGGAAAAGACAGCCCCGAAGGTCATGAATGATCCTGCCGTCAATGCTAACAGGAATTGAGCCCGGAAAGGCTTACTTAGGTGATCCCTACCTTTTTCACCAAATCCGTCAACGATTTGCGAAGGGATATAGAACTGCCTGCTCGGCTCGTCCTTTTTCTTCTCTTCTATATCTTCCGATTGATTACGGTTTTTTTCGTCATTTTCTGCCATTTATCATCCCTCCAATGACATAACTATTCCCCATCTGACTTTTTCTGTAACCTTTCTGTATAACATTCCTGCTTTGAAACAGGTTAATAAGAAAAGGTAAAGGGGGAAGCTCATGGCAAGGGATCTACTTTGTCTCGCTTGTAACGGGGAAGGTCTGCTTATGGATGATGAAGAATGGCGGTACACGTGCAAGATTTGCGGGGGAAGCGGGATGCAGCCACAGAACAGCACCGTGTACGACAAACAAGCCGCCGATGTAGACGAAACAAACCGCATCTTGGACTAGTTCATAAAAAAACACCGCATGCTGTTGCATGCGGTGTTTCTATTCAGGTCACTGTACCATCCAAAGGCTTCCTCGACTTTCTGACAAGAGCTACGATTCCAGCTACCAGATAAGCAGCGCCTCCGAAAATTCCAAGGAACAACGTCGCTAATGTCAGAACGATTGCGGAAACGATCAGCATGATCCCTGCCGCTTTCGGCTTCTTGTTACCGATAAGGAAGATCAGAGCAAGGATTCCGACTGCCAGACCGACGATGGAAGCAATCAGGACAAATTGACCAAGTGACTCGAACATCGTCAACAGCTGCCCCGACGTAAAATCCTCGGCCCCAGGCTGTGCTTGGAATTCGGAGGAATTTATGAAATTCTCCACGCCTTCTCTTACTCCGGGATCATCTATTCCACCCATGACCACAGTACTGACAAACAGAGGGATTCCGAAAAGAACCATACCAATGACCGTCAATACGATTTCAACCGTTCGCTTCACCATTCATTCCTCCTGATCATCAGGCTCCAGCAACATCCCTCTTCGTAAAGAATGTCCAAGCGAGCACGATGAATATGATGTAATATACGGCCAGTACAGCAATGGAAAAGCCTGCTGTCAAACCTTCCAACATAGGTGTGCCCTCTAAATATACCGTCAAATCCGTGTTGGCAAACAGAATATACTTCGCCCAATCTTTGTCTGCAAGGAAAACAATGATCATATTTCCAGCCATCATCAAGAAGATTGCTACACCAATGGCCAGCGCACTGTTACGGAAGACAGCAGATATCATAAAGGCAAACGTTGCCATAATAAGCAGGTTAACAGAACTTAATAAGTACTGCTTAAGTGTATGGGAGAATATTTCCGCAGACTGCATTTCTCCACCTTGGCTGAAGACATACGCCTGTGAAGGATCTCCGAAGCCGAACAATACCGTCCCTAACAA
Source organism: Halobacillus sp. ACCC02827 (assembly GCF_030291935.1). NCBI lineage: Bacteria > Bacillati > Bacillota > Bacilli > Caryophanales > Bacillaceae > Halobacillus > Halobacillus sp. ACCC02827. Next base: position 266,134 of record NZ_CP128168.1, on the reverse strand, counting down.
GAAGGAAAGAACGTATAAAACTACGAGTGCAGTAAGAGCGAAAATCAATACCGATACATATTTAGACAACAGTATCTTTGCTCTGGAGATCGGACGGATCAACAGCAGCTTGATCGTTCCCCACCGGAATTCGTTGGCTGTGATTCCTGCCGCTACAATAATCGTCAATAAGCTTACTACAGAAACAAGACCGCGATTCTCCTGAACGAAGGACCAGACATTGTATTCCACCGGTTTAATATCATTATCAATGCGGTACTGGTTCTCTTCTACATCATAATAATTAGGATACTTGATTTCCGGAGCCTGGCCGCTCTCTGTCTCCCCTGTCAACTGCGCGTTCTGCTCCTGAAGTTCTTCTTTCCAGTTGTCTCCTGTCGGCGCATCTCCACCTGTGAATGACTCGTCCACTTTAAGCAGCGCGCCGAACGCTATGACAAGCACACCTAAAACGATAAGCATGATCCATGTCGCTTTCTGGGCATATAACTTCATTTGTTCATTTTTAACTAACTGTATAAAATTATTCAATCTTTCCCTCTCCAATCAAATCAAGGAATTTATCCTCAAGCGTCGAACGATTCACGTTCACACTGTAGATGTTGATATTCTTCGCTACAAGACCGGCAATAACGCGCGGGATGTCCTCTTTCTCAATCGTAAGGGTAAGCTGTTCTTTAGCGAGTACCGTCTTCGTATCGGTCAGTTCATCCAAAGCCGCCTTTGCTTCCTCCAACGGCTCCGCCTCGATCGATACTTCCTTCTTATCCGTCTGCTGCAAAGCTTCATTAACGGTCTGAATGGAAATGAGCTCTCCATTCTTTATGATGCCGATTCGATCACACATCATTTCCATTTCAGAAAGGATGTGACTCGATACGATTACCGCTACACCTTCCTCTTCGGCTAGACGACGGATATAAGCACGAATCTCCCGAATGCCCGAAGGGTCCAATCCATTCGTCGGTTCATCGAGGATCAGGACAGAAGGATTATGTAAGAGAGCTTGTGCAATTCCTAAGCGTTGTCGCATCCCTAGAGAATATTTCCCTACCTTATCCTTCATCCGACCTTCCAATCCGACGAGGCGGACCACTTCTTCGATCCGTTCCTTCGTAACACCCGGAATCATTCTTGAATAGTGAAGCAGGTTCTTCCAACCGCTCATAAACGGATACATTTCCGGATTCTCCACGATACCACCGACGTGACGGATCGCATCTTTGAAATCGTTACGGACGCTGTGCCCTTTAATGATGACGTCTCCTTCCGTCATCCCGATCAAACCGACCATCATTCGGATGGTGGTCGTTTTCCCTGCACCGTTAGGACCAAGGAAACCAAATACTTCCCCACCGTAAATATCAAAGTCCAGTCCTTTAATAATCGGCTTCTTCCCTATCGTTTTCTTCAAATTCTTTAACTGCATTACGGGTTCCGTCAAGAAAACCCCTCCTTTTTCTTCGACACACCTAATCTACGACATCAGACAACAAAAGTTTCACTATTTAAGAATTTTTTTACAAAAAACTCCTTCTCGGGAGCTCCTGCATAGAAGCTGTCGTCTATCTTTGTTAAACTAGATAAAGAAATGAGCGTTTAGGGGGAATGATAAAGTGAAAATCGTATCGATCGAACCGACGCCCAGTCCAAATTCAATGAAAATCAATGTAAATGAGAAACTGCCGGATGGTAAGGCTCACAACTATAAAAAGGGAGACGATTTAACAGATGCTCCCGATTTTATCCAGCATTTATTTGAGATTGAAGGAGTCAAAGGGATCTATCATGTGACCGATTTTCTTGCACTCGAACGAAACGGCCGTACAGCTTGGGAAGATATCCTCCCGAAAGTGAGGCACGTATTCGGTTCTGTCGTTCCGGAGCAGCCGGAAGAAACAAAAGGCGCCGGGAATGATGATCCGTTCGGGGAAGTCAGAGTTTACATTCAACAGTTCCGGGGCATTCCGATGCAGGTGAAACTGGAGGAAGGCGAAGAGGAAATCCGTGTCGGTCTGCCGGAACGTTTCATGAATGCAGCGATGAAAGCAGCACCAGCCTCTCCGAATATGATCATGGAGAGGAAATGGATCGAACAGAATCCGAGATACGGGAGTACAGAAGAAATCGGAGAGCAGGTAAAAGAAGAATTATCTGCAAGCTACGACGAGAAACGACTGGAAGACCTTGTTAAACAAGCGTTTGATCAAGAAACGAATCCCGTCGAAAAGCATCCTTCCGAGTCGAAAATCACACTCGAAACACTGGACGATGCCGATTGGAAGGTTCGCTATGCAGCCCTCGACCGTATGGAACCGACAGCAGACGATTATGAAGTTCTCGACAAAGCGCTGGATGACGATAAGGCATCCATCCGTCGTTTGGCGACCGCCTACTTAGGCATGATCGAAGAAGTGGAAACACTCCCCTACCTCTATAAGGCTCTGCAGGATACTTCCGTAACAGTCCGCCGTACTGCCGGCGACTGCCTGTCAGATCTTGGCTTCAAAGAAGCGATGCCTCCGATGATCGAATCTTTGTCCGATGCCAACCGCCTGGTCCGCTGGCGGGCAGCTATGTTCCTTTATGAGCTTGGAGATGAATCTGCCCTTCCGGCTTTGAAGCAAGCGGCTGATGACCCTGAGTTCGAAGTAAAAATGCAGATTAACATGGCCATCGAACGAATCGAAGGTGGAGAAGAAGCCAAAGGATCCGTCTGGCACCAAATGACACAGGCAACGAAACAAAAAGAACAATAGGAGGCAAAAGTGATGAACCCATATGAAGCCTATATGAAAGAAATTTCCCAACCGATGAGAGATGAATTAACTAATGCCGGCTTTCAGGAACTGACCACACCAGAAGAAGTGGATACTTTTATTAGTGAGACAAAAGGAACTACGCTTGTGGTCATCAATTCTGTCTGCGGATGTGCAGCAGGACTGGCCCGTCCTTCGGCTCGAGAATCACTCCATAACGAGAAGCGGCCTGAGAACCTTGTAACCGTCTTTGCCGGACAGGATAGGGAGGCGACCGCCCGAATGAGAGAATACTTGGAAGGATATGAACCTTCCTCCCCTTCCATGGCATTACTGAAAGATGGACAAGTCCTTCACTTTATCCCGCGGGAGGAAATTGAAGATTACGAAGTAGAAGAAATCACAGCCAACCTGACCGGGGCATATAACAAGTTTTGCTAAATACAAGAAAGAGCGGAAGCCTTTTGTGCTCCGCTCTTTTTTATATGCGCTAAGCAGGCTGCGACCCCTCTTCCTCGCTTTTTCCTTTCACCAGAAACAGGACCAGCAAAAGCAGAACCACGCCGATTGCTCCACTGACAATGTAACTGACATTCAAATAATTCTTCATTAATAAAGACATTAAAGGCGGGCCGGCAGCAACCCCGATAAAGCGGGAGGAACTATAGAAGGAGGTAATCGTGCCTCTTTCTTCTTTCTCGATTCCCTCCGTAATAAGCGCATCGAGCGTCGGCAGCATTGACCCGATTGCAATACCAAGCACACTGGTGACTACGAGCAGCAGAACCAACCTGTCACTGACAAAGCCTACAAAGCATACACTGGCTGCGATCATGCTTAAGGATATGGAGAGCACCCACTTCATCACTTTCGTGTCCCCTTTTATTTTCTTACCTGTTATGAAAGAAGCCACACATAAAGTGAATAGAGGGATGGCAAGGATGAACCCCTTCTTCACTCCTTTAATATCATGGACCTTCTCCAACATATCCGACATGAAGAAAAGTACCGCGAAAAGAACGAGCATAGCATAGGCTCCGAGCAGAAAGGTCGGATACAACCATTTCCCCTCTTTCCCGAAGATCTCCTTCGTCTTGTGAATGAATTGCTTTAACGGCTGTGGTTCCGCCTTCTCACCTTTCGGAACTTTAATGAAGAAGAACACAAGAATGATGGAAATCAAGCTGAAAAAAGAGATTGAAAAAAACGGTAAGAACCATAAGAATACTGCGAACAAGGATCCGAGAATCGGACTTAGTACTTTTCCGAACGTGTTGGATGTCTCAATGATTCCTAGACAGGCACTCGTCTTCGTGTCATCGTCTTTATACAAATCACCCACAAGCGGCAAAATAATCGGCGTTGCTCCTGCTGCTCCGATCCCCTGCAGGATGCGCCCGAGAATGATCCAAAAGAAAGGATCACTCCCTTTCCAAGAGGCGAATCCCGCAATGATTCCACCGACCAGCGCAAGAAACAGACTGGGAAGAATGATGATCTTCCTTCCAAATCGATCGGAAAGGTACCCGGCGACCGGTATCAGGAAAATAGCCGCTACGGAATAACTCGTAATGATGATACTGGACTGGAACGGGCTGATCCCCACCTTCTCCTCAAAGATGGGAAGAACGGGTATCAGCATGGAATTGCCAAGCGTCATCACCAAAGGGATGGACGCCATACTTATAAGACACCAACGACTCACTTTGTTTTCCATACCTACACCTCATTTACATTCTTATAATTATGGTGTCCAACCAAGCGAATATCTTGCTTGAAAAATAAAAAAAGACGCCCGGGGGGGCGTCTTTTACTTCATCCGCCATTTAGACGGCGGCTCTTTTGTATATTTAGACAGGGAAGAAGAACAGTTAGGGCAGATGACAGCCTGACTGGGAATAGACAAACAGCAGTACGGGCACTCCTTCTTAGTCATAGAGAGCATCGGGTCCTGATGCGGCTTCTTCCATCTGTTTAATTGCCGCACCACAAGAAAAACGGCAAAGAGAACGATCAGAAATCGCACAGAAGCCGTAAGGAAAAGGCCGTAATTTATCGTGGGCGCTCCGGCTGCTTCCGCTGCTGATCTGGAAGAATACGCTGTACCATTCAGACTTATGAACATATTCTCTATGTCCATCTTATGATACAGGAGACCGATGGGAGGCATGAGAAGGTCCTTGACGAAGGAATCAATAAAGCCACTGAATGCTGCTCCCAGCACCATCCCTACGCCTATATCCACCGCACTTCCACGCATTGCAAACTGTTTAAACTCCCTTAAGAGACCCATACACGCCCTCCTTCCTCACCAATGTATGTAAGGAGGAGACAAGCTATGAATCGATCTACAAAACAGCCTTTTGACAGACTTCCGGTACCGAACCAAGCAAGTCATAGGTCAAGCAGATGGGACGGTTCGTCCGGGGATCCTGGACTACTTCCGCGTCGATTTGGAATACTTCCTTCAGCACGTCTTTCCGAATCACGTCTTCAGGAGTGCCTTCTCGAATCACTTTCCCTCCGCGAAGGGCCACGATATAATCAGCAAACCGTGCCGCATGATTCAAATCGTGAATGACCATGACGATCGTGCGTCCTTCTTCTCGATTCAGCTGCTCCAAAAGCTTTAAAACTTCCAACTGGTGGGCAAGATCCAAGTACGTTGTCGGCTCATCAAGAATGAGCAGTTCTGTTTCCTGCGCCAGTGCCATCGCAATCCACACCCGTTGCCGCTGTCCGCCGGATAAGGCATCGATGGAACGGTTAGAGAATTCTTCTACTCCGGTGATTTCAAGCGCCCATTGGATCACTTCTCTATCGTGATCAGACAGCTTCCCAAACCCTTTTTGGTGTGGATACCGCCCATAAGAAACCAGCTCTGAAACAGTCAGACCGCTTGGAGCTTTCGGTGTTTGCGGAAGAACACCCATCTTCTTGGCTATTTCTTTCGTCGACTCTTTTTTTATGGCTTTCCCGTCCAGATAAATGCTTCCTTCCTGAACGGAGTGGATTCTTGCCAAAGCCTTCAGAATTGTAGACTTCCCGCATCCATTCGGTCCGATGATCGTCGTAATTTGATTTTCAGGTATATCCAAATCTAAATCCCGGACGACATGATGGTCTCCATAAGCGATACCTACCTGCTCTGTCATTAGCTTTGCCATGCTGGAATCCTCCCTAAGTGTGAACGTGAAACTATCTCCGACAATGAAAATCATTATCAATATTATATAATTCCTTCCTTTTTTTCGCAAGCAGCCCCTCTTTCAGGCATTTATAAAAAACATCTTTACGTTTCCACTTATTCGCTTATAATAAGAGCACTAACTTGAATGGAAGAAGGTGTACGGTAAATGGAGAAGAAGAGAACGGAATTGAATCCTCCTCAAATTCTAATCCTGGTCTTTTTATTCTTTATTACATTAGGAACATTTCTATTAATGCTTCCCTTCTCTACTACGGAGGGTATTACATTAGGGGATGCTTTGTTTACAGCAACCTCTGCTATGACAGTAACAGGTCTTGCCGTTGTCGATACCGGGACAGCATTCACATTAGTCGGTCAGTGGGTCATTCTTGCGCTTATTCAATTAGGTGGATTAGGAATCATGACCTTCGCTGTACTTATTTTCATGGCTCTCGGTAAGAAAATAGGCTTGAAAGAGCGAATGATTATTCAGCAGTCTCTAAACCAGACGGCAGTCGGTGGAATCATCCTCCTTGTTAAGAAGCTGTTGATTTTCTCCATCAGTATGGAACTGGTCGCCATCGTCCTGTTGTCCTTTCGATGGGTGCCTGAATTCGGGCTGTCCAGAGGAATTTATGTCAGCACGTTCCATGCAATTTCAGCCTTCAATAATGCTGGATTTTCCGTTTGGTCGGACAGCCTGTCCGGATATGTTACCGATCCAGTCGTCAATATAGTCATTTCCTTTTTATTCATTATCGGAGGGGTAGGTTTCACGGTCGTCTTTGACTTGTGGAAAACCAAAGATTTTCATCGACTTTCCCTCCATACGAAGACGATGCTTGTCGGAACGATTGCCATCAATGTCTTCAGCATTCTCATGATTTTCGTTTTGGAATTTAACAACCCGGAAACAATAGGAAATATGTCTACGCCAGGAAAGCTGATAGCCTCCTATTTTCAGGCGGTAACGCCGAGAACGGCCGGATTCAACACCATTGATATTGGAGCGATGGAAGACGATTCGCTTTTCTTCATGCTCATGCTGATGTTTATCGGTGGGGGGAGCGCCTCTACCGCCGGAGGTATTAAACTTACTACAGCTGTGATTATCATCGTTGCTACCCTTGCTTTCTTCCGCGACAAGGAAGATTTGACTCTCTTCCGCAGAAGTCTGCGCCCAAGACTTGTCATGCGGGCTCTTGCATTGACGGTAGGCAGTGTGTTTCTTGTCTTTACCAGTACCTTCTTTTTAAACATGACGGAGGACGCTTCCTTCCTTTCCATTTTGTTTGAAGCCATTTCAGCATTCGGCACAGTCGGTCTTTCCACTGGAATTACAGGAGACTTGACCATTGCCGGAAAAATGATCCTTGTGTCGTTGATGCTTTTTGGTAAGCTGGGGCCGCTTACCTTTGCATTTGCTTTTACAAAACCACGGCCGGATCCGATCAAGTACCCAAAAGAAGAAGTATTGACCGGTTAATCAATCAAACACCCTGCCAATGGCAGGGTGTTTTTTCACACAAGGTTGTGTGCATGTATGGTTTTCTTTAAAACTGTTGCAAGCCCCTCCACTTCCTGCCTTGTGTGGCTAGGATGGAAAGAGATTCGAATGAATGTCTTCGCTTCTTCTTTCGACATTCCCATAGCGGTTAGGGCATAAGGCGTCTTACCTGCTTGACAGGCGCTGCCGGTTGAAAAGGCGTAGCCGAGTCTATTCGCCTCCAGCATCGCCCACTGACCTTCCACTCCTTTCAAACAGATTCCCACCACGGCATTCCCATTGCCGACGACACGGAATGACTCCCGGCATTCCTGCATCCTCTCAAGGAACCAGCGCTTTCTCTCGCTGATCTTCCGTTGATTTTCAATAAGATTGTCTACACTTTTACCGGCTGCTTCTGTAAATGCTGCCACTCCTGGTAAAGGAACCGTCCCTGGTCTCATGCCGGATTCGTGTGCAGGAGAAGGTGTTTTAGGCGGGACGTTCAAGGAAGGCTTTATGTAGACAGCACCGATCCCTGTTGGACCACCTATCTTATGGGCAGATAAAGAAAGGCTGTCTACCACCTTTGATACAGCACGTAAATCTTTTTTCCCGAAGGATTGTACACAATCACAGTGCATAAGAGCACCATATGTATCACAAAGTTGGTTCACTTCTTCCACAGGCTGTGTCGTACCGATGTCTCCGTTTACGTGCTGCATGATAACAAGCCCTGTCTCGTCATTCATGGTTGCTTTCAAGACCGCCATATTCAATACACCGTCTTCTGTAAACGGGATTCTCGTAACCGAAACGCCTTCCTCCTCCCATTGATCTACGAGATACTGAATGGAAGCATGCTCGCCTCCCGCTATTATCACACTCCTGTTGGGGCGGAGTGCCTGCAGCGATCTCAACGCTATTTCATTGCTCTCTGTTCCCCCGCTCGTGAAGTAAATACCTGCTTTCTCTACACCCACCATGTGAGCGATCCGTTCACGGCAGTGTTCCAATAAGCGTTTCGCATCTGTTCCAATATCATGAAGACTTCCGGTATTTCCAAAAAAATTTTTAGAAGCATGGATATAAACACTCAATGCTTCCTCTTCAATTGGGCAAGCAGCCGCGTAATCAAAGTAGTGCACTCTCATTCCCCCTCATAAACGATAAATAAAATTTCACTTGTCTTTTTATACATCTTATGTAAATATTAATGTCAATACAAGTGTAAAGACAGTAGGTGTTGGAATGAGTATGGCAGACGTAATTATTATTGGCAGCGGCGCCTCCGCCCTCCAGCTTGCGAGACATCTTCACAGGGATAAACATGTGATAATTATCACAAAGTCCCATTTACAGCATGGAAACTCTCGTCTGGCTCAGGGAGGAATTGCTGCGGCGTTGGATAGCGAAGATCGTCCTTTCTATCATTTCGAGGATACGATGAAGGCCGGATGTTCCATCAGTGACGCCCAAGCGGTACACCATTTAACCCAACAGGCTCCCGGAGTAATGAAGGAACTATCAGCAGAGGGGTGCCCGTTCGATTTAAAAGAGGATGGGAACTTCTCCCTCGGCAGGGAAGGAGCTCATTCTTACAACAGAATTCTGCACAGCGGCGGAGATCAGACAGGAAGGTACTTGATGCAGTTCCTCGCCGAAACCCTCCCTCCCAACATTTCTGTTTATGAGCATCAGCATGTGTTCGAACTAATAAAAGATTCATACGGACGTTGCTGCGGGGTCCGAAGTAAAGATCAGAATAGAAATGTCCATACTTTCCTCGCTGCCCATATCGTAATGGCCACAGGTGGATGCGGCCAGGTTTATCCGAATACTTCGAATGCCTCTACCATTACAGGAGATGGATCAGCTCTCGCCTATCATGCTGGTGCACAACTGTCAGATATGGAGTTCGTTCAATTTCACCCGACCATGCTTTACATAAACGGAGAATCCAAAGGCTTGATATCGGAGGCAGTCCGAGGAGAAGGAGCCGTACTGGTTGACGAATTTGGAAATAACCTGATGGATGGTGTCCACCCATTATTGGAGCTCGCACCTCGTCATATTGTTGCACAGCGGATCCACGAGGTGCGAAACGCCGGCCGCAGCGCCTATTTAGATATTCGTGGTGTTTCCGATTTCCCTAATAAATTTCCAGCCATTACGAAACGATGCAGGGAGCATGGCCTGTCTATCAAAGAAGGGCTTCTTCCCGTAGCTCCAGGATGTCACTTCCAAATGGGGGGGATTCAGACAGATACGGTTGGAAGAACGTCTTTGGCCGGATTCTATGCTGTCGGTGAAGCTGCCAGTAACGGTCTGCACGGAGCAAACCGTCTAGCAAGCAATTCGTTATTAGAATGCCTGGTTTACGGAAAAAGACTGGCGGAGCACCTGAACAGTCTTCCCCACGTGTATCCCCGTCCCCCTGTTAAACGGAAAAAAAAGAAACAACCGATGAACATGCCGGAGCAGAGAACGATCCAAACGCACATGATGGCCAACGTCGGCATCATCCGCAGCAAAAAATCCCTGCAGAAACAGTTGGATTGGTTTTCATCCTACGAGGTGGAAGACCTTGCCTTCTGTGACCTTTCCACCCTGTCTGTCAGGCAGACCGAACTGTGCTTTCTCATGCAGACCGCATGGCTGATTACCAAATCTGCATGGGAAAGAGAAGAAAGCCGCGGCGCCCATATACGCACCGACTATCCGGAAACGAAGGACGCTTGGAGCTCGAAGCAAATTATTCAAGTATGGAAGAAGGAGTGGAAAATAGACGATGAACCGATTGAAACTGAAACACTGCCTGGAAACGTTCCTGCGGGAAGACGTCGGGGATAATGATTGGTGCGAATCTTTATTCGACCAAGAAACATACGGAAAAATGATTATACGAAGTAAGCAGACAGGCTGTTTTTGCGGAGGACCTGTCATCACCGAGGGATTTCGGGTACTCGATCCTTCTATTACTGTAGAGATATTGGCAGCTGAGGGAGAAGCACTTTATCCAGGCCTGGATATTGCCTCTATACAAGGCCCTCCGTCCGCTCTCCTTCAAGGAGAGCGCGTAATTTTAAACCTGATCCAAAGAATGAGCGGAATTGCTACAACGACACAGCAGGCCGTCCAGAAACTGAATAGTGACCACACGCGGATTTGTGATACCCGAAAAACAACACCGGGTCTTCGAATGTTTGAAAAATATGCCGTTCGGACAGGCGGTGGATACAACCATCGCTTTGGTTTATATGATGCCGTCATGCTTAAAGACAACCACATCGCCTGCTTCGGTTCCATCAAGACTGCCGTGAAGCAGTTGAAAGACCGAGTCGGACATATGGTGAAAATTGAAGTCGAGACGGAATCCGCCGAACAAGTACGGGAAGCGGTAGAAGCAGGAGTCGATTGTATTATGTTCGATAACCGCACACCGGAACAAGTGGCCGCGTTAGCCGGCTTGGTACCGCCGGACATCATCACAGAAGCATCCGGCGGTATTACAATGGATACTCTTCACACATACCGAAACACAGGCGTGGACTACCTGTCACTCGGCCTGCTCACCCACTCGTATCAGGCCGTCGATATCAGTGCAAATACCTGCACAGGAAAGGAAGTGAAACGATGAATTTATTCGATCAATTAGCTGTTGAGACACCTTCTATTCCATCCATGTATAAAGAAATGACAAGGAGAGAGCTGGAAGATCGGGCGATTGCGGTCAAACAGAAACTTGGGGCAAGAGTGTTCCTCCCCGGCCACCATTACCAAAAGGACGAAGTAATTCAATTCGCCGACACGAAGGGGGACTCACTCGTTCTGGCCCAACAGTCCGCATTGCAAAAAGAAGCAGAGTCGATCATTTTTTTAGGTGTTCACTTCATGGCAGAAACAGCAGACATTTTGACAGGGGAACATCAACGCGTCTATCTTCCAGATATGCGGGCTGGATGCTCAATGGCAGACATGGCGACAAAGGCGCAGACGGAGAAAGCATGGGAGAAACTGAACGATGTGTTCGGGGACTCGATTCTACCACTGACCTATGTGAATTCCACAGCAGCGATCAAAGCATTCGTCGGGCGGCATGGAGGAGCTACGGTAACTTCATCGAACGCGGCTGGAATGGTGAAATGGGCGTTTACACAAAAGCAGCGCATCCTGTTTCTACCCGACCAGCACCTTGGGCGAAATACTGCTTATGATTTAGGAGTACCTTTAGAGAACATGGCTGTTTGGGATCCAATGAAAGAAACACTGCTTTTTGACGGTGATTGGAGTAATATACAAGTAATCTTATGGCGGGGGCATTGTTCCGTCCACGAAAATTTCACCACCTCTAATATTGCACAAGTTCGAAAGGATCACCCGGAGATGCACATCATCGTTCATCCGGAGTGTACAAGGGAAGTCGTCGCCCGTTCGGATTCTTCCGGGTCCACGAACTTCATTATCCAAACGATTGAACAAGCCCCTCCCGGAAGCGCCTTTGCCATTGGTACCGAGATGAATCTCGTCAAGCGAATTATCAAGGACCATCCGGATAAACACATCATCTCTTTGAATCCGAATATGTGTCCCTGCCTTACCATGAACCGGATCGATCTCCCTCACCTCCTCTGGTCACTTGAGGCGCTTGATGCAGGACAGGAAATAAACAGGATTACCGTTGACAAGTATATCGCCAATGATGCGAAGAAGGCCCTCTCCAGAATGCTGGAGCGAGTATAAAAAAAGGATCGTTTGAATCGCTCTCCCATCTAACCATCGCTTCCTGTAGATACGAACGCCTCATATAATAGAGGCATTTCGTTCGACATTCGTTTATAATCGAACGTAGAACGAATAAATGGAAGAGGTGCCGCCCTGATGGAGACGTTAACAAAGAAAAGACTGCAGGCATTCCTCATTGATACTGCCATATCGACTGCTGCAGCACTCACTGCGGAATATTTCCTACGTAAAAAGGTAAAAAACGAAGCATTCCATACCATCGTCACTCCCACCCTCATGATGTGGGGGCTGGAGTACATCCAACTACGCCGCTCCGGCCAAACGATCGGCTACAAGAAGACAGGACTCAAACTCGAACATGCAGACGGGCTTCCACTAACATCGGCTGTAATTGCAAAAAGGATCGGCTATAGAGATACCATCAGCACCATAGATTATATTAAATCCAAAGAATCCTTTGAAGCGGATGGCGGCGCCATTTTCCCTCATGATCGTTATGCCGGCACTGTTGTACGCCGGAAATAAGCAAACAATCCCCTGAACAGTTGTTCAGGGGATTGTTGTTTTCTTTATTCGGATGTTCTCTCTTTACTACTCTCAGCCGGACGAACGAAAATCAGGAAAGCAGCAGCGGCAATCAGTTCACAAATGATGATTACCAGAGCCATGGGCATCCCTGATGTTCCGTCCCCAAGCCCAACAAGCGGGGAAACTACGGCTCCAATCAAGAAAGGCAGCAGCCCCAGCAGAGCGGATGCACTGCCAGCCTGCTCCCCCTGCGTTTCCATAGCAAGGGAAAAGACCGTCGTATTGATAATACCTACGCTTGAAACAGCCAGGAACAAAGCAACACACATAAAAATTACGGACAGGGACAGAAAGATTGCAAGGAACAATGCTAACCCACCGGCTACCGCCTGCACCAGACCATATCGCAGCAGACTGCTCTCCTTTATCTTACCGGCAAGTCGACCTGTGACTTGTGTGGCGATGATCAGACCAAATCCATTAATCGCAAATACCAGACTGAACATTTGCGGGGAGAGACCGTATATATCCTGAAGGACGAACGTGGATCCTGAAATATAAGCAAACATCGATCCCATTACGAACCCTTGCGTAAGCATATAGCCGGTAAATATACGATCTCTCAACAGGAGTCCGAATGTTGAGACCGCCTCTTTCCATCCACCTGATTTTTTATTGGTATCCGGCAGTGTTTCCTTAAGTCCAAAGAGAACCGCCAGAAACATGAGTGCACCGAGAACCGCCAGAACGCCAAAGACTCCTCGCCAGGACATGACTGTGAGTAACTGTCCCCCTGCAACAGGAGCCAGTATCGGCGCAAGACCGTTGACAAGCATTAGCAGGGAAAAGAACTTCGTCAATTCCGGACCGGAGAACAAATCACGCACGCTGGCGCGGGAAATAACCATACCTGCTGCACCGGAGAGACCTTGGACAAAACGCAGGGCGATAAACACCCAGACAGATCCAGCGAACATACACAGCAGCGATGAACTGGTATAGATCACCAGAGCCGAAACGAGAGGACCTTTCCGCCCCTTAGCATCAGAGAATGGTCCGACAAACAACTGACCGAGAGCAAGACCAATCAAACAGGCAGTCAGGCTCAGCTGAGCAATGGACGCGCTCGTGCCGAGATCATCAGCAAGTGTCGGCAGGGCCGGCAGGTACATATCGATCGTTAGTGGTCCGAATGCACTCAAAGAACCTAGAATAACAATATATACGTACAAATAAGACCGAGAGAAAATAGGATGGTCACGCACTTCTGCATGTGCCATGGTACAACACCTTCTTTCACATAATGTTTTCCATCATAATGTCTCCATCCACTGGAGAGTCAAGCATATCCTGCTTTCCCTCTCCTTATTTGCCGGCATATACAAAAAACCGGATGCCCCCCTATTCACATGAGGGCATCCGGTTTTCTTTTTTACTCAAGGATTAATAACGGTTCCATTCCATAATGTCTTCCATCGGCAGGCGTGTTTTCTCAAATCCTGCTTTTGTTCCTTTACCAAGAGAAATCAACATGATAGATTCAAAGTTTTCCGGCACATGGAAAGCTTCCATGAATTGATCTACATCGTATCCTCCCATCGGAACGGTATCATAACCTTTGGCTTTCGCAGCCAGCATAAGCTGGTTGGAAATAATTCCGCCATCGATATTGGCAATCTTCGTCAAGCGCTCCTGCGGAAAGTTTCCGTACGTGTCATAGATGCTGTTTACGTACATCTCTTTCACATCTTCCGGCATGTTTCCTTTTTCTGCAATTTGATTATAGATACGACCAGCATTCTCATAGGCGTTACGATCGCTCAACACAGCGATTACGACAGAAGCGTCTACAATTTGCTGCTGATTATTAGCGATAGGAAGCAGACGTTCCTTCTCCTTCTGGTCTTCAATAATCAGAAAGCGCCATGGCTGCAGGTTACTGGATGAAGGAGCAAGAGAAGCAGTCTCCAAAATTTCCTTGATTTCTTCACGGTCTATTTTGTAATCCGCATCATAGTGGCGGACGGAACGGCGCTCTTTTGCCACCGTCAGGAAGTCCGTATCCGGCAGTTCTTTCGGCGCTGCATTGGACGGACCCATATCCTTTGCTTTATTTAGGTAATCTTCTTTACTCATTGTTTTTTCAGACATTGTATATATCTCCTTCATTAACTGTATTTAATACAAGAACAGTATAATCTTTTAACTGTTCTTTTGTCAATTACAGTTGCTTGTTAAAGTATAAAAAAAACGAGGGCTTATCCGCCTCGTTTTTTACCGCTTTATATAGTCTGCCAGCGTTCGATCGCTCAAACCATTCAGAATCCAGTCTTCCATATCATCCCTTAGTTCAGATAATGTCAGCTGCGTTTCCGGAACGAAGCAATCTTTGCTGTCCGTTTCAAATAGATCTTTCGGAATCGTTTCCGCCTTCACCGCTTCATAGATTTCCGATAGTTTAATCTCTTCTGGACGCTTCACTAGGGAATAACCACCATCTCGTCCCTCTTTCGCCTGAATCAATTCGGCTTTTACTAAATGGGTCAATATTTTTCTAAGAAAAACGGATTTGGATTCCAGCTTCTCAGCAAGCTTACCGCTTGGGCACAACCCTTCGTTACTTGCAAGGACAATCAGTGCTTTCAAAGCCATCCCGAACCACTTAATACTTGATACTTTCTCCGCCATTGTCTCACCTCTTTACCTACCCCTTATTTTGAAACAGCTATGCACAAAAGTCAAAAAAACCGCCGGTATAATTGGAAAAAGCCCGGGGACGGCCCCGGGCTTTTTCTTTATTGCTGAATAGAGAGTTTAAGCTGGTTCTCTCCTACGGTGTACTCTTTCATACCTTCTTGTTCTTTCATGTTCAATTCATTGACAAGTACGTTCTCACGAATTAACGATTCGTTCTGTTTGATGGCTTGTTGAACATCCGCATCCCCGCTCAACGCGATATTGACACGAAGGTCAATCGGGAGGTCCTGCTTCTTCCGCTCATCCTGAATGGCACGGATGACTTCACGAGCAAGACCTTCCAAACGAAGTTCATCCGTGATCGTTGTATCAAGAACGACATGGAAGTCCTGGTTCGATCCCATAGACAGCCCTGCGTCTGCGACACGTTCTACGTTCAGTAAATCCATCGTCACTTCCACATCACCATCCGCCGTAGGAACGAGGACTTTCTCTTCCCGTACTACTTGAGCTGCTTCCTCCTCGGACATTTTCTCGAGGAAGCCTTTGACAAGACCGACATTCTTTCCAAGCACCGGACCGGCAGCACGGAAGTTCAGCTTCACGTCATAACGGACCAGATCTTCAGAAGATTGCTTCACTACCACATCCTTCACATTGATTTCATCACGGATGATGGAGCTGTATTCTTCCAAAGCTTTTCCTTTCTCTGGATTAACCGGAATGACCGCTAGCTCAGACAAAGGCTGCTTCGTCTTAATAGCTTCTGTGTTACGGACTCCACGTGCAAGCTCAACTACCTGCAATACAGCATCCATGTCCTCTTCCAGCTGTGTATTCATAACGGATTCATCCACTTTCGGGAAGAAAGCGAGGTGGACGCTTCCACCCGTCAAGTTATGATAAATATCATCAGCCAGGAATGGTGTATATGGTGCCATCAATTGGCTTAGCTGTACCAATACTTCGTGAAGCGTATGGTAAGCGGCCTTTTTGGACTCTGTCATTCCCTCTTCCCAGAAGCGATCACGGGAACGACGGATATACCAGTTACTGACCTCATCAATGTACTTCTCCAGCGCTTTCGCTGCTTTTGTAAAGTCATAAGCATCCAAAGCTTCATTGACGACAACCGTCACACTGTTCAGGCGGGAAAGCACCCAGCGGTCAAGAAGGGTTTTCTCTCCTGTTTCCTTTTCGTTATATTCGTAGCCGTCGATGTTCGCATACAACGTGTAGAATGCGTGTGTATTGACAAGTGTATCGATAACTTTCGATTTCGCCTCAATGACGACACGTTCCGAGAAGCGCTTGTTGTTCCAAGGTGCACTATCAGCAAGCAGCGCCCAACGGAAAGCATCCGCTCCGAACTTATTGACAATATCCATCGGGTGAAGGGCGTTCCCTTTACTTTTCGACATCTTACGGCCTTCCTCATCCAGGATGTGACCAGTGGAGAGGACGCGTTTGTACGGCGCTTTACCTGTGAACAGAGTGGATACAGCGAGCAGACTGTAGAACCAGCCGCGTGTCTGGTCAATTCCCTCACAGATGACATCAGCAGGGAACTGCTTCTCAAATTGATCTTTGTTCTCGAACGGATAGTGCTGTTGTGCAAACGGCATAGAGCCACTGTCAAACCAAACATCAATGACTTCCGGCACACGGTTCATCGTCCCGTTACACTTCTCACATGTCAATTGAACGCGGTCCACGTACGGTTTGTGAAGCTCTACATCCCCGATATCACCAATTGCTTTTTCTTGAAGATCTGCCTGGCTGTTCGGAGCATATTGGTGATCGCAGGAATTACAGATCCAGATTGGAAGCGGTGTTCCCCAGAAACGGTTACGGCCGATGTTCCAATCCACCATATTCTCAAGGAAGTTACCGAAACGACCATCCTTGATATGCTCTGGATGCCATTCGACCTGCTGGTTATTCTCCAGGAATTTATCCTTCATTTCTGTCGTTTTAATAAACCAGCTCTCGATTGCATAGTAAAGCAACGGAGAGTCGCAGCGCCAGCAGTGCGGATAGCTGTGCTCATATTTCTCTTTATGGAAAAGAAGACCTTCATTGGCCAGGTATTTGACGATATCAACATCGCAGTCTTTAACGAAACGACCTTCAAATGGAGGTACATCCTCCGTATAACGTCCTTGACCATCAACAACGTTGAAGAAGGACAAGTTGTGTTCTTTCACTAAGTTGTAGTCATCTTCTCCGTAGGCAGGAGCGATGTGAACGACACCCGTACCGCTTTCCGCGTTAACGAAGCCCGCTTCCACTACGAAGTGTCCTCGTTCCGGCTTCACAAACGGAAATGGTGCATGATATTCCGTCCCAGCGAATTCGCTTCCTTTATGTTTGGAAAGAACGTTATATTCTTCCCCAAGGTTTTTCTCAGCTAATGCTTCGGCAACGATATATACTTCCCCGTTTTGTTCCGCTTTGAGATAGTCCAAATCCGGATGGACGGCAAGCGTCACGTTGGCAGGAAGCGTCCATGGAGTCGTCGTCCAACCAAGGAAGAACTCATTCTCGGACCCTTTGACTTTGAATTTCGCCGTGGCCGAAAGGTCTTTGACGTCTTCATATCCTTGTGCTACTTCATGAGAGCTCAATGTCGTCTGGCAGCTAGGGCAGTAAGGCGTTACACGGTGACCCTTCGTCAAAAGGTCCCGTTTATGAAGATCACTCAGGATGTTCCATACGCTCTCGATATAACGGTTTTGCAAGGTAACATAAGGATCATCCATATCAAGCCAGTATCCAATTGATTCTGTGAATTCACGCCATTGCTTTTCATAGTTGAAGACGCTCTTCTTACACTCTTCAATGAATTTCTCTACCCCGTATTCTTCGATCTGCTGCTTTCCGGAAATACCCAGTTGTTTCTCGACTTCGAGTTCTACCGGGAGACCGTGGGTATCCCACCCGCCTTTACGAAGGACCTGATAGCCCTGCATCGTTTTATAACGGCCGATGAAGTCTTTGATGACACGGCCGAGGACGTGTCCGGCGTGCGGAAGACCATTCGCTGTCGGAGGTCCTTCATAAAAGACAAACGTCTCGTTTCCTTCCCGTTCACTCATAGAGCGACGGAAGACATCTTCCCTGTTCCAATAATCTTTGACGCGATTCTCACGGTCGAGAGCCGCTTCTTTCGTATTAACACTACGCATTCCTTCCACCTCTTACCCTTTTTTTATTTAACATGACAATCCCTAACCAGAAGCGTATGACCACTATAAGAAAGCATTAAAAAATCCGCCCCTGCTTCTACTAGAAAAACAGGGACGGATTGGAATCCGCGGTACCACCCATATTCCGCAAGTATTCTTGCGGCACTCGGTAATCACAACGGGTAACGGTCGTCTGCCGGTCCTGCTTACTCTGAACATTTCAGCAGTACTTCTCGGAGATGATCTTCAGCTGAACCTGCCATCGCTTCCCACCAGCCAGCGACTCTCTAAAGGCAGCATATCACGCCTACTCTTCTCGTCAACGAATTATACGTATCTTCTCCATATAGTACATGGGAATCTTTCGGATGTCAAAAGGTTGTTCCTCCCATCATCGCCCACTTTTCCCGATCCTATACCTGCTGCAGAATAAGCATTTCTTATTCCCCTCCATAATAAAACGGTATTACCAGCCTCTGTTTTATTCTTATACAATAAATGTAATCAAATGAATATAGAAAGAAGGAATGAAGATGACAGAGGACAGAAAAGACCGGGTAAAAAGAAACTTCACGCGTAGTAGAGAATCGTATGTACAAAGCAAGACGCATAATAATGCTGGTGACTTACAGGAGTTAATTCATCAACTCTCTCCCCTTCGTTCGTGGAAAGTGCTAGATATTGCAACCGGCGGCGGCCATGTAGCAAGGACCTTGTCTCCATACGTCCAGACCGTCTATGCCACCGACCTTACGAAGGCGATGCTCGAGAACACAGCTTCTCACTTGCAGCACCTGGAAAATATTGAGTATATCGTCGCAGATGCCGAACAGCTCCCTTTCCTCGATGAAAGCTTTGATGCCGTCACATGCAGGATTGCCGCCCACCACTTCCCTGAACCGCTGTCTTATATTAAAGAGTGTTATCGGGTATTGAAGCCGGGCGGTACGTTTCTGATGATCGATAACACGGCTCCGGATAAGGAAGAGCTTGACCGTTTCTATAATACGTTTGAACAATGGAGAGATGACAGCCACGTCCGGGCCTGGAAAATATCCGAGTGGAAGCAATGGCTCCTTCATGAGGGCTTCCTCATTAAGAAAGAAAGCCTTAAACAAAAAACCCTTCCTTTCCGTGACTGGGTGGAACGAACATGTTCGGATCGTTCCATTCAGAATCAGGTAGAAGCTTATATGATGACGGCCCCCGCCTCTACTAAGCAGTACTTCTCCATCCAAACATCGGAAGGTCATGTCGATTCTTTCTCCATTGACGAATGGATGGTTGTCGGAGCAAAAAGTTCCTGACAGTGTATAAACTTCCTCCTCCTAGGAAAAATAAGCGGAGTATTGATGACTAGTGAGGTGGGATTGGAATGGATGTCGTTGTAATGGCCAGAGCCTTGTTCGGAACGTCGCTTGGGTTTCACATCATCTATGCGACGATCGGGGTCGGGCTGCCAGTCATGATCATCATCGCAGAAGTGCTTTACTTTATAAAGAAAGATTCTGACTACGCATTGATGGCACGCAGGTGGACAAAAGGATTCGCGATTCTTCTCGCTGTTTCCATCGCCTCAGGGACAATTGTCGGTGTCATGATTTCTTTGCTGTTCCCTGATTTCATGGAGATTGTCGGGCAGGTAATTGCCTTGCCGTTCCAAATGGAAATCTTTGCGTTTCTTATTGAAGCAGTATTCATGTCGATCTATTTGTATGCAGCGGACAGACTCCCGCCTTCCTTAAGACTTACCAGTATTATATTCGTAGCTCTTGGAGCGACCGCTTCAGCGATTCTCATCACAGACGTGCATGCGTGGATGAACACTCCAGCCGGCTTCCGTATTACACCGGACGGCGAAGTGACGGATGTGGACACATGGGCGGCCTTCTTCAATCCGAGTTTCGGAGTGACCGCGATTCACACGACCCTATCCGCATATATGACCGTAGCTTTCTTAGTAGCTTCCATTGCCGCTTTGCGTCTCATGAGGAAAAACATTTCATTAAAAGAACGAAAATACCATAAGAAAGCGCTGATGATCGCCATCTACTTCGGTGCTCTTACTTCTCTCGCCACAGCGATTAACGGACACGAAACAGCCCAAGTATTATATGAAAATAATCCACGCAAGCTTGCAGCAGCAGAAGGTTTGTTTGAAACGACCCGCTACGCACCGCTTTCGATCGGTGGATATACATCGGCAGCTGAAGAGCGGGTCAAATATGCCATTGAAATACCCGGCGGTCTAAGTTTTCTTGCAGGAGACCGATTTGACACGGAAGTCATGGGATTGAACGAATGGCCGGAAGAATTGTGGCCCCCTTTATACGTCCACATCCTTTTTAATGTCATGGTGGGAATCGGCAGCGTCTTGATATTTGTAGCGATGATCGCCCTTTTCTGGAAGCATGTTCTCAAGCGGGAGTTCCCGAGCTGGCTTCTCGCTTTGTTCGTCGTAAGCGGTCCCCTTGCAATGATTGCAATTGAGAGCGGTTGGTGCTTCAGCTGTATAGGAAGACAACCTTGGACCATTACCGATGTACTCCGGACCGGGGATGCGGCGACAAAATCCAGCAGTGTCGGATTTCTGTTCTATTTATTCATTACGCTCTATATCACCCTGTTGTTCGTCACCGGCTTCGTCCTTCGTTATTATTTCAAGAAGCATCCAGTGACCAAAGATCTGGAACCTTCAGAAACCACTTAGAAAGGAGAGGGATGAGTAATGGAAGCATCTACATTGGCGGTTACTATCTTATGGAGTTTACTATTTGTCTACGCTATGCTGGGTTCCCTCGACTTCGGGGCCGGTTTCTGGGGAATGATTTACAGTAAGAGCAGGCAAACCGGCGCCTCTCAGATTGCCAACCGGTTCTTATCACCGACATGGGAAGTAACCAACGTTTTTCTCGTCATTTTCGTTGTCTCCGTTGTAACCTTCTTCCCATTTGCAACGACGCTCTTAGGAAGTATTCTGCTCGTCCCGGTCGCTCTGGGTATTTTGCTCTTGACCATCCGAACGACGTTCATGGTTTTTCAGCACCATACCGATCGATTTAAGAATACGCTTCGTATCACATCGGGATTCACAGGGTTGATCATTCCTGCGCTGCTCGTCAGTATCCTCCCTATCACATTAGGAGGATTCATCGACTTCGATAATGATTACCCCCGCCTCCATTATGGAGAGCTTCTGTCCCACCCTACTTTATATATGCATATCGCTTTCGGGTTGACGACCGAATTATTCATCTCGGCCGTCTTCTTGATGGATTATGCAAAAGAGGCAGACGATTGGAAGGCGTATCACACGTTCCGGAAGCATGCCATTTGGCTTGGACCGGTCAGTATTGCCGTGGCCATGTTGACCATCGGTACCTTCCCGGAAGAGGCGGCATGGATCGTTGACAATATCCAGGCGAACTGGTTTACGTTCGGATTATCTGTTCTTTTCTTCCTGATCGGCTATACATTTTTGTTCATCCGCCGGAAGAATGGACAGCGTGGACGATCACGACTTGCCGTCCTTGCGATCATCATTCAATACGGCATCGCTATCTATGCCTATGGCAATGCGCACCTCCCCTATCTGATTTATCCTGATTTGACTATAGAAGAAGGATTCACAAATCCGGACATCTTCTATCAGATGCTTGTCGTCTACGGTATTGGATTCGGAATTCTGATTCCTGCTTTCATCCTGTTCTGGCGCTTGTTCCTGAAAGACCGCCGTTACTTGAAACAGGAATAGAAGAGCGGCAGCTTAAGCTGCCGTTCTTTTTTATATCGTTATCCTTAGGACCGTACGGGGTACATAGAGACAAAGAGAGGTGAAACTATGAAGAAGTTGACCAATCAATACTTAGAGGAAGCAATCGAAGACAGCAAACCGTACGCTTCCCATGGAAATGTCAATATGACCATTCCTCATTTCGATGAAACAATCAAAGATCACTTAAGTGTTTCCATCCTCACAACACACGGGGAGTCCTATTCCGCCGGTGGAGACAATCAGCACATTCCTATGCAGAGCACTTCCAAAATCATCGGCCTCATGCTTGCCCTCCAGGATTTCGGGAAAGACCGCGTCTTCCAAACCGTAGGAATGGAACCGATGGGTGATTTCTTCAACTCGATCAGTCAACTGGAATCACATGTGACCCACAAACCGTTTAATCCTATGATCAACGCAGGAGCTATTGCTGTCGCCTCTCTCATTAAGGGGCAGAATACGGAAACCCGCTTCGACCGGTACCTTACTTTCCTTCGCCGCATCACAAGTAATGATCAGCTGGAGATGAGTGAAGAAGTCTACGAAGCAGAAATAGGCAACGGAGCAAGAAACCGATCTCTCGCATACTTTATGCAAAGCAACGGGACACTCGTGACAGATGTAGAAGAAGCACTCGACCTTTACTTCCGAATGAATGCAGTCATGATGTGCTGTACAGACTTCGCGAAGGTAGGACTCTTTCTGGCAAAAGGCGGCGAAGACCCCGCAAGCGGAGAGCGGCTGATCCCACCCCACCATCTTCGGACTGTGAAGGCGATCATGATGACTTCCGGCATGTACAATTCATCCGGCCACTATGCAGTAGAAGCAGGGTTCCCCTGCAAAAGCGGTGTATCCGGCAGCATCATCGGTTCCGTCCCCGGCCGGATGGGAATCGGTGTCGTCGGGCCTGCCATTGATAAGAAGGGGAACAGCACAGCCGGCGGAGCCTTAATCAAAAAATTGTCCAAAGATCTCGGCTTAAATATGTTCGGGGTGGAAAATACAGATGCAGAGGAGGAACATAATGGCGTTTGACTACGATCTTGATTTCGACCATATCAATTTCAAAGAAAACCCGGAAAAGTACCGGGTCGGTAAAGGAGAGCAGGGGGTCCTCCTTGTCGAGCCTTACAAGAGTGAGATCCTGCCGAATTGGCGATTCAAAACACCGGAAATTGCTAAAGAATCTTCCGAGAAGATATATGAGCAATTCCTTGAATATAAGAAAGCAGAAGATATTGTAGGTATGGATATGGCCCGTAAATTCCTCCAGATGGGATACACACGCTCCAGACGATACGCCAATTATAAAGGCGGAAAAAAGTACGGCGATGACGGTAAGGTGAACGAACGGCAGATCGATGAAGAAAAAGCGGAATCGGCACGCATCTTTGAAGAAAAATGGAAGCTGGTGCGTGAAGATGAAGAGTATCTGAAGCAAAAAAAGAGACACCAAGAAAAATACGGATAAAAGTAAAAAATTTCTACAAGGTATATTGTCAAAAGTTTCTGAGTAGTGTAAAGTAGTCAACAACATTTACATTTATACAATTGAATCTCTTATCAAGAGAGGCAGAGGGACTGGCCCTGTGAAGCCTCAGCAACCCCTGGTCTAACCAGAAAGGTGCTAACTCCAGCAAGTTGTCTATTCAACTTGGAAGATAAGAAGAAGAACGGAAACGTCAAAGTCTTCTTATCTAAGAAGGCTTTTTTTATTTATATACAAGATTACTAGAAATGAGGAATGTTCACATGTGTCCGCACACTGATACTAAATTCGTCCAAACTGGAAACCAGAAAGAAGAGCCCACAGGCGCGATAAATCCCCCTGTTTATTTCTCTACCGCATACCGTCATCCCGGCTTAGGGGAATCCACAGGCTTCGATTATACCCGGACAGGAAACCCGACCAGGCAGGCTCTGGAGAAGTCCATTGCTGATATCGAAGGCGGCGAAGCCGGGTTCGCCTTCAGTTCCGGAATGGCTGCCATCCAAACGGCCCTTTCTCTATTTAAGCAAGGGGACGAAATTATCGTTTCAGAAGATCTATACGGCGGGACATACCGACTCTTCGAGCATATGAAAGAACGCTACGGCCTGAATTTCCACTACTGTGACAGCAAAGAGCTGGATAATTTGACTGCTTACATCAACGATCAGACCAAAGCGATTTACATTGAAACACCGACAAATCCACTAATGCATACGACAGATATCCGAGAGGTATCTAAACTGGCAAAAGCACACGACCTGCTTTTGCTTGTCGATAACACGCTCTATACTCCCGTCCTGCAAAAACCGCTGGAAGAAGGGGCGGATGTCGTCATCCACAGCGCAACCAAATATCTAGCGGGTCACAACGACGTACTTGCAGGTATTCTTGTCAGTAAAGGAAAACAGGTCAATGAAACGCTGGAGTTCCATCAGAATACATCCGGCGCCGTCCTTTCCCCACTTGATTCGTGGCTGCTTATGCGCGGAATGAAGACCCTTCCGCTGCGAATGAGGCAGCATGAAACAAACGCGAAAGCTGTTGTGGATTATTTAAAAGAGCATCCGGCGGTAACAGACGTCTTCTATCCGGGGCGAGGCGGAATGATTTCTTTCCGTCTGCAGCATGAGCAGTGGATCGACCCGTTTCTGCGCAGCCTGAACTTGATATGTTTTGCAGAAAGTCTCGGGGGGGTTGAAAGCTTTATTACGTATCCGGCTACACAAACGCATGCGGATATACCGGAAGAAATCCGCACGGGATACGGAGTATGCAACCGTCTGCTTCGGTTCTCTGTAGGAATTGAGCACATCGATGATTTACTGGAAGATTTGGAACAGACCTTGAGCAGCTTACTGAAGGAGGAGATTGTACAATGACCGACCATTCCATTCAAACCCGTCTACTGCACAGCGATTATAAATTTGATCCGCAGACAGGTGCCGTCAGTGTTCCAATTAACCAAGCATCCACGTTCCACCAGCAGGATTTCGATCAACCGGGCGACTATGATTACAGTCGTTCCGGCAATCCGACACGAAAAGCCTTGGAAGACACGATCGCCGGGCTGGAGAGCGGCACCAACGGCTTCGCCTTCGCATCCGGCATGGCCGCTATTTCCACCTCTTTCATGCTTTTATCGCAAGGGGATCACATCGTCATTACAGAAGATGTGTACGGGGGTACGTTCCGCATGGTCACCAACGTGCTCGATCGATTTGGGATCGATCACACATTTGTCGATATGACAGACTTGGATGCAGTGGCACGAGCCATCCAACCGAACACGAAGGTTCTTTATATTGAGACACCATCCAATCCCACCTTAAAGATCACTGATATACAGGCGGTAACGAAGCTCGCAAAAGCCAATGAATGTTGGACGTTTGTAGACAACACCTTCATGACACCGGCCCTCCAGCGGCCGTTAGAATTAGGTGCCGATCTTGTCCTTCACAGCGCTACAAAATTTATTGCAGGCCACAGTGACGTCGTAGCTGGTCTCGCTGTTACCGGCTGCCCTGAAATTGCTGAACGTTTAGGATTTTTGCAGAATTCATTCGGATCGATCTTGGGCGCACACGATTGTTGGCTCGTGCTTCGCGGCCTTAAGACGCTGCACACACGACTCACCCAGTCTTCCCGCTCGGCGGAACTAATTGCAGAGCAGCTGCAGAAGCATCCGTTGATTGAAGAAGTGTACTATCCAGGGTTCTCCTGTCATCCGGGCAGTTCCACCCACTCCTACCAAGCGGATGGTGCGGGAGCGGTACTTTCTTTTCGATTAAGAGATGAAGATGCGGTCCGACAATTCACCAAAGCGGTACAAATCCCTGTCTTTGCGGTGAGCCTCGGAGCAGTAGAATCAATTCTCTCCTATCCTGCACGCATGTCTCATGCTGCCATGCCGAAAGCAGAACGGGAAAAGCGCGGCATCACCGATGGACTGCTCCGCCTATCCGTCGGATTGGAAAACCCGGAAGAGCTGCTGGCTGATTTCTATCAAGCACTCAAACAGATTCAACCATATGCATTTACTACGAATGGGAGGCCGAGCCATGAACTTACGTGAAGCATTACAGAACAAAACATTGATCGGTGATGGTGCTATGGGCACCCTCCTCTACTCCTATGGTATTGATCGCTGCTTCGAAGAACTGAACCTCTCTCATTCTGAAGAAGTTCTAAACGTTCACCGCGCCTATGTGAATGCCGGTGCAGATGTTATTCAGACAAATACCTATGGAGCAAACTATATTAAACTGACACGCTACGGGCTGCAGGAACAAGTAAAAGAGATTAACACTGCTGCCGTACGACTTGCAAAACAAGCGGCTCATGAAGGAACCTATGTGGTCGGAACGATCGGCGGCATACGTGGTGTCCAGAAGCAGAGCTTCAGCCTGGAAGAAATCAAACGCAGCTTCCGCGAACAGCTTTATTGTTTATTGTTTGAAGAAGTGGACGGCCTTCTCCTGGAGACGTATTACGACTTGGAAGAGTTGAAGGCAGTGCTGGAGATTGCACGAAAAGAAACCGATCTGCCTATTATTGCGCAGGTGTCCATGCATGAAGCCGGCGTTCTCCAAGAAGGCACCTCCTTATCCGACGCCCTTCAGCAATTAGAACAGCAGGGAGCTGACATTATCGGGGTGAACTGCCGCCTCGGTCCTTATCACATGATTCAATCTTTGGAAGACGTTCCCCTTCCCGATAAGGCCGTCCTGTCCGCCTACCCGAACGCTAGTCTCCCTGCTTTCCAGGATGGAAGATTGGTCTATGCGACCGATCCGAATTACTTTGAGAAAAGCGCAAAGTCCCTCTACCAACAAGGAGCCCGTTTGATCGGAGGGTGCTGCGGAACAACCCCTGAACATATCGAGGCGATTGCAGCTGCAGTAAAAGGGAAAGAGCCGATTCGAAAGAAGGAAGTTCCTGTTAAACAAGGGCACGGTGTATCCTTGTCCTCACCGGAAAAGAACTTGGAGCATTTACATGAACGCGCCAAAAGAGGAAGGTCCATCATTGTCGAGCTCGATCCTCCTAAGAAACTGAACACGGATAAGTTCCTTGAAGGAGCAAAAGCGCTTCAGGATGCGGGTGTTGACTCCATTACGCTTGCTGACAATTCCCTTGCATCACCGAGGATCAGCAATGACACGATGGCATCGATTATCAAAACCAAGTACGGCGTTGATCCGCTCGTCCATATCGCCTGCCGGGATCGGAACCTGATCGGCCTCCAGTCCCACTTAATGGGTCTGCATACGCTCGGCATTCAGCAGTTGCTTGCTGTGACAGGCGATCCTACGAAAATCGGCGATTTCCCTGGTGCAACATCGGTCTATGATTTATCGTCCTTCGACTTGATCCATTACATCAAGCAGCTCAACAAAGGGATCTCCTTTTCTGGTAAGTCTCTTGGAGAACGTACTTCCTTCTCTGTCGCTGCAGCCTTCAACCCGAACGTACGGAACTTGAACAGGGCAGTCGGAAGAATGGAAAAGAAAATGAAATACGGTGCAGACTACTTCATCAGCCAGCCTGTATTCAATCATAAGCAGATCGTAGAAGTTTATGAAGCAACGAAACATATTGAAGCTCCCATCTACATCGGTATCATGCCGTTAACAAGCGCCCGGAATGCCGAATTCCTTCATAATGAAGTGCCTGGAATTCAGCTTTCTCCTGAAATTCTTGCGAGAATGGAACAAGCAGGAACCGACAAAACACAAGCTCAGGCCGAAGGCATCAGCATTGCAAAATCATTAATAGACACCGCTATGGATTTGTTTAACGGCATTTATTTAATTACTCCATTTCTGCGCTACGAAATGACTGTAGAATTAACGAATTACATTAAAGAAAAGACCGCACAACGGGAAAGGAAGGTCACTGATGGCATCCACTTGGTTTGAACAACAGTTGGAGAAACGCATCCTGATTCTTGATGGAGCCATGGGCACAATGATTCAAGATGCTGATTTATCCGCAGAAGACTTTGGCGGAGAGGCCTACGAGGGCTGCAATGAATACTTGAATTTGACGTACCCTGATCTGTTGGAGAAGATTCACACCCAATACTTGGAGGCTGGTGCCGATATCATCGAGACGAACACTTTCGGAGCGACTGACCTCGTTCTTGATGAGTATGATCTGGGGCATCTGGCTGAAGAAATAAATATCGCCGCCGCAAAAATTGCGAGGAAAGCTGTCGACCGCTTCTCATCGGAAACCAGTCCCCGATTTGTTGCAGGCGCAATGGGACCCACGACGAAGACACTCTCCGTCACGGGAGGCACTACTTTCGATGCGCTTGCCAAAGGATATGAGGAGCAGGCGCGAGGACTTATCAAAGGCGGCGTCGACCTCCTGCTTTTAGAAACGTCTCAGGATATGCTCAACGTCAAAGCCGCATTCGTCGGCATAACGAAAGCAAGTGAAGCTACGAATACGAAACTTCCTCTTCTGATTTCCGGAACGATTGAACCGATGGGAACCACCCTTGCCGGGCAGAGCATCGAGGCATTTTATCTCTCCCTTGAGCATATGAACCCTGTCGTCGTCGGACTCAATTGTGCGACCGGTCCGGAATTCATGCGTGATCATCTGCGGTCTCTGTCTGATCTTGCTACTTCTGCGGTAAGCTGTTATCCGAATGCAGGGCTTCCCGATGAAGAAGGGAATTATCACGAAACGCCTGAATCACTCGCCCAAAAGGTCGCTGGTTTCGCCGAAAAAGGCTGGCTGAACCTTGTCGGTGGATGCTGCGGAACAACCCCGGACCATATCCGGGCCATTGCCGATGCCGTACGACCGTATCAACCGAGAGAACGAAAGGATTCCCATCCGCACGCCGTCTCTGGAATAGAGCCGATGATTTATGACGACCCTGCCGACCGTCCCATCTTGGTCGGAGAACGGACGAACGTTATCGGCTCCCGTAAGTTCAAACGTTTGATTGCAGAAGGAAAATTCGAAGAAGCGTCCGAGATCGCCCGTGCCCAGGTTAAGAAAGGTGCCCAGGTCATCGACATCTGTCTCGCAGATCCGGACCGCGATGAAGTGACAGATATGGAAGCCTTCATGAAGGAAGTCGTCAATAAAGTAAAGGTACCACTCGTCATCGACTCCACCGATGTTAAAGTTATTGAAAAAGCACTGAAATATTCCCAAGGGAAAGTCATCATCAATTCAATCAACCTGGAGGACGGAGAAGAACGCTTTAAAGAAGTACTCCCACTTGTCAAACAGTACGGTGCAGCTCTCGTAGTCGGAACGATCGATGAGGTCGGAATGGCTGTTACAGCGGAGAGAAAACTGGAAATCGCTAAGCGTTCGCACGACATCCTCGTAAAAGAGTATGCCATCGATCCGCGCGACATCATTTTCGACCCGCTCGTCTTCCCTGTCGGTACAGGAGATGAACAATACATCGGTTCTGCCGAGGCAACCATAGAAGGCATACGACTGATCAAAGAACAACTACCCCTTTGTCAGACCGTCCTTGGCGTAAGTAATGTCTCCTTCGGTCTGCCTCCTGTCGGAAGAGAAGTCCTAAACGCGGTTTATTTATACCACTGTACAAAAGCAGGACTGGATTACGCGATCGTGAATACCGAAAAGCTGGAAAGGTTCGCTTCCATCAATGAGGCGGAAATCAAACTTGCAGATGAGCTTCTCTATCAGACGAACGAGCAGACTCTCGCCGCATTCACAGCCTTCTACCGCGGGAAGAAAAAAGAAAATAAAGTACCGACATCGACGATGACATTAGCAGAACGACTCGCGCACTATGTCGTAGAAGGAACGAAAGAGGGATTAATTCCAGACCTGGAATTGGCACTCGCTGAATATCCAACGCCTCTGGATGTAATTAACGGGCCTTTGATGGAAGGAATGGCGGAAGTAGGCCGCCTCTTTAATGATAACCAACTGATCGTCGCGGAAGTGCTGCAGAGTGCAGAAGTCATGAAGGCATCTGTCGCTTTCCTCGAGCCTCATATGGAGAAGGGGGACTCCTCCAACAAGAAAGGAAAAGTGCTGCTCGCCACCGTAAAAGGAGACGTGCACGACATCGGCAAGAACTTGGTAGAGATCATATTGAGCAACAATGGGTTTGAAGTAGTCGACCTGGGTATTAAAGTCACTCCAGTCGAACTGATTGAGCAGATCAAGCGGGAACAGCCGACGATCATCGGTTTATCCGGATTGTTGGTCAAGTCGGCTCAGCAGATGGTGTTAACGGCTCAGGACTTGAAGCAGCAGAACATTTCTCTTCCTATACTTGTTGGCGGAGCTGCACTTTCACGGAAATTCACCCATACGAAGATATCACCGGAGTATGAAGGGCCCGTCTTGTATGCCAAAGACGCCATGGACGGACTATCCATTTCCAACCAGTTGAGTGATGAGAAAAAACGACTTCCGTTTCTTGATGATCATGCGCAGAAACAGGCCGCTGCCCTATCCAAAGCAGCCGAGGCACAGGCGCAGGGAAATACGGCAACAGCGGTAGCAACAAAACCTAAGTCGACGGTTTCCTCATCGGTTCCAATCTATCACCCGCATGATTTCAACAAGCACATCATAAGGAATCATCCAGTAGCACATATTGAGCCTTATATAAATATGCAGATGCTGATCGGCCACCACCTTGGATTAAAAGGAAGGTTCTCGAAACTAATCGAAGAGAAAAATGAGAAAGCCCTCCACTTAAAGAGCGTGGTCGACGGCCTGCTTTCAAAAGCGAAAGCGGAAGCCTGGGTCCAGCCCGCCGCCATGTATAAATTCTTCCCAGCGCAATCGGACGGGGACGATGTCCTGATTTACGACCCGGAGAATCCAGGACGTATCATCGAACGCTTCTCCTTCCCCCGCCAGGAGAAAGCACCATACCTGTGTCTGGCTGACTATTTAAGACCAGTATCGAGCGGGGAAATGGACTATGTCGGCTTTTTCGCTGTAACAGCAGGTAAAGGCATTCGTAAGCGGGCAGCCGCATTGAAAGATGAAGGGAAATACTTGGAGAGTCATGCCGTGCAGGCACTCGCCCTGGAAACGGCGGAAGGACTCGCCGAACAGGTGCACCAACTGATGCGTGATAAGTGGGGATTTCCCGATCCTACAGACTTCACCATGCAGGAACGCTTCTCGGCTAAATACCAAGGGCAGCGCTTCTCTTTCGGCTATCCTGCTTGTCCGGAACTGGAGGATCAGCGTAAATTATTCAAGCTGATTCAACCGGAGGAAATCGGAATCGAGTTGACCGAAGAATGCATGATGGAGCCGGAAGCTTCGGTTACGGCAATGGTTTTCGCCCATCCGGAAGCGCGTTATTTCAACGTCCATTAAAAATAATTAAATCCCGCAGCTTTCTTTGCTGCGGGATTTTTCATTGGGTATGTTTGTATATAACCGTACTGTAAACCTGTGATTTAGCCTTCGGATCCAAATACATGGCAGCACTGTTGACAGCAGCCATTGCTTCATTGAATCCCGATGCAATCAGCATTGTTTTGTTAGGATAAATAGCTGCATCACCGGCGACATATATTCCCTCCCTATTTGTACACATATCCGTTCCCACAGGAATCCTTCCTTTCTCGGTTGTGATCCCCCACTGTTCATATAAACTCTTGTCAATCTGCAACCCTTCATATACGAGTAGATGATCGACCTTGATCTTCTCCCCATCACGTAAAGTAATGTGAGAAAGCTTATCTTCTCCATGAAGACGTTCCAGTGACTGATGGTAGTGGACATGTATACTCGATGCCTCTAGTTTCTCAACATCCCCTTCGTAAACAGCTTTGAACTTATCACCGGCATTTATCAAATGTACCTCTTCTGCACAATTTTCCAGAGCAAGTGCCCAATCAACCCCCACTCGGTTTTCGGAAACGACCGCTACGCTCTTTCCGGCATATCGCTCTAAGTGTTGAATCGTGTAATGAATACAAGTATCCGCATATTTCTCTGCTCCAGGTACTTGAAGCGGCTGCATTTCAAATGTTCCCATTCCTGCAGCAATAAGAATGGTTCGGGAATAATGCTCCCCTCCCCCTTCTTCCTTCAAAACGTAAGTACCATCGGAGAGCGCATCGATACTCGTCACTTTTACTCCTGTCACTATTTTCGGTTTCACACTTTCTGCCTGTGCCTGAACGTTGGCTACGAGATTCTCCCCGGTCACTCCCGGAAAACCGCCGACATCATATATCTTTTTCTCTGGATAAAAGAAGGAAACCTTACCTCCAACATCCGGCTGGTATTCCATCACTTTTGTCTTTAAACCCCGCATCCCGCTGTAGAATGCAGCATACAAACCAGTCGTTCCTCCTCCTACGATCGTCACGTCAAACATTTCTGCCATGATGGTCACTCCTTCTCCGTTACTCTGTTTTCATAAGTAAATAAATGAAATAAGGGGTACTGACAATGGATACGACAATCCCGACAGGAATTTCTGCGGGTGCGATGATATTCTTTCCAATTGTATCGGCAAGCACCAGAAGCAAAGCACCGATCAGACCAGCAGCCGGCAGCATGTATTCATGCCTTGGACCGACGATCCTTCTTGCTATGTGCGGCGCTACGAGGCCAAGAAAAGCAATCCCTCCGCCCGCGGCTACGCTCAGACCAGCAAGCCCTACTGCAGCGAACAGCAATTTACGTCTCTCTCTTTCCACCATTGCACCAAGTCCGATCGACATTTGATCGCCGAGGCTCAGGACATTCAGCGTCGTAGACTTATAAACGGCGTATGCTGCAACCACGACAAGGACAGGAGCAACAGCGAGGACCATTTCCCAGTTCCCCATCCATATATCCCCTGCAAGCCAGACGAGGGCTTGATTGAAGTCCTGCGGGTTCATCTTCACCTGGAAAATGACAAGTGCTGCACTAAATCCCGCATTAACACCGATTCCGACAAGCAGCAAACGGACGGGGTTGA
Source organism: Halobacillus sp. ACCC02827 (assembly GCF_030291935.1). Lineage (NCBI taxonomy): Bacteria > Bacillati > Bacillota > Bacilli > Caryophanales > Bacillaceae > Halobacillus > Halobacillus sp. ACCC02827. Next base: position 232,813 of record NZ_CP128168.1, on the reverse strand, counting down.
CCCCTTTCTTCCAAGCAAGCATATAAACGAGTCCAGCAGCCACGAATGCTCCGAGCAGTGCGAACACCGGCAGGATATAGATTCCGAGTCCACCGACGGACGTCATTGATTTCTGGAAGAAATAAATGTAGAGAATGACAGCAAAACCCGCTCCGGTATTGATTCCCAACACGCCTGGATCAGCAAGATCATTCCTAGTGACCCCTTGCAGGACAGCACCGGAAATACCGAGACCTGCACCTATTACAAGTGCAAGCACCATTCCCGGCAGACGGAAGTCAAACAGAACCAGCTGCTGGCGATCGGTACCGTTGCCAAGCAGTGTCTCTAGTACATCAAGAGGAGCAATCGTCACTACACCTGTATTCAAACTGACGGCCATCGCGGCCAAAAGACCGATGACCAACACGGCCATGATGATTACATATCGCTTTTTTTTCATTACATTCCTCTCCCTTCACCGCGGGCAAGGTAGAGAAAGAAAGGAACTCCGATGCAGGCAGTAATGGCCCCGACCGGAGTCTCAAACGGAGCATTAACAAGCCTTGCCCCTATGTCTGACACCACGAGCAGCAGAGCTCCGAAGACAGCGGATACAGGGATGATCAGACGGTAGTCCGAACCGACAAAATATCGAGTGATATGAGGAATGATAAGACCTATAAAGCCGACCGTTCCAGCCACAGAGACGGCAGCTCCTGTGAGGACAAACACAACGATGACACCGAGCGTCTTAGCGACCCATACATTTTGGCCGAGACCTTTAGATACCTCTTCTCCAAGACTGAGAATTGTCACGGCGCGGGAGAGGAGAAGTGCCAGAATTAAGCCGAATGCCCCTGCGACTGCAAGAATTTGAACGGACGTCCAATTCGTTGCAGCCAAACCGCCTCCGTACCAGAAGCTCATATGTTTTGCCACTTGGAAATGCAGAGACAGCGCAGAGGATAACGAGCTGAGCATCCCACCGACGGCAACGCCGGCTAAGGCAAGTTTAACCGGTGTCAAACCTCCCTTGGACAGAGATCCTACAAGGAACACGAGAACAACACCTAAACCGGCACCGATAAAGGAAGCAGCGGTCAGTCCCAAATTAGTGATACCAGGGAAAAATACAAGAGCAAGAATAAGCGCAAACGCCGCTCCATGAGAAACCCCCATGATAGACGGGGATGCAAGCGGATTTCTCGTCAACCCCTGCATCACTGCCCCGGAAACGGCAAGAAATGCTCCGACTAAGGCTGCCGCTGTCGTTCTCGGCAGTCGCAGCTCTCTTATCACCTGATGGCTGGTAAGGGTAGGATCGAAGTCGGTGACCGCCGCCCATACCGTCTTCCATCCGATATCTGTCACACCTGAAATGACAGATGCGAAAGCCGAAAATACTAATAATAATAGTCCGACGGCGATACAGATCGCAGCGCTCCCATAATGAGTGCGCAACCCTTCTAATTCTTTTCTTTTTCGCCCCTTCTCCTCCACGGCATTCTACCTTCTCTCTATGTAAACTCTATTATTGAGAATCATTATCATCAAACCAAGTATATAGGCAAATAGTTGAGGATTCAAGCATCACCACATTGACACTTTATTTGAAAATGATTATCATTATCGCATGAATACTTTTTTAGGAGGACGAATGAACGTGAGACGAAATAAATGGCTTGTCATGATCAGTCTGTTATTTGTACTGATTATTGTAACCGCTTGTAATAGTGACACAGAGAATGCAGAGAAGGATTCGGAACAGGAAGCAAAAGAACGTACCATGACTCATGCGATGGGGGAAACGACGATTCCTGAAAACCCGGAACGTATCCTGGCACCATATTTGGAAGATTCCTTAGTAGCTCTTGGTGAACAGCCTGTGGCTCAATGGTCTATTGGAGATTCCGTACTCGACTACTTACAGCCTGAATTAAAAGACATACCTAAAATCGGTTGGGATCTTCCGATTGAACAGACTATTGAGCAGAATCCGGACCTCATCATCTTCAGTTCCCCATCCGCACTCCAGAACGGGAGCTATGACGACTACAACAATATTGCTCCTACCTATGTGATGGAGGAAGAAACGAATGCGGACTGGCGTGCCCAGTTAACAGCAATCGGAGAAATTCTTGATAAGAAAGAGGAAGCGGAGAAGGTACTTAATGACTTCGATCAAAAAGTAGAAGATGCCAAATCTTCACTTAAAAACAGCATCGGCGACGAATCCGTTGCTTTTGTTTGGACGACAGGTGAGCAATTCTATGTCTTCGATAATACCCGGTATGCGGCGGAAATTATGTACGAAGACATGGGTATCACTCAGCCTGAATTCATAAAGAATTTACCAGAAGGAGAAGAGCAATGGAATCCGATTTCCCTGGAGAAACTCGGACAAATGGACGCTGACCATGTTTTCTTGATCGGAGCAGAAGGAGAACCAGGGCTGGAAATCCTAGAGAACAGTTCCGTCTGGCAGAACACCCCTGCTGCAAAGAGCGACCAAGTTTACCTTATGAATGAACCAAGTCATTGGACGATTGACGGTGTTATCGCTCACGAAATGACTATTGATAAAGTAGTGAATACACTAAGTAAATAACCAGTAAAAGGTGGAGCTGTTAGAAGCTCCACCTTTTTTCTTTTTCATCCTGTAAGGTATATTCTTAACCCGGAAACATTAGGCACAATGAACCACCTTTTGTCTTTTCTGAGGTTATTTTGTAAAAGATTCTAATATTGTGCAGGAAGTTCTCTATTATAGTCGAACACTATCACATGATGAACACATGAAGGGGGTTACGAAATGGCTGAAGAACAAACTAGATATTCCCGCCTGGCACAAATTACGAAGTTGATCAACACGAAGCTGGATCTGCGCGAAGTATTAGAACATGTCGTCACAGCCATCTCAGAAGAAATCATGCGATGTGACTCCGTCGGCATTTATTTACCAAGAGAAGACGGTACGTATCAAGGGTATGTCGGAAAACCGGCGCTGATCAACGGTATGACTCTCGACATGCATATCGTCGATCCGGAGCAGGACAACCTTGCTAAAGAAGTTATTGAAACAGGAAGAGCGATCTATATACCTGATACATCTAAAGATGAACGTCCAGATCAACGTGCAGTGAAAGCTTTTAAGATCAACTCCCTCCTCGTAGCACCGATCTCCTACGCAGAAGAACTCTACGGTCTTGTCTTTCTTTTCGATTATGGGACACCAATGAATTTGACAGAATCGGAGATCGAAACGGTTCAAGCCTACATTAATATGGCTGCTGTAGCCATTCGTAATGCGAACAGCCTCTCCAGGAAGGAAAGGCTGATTGCTGATAAGCAAATGCTGTTGAACGTGACCAGAGAATTATCCCACTGCTCCTCACTTCAAGAAGCACTGGATAAGTGTTTCCATTACTTGGGGGGGATACTGAATAACCCGAATATCGGCGCCCACTTCATCGATCCGGCAGCGGAACACAACCTGCAGCCGGCAAGTCTGAGTAAAGACAGTGAGTGGACTGAGGAAGATTGGAAGAACACGCACACGAGGGTGGCGTTCAACCACAGGGAAGATGCCGTATTCCAGGAAGTTATTCAAACGAAGAAATCCATTTTCATTCCGGATGTGGACAAGGATGAACGTGTCCATCATGAGATTTGCAGGCAGTTCGGGATACGTGGTCTCTATATGATCCCACTTGTCTCTCTCGGAGAGGTGCTTGGAGCGATCGCTGTCGTCGACTTGACCGAAGAGCGTGGTGTTTATTCTGCTTCTGTACGCCAATTGGCCGAGTCCATTGTTGATGCTACAGCCCCCGTCCTTTTCAACTTGATTTATATAGAAAAGCAGGAAATGATCATCCATGAACGGACCTCGGAGCTTTCCAGCAAGAACGCAGAACTGGAAGAAGCAATCACGGAACTCAGACAGCTCAGCAGGGAGAAAGATTTAATCCTGAATTCTGCCGGAGAAGGGATATTCGGTTTGAACCTGGATGGGAGAATCACCTTTGCCAACCCTTCAGCGACCAGTCTCCTCGGGTATAAGGGGGAAAAAGAAATGATTGACCTCCCCTATTCTCACATATTTGCCTGGGAAGCTTCCGGAATGGAACCTCCGGCGCAGTTTATCGAAATTTATGAAGAGAAGCGGGACCAGCTTACACAAGATCACTTCTTCTTTACGGTAAACGGAACGATTTTTCCTGTTGAGTACGTTATTAATCCACAGAAAGAGGGTCAGAAAACGGTCGGGTATGTCGTCACTTTTAAAGATGTCACGTCACGTAAGCAAATGGAAGAGAAAATTAAATACCATGCTTACTACGACAGCGTCACAAATGTTCCGAACCGCGTGCTTTTTCAAGACCGCCTCTATCAGGCATTGAGCTACGCACAATCCAACAGCCGCCCTATGGCTATTTTATTTCTCGATTTGGACCGTTTTAAGAAGATCAACGACACATTCGGACACAGCTTCGGAGATTCTGTGCTTAAAGAAGTAGCGAAACGTCTCCAGCGGGCCATCCCGAAAGAAGCCACCGTATCCAGGCAGGGCGGGGATGAATTCACCATCCTGCTTCCTGTCATAGAAGGAACGGAAGATGCAGTGATCTGTGCCCAGAAAATTCTCCGCTCTTTCGACGAACCCTTCCTTATACAAGAACAGGAAGTAGCTATGAAAACGAGCATTGGTATCAGTATTTACCCGGATAATGGGGAAAACGCGGAAACGCTGATCAAACATGCCGATGCCGCTATGTACAAAGCAAAAGGGCTGTCCGGAAATCAATTTCAGTTATTCAGCGCTGGCAGTGACACCAAAGCCATCGAGCAGATTCAATTAGAGAATGACCTCTTTAAAGCACTCCAAAGAGGCGATGAATTCGAACTTCACTACCAGCCAAAATTCGATCTCCGCACAGACCAGTTGATTGGAGCTGAAGCGCTCATACGCTGGGATCATCCAAAGCTGGGACTACTGTCTCCCAGTCAATTCATTCCGTTAGCAGAGGAAACAGGCCTCGTAACTATTCTGGGAGAATGGGTTATTGAGCAAACGTGTAAACAAATGAAGAACTGGTACGACTCCGGTCAACAGTCATTGGTCATCTCTGCCAACTTATCTCCACAGCAGATTAACCAAAAGGCCCTTGTCCCTTTTGTGGAGATGGTATTAAAAGATACCGGCCTTCCTCCTCACAACCTGGAGCTGGAGCTTACCGAAAACTTGATTATTCACAACACGGAACAAACGCTTAAAACCATAGCCGAATTGAAAAATCTCGGTGTGCAAATATCGATTGACGATTTCGGGACCGGATACTCTTCGCTCGGCTATTTAAAAGATTTCCCTGTCCACACTCTGAAAATTGATAAATCTTTCATCGATGACGTCACTACAAACCCGAACAATGCTGCTATTACTAAGACCATTATTACATTAGCAAACAGTCTTCATTTGAACGCAATTGCAGAGGGTGTGGAAAATGAAGAGCAGGCACGATTCCTGAGGGAACACGGTTGTAATTGGGTTCAGGGCTATTACTACAGCCGCCCCCTTCCGGCAGACAGATTTGAGGAAAATTTCCTTCAATTATTAAGAAATGAGGTGGATTGATATGAAAGCTGTGAAAGCCGTTATGGATTATCTCGTAAACGGTAATGTGACGCACGTGTTTGGTATACCCGCCGGTTCGGTCAACGCCTTCTTTGACGAGCTGTATGATACACCTTCCATAACTCCAGTAGTGACGAAGCACGAGGGGGCTGCTTCCTATATGGCTGCCGCCTACGCTAAATACTCCGGCTCTTTAGGCGTATGTATAGCAAGCAGCGGGCCGGGGGCAACCAACTTAGTAACAGGTGCTGCCAATGCCATGAGGGAGCACCTGCCCGTATTGTTTCTGACTGGTGCCGTCCCCGTTGATACAGTAGGTTTAAATGCGTCACAGGAATTACATGCTGATCCGATCTATCAATCCGTGACGAAGTACAGCCAGCGAGTAGACCGTGCGGAAGAACTGCTCCCTGAAATTCATAAAGCTGTGGAGATCGCCATGACCGGAGTCCCCGGGCCAGTCCACATCGCCATGCCTATCGATGTGCAGTTGGAAAGTATTGCTCCACCTTCCATCCCTTCGTTCCCGCAGCGTACAAAACTTCTTCCCCGCGATGAGTTGATTGCTGAGGCTGCTGATAAACTCGCGGATACAAAGAAAGGAATGATTTTGCTCGGGCAGGGGATAAGAGGCGCGGTTAAAGATGCTCTAGAATTAGCCGAACTTCTCCATTGGCCGTTCATCACAACGCCTCAGGCAAAAGGGTATATTCCTGACGACCATCCGCTCCATCAGGGTGTCTTCGGATTCGCCGGTCATGAGCAGGCAAGCACACTCGTCCACGATTCTGAAGTAGAAACGATTCTTATATTAGGCAGCAGTTTGGGAGAAACCGCTACAAACAATTGGAACCCACATTTGACGAGAAGCAAGTATACGATTCAGGTCGATTACGATGCGACGGTCTTTAACCGCAGATACAATGTGGACCTTCCTTTACACGGAGACCTGGATGTAACGATTTCTTCCCTGACGACCGCTTTGAAATCAGGAGATTATAATCCTGCAGAGGTTGCTGTTCCTGTTCGGGAGAAACATAGGAACGACAGAGATGAGTACAATACTCAGAATGTATTACACGCCCTCCAGGAACTACTACCCGCCTCTACAAGATTCACGATCGACATTGGCGAATTTATGTCCTATGTTATTCACCATATGCCGGTGCGGTCTGCCGACTCTTTCGATATCAACGTCCACTTCGGTGCTATGGGAAGCGGAATAGGCAGTGCCATAGGCGCCAAGCTTGCCGATCCAGACAGGCCTACGGTGAGCATTACGGGGGATGGCTGCTTCTTCATGCACGGAATGGAAATTTTGACGGCTAAGGAATACGACATTCCCGTATTATTCATCGTCATGAATAACGCCCGGCTGGGGATGGTCCACCACGGCCACGCTCTTCAGTATAAGCGGGCGCACGAACGCTTCGGCCAAAAGCCTGTCGCTATTGCGGAGATGGCTGCCTCTATGGGTATTCCAAGTGTTCGAATAGAGACGTTGGAAGATATAGATACAGAAACCATAGCGAAAATTCTCCCTGCAGACGGTCCCTCCCTTCTTGAGATTTCCTTAGTGGATGACAACATTCCGCCAATGGGTGACAGGGTGAAATTTTTGTCTTCTTTCGGGAAATAATGCCGTTTTATAAGATTGCGATTGCTTTTTAGAAGTGACCCTTCTTATGATGGAACTATCCTACCTCAGAAAAGGGTGCCTCCTATTGAAATCACTGAAACTGCTTACTGTCAGCTTTGCTGTCGGACTGTCTCTTTCCGGCTGCTCTACATTAGAGGAAGAATCAGAGACGGAACAACACACCCATGAAGAAAAAGCGATGCACGTCAACGGCGATATCCGTGAAACAACAAGTTCTGCCTCCAAGCTTCCGAATTTTTTAACAGAACAGCCCGACAACATTCAAACGATCTATGCAGCCGTACCGGCGTATCGAGGATTATTGGAATCCATGCCTTGCTACTGCGGATGTGGCGAGAGCGTCGGACATACGAGCAACTACGACTGCTTCGTCCACGCCCAAGAGGAAAACGGTTCGATAGAATGGGACAACCACGGAACGAAATGCGGTGTTTGCCTGGAGATAGCCGCCCAAGCTATCGTCGCTTCCGAAGAAGGAAAGTCTGTAAAGGAAATTCGCTCGATCATTGACGAAACCTACAACCAAGGCTACGCAGATCCAACGCCGACGCCGGATATCTAGTGCTGTCCACACTTTTCAAAGAAAAAAATCCGAACGCATCCGTGCGTTCGGATTTTTCAGGCTGTCGAGAAAGAGCGCCCGTCAATATTATAACCGTACTAGTCAGGCAATTTCCCCAAAATTCCATTCCTCTGTCATCTTTCCTTTAACAGCTTTTCTGGCTCTGTGTAATCGGGACTTAGCAGCGGAGAGGGAAATATTCAACTCTTGCGCAATCTCCCCTTCTGACATTTGCCGGGTTACATGGAGCTGAAAAACATCGCGGAGCTTCGGAGATAACAAGCTGACACGTTTCCTTATCCCCTCTTCCATTTGATGAAGGACGCAGGTATGTTCCACTTCCGAGAATGGGGATTCTTTGGAAGACTGTGTCAATGCTTCTTCCAACGGAACCACCTGTGTACGTTTCTCTTTCCGGAGGTAATCAATAGCCTTCCGATGGGCAATCGTAGCCAACCAGGCACCTGCCTTGCCTTGATCCCTGATTTCTTCCCACTTCTCATGTGCTTTCATGAAAGTCTCCTGAAGGATATCCTCCGCCGCACAAGCATCCCTGGTCACTTTCAAAGCTGTATAATAAACCCTTTGGTAAAACTGTTCATACATGTCACGGAAATCCATCCTCATGTCTCTCCCTTATTCAAAGTGTTCCTTAACAAAGTCAGGAGCTTCCGCTTCCTCCATACTTAAGTACACCTTGTTTTCCGAATCTTCCCCTTTGAGATAATAGACGAAAAGGTACCCGTTCTCTCTCCAGTTTTCGTCTGCATTCATGACAGCTTCTATTTGATCCGCACCGTTCAGGGTCATCGGAGTATATCCTTCTCCTTGAAGCGCCATTGCATAGCCTTCGAAATCGTACGTGTCATATTTATCATTTCCAAGCGGATACACTTCCACTTTATCCACCATGGATGAATCAACCATTACCTCTTCATAAAGATCTTCTTCCTTCAGCCATTCCATTGTATGTTCGTAGGAAGGATAGACACTGGTAGACAAGAAGCCTCGATTCTCCATTCCGGACACCGTAAAGTCAATATTGGTTCCAAACCCTTTCGGATCAACCATTTCTTCATAAGTAAGTCCTTCCAAGTCCTTCCGCAATGCTTCAACGAAACCACTGATTTTTTCCGGATCGTACAACCTCGGCATCTCACTGCCATTCGTTACAGGATATAGATCCACCTTCCCAATATTTGATATATCTGCTTGAAGAATTGGATAATGCATATTTTTATATTCTTCTGTTTCATACAATTCCTTCAAGCCTTCCGTAATCTCTTTTCTGTCCACGTAGTACTGGCGGAGCACTTCTTTGCCATTGTCCAGTTGATAACCGATAAAGAAGTCTTCCCCGGATTTTTCAAGAGGTTCGCTTTCTGCTATTAACGATTCATGGACAGCCCTCACCTGCTCAATGGCTTCCTTCGAACGGACAAACGAGTAATTGCTTCCTTCCCGCTGGGATTCTTCATATTGGTAGTAGCCGTTTCCGAAGTACACTTTCTCCACTTCCCCGGCACTTGGAATATAGGATTCATATCCCTTCCAAAGGAATGGAATGACAGCAATCATCACCGCGGTGATCAACGCATAGCCTGCCCAGCCTTTCGCATGCTTCCAGATAAAAATTCTCCAGGTCTTTTCAATTAACATGACGATCAATAAGTATCCGATCGTTCCTCCGATAACGAACCCTGCAATCATCCAGGAATGAGAATTCTGCGTCAGGCCAAAGTACATCCCTCCAAACAATGCGGAACAGAACATTGTGCCAAACTTAAAAACAGGGTGCAGGATCGGAGACGCCAAGGCATTGGAAGCAGCTTCCAGCGGTCGCTTTTTGTACAAATACAGGGCGGCAAAATAGAAAAAGACAGCCGCTGCTCCGTATATAAGCAAGCTCATATTGGCAACCGGCAGTTCCCCTGCGACTTCTCCTTCACCAGAAACATAATAGCTTCTCTCAAAGACAACGATGTCCAAAAGCGGTGAGAACTTATCCAGCGATTCATTAAGAATGACATTTTGTGAGAAACCCTTCACAGTTGATGACAACAGGTACGAGATGAGAGCATAAAGACCTGCCGGAAGTAAAAGGAATATGTAACTCAACACTCCCTGGACAGCAGACAATCCTGTAAGCATTCCGATGAATACCGTAACGCTGAAAAACAACAGCGTTATGACAACCATTAACAGAAGCCAGTAACCCAGATTCCCCAATGTGTAATACGCACTTACATCCGCTGCAAGAGCTGTCACAAGCAGAAGAATATAATTCAACAGAATCGGTGCAAGCAGTAAGGAGGCACCGGAAAGGATGTGATGCATAAACAATGCGGGACGTTTTACCGGGAAGCTGTGCGCAAAGTCTGCCGCTCCTCTCACTTGTATATAGCGAAATAGAAATATGGCCATCAAAACCGGAAGAAGATAAACGAAGACGACCTGGGCTTCATACAGAAAGGCTCCTTCGAACATTCCTGTGCCGTTATAGAAGTCCGGCTCCTTCTGACTCATACTCATCCACACCTGCATCGGTCCGAAAAAGAAAAGACCGAAGAAATAGACAATAGCAATCCAGCCGACGTTCCGGTAATCCTGCTTAATAATTTCCCGGTTAAACGAGGATGTTTTCAAAGGCATATCCTGCACCTCCCATTTCGTAGATGAAGATTTCTTCCAGCGTTAAAGGCAGCCGGTCATAGATGAGCGCATGCTGCGCTCTTATCGAACGCTCGACCTCTTCTTCTTTACCGCGGACGATCAATAGATTCACACTGCCGCGCTTTTCGTGATAAAGGAGATCCAATCCGATAGATGTAATGGAGGTTTCTTGATCGCGGAAGGCTACCTGGATTTTATGGACATCTTCTTTCAAATCATCTAAGTCTCTTTCCAGTAAAAGTTCCCCCTTATGCAGAATACCGACGTGATCACAGATATCTTCCACTTCTCTTAAATTATGAGAAGAGATCAGCACGGTCATCTGCCGCTCGGCAACGTCCTGAATGATCAAACTTCGTGCTCTCTGCCTCATCACTGCATCCAGACCATCGAACGGCTCATCGAGAATAAGCACATCGGGGTTCGAGGACATCGCCAGCCAAAACGCAACCTGTCGCTGCATTCCTTTGGAAAACCGGCTTATTTTCTTGTGCTCATCCAAAGGGAATACCTCTTTCAATGCTTCATATCGCTCTTCACTCCATGCCTTATACATGGACCGGTAGTAATTAGCCATCTGACGAGTCGTATACTGAGGATGAAAATACAAAGAGTCTGATAAGAACAAGACTTTCTGCTGTGTGTCCTCATTTTCAAACACCTGCTGTCCATCTATCTGTACAAGCCCGTCACTCTGCTTTAGTATTCCGGCCAAGATCCTCATCAGGGAGGTTTTTCCAGCTCCATTGGACCCTAAAAGGCCGTAAATCGATCCCTCGCCTACTTGAAAAGTAACATCGTTCAAGATCTTCTCCTTTTGAAAGGATTTATGTAAACCCTTCACATTAATCATTCTGTTCACCACCCTCTACTTCACGTAGAAGGGAGGCTATTTCTTTCGGTGTCATACCGAGATACAATGCTTCTGCAAACAGCTTCTTCAACGCTTCCTTCATCTTCCTCAACTCCTCATCGTTATTTACGTTCCGCTCCGGATGGACGAAACTTCCTTTTCCCTTTAAAGAATAAATGTAGCCCTGGGATTCTAATTCCCTGTACGCCTTCTGAATGGTATTAGGATTTATCGTCAGTTGTTGAGCAAGTTCCCGTACGGAAGGAAGCTTCTCATCTCCCTTCAGGACTCCACGGATAATCAGCTGTTTCAGCTTCTCCACCAACTGTTCATAGATCGGTTTACGGCTTCGAACATCCAATTCAAACATTTATCCACCTCCATTTCTTAGGTGTATTAACTGTATTACTACTCATAATACAGTAGTATAAAGCAGAATATGTCATTTGCAAAGTGTTTTTTTGTGAAAGGTATTATCCATGGCAAGAAAGGCCGGGCAGACGCCCATAAAAAAAGATCGTGCGGAATACCGCACGATCTTCTACTAGGAAGGAAGGTCTGAATTAGGAAGAGAGTAGAAATCCCGAACCATGTTGTAATTCCCACCCATTCTCCCTACAGGTCGGAGCTTCTCCGGGTCCACTTTATCCCCTTCCATGTACACCTCCTCCTCCACGTGGTAACCAACCAATTTCCCAAGTACTAAATGACCGGCTCCTATCGTTACAATACGGTCTAATTCACATTCCATGTGGACCGGAGACTCTTTGACCCGGGGAACGCGGACCGTTTCTCCATTTTCTGCTTCCACTTCTGCCATAATGAATTCATCGACTCCGGCATCATAACTCTTGCTGCTTTCGTGCATGGCATTAGCAAGTCGTTCCGTAACGATATTAATAATGAATTGACCTGTTTCCTTAATATTTATCAGTGTATCCTTTTCTCTTTTCCCTTCTCCAACCGAAAAACATAAAGTCACCGGATCCATAGACGCTACCGTGAAGAAACTGAAAGGCGCCAAGTTACGTCCGCCTTTGCTATTGACGGTTGATACCCAGGCAATCGGCCTTGGTACGACTGCGCCTTTAATAAGTTTGTTCATATAATGGTCCTTAAAGTCTACCTCTTTAATTAACATAATTCTTCCTCCTTGAAAAGACTTGTATAATACAATGATAAATTATATTCTAAATTTTCACACTCCTATGAATTCCTGTTATTGTTTAACAAATTAAAATAAGGGAATATATGGGTATCTATTGATATGGAGAGGAGACAAAATCTTGTTAGAGACATGGAATAGTATCAAGGCAGGAATCGCAGCCATTTCCGATTTCCTATGGACTTACCCGCTCGCGATCATCCTTATCGCCGGCGGCATTTTTCTCACTATCCGTATCCGCTTTTTTCAGTTCCGTTTTTTCGGACATATTCTTCATCAAACAATCGGACAGATTTTCAAGAAGACGAAGAAAAAGGGGACGATTACACCCTTCCAGGCATTCACTTCCGCACTCGCCTCTACGGCAGGTGCAACCAATATTGTTGGGGTACCGGTCGCGATTTCTCTCGGAGGACCCGGCGCACTGTTCTGGATGTGGGTCGTAGCTCTGATCGGAATGGCTACGAAGTACAGTGAAATCCTGATGGGAATGAAATACCGCGAAAAAAATAAAAACAACGAATGGGTAGGCGGCCCGCAATACTACATAAAGAAAGCCCTAGGATGGAAATGGGTCTCCACCGCCTTCGCCTTCTTCCTGATGATTGAGTTGATACCAAGTGCTATGGTCCAATCGAATTCGATTGCTACCCAAACGGAGGGTGCCTTTGGATGGCCGGTTTATATCACCGGTGCTGTCATGTGTGCAGCCATCGCCCTTGTAGTATTCGGCGGCATTAAGCGTATTGCCAAAGTTACGGACAAGATGGTTCCAGGTATGGTGCTGGTGTATGTAGGTATCTGTTTATATGTAATTTTTGCAAATATCGAGCAGATTCCTAACGTATTCAGCCTGATTTTCACCCATGCATTTACTCCTATTTCCGCTACCGGAGGATTCGCAGGTGCCGGAATTGCCGCAGCTCTCAGATGGGGAATTGCCCGGGGACTGTATTCCAACGAAGCAGGCCTTGGAACAGCACCAATCGCCCACGCTGCTGCTAAAACCGATCATCCATCCAAACAAGCGATGTGGGGCATGGTCAGTGTCTTCGTCGATACAATCGTTATTTGTACAATTTCGGGCTTAACCGTACTCGTAACAGGTGCATGGAGAGAAGTGGAAGGAAGCGATGCATCCAACATGATCAATGTCGCCATCGGCAGTGAATTCGGAGATGCCTTTGGAAGCAGCTTTATCAGCGTCTTCCTCATTTTCTTCGTTATTACTACGATAGGTATTCTCGTTTTCTATGGAGAGAAACAAGCGGAATATCTATACGGATTGAAAGCTGCGAAGTTTATGCGGATCGTATATATTCTCGCGGTTTTTGTCGGGGCAATCGGCGGACTGCAGTTCGTCTGGAACTTCCTGGATCTGCTTCTGGCATTTGTCCTGCTCGCCAACATCATCCCGCTGCTGTTCCTTCATAAAGAAGTGGCAGCATTAACAGACGATTACATCGACCGCGTGTATAAAAAACGCCGAAAGAAAAGAGAAGTGGAACTCTTTCACGAAGAAGACGCCAGCTGATCCTATTTCTAATAAACAAAGAAGCACCCCTTACAGGGTGCTTCTTTGTTATCTCATGAACACGTGGTTACCGATTACTGTCGTTACTTCTTTCTTACTCAAGTAATCACTTTGTGCTTTATCGGGGTTATAGAAAAAGATGGATTCGCGGTCATAACCTTGGTAATCCAACGCCTCTTCCACCGCACGCTTGGATTCTTCACCAGCAGGCTGCTCAATAGTCCCGTTCAATACCGGCGAGAACTGGTACCCATCATAGATGACGTTATACAGCGTATCCGGAAAAATATCGCTCTCGATCCGGTTCAGAACAACCGTAGCTACAGCTACCTTACCAGCATAGCTCTCCCCTTTTGCTTCTGCTTCAACAAGACGGGCCAATAAGTCTTTTTCCCCTTCGTTGAGCATCACAGGAAGCTTCAACTGCTCTCCAGGATGGATTTCGTCTCCCTTTTTATCATTCATAGCCGCCAACTGATCGGCTGAAATTCCATAATTTTGGGCAATCTTATAAATAGAATCGCCCTGCTTTACGTTATGCATTTTCACTTCGGCAGAACTCAGCTGTGGGAATGACAAAGCAAGAACGCCGACAGCGGCGATTCCAGACATCAAAACTTTCTTAAACACTATCCTTCTACCTCCTTGAATTTGATCTATTACAAGGTAACATAGAGGTCAGATGAATTCATTATTAATTCTTTCCAAGATTACCAGCCTTGTGAACCGTTGAACACTCCAGTCGAAGTCTAGGGACGGATGCTTTTGGGTAAAGAATATGGATTAGATAAAAGTAGGTGTTGTCATGTTAGATACTCACGCAAGGAAATATGTAGAACCAGTCATTAAGAAGACAGCTGAGCAGCTCATACATATGGGCCGAACCCCCAATGAAGTGACCATTGCGGCACTCGTGGCAGGCGTAGGGACAAGTGTCCTTTATGTCCTCGGGCAGCCGGTCATCGCCGTCCTTCTCTTATGGCTGTCCGGGTTTCTGGATGCCGTAGACGGAACAATGGCTCGAAGTACGAGTAGTTCGCCATTCGGCACAGTGATGGACGTAACCTTCGACCGGATTGTGGAAATCGGGATGATACTGGCTATCGCATACGTTCACCCTGAAGTCCTATGGCCGCTCCTGTTGTTAAGTGTTTCGATCATTATCTCCATGACTATCTTTCTCGTAGTTGGAGCGGTATCGGATAGATCCGGGATTAAATCATTCTACTATCAAGCAGGCTTGGCGGAGCGGACGGAAGGTTTCATCCTTTTCAGTCTCATGCTCCTCTTCCCTGACTTCCTTCTTTGGTCGACGCTCTTATTCATCGGCGTCGAACTGTTCACAGGCGGTCAACGCTTCATGGAGGCAAAAAGGATTTTAAAATAAGAAAGGAGCCGGCTTCGAAATGCCGGCTCCTTTTTTTATATTTATCGAACGTTCATTTCAGAAGGTTTCGGACCTTTACGCTCACCACGGTCCAATTTATTAATTGCGTCCATATCTTCCGCAGTCAGCTCGAAATCGAAAACATCAAAGTTCTCTTCAATTCGGGAAGGTGTAATGGACTTTGGAATAACGATCGTATCGTTCTGCAAGTGCCAGCGGATAATAACCTGCGCCGGAGTCTTACTGTGTTTCTCAGCAATGGCCTGTACGGAATCATTTTTCAGGATTTCTCCGCCCTGCATCAATGGACTCCATGCTTCCAGGTGAATGCCGTGTTGACGGCAGAAGTCTTTCAATTCGTTCTGTGCCAGGTAAGGATGGCATTCCACTTGGTTGACGGCAGGCTTCACTTCACATTCATCCAACAGACGCTGCAGATGTTCGATTTCGAAGTTACACACGCCGATCGCTTTCACTTTGCCGTCTTTTTGCAGTTGTTCCAGTGCTTTGTACGTCTCTACATATTCATCAAATTCCGGAGTCGGCCAGTGAATCAAATAAAGATCCACGTAATCAAGACCGAGTTTATCCAGGCTTGTTTCCAGTGCTTGAATCGTATTGTCATATCCTTGGTCCGTATTCCAGACCTTGGTTGTAATGAACAGCTCGTCACGGGAAACGCCGCTTTGACGAATCGCTTCGCCGACTTGCTTCTCGTTCCCATAAATGGCAGCTGTATCGATGGAACGGTAACCCGTTTCGATCGCTTTCGTAACAGCAGGTACTGCGTCATTCTCTTCTACTTGCCAAACACCAAAGCCAAGCTGCGGCATTTCAATGGTGTTATGTAACGTAACTGTTTTCATTGTCATTCTCCTTTTCTGATAAGGGTTTCATTCACGAATATTGTAGCACACTAGTTCCGTACCCATAGATGAATCTGCTCAAACAAAAAAGCACCTGCAGGATCACGCCTTGGCAGGTACTTTCGGATAGACGATAATCATTTTGTACATAAAGAAACCGAAAATAATCAGAAATAACAGGGCACTGTAACGATCAGGCACCTCCATATATTTCAGAACAACGCTTAGAATCAATGGCAGCGTGACAGCATAAGCGGACAATTTCCAAAGCTGCTGATAAATGAGTTTTCTCGAAAGCACTCTCCTGAGCAGCATACTCGCAGCAGCCAGCAGGGAAATGCCGACCAATATGATAAAAATGATCAACAATGGGTAAAAGACTAAAAACTGAACCACATACCGCCCACGGGAAATCTCCGTCAAATTCGTTTCCATATGAACGATTGTTGCAACCATATCCGGCAGGAACAACAGGGCCAGAAGAATAAATAAATAGCCGATCGTGTGGGTGATCCCTTTTCTATTCAAGCGGAACATGGCTTCTTTCTTCGGTAAACGCAGACTGTTCATCAAGGAATCAAGGAATCCCATCGTCTCATCCCGCCTTATTCAGCGTAAATCGCCAGTTCTTCTTCAATTTTTCTGCGGATTTTATCCAATGCTTCTTCGGGTGTCTTACCGAATACCCTGTGGCCGTTGACAATGGCGTAAGGACGCACGGCGCACATACCGCAGAAAGATAGACAATCATTCATGAGTACAGCCACTTCCGGGTATTCGGACTCGATCAGACCCTCAATATCCAATTCATTGATCAAGTTCCCGTCACAAACTTCTACGACTACAATCCCCATCGTGCGTACCCCTTTCTAAGATGTTATCAAGCTAAACCTAAAATGCTTCGTGCTTCCTCTTCGTCGTGCTTCATCTGTTCGACGAGTGCATCCATTCCATTGAAATTCACTTCATCTCTGAGATGACGCAGAAATTGCACCGTAACTTCCCGACCGTACAAGTCACCGGAGAAGTCCAGCAAGTATGCTTCGACTTTATAAGAATCCCCGTTCACGGTCGGGCGGTAACCGGCACTGATTAACGTGTAGTGATACTCCGGCTTGTCCCATCCGATCTGGACCGTTCCAAGATAGACGGCCGGTTTCACATTCACGTAAGCGTCAATCCCACCTACGTTCAACGTCGGATACCCGAGCGTACGACCGAGCTGCTGGCCTTTTTCAACAACCCCTGTTACTTCAAAGGGGCGGCCGAGCATCGACTGGGCAGCTTCCATTCTGCCTCCCATCACATGATTCCGGATATCTGTACTGCTCACTTTATCCCCGTGCATCAGCACACCCGGAACGATAGAAACTCCAATGTCGATGGATGCACAGAGTTCTTTCAGCCCTTCGGCGTCCGATCCTCTGCCCTTCCCAAATCGGAAATCTTCCCCGACGACGACATGTCGGATATTTAAACGATTTAAATGTTCCAAAACAAATTCTTCCGGAGACGTTTTGGCATATTCTTTCGTAAAATGAACGTGATAGTACAGCTCGACACCATAGGCTTTGAGATAACGCTGTTTATCCATATCCGTGGACAAAGAGGCTTTAAATGCTTCATCACCGCGAAGTACCCATTTCGGATGATCAGAGAACGCATACACGGCCAGCTTCTCTCCTTCGGCTGCCAGGCTCTTCGCTTCTCTCAGCAGTGCCTGATGACCGAGATGGACGCCGTCCATTTTACCGATAATGAGTACCTTCGGTTCGGAACTTTCCGGCGGTCGTCCCGTGACTTCGATAGTTTCCATTAGCAAAGCATCCCTTCCAACTTGAATTAAACCTGTCTATTCTATATTATCTCCTTTTATTTAATCAACCAACACCTGATTTTGCAATGATTCTGCCCTTATAAAACAACCTCCCATAAAAAAACAAGCCGATTCCCCTTTTAAAAGAGAATCCGCCTGTTTTAACGTAGGACGGAAGCATAGAATTCTTCAATGATTGCTTCATCAGAATGAGGGATTTCTTCCCCTCTAACGATTTGCGCATTGTTGATACAACCGCTTGTCAGCAATACGATATCACCGCTTTCTGCAAGGGATAGAGACTTTCGAACGCCTGCTTCCCGCGTATTTGTTCTATGAATATGAACGGCTTCGGGATTGGAGAACCCCGTCATAACCTGATCGACGATAGCAGCAGGGTCATGGTATCCCGGATGATCGACCGTGACAACAATTTCCTCTGCCCGTCCATCTATAGTCGCAGCCATCTTAGGCATTTTACTGAAATCACGAATTCCAATTCCTGCAATCATGACAATCAAACGTCTGTGCTCCAAGTTCTTCACTTCCTCCAACAGTCTATCCAGCGCAACAGGAGTATGGGCGTAATCCAATATTATCGTCGGACCATCTTCTATGGGAATAACTTGAAATCGTCCTTCCGGGCCTTCCAGTAAGGGGAGCACACGAAGAATAGCTGGAAACTCGTACCCTAAATGAATAGCTGCAGCGATAGCAGACAGGACGTTTGCAACATTGTAAGAACCGTAAACAGGAACGGTAACCGTCTCGCTCATTTCTTGAAAGGACAGGCGGAACCTTGATCCTTCCTGCATCCTTTCCAATTCGGAAGCGTGAATATCTGCTTCCGCTCCGGTGATACTGTATGTCAAACGGTGCTTTCCATCCATCTCCAGCAGATCCTTTGACATGCCTTCATCATCCACATTGACAACCGTATGATCAGCTTGACGGAACAACCGGAGCTTACAGGCTTTATAATGTTCCAGTGTGTGATGATACTCCAGGTGCTCCTCCGAAAAGTTGGTGTGGATAGCTACATCAAAAACAATTCCTTCCACGCGACATTGATCGAGCGCAATGGAAGATACCTCCATTACAGCGGCTTCGTCCGCTTCGTTACGAAGATCACGGAAGATCCGGTGCAGGTCTATCGATTCAGGCGTTGTCGGTGTACTTTTCTTATATTCCAATTTCCCTCGGGATGTCCATATTCCTGTTGTACCGATCGACCCTGTCCGCATTCCAAGCAGGGTTAAGAGGGAACGGACATAAGCAGCAACCGTCGTCTTTCCATTTGTCCCCGTCACACCGATTGTCTTCAACTCCTGATCTGCGTGGTTATAAAATACTTTCGCTGCCACGGCCATTGCAGAACGAACTTCTTCCAACACCACGAAAATGACAGACGGCGCCTTTCCCTGCCACTGTTTTAACAATAAGGGGGCACTGCCTATAATCATGGAAGCTCCTGAATTCAACGCATCCTCTATATAAGCATGCCCATCAAAGTTCTCCCCTCTAATACAGAAAAAAGCCGTATTCTCCTTTACTTGCTGAGAGTGGAAAGCAAGAGAAGACACCATTGCTTCCTCCGGTCCGTACCATTCGAGTATATTTAATTGTTTGAGATGTTCCCTTCGTATAATCATCGCTTCATTTCCTCACAAAATGTTATATTCTTTATCGTCGTCTTTTCGTGTGAAAAGTATGTACAGACGGAGCGTAGAATAAGCGGAAACCTCCCCACTATTTTCCGCGGATATAAAAATCCCGCTGCACGTCCCGGCAGCGGGTCCTGTTCAATCCTTTGTAATAAGAACGGTCAAACTGATCAATGTTACCAGGATCGTTGCACCCATATCCGACAATATAGCCACCCATAAGGTCAGCCATCCCGGGATCGTTAACAAGAGAGCGATCAACTTAAGGCCGAGAGCAATACTTATGTTCGTTTTCACGATCCGGTTCACCTTCTTGGCTATCCTGACAGCGTTCGGCAGTTTGCCTAAATGGTCCTGCATCAACACGATATCCGCTGTTTCAATAGCACTGTCCGTCCCTTTCCCCATAGCTATACCAAGATCCGAAACGGCAAGTGCAGGGGCATCATTGATACCGTCACCAACCATAGCTACTTTGCTTGACTGTTTCCAAGCCTCCACTTTCTCTACTTTATGTTCCGGCAGCAGTTCGGCATGAACATCGGTGACCCCTACTTGTGCTGCGACTTTACGGGCCGTCTGTTCATGGTCCCCTGTCAGCATGATTGTGTGTTTAATGCCTAGTTTGTGAAGCTTGCGGATAAGACTTCTGCTTTCCTCTCTGACTTCATCCGCTACGCCGAACATGCCTAAAATGGATTTTTCATCAGAGATGATCACAAGCGAGTAACCGGAGCGCTTACACTCTTCTATGTCATCCTTCTGCTGCTGGGTGACATCCAGTTCCCGCAACGTCTTTTCACTACCTACATAGTACCCCCTGCCTTCAATCATGGCATAAACGCCTTTTCCAGGAACGGCCTCTACAGAAGATGGTTCTAAACCTCGGGCTTCGCGAACCTTGGGATCGGCCAAAACGGCACGAGCAATCGGGTGCGAGGACTGCGACTCCACTGCACGGGCAATCTTATAGAAGCGTTCCTCGTCATACACCTTGACTGACTGTACCGTCGGCTCTCCTTTCGTCAGCGTTCCCGTTTTATCAAAAGCGATACTGGTGACATTTCCGAGCTGTTCCAGAATGGCTCCGCCTTTAATTAATATTCCGTTTCGGGCGTTCTTTGTTATCCCCGATAGAATGGCAATCGGGGAAGATAAAATGAGGGCACACGGACATCCTACGATCAGTACGGCCAGCCCCTGGTAGAATGCATCTCCCCAGGCAACGGAGAACAAAACAGGTGGAACAATCATCACAAGCAAAGAAACAGCCATGATCAGAGGGGTGTAATATTTTGCAAAACGATTGATGAAGAGCTCTGTGGGTGTCTTATTTTCCTGTGCTTTCTCCACCAACTGAAGAATCTTAGCTAAGGAGGACTGATCATAGCTTTTCGTGATTTCAATCATCAATGCCCCTTCATTGTTGATACTCCCGCCATAGACCAGATGGTCCGCTTCCTTCTCAACAGGGAGCGACTCACCGGTGATGGCTGCCTCGTTGACGGAGCTGTATCCGGAGAGGACCTTACCGTCAGAAGGTATTTTCTCACCGGCCTTAACAATAACCCGGTCCCCCTTTACCAAGTCTTCAATTGAAACGACCTGTTCAGAACCATCCTCCATCAACAGCGTCGCCTGTTTCGGGGCAACCTTCAGCAATTGTTCCATCGAATTTCTGGCCTTCTCCATCCCAAGGCCTTCCAGATACTCATTCAAACCAAACAGAATTGCAACAAGGGTCGCTTCCTTCCATTCTCCAATAGCAACCGCTCCGACTAAAGCGATGGTCATCAATGTATCAATGTTGAACTTCAGCTTAACCAGGTTTTGCGCTCCTTTAAAGAACGTCCTGTACCCGCTGACCGCTATGGCTGCCAAGTATAAGAAAGTCAATAGAGCAGGAGGAAGAACGCTGCCTCCGGCAAGCGCTGCCGCAAAGATGAAGCTCGAAAGGAGGACGAGGTGCAGCATGTTGGGACCGGAGGACTCCTGTTTTCCATCTTCCATCATGGACGCACCGTCCGACCGGAGTATTTTTCTGACACGATCCAAATCGACCTGTTCACTGACGACCAGCTTACTCGAATTAAACAGAAGCTGTGCATCCTGACCTTTATCCAGCTTCTTTATCTCTGCTTCCATTTCCGCGGCACAGTTGGCGCAGGATAACCCCTGCAACTTGTATTCCTTCATTATCAAACTCCCCTTTAGTGGTGAAGCGCATGGTTGATCGTTTGCTGCAGGAGGTCGATCACGTGTTCATCATCATTTGAATAGAAAAGCGTAGTTCCCGATCTCCTATACTTCACCAGACGCAGATTTTTTAAAAAACGCAGTTGATGAGAAACGGTCGACTGTCTTAATTCCAATGTTTCTGCGATTTGGTTTACGGGCATTTCCTGTTCACAAAGCAGATGGAGAATGCGGATGCGGGTAGGATCAGATAACGCCTTAAACGTCTGGGAAACAACAAAAAGCGTTTCCTCATCCAGTTCCTCCACCTCTTTATCAGGAGCGGTTTCTTTATTATGTTCTTTGCTCACTATTCGACACCTTCCTTATATGCGCATATATTCATATACTCATCGTATGCCGGCTCTCCATTTTTGTCAATGCGGTACGAGCCTGTTTTATAATTGCTGTTACCGGGTAAAAATAGAACAGCCCCACCTATTCAAACAAATCATTTGTCATGGAATAGAGTTTGGGATTAGAATATGAAGTCCATTCGCTACCAAAGAAGGAGGAAATGGAAAATGTCTAAAAAAGTTTTAATGATTGTAACGAACCACGATCAAATTACAGAAGGAAAAACCACCGGCATTTGGTTATCCGAGTTCGGTGAAGCATATAACGAATTTAAAAAACAAGGATATGAAGTGACTGTAGCCAGTCCGAAAGGCGGCCTTTCTCCAGTAGACCCGGCAAGTGTCAGTGAGGATGAGCCACAGGAAATCCTTGATACGAAACCGCATCTGGAGGATACACTACCACTTTCCGACGTAGAAGCGGACGGTTTTGATGCTGTCTTTCTTCCGGGGGGACACGGGACGATGTTTGACTTCCCGGACAATGAGAAGCTGCAGCAACTACTACGCAGCTTTTATGAATCGGATAAGACAGTCGCAGCTGTCTGCCACGGCCCGGCGGGACTTGTAGGAGCGACCTTGTCCAGTGGTGAGCCTCTTGTAAAAGGGAAGCGTGTCAGCGCATTTACAGATGCAGAAGAAGCAGACACTACGCTTGATGCGTACATGCCGTTCCTGCTTGAAAGCAAGTTGAACGAGCTTGGAGCTACGGTGTTAACCGGCCCGAATTGGTCCACTCATGTTGAAGTAGACGGCAATCTGATCACAGGTCAGAACCCACAATCTACCGAGGCAGTAGCTAAAGAAGTAGTCAAACACCTTAACAAATAAGACAAAAAGGCATCCCATTGGGATGCCTTTTTTCAAAGTGTTGAAGAGGCACCATCCTTAAACGAGGGTGCCTCTTCCTTATGATGCCCGTCTATTGCCGCTTACCAAACAAGTACCCATACAGTTTCTGGATGAGAATGATATAAGAAAGCAGCCAAAGAACGAACAGGCTGACGACCATCACAGCTTTCCAAATCGTCCATCCGGTTACCAATGTGTGAAAGACTGCACCAAGCAGCGTTATCGTCACGACAATATAAAAGACCGCCGAAGAAACAATTTTCAAACTACGATTGATCCAGGCAGGCATAACTATTCACCTCCCATACCCTACTCTATGTAGATAGAACTAATCAGCTTGTACGTTTGTGCTTCCTTCTCGTAAAAGAGGCGGGTCATTCGAATATGGTAGAATAATAAGCATCATCAGCATACATAAAGGAGAATGACACATGGAGAAACGTTTCGATCATATCGGTATAGCCGTACGAAACATCGAGGACAGTATAACTTTCCATACAGAAACCCTTGGGGGAAAGCTCATAGATCGGTATCGTAACGAAGCAGAAGGCGTGGAGAGTGAAATTGCAATCATTGATATTCACGGGCAGCGCACAGAGCTTTTAATGCCTACGAACAACACTACTTCTCCCATCGCACGCTTCATTAAACAAAAGGGGAAAGGCGTTCATCATGTTGCCTATGATGTCGGCGATCTGGACGCTGCATTGAAGGAATTAGAGCAGCAGGGAATCCGCACTCTGGATGGGACGATGCGGACAAACAAGCACGGTCGCCGCTTAATCTACTTAAACCCGGTGGATACAGAAGGTACCATTATTGAGTATTGTGATTATCCAGACACAAAATAACCCCCGCGCCGTTTCGAACGGCACAGGGGTTTCTTTTTTTATTTTTCGCCGATTGCACCTTGGACATCAAAATCTGCAGGATCCAGCTCTGTCTGCTCTCCTAAGACAAGGCGTGCAAGCTCAGCTCCGAGGTAAGGACCTGAGGTAAGACCTGAGGCTCCAAGGCCATTAGCTGCATACAATCCTGCGTGCGAAGGCAGGGCACCGAATACAGGCAGAGAGTCCGGCGTGAACGGGCGGAAACCGACTCTTGTCTCCACTACGGTTCCATCATAAAGGCCGGGTGCTACGTCAAGCGCTTTATCGAAGATATAGTGAAGCCCCCCTGCAGTGACCCGCGGATCGAAGCCTGCTTTCGTTTCATGCGTAGCACCAACGACCAATTTTCCAGCTCCGAAAGAAAGCATGTATTGATTGTTTGGCGGCATGACCACAGGCCAGTCCTCCGTTCTCTCCTCGCTGAGCTTTAAATGAACAATCTGTGCTTTCTGGGGATGCACGAGAAAGTTGATCCCCAGCGGTTCGAGCAGGTCCTTCGCCCATACACCGGCCGTAACGAGTACAGCATCGGCCTCGTGGAAATCACCATTCACGTGTACACCATCCACACGCTCCTCATCATAGGACAGTTGTGCCTCACCTTTGATCCACTCCGCTCCATGCTTTTCTGCCGAAGCAAGCAGAGCATCACGCAGAGCACGCCCGTCCACCCGCGCTGCTCCACTTACATGAACGGCTTTGTATCCTTCTTTAAGGGGTGGAAACAGACGCTTCGTCTCTGCCTCGGAAATGATTGTAACTTCCCCCATTTCAGGAGCATCTTCTCTTCTTTTCAATGCTCGATCCAACGTTTTTTGCAGTTTTTCTTCGTCAGTGTGCAGACCGATTGCCCCGACACGACGGTACCCGGTTTCTGTCTGCCCATCCGCTTCCAGACGACGGATCAATTCCGGATAATAGGCGGCACCGCCCTTAACAAGTTTATACCATCGTTTATTTCTTCTTTGAGCAAGCCACGGACAAACGATCCCGGCCGCAGCATCCGTCGCCTGCCCACGGTCCTTCCGATCTACAATCTTCACATCTGCACCGGCCGCTGCTAAATGATAGGCCGTCGAGGCACCAAGGACCCCGCCGCCTACAACAATGTATTTTTTCATTCCTCCAACACCTTTTTCCTCTTTTATTAAAACCAACCCCATTGTATAAGAGGATGGGAACCTGCTCCAATGCAGGCGAACAAAAAACCCGGAGGATTCCGGGTTTTCAGCATTTCTTTTATTCCGTTACTGTTTCTACCTGCCATTGATCATTGACGAAGAGGCCGATTACTTTCAACTGGAGGTCCCAAGAATGAACCAAATCCACAGCCTTCTTAATCTGTTCTTCCTTCTCTTCACGAGGGCAAGGGTTACCGGCACAGTCATGGTGACCTACGATGGCAAGTACTCCGGAACCGTGGTTTTCTGCAGAAATGCGAAGCTTGGCTTTAACGGCAGCCAGCTGGTCTTCTGTCCCTTCCAACAGGTATTTGGTCGGTCCAGCTTCTGTAATCATGTCGATATACGGAGCACCATACTGTTCCTGCATCCATTTGATGACAGGAAGTTGAACTCTTCCATCCATACAATTTATTGCTGTAGCAAATTCTGACATACAAATCCCTCCTATAGTTATCTGTTACCCATTTTACCACATAAAAAAAGCAGCAGGTACGATCAACCTGCTGCTTCCGTTTATTGTGTGATTCCCTCGATCTGCATCTCTTCTACGGTTCCTGTACCATTCTCACGAACACGCACCTGCATCTCGACCTGGTCTCCCTCTTTCAGGAATATAGCGAGAGGCGCTTTGCTCGTCGTAACGGTATAAATCGTCGTATCGCCTTCTAGAAGGAATTGCACCGATTGACGGGACTCCGTGGAGGTAACCAAGACCCGGTTGATGACACCGCTCTTTTCTGACAAATCAACCGCTTCGCTTCCCTCCACATTACTTGGATCCTGTGCAACCTGCAGACGATATGCATTCAAGGTCTGCTTCGCTGTATCACCGAAAACGGCAAAATCGGAATCAGATGCTTTGATGTACGCATACTGTTTGAACAAACCGTTCGGATCCAATACGTTGACGATCCAGGTTGGTTCTCCGTCTACGTTATAGAGCACCGGCATCGTTCCGGTCCATTTCTTCTCCGGATACTGCTTATCTACAATTTGAATAGCACCTTTGCTGTCCATGATCCCTTGATTTTTTTGACCATTGTAGTAAGTCAGCTCACCGGTCCTGGCATGAATAAGCGTATAACCAAGCGCGGAGTCGATGTTTTCTTTCGGTGAGGCCATGTCGGTGAAATAAAACATTTCTCCCTGCTCGTTAAAGATCGGAGTGACGCTGCTTTCTGTTCCGGATTCATTCGGGATTTTGACATCTTTCTTTCCGAAAATTGAGTTTAACCAACCATTAATGTATTTACCAAAGTATTCGTTCTCCAATGCCGCTAACTCCGAGCTGACAGATCCCTCTATGAATTCCGGCGCTTTTGCCGAGTCATAGGTTTTCACATTACCGGATACCGGATCGACAACTGCTACTTTAATCTCGTCCATATCCGGACGATTCGAGAAGAACAACGGTTTGTATATGGTTTGGACATACCAAGGTTTCCCTTCATCGTCCACCTCGATTTGCGCTTCTCCACTCTGAATGTAATTCGGGTGTTTATTATATACCGCCCGCTGCACGTTGTGTTGGAAATAGCTGGAGTTCGTGTACCGCATCTTACTTTCCACAAATTCCGGCTGCGCATTGATGTTCGTCGCTGAGATAGAGAAGTAGCCTTCCGTTTCTTTTCCTCGGAAGTATCTCCAGAAACTCGAGAATTCGACAGGTGCGATATAAACGATTTCTCCATCTACCTGTTGAGCCTGTAGTTTTCCAAGATCATAAAACTGTGTGTTCGGAACGACACTCATCGCTTTTTGAACTTTGTTCCGCGCCGATTCAGGTGCTACGGAAATCGGCGTGTTTTCTTCATTCAACGGCTTCGCTTCTTCCTCTTGGGACTGCGTGATCGTATCGTGAGACGTCTGCAAAGCGATGATGCTGTATACGAATACAGCAAGGATGGCCACAGCAACGAGGAGAACGACTCCTCCGGTAAGCGACCGGGTTGCTGCCGGCATAGAAACCGGTATTTTCGCTCCCCCATAGACAAGAGGTACGAGTACGATGGCGACAATCGCATTCAGTACTAATAGATTTGGAATCGTAATCGTAGGCATGAAAACATAAACAACGATGACCATGACAACCATACCGAACACGAACAGGCCGATGCCTGTTTTCATAATCTTCGTTCTACGCATTCTGTTTTTGAAATAAGCAATGATCGTCAGTATGAAATAGAGAATAAATGATAATACCGACGCAAGTAACATACCAAGCATATGTACTTCCCCCTTATATATTTCTTTACGTTTCATCCCTCCATGAAGTTTCACTTTTCACATGAAAGCAAGTACGAAAAATCCGAACGGCCGCCCACTTTTTTGCGAATTGGAAGGACCGTTCGGATTATCGCCATTAAGAAGAACCTGTTTGTTTCCCTGTATTCATCCAATAGTCAGCCAGTCCCATGGCACATACTTCCATATCCAATTTCAATATAGTATAGATGTGATGATCGTCAGGTATGCCGTGTTCTTTTAAGAATGATGAAACTTTATTCATCAAGGAGGTTTGAATGTCCCGTACTCCTCCTCCATCACTAAGGATCTCATAGGAAGTATTCGTAAATACGGGAAGCCATTCAAGCACTTGGTCAAACGTTTGATCAGGATCTTCCCCCATCCCGAAATGGCCGAAATAAAGCCTGTCTGGATTTAAATCCCGAAACATTCTTATAGATTGCTCCATCGCTCCAGGGTCGAACTGATTCGGAGAGGTCGTCGGTAAGTGAAAGATCAATCCGTGATCATCTGTTTGGTGGTAACGAATCCCGCATGTATCGCCGGTAAATATTCCGTTCGTCAGCGAGTCGTGAATACCAAGATGATGTTTGGCATGTCCCGGTGTATCGTAGAAGGTCAACACCCGTTCGGGGGACAGGGGCATTGTTTCTCCTTCTTTTTTTACACACAAACGACTTTCCGGTATTGGTACGATAGGATCGAACAACTCATTAAACTTGGTTCCATAGACCATTTTTGCACCTTGGATCAATCGGGATGGATCGATCAGGTGTCGTTTCCCTTTCTCATGGACGATCACTTCCGCATTCGGGCAGTCTTGCAACAGGAGTCCTGCCCCACCTGCATGGTCCAAATGAATATGTGTAAGTATGATGGTCTTCACACGATCCAGGGAAATATCCAACTCCTGCAGCCCCGCCTTGACTTCCTTTACGGACAAGCTCGCTCCTGTTTCAACTAAGACGATGTTTTCTCCTGTCAGCACATATGTACCTGTGCGACCTTCCAATCCCATATCCATACCATCAATGACATACGTATCTTCTGCAAGTTTCCATGGACTCTTCATTTACCCCTCTCCCTTCCAATCACTTCCATTCTACAAAAAACCATGTCACATTGGTAACGTTTTCTCTCAGAATACGTGTCACATTTCCCGAACTAGGTGAATATCATGGTTTCTGAGGAGTTGGTGAAAGTGAAGCAAAATCAGAACATGTCCTCCCCCGAGCAAATGAAACCTACTTACGAACAATGCACGAGGTACCAGTACTATCACGTCAACGTCAAACTGAAGGACGGAAGAACGTTAAACGGGATCATCACCGACGTCACTCCGGATCAGGTGACGATGCTTGTCAGTGAAGATGTGGATAGGAATGAGGGGCAGGACAACACCGGTGAACGCCAGTACGGCTATTGGAGAGCCCGCCGCTTCCAAAATGTCCTGCTTCCATTGGCCGGACTCGCTACCCTCGCGCTTATACCCTATTACGCACCGTATCCTTATTATTCCTACCCGTACCCATACTATTATTGACCTATCTCGCCCTATGAATCTTATCTCCATTATAAAACCCCCTCCGCTTCCAAAGCCGGAGGGGGTTTTTTTTGGTATTACAAAAAGATGTCTTTCTCTACCTGCTTCCATTCGTAAAAATGTCCTCGTTTTCTCATTAATGTCTCATAAGACCCTGTTTCTACCACCATACCCTGGTCCATCACTATGATTTGATCCATCTTCTCCAGGCCGGACAGACGATGGCTAACAAGGATGACCGTATCACGCTCGGCTTTCTGATAGAGATGCTTATAAATAGATTGTTCTGTCAAAGCATCAACGGAAGAGGTTGGTTCATCAAGCATCCACCACTTCTCCCCTTTCAAAAATGCTCTGGCAATTGCAAGACGCTGTTTCTCTCCGCCGGACAAGTTTTCCCCTTTTTCAAGAACGACCTGTTCAAGAGAAAAATCCAGCCCGACATCTTTCAAAGCCTGCTTCATCTCCAACTGTGTCAAACCGTCCCTTGCAATGGACAAGTTCTCTTCGATTGTGCCATAAAAGTAGTGGTTTTCTTGAAGAACCACATTACTCCGCGCCCATACGCTCTCTTCCTTAACCTGCTCGATCGGCACGCCGTTCACTTTTACACTCCCCTGATCTGGCAGCTGAAAGTGAAGCATAAGCTGCAGTAATGTAGACTTCCCCGACCCACTCGCTCCGACGATGGCCGTCTTGGATCCGGCCGGAATAGAGAGGGACACGTCGGATAAAGCCTTTCTTTCTTCATTAGGAAACGTGTAATCGACATGTTCAAATTCGATGGCTGGAGCACCGGATTCAACGTTTAACTCGGACGTAGTAGGTACACTCTCTTCCTCTGTGATTGTAAAGAGTCGTTCCGCTGCACGCTTGCTGTCATCCAGATGCGAAGGTAGAACGGCCATTGGTGTCGCATTTTCAAAAACCGTCAACGATATCATGACAAGCATGGCAAGGAAAAGACCATTGAGATCCCCTCGGGCAACAAGATATGCCCCGACGCCTAGCACAACCCAGGAGACGATAAGGGATACTCCTGTGTTCCATGACAGACTGGCAAGCATCGCTTTTCCGTCCCGTTCCTGTTCATGAATATACGTTCCCGCTGCCTCACGCAAGCTGTTCTCTCTTCCTTCCAATTGCTGATAAATCTTTAAATCCCGGAATCCATACAGAAATTCTGTCGCTTCAGTGGACAGAGCCCCGCGAGCGGTTCGCACACGGCTCCCTAACTTCCGCTGCTTTACTGCATACCAGGACGGGATGAAGAGGCCGGTGACAACAAGGCCACCCAACAGAACAAGCGCCACAGGCAAGCTGAAAATAGCCGTGAATACGATCGTTGCAAGGAAGATAATCACAAGGACGACCGGCGGATAGTAAACGCGCAGAAAGAAGTTCTGCAGGCTTTCAACGTCCCCGACTATTCTGGCTAATAAGTCTCCACTCCGATATCTCCGAAAAATCCGGGGTGCATGAGGCTCCAGTTTTTTATAGAATGCTAAACGGATATTACTCAATATGGTAAACGTAGCCCTGTGTGAAAAATACCGCTCTGCATATCTGCCAAGCGCTCTGGCGAAGCCGAACAGTTTCAAGAAAGCAATCATGACAGTCAAGGCGTACAACGGTGGAATCAGTGCTGCACGGGAAATTAGATAGCCGCTTGAGGCAAACAGACCCACCGCGGACATTCCGGCAAGAAATCCGAAAAGAACAGATAAGACGATGTCTCTCTTTTCCTTGACGACCAGGTGGATGACTTCTCTCAATTCTTTCATCACGTGCTGTCTCCTTTCTGTACAGTCACCATCCGTCTATATTCAGGAACCTCTTGAAGCAGCGCTTCATGGGTCCCGAGGCCAACCTGTTCCCCTTTATCAAGAAATAAAATTTGGTCAGCGTTTTTGATGGTGTGCAGACGGTGGGCCACTGTAATGATCGTAGAGTACTCTGCCAATGCAGCTATGGAATGCTGAAGAACCCGTTCCGTCTTTAGGTCAAGGCCGGTTGTCGGTTCATCAAACAAGATGATCGATGGTTTCTTCAGAAAAGCCCGTGCGATTGCCAGCCTCTGTTTTTCCCCGCCGGAAAGGCCGCGCCCTCCCTCTCCAACAGGAGTGTCATACCCTTGATCCAGCGATTCAATTAAATCTGATATACCGGCCTTACGCGCCGCTTCCCTGATCTCTTCCATCGAGTGACGACCGTTGTCACCGATTGCGATATTCTCTGCCATTGTCCCGGAGAATAGATACGGATTCTGGGAAATGTAACTGACACGTCTAAACCAATCTTCCTCATGATAAGAAAATAATGATTTTCCATTTACAATAATTTCGCCCTTCTGAGGTTTTACGAGACCCGCAAACATATGGAGAGCGGTCGTCTTTCCTGCGCCACTCTTTCCCACAATCGCCAATTGCGTTCCTGACGGTAATTTTAAGTTAAGGTCCTGGAGAGAGAACCCTTCCCCGTATTGAAAAGAGACCTCTTTGAACTCTATAAGCGGAGGAGCATCAGTGACCAGCCTTTCTTCTCCCCAGTTCAAGTCCTCTTCCTCTTTCTCCAGTTCCGCAGCCAGTTGATTGGCGGCACCGGCACTCCCTCTCCCTGTATGGAACGCGCTGCCGAAATCTTTTAATGTTAAGTAAAACTCCGGAGCAAGTATAAGAATGAAGAAACTGGAGAAGAAGGATATTTGTTCATAAACGACCAATCGAATTGCAATTTCCAATGCAATCAGTCCAATGCTTAACATAGAAATAAATTCGAGCATCAAAGAGGATACAAACGCCACCTTCAATACTTCCATCGTGGCATCCCGAAAACCGTGACTGCTTGTTTCAATTTCCTTCACCTGCTGTTTGGAACGTCCAAACAATTTAAGCGTTGTAAGACCCTGCAGTGTATCGAGGAATTTCCCGGAGAAGGCAGACAGCTTCTCCATTTGTTCTTCCGATTTCTTCTTTGTCATCACGCCGATAATCGCCATAAATAATGGAATAAACGGTGCGGTAATGATCATGATCAATCCAGAATATAAATGTTCCGCAAATACAACAATCAAGATCATAAAAGGAATAATCATCGTCTGAATCATTTGTGGCAGATAACTACTATAATAACCGTCGATTTCATCTACGGAATCCATAAGGACACTTACTTTACGCCCGGATTGACCTTCCATTGCGGACTGCAGCGGATTCCTGGTGAACTTAGACAGCACCTGCCTGCGAAAATATCGTTTCGAATCTGCTGCCATTTTCACTCCAATTCTTCCGTTCCACCATGTGAAGAATGTGCGTCCTGCCAACACCAGTAATAAGCCCGCAAGAAGCGGCACAATCTCCCCGAAGCTTTCGTTACCGAGAAAGATCCGGTCGACAATCGCTACGAAGAAATAGGATTGACCAATAATGGTTGCCCCGATCAGGAAGGAGGTTACAATCAATGCCCATAGCACACCTTTATTACGAAAAGCTACACGGCTTAGTTGCTTCATAGCTGTTCATTAGCTCCTTATATGCATTTTTGTGAAAAACTTCACATTATCTACATTATAATTCATATCTTTGACGGTTTCTAAAGAAAAGGCGCCGGATTTTGTGACAATTCTGTATCATCGTCCCCTTTTCCAAACACTGTCATACCTTTCTTTTCCCTTTACGAATAAAAGGGGGAATGGGAGGTCATTCTACAGGAAGTATTTATCTTTTTTTATGATTTTTCATGCTTTTTTCGACTATTCCCTATTTTTTTCGACATTATCAGCTAATTTTTTGCAAATTTTCAACATTAACATGTTTATAATTTGCTGTCAAAGGAAAAATAAAAATGAATCTTGTATAACCTATGGGATAGCAAGGCTCAGTACATATTCAAAAAAGATTAAATTTTGACAAGCAGATTATATTCGTTAAGATAAGTTTGTAAAGAAAAAATTTAATGAACTTTACTGCATGCGTGGCGAGGAGGTTTTTAATGACCAAGAATCATGAAGATGACTCCAGAGACGTCATCGAGAATGCCAAAGCCTTAGTCATCGACTCCATAGCAGAAACGATGGATTTGTATGGCGTGACGCGGAGTGCCGGAACCCTTTATGGAACGATGTACTTCGAAAAGGACATGACCCTCGATGAAATGCGTGAGAAACTCGGAATGAGTAAGCCGAGCATGAGCACAGGAGTGAAGAAGCTCCAAAGCTACAGCATCGTCAAGCAGACATTCCGAAAAGGAACACGCCGTCAGACATTTGTCGCAGAAAAAGATTTCTTCAACTTCTTCTCCAATTTCTTCTCAAGAAAATGGATCAGAGAAGCTAAGATCAATATGGATGCCGTAAAAAAGGCACAAGCTGAACTGGAAATGATCATGAATTCTACGGATATTGATGAGGACACCAGATTTGAAGCAGAGCGGATCCACCGTCAGTTGGAAGGATCCAAGCCTTATTATAAATGGCTGTTGAAGTTAGTCGATTCCATAGAAAGTGGAGAGATTTTCGAGTACATCCCTATTGATTCTGAAGAATAATTGTTTCTATGCGCCTCTCAAAAATAACAGAACATGTTATTTCAGGGGAGACGTATGCGCGCTGTGATTTGCAGAAAATTCAAAAAACTACAAGGAGTGATATCATTGCAACCGTCAAATCAATCGAAGTCCTTCTTGGCTAAGAACGGACCGGCTATTTTGCTTGCAACACTGTTAGGTATATTTGTCCTCTACATCGCCTTCACAAATGAAAACATCCAATGGGGCGGATTCATCGCCATGATTGCCTTTTATGCCCTCGTTTACTACATCGGTGCTATCTTCGCTACTAAAAAATCCGGATCTCTCGAAGACATGATGGTCGCTGACCGCAGCATGCCGCTCGGCGTCGCCATGTTTACAATGGCCGCTACCTGGGTCGGTGGTGGTTACATCAACGGGACGGCGGAATCCACTTATGCCGACGGAATCGTATGGGCCCAGGCGCCTTGGGGCTATGCACTAAGTTTGATCATTGGTGGTATCTTCTATGCCCGTAAGATGCGCCGTTATGAATTCATGACCATCCTCGATCCACTTGAACAACGTTTTGGTAAGAAAATGGCAGGTGTTCTGTACCTACCTGCGCTCCTTGGTGAGATGTTCTGGAGTGCCGCTATCCTGACAGCACTTGGTACAACGTTTGGAACCATTCTGAATATCGACTTCACTACCTCCATCATTCTTTCCGGTATCATCGCTATCGCTTATACTGTAGCCGGAGGTATGTGGGCCGTTGCATATACAGACGTGTTCCAAATGGCTATCCTGCTCATCGGTCTTATCCTGGTCGTGCCTTTCACATTAGGACATGTAGGTGGACTGGATGCCGCATGGAGCGGTTACAAAACAGAGTTCGGAAGTTACGCCAACCTGTTCCCTCCACTGAACGGCTGGCAGGACCCTGAATGGGGCAATTACTTCTGGAACTGGATCGACTACGCATTGCTGCTTATATTCGGTGGAATTGCCTGGCAGGTATATTTCCAGCGTGTCCTTTCCGCTAAAAGTGAGAAGACAGCTATGTGGCTTTCCATCACAGCAGGTGTCATCTGTATCATCGCTGCCATTCCAGCTGTGTTGATCGGTGTCGTTGGAGTCAATATCGACTGGGCATCCATGGGTATCCCAACGCCTGAAAACGCATCTGTCATTTTGCCGCACGTTCTTCGATATCTGACTCCTGAACTGGTATCAGCCATCGGACTTGGTGCACTTGCAGCTGCTGTTATGTCATCCATGGACTCCTCGATCCTATCTGCCTCTTCTATGGCATCCTGGAACGTGTATCGTCCATTGATCAACCCAAATGCAGACTCAGACAAACTGAAGAAAGTCATTAAGCGTACCATCATCATCGTTGGTGTCGGATCCATGATTATCGCCTTGAACGTAAAGAGTGTCTACACTCTCTGGTATCTGGCCTCCGACCTTGTTTACACAATCTTGTTCCCTCAACTGACAATGGCATTGTTTTATAAGAATGCCAACCTTTACGGATCGATCGCCGGTTTTGCGGTTTCCCTCTTCCTTCGTCTTGGAGGCGGAGAGCCAGCACTAGGTCTCCCGGCATTCCTACCGTACCCGATGATCGAAGACGGCATCGTCCTCTTCCCATTCCGTACGACAGCATGTATCGCGGCCTTCCTTATGATCTTCATCGTCTCTGAATTGACGAAGAAGAAATGTGCTCCGCGGTCACTCATCCTGCCGGAACACAAACGACAAGAAAATAACGCGTAACAACAGAAGCACCCGGGTTTCCGGGTGCTTTTTTATATCACCTGATGAAATATTGAACATATCCCACCAATATACATACAGACGCCCACTCCACTCTTTCTTATGATGGAGATGAGGTGAAGTTATGTATCGAATACTATGGAAAAACAGAAATGTGCGTTTTTATTTATTAGGCGGAAGCATATCACGACTTGGCGACAGCTTAGCTGCAATGGCCTTTTTGTTTCTTGCCCATGACCTGACGGGGTCTGCGGCCCATACGACAGCCATGGCAGTAGCAGAAACCGCTCCCTATTTACTTTTCGGATTAATCGGCGGAGCAGTAGCGGATGCCCTGCCCAAAAAGAAGCTGTTGATCATCCTGGATCTCCTCCGTATTCCCATGGTCGCGTCCATCCTGCTGCTCCATTATGCAGATGCGTTGTCCTACGGCGCTCTTCTTATCATCAGCTTTCTTCTCCAGTCAATCGGCTGTTTCTTCAATCCGGCACACCGTGCTGTCCTGCCTATGATTACAAAGGAGGAAGAACGTTCTGCCGCCAACAGCCTTTACGACACCATGACTAGAGGCGTTACAATAGGGACGCCTCTTCTATCCATCGTCATCATTGAAACCATGGGAGTGGTCCACTTCTTCAGTTTAGATGCGTTGACCTATGTATGGAGTGTCCTATGCCTTGCGCAGATCATAATGGTAGAAAAGCGAAGTACAAAGTTCTCGATCCGTTCCATCGCGCCTTCTGTCGGATCCTTTCTTAAGTGGGCGGGAAGAATGCCGTCTATCCGAAGCCTTTTTTTCTTCACGTTTTATACGGTGTTTATGAATACGTGGGTATGGCAGGTGGGATTGCTGCTCGCCCTTATGGAGGCAGGCCCGGACGGGGAGCTGTGGTACAGCGGAATTCAAGGAGTATTCGGTGCAGTCGTCATTATAACCAATCTTCTCGCCCCGCTATTCATTCAGAAATGGGGGCTGCACCACTATGTAATCGGTGCAGCCGTTTGGGGAACCGGTATTTTGTATTACGGCGCTTTCTATAAACCGGAGCAGTTTGTCATTGGCACGATCCTTATCGGCATCGGTATTCCTGTTGCAAGCCTTTCCCGGGTCTATCTACTGCAGAAATACGTGCCGGAGTCCAAGATGGGAAGAGCATTCAGTACAAATGCCGTTCTACTGTATGCCGCAAATACCATTTCCCTTGCCTTCTTTGGACTGCTCTCGACTTTCCTGTCCATTCAGACACTTATGATTATAAGTGGCTGCTGTATCGTCTTTTTATGTGTGGCTTCGTGGTTAGGTAAAGGCGTGCCGTTTACGAAACTGCGTCGGCGTCTGATGATAAATACGTCTAAATAATTGATTATAAACCGCAATGCTTGAGAACCCGTGTTCCGTTGCTATCGTTAAGACGGATCGTTTCGTATGAAGCAGATCCTGCTGACTTCTGAACAAGCGGTACATCTGAAGCCATGAATAAGGAGAGACCCCGCTCTCCCGCTTAAATAGATGAGAGAGCTGGTATTTATCCATACGAGCGACTTCCGCTATATCTCCAAGCGTCCAGTTCTCGCGGTAGCCTTCCTTCAGTGCATCCATCACCCGGTTTAACGGATCAACGCTTTGTGTTAAAACTACGTCATGTCGGTGAGAGCCAAGTCCATACTTAAGCAGGAGGATTGCAAGCTGCACCATACTGTTTTCCACAAACAGGGAGCTGGAATCTCCCCCCTCCGACTTCAAAAATGACCGGACGAATGATACCCACTGATGAACGGGCTCCTGCCGATAAGGAAGAGCGGCGAATTCCGGGGATTCCGATGGGTAGCCAAGCTCTCTAGCGGTCTCCATCAAAAATTCAGGACGGATTTCTACAAGGAACTTTTCTTCATCTGCCTTCCACTGCTTATGTTTCATAGTTGGATTAAACAGGACAAACTGCTCCTTATCAATGACCAAGTCGCCCGATTCTGTCTGGTAGCAGCTCTGCCCATATGGAGAGAAGACAAACTTATAACAATCGTCTCTCCTCCAACTTCTTTCTCCCAATCCGTCGTACCTTTGAAGAAATAACCCATGCGCATTCTCTACAATCATGACAGCTCCTCCTCCGCTCCCACATTCTGTCATCATTGTATCATTCTTTATGTGGAAGAGTCTCCGGTTCGAGAAGGTTCCTCCGTCCTATTACAAGAAGTTTCTCGTAATTCCGCCTCCAGGAAACGTTCGGCATCAAGTGCCGCCATGCAGCCGGTTCCTGCCGCCGTTATGGCCTGACGGTATTTCTGATCCTGCACATCACCGCATGCGAATATTCCCGGAACATTCGTCTTTGTCGTTCCAGGCTCAACCAGCAAATACCCCTTCTCATCCATATCCAATTTTCCATGCAGGAAATCGGTGTTAGGATGGTGTCCGATCGCCACAAATATTCCGTCCGCTTCGATCATTTCCTCCTTGCCTGATTCGTTATCCTTCACTTTCATGCCGGTAATTTTGGCCCCGTCCGAGATCATCTCCACCGGTGTCTTATTCAGCGCCCATGTTACTTTTGCATTCTCTTTCGCCCGGGTCTGCATAATCTTCGATGCCCGCAGTTCTTCCCGTCGGTGAACGACTTGGACGTGATCCGCAAATTTCGTAAGAAAAGCGGCCTCTTCCATGGCGGAATCCCCCCCGCCGATAATGAGTACCTTCTTGCCTCTGAAAAAGAAACCGTCACACGTGGCACACGTACTGACCCCTCGACCGATGTTCTCTTTCTCTCCAGGAATTCCAAGCAGCTTGGCAGAAGCGCCTGTGGACACAATCAATACCTCTGTCTCCAATTCTCCTATTCCGCTCACTTGCAGCTTAAACGGCTTCTGATCCACTTCCACATTTGTAACCCATCCCTGCTGGAAAGTTGCGCCGAACCGTTCCGCCTGTTTCCTCATATGGTCCATGAGAACAGGTCCCATAATTCCATCCGGGAACCCTGGGAAATTTTCCACTTCCGTTGTCATGGTAAGCTGTCCCCCCGGCTCCGGACCTTCTATGACAAGCGGCTTCATGTTCGCTCTCGCCAAATAGACGGCAGCGGTCAACCCTGCAGGTCCTGTGCCTAATATTATTGCTTGATACGTCATGAATGCTCCCCCTCTTCTTTTCCTTTTTGTCCACGATTCCAATATGAACCTCATCAGAATTAATGTATGCATCTGAAAAGGAAAAGACCCCTCCGTCAACCGTTTATACCAATGACGAATGACCATGCATCCCGCCTCTATTTTCATATACTGGGAAGGAAGACCCGAGACTTGGAGGAGAAAAGTATGCCAAGAAAAAGAAAAGATCGCAGGATTCGAAGGCCGGGGTTTTGCGTTTTTCCAGGATACAGGTACTGCGGTCCGGGGTGCAGCGGACCGGGAGAGCCCATCAATGCCGTCGATGCCGCCTGCAGAGCGCACGATGAGTGCTACCGGATAAAAAAAGACTACTGCGCTTGTGACCGTGCATTTCTGAAACGACTAAAAAAACTTCAAACACCGGAAACGCAGGAAGGCAGACATGCTCATACCTTGTATCAATATATGAAGGTTCAGAAGACATTCACTTGTTTCTAAAGGCAGGAGCCGGAAATGTGGTCCTGTCTTTTTTTATTGCGTCTCCTCTTCACAAAATTATCAATTATAATAGAGGAAGGAGAAACGAGCCTACTTTTCAAAAAGGAAAGAAGTGCTTATAATAGAAATCAGTATGCATATTTTTGAATGATTTGGTTTCGTCAACACGAGAGGATGTATAACTCAATATGAAGTTTGAAGAAAGGTTTGATTGGCAGCTCTTCTTTATTGCTTGTTGTTTTGTCGTTGTCAGTATCGTCGCCTTATACAGCGCCCAGCAAAGTGGACAATATAATGAAAACTTTGTCCTTAAACAATTGCTGTGGTATGGACTGGGAGCTGTCGTTATCGGCTTCATGCTCCTCGCTGACCCGGAGGATTTCAAGAACATCAGCTGGTATTTATACGCATTCGGCGTGCTCCTGCTGTTTCTTCTCGTTATTGCTCCTCCATCAATCGCACCCGTGATCAAAGGACAAAAAAGCTGGTTTGTTCTTCCTGGTTTAGGATCGATGCAGCCGGCCGAGCTGATGAAGATCTTTACGATTCTTGCCCTCGGCAGAGTCGCCGTCAACCACAACCAAATACACCGTGTATCTACATTAAAAAGTGATGGTATTCTCCTGCTGAAGCTCGTTGCGACGACAGGTCTTCCATTACTGTTGATCATGCAGCAGCCCGATTTAGGGACAGGCCTTGTGTTCATCGCCATCTTGTCCGGATTTATTCTTATTTCCGGCATTCAATGGAAAATCATTCTTCCTATTTTCGGATCCATTGCTGCACTGGGAACGACGTTGATCTGGCTCGCTCTGCAGGCACCACAGATCTTGGACAAATACTTAGGAGTAAAATCATACCAGTTGGGAAGGATTTATTCCTGGTTCCAACCTACGAAATACGAAGATTCAACCGGTTACCAGCTCGTCAAAGCGATGAGGGCAATCGGTTCCGGTCAGTTGTATGGAAAGGGATTTGGAGAACGGGAAGTATATCTGCCGGAATCACAGACGGATTTCATTTTCAGTATTATTGCAGAAGAATACGGTTTTCTCGGTTCTTGTATCGTCATCATTCTGTTCTTTTTCCTGATCTACAGATTCACGACGATTGCGTTCCGCGCCAACAGCAACTATAGTTCCTACGTCATGGTCGGTATCATTGCTATGATTGCCTTTCACGTATTCCAAAACATCGGAATGAGCGTGCAGCTCCTGCCGATTACGGGTATCCCGCTTCCATTCATCAGTTATGGAGGTAGTGCCCTGCTTGGGAATCTGATTGCGCTAGGTGTTGCATTTTCCATAT
Organism: Halobacillus sp. ACCC02827; assembly: GCF_030291935.1. Lineage (NCBI taxonomy): Bacteria > Bacillati > Bacillota > Bacilli > Caryophanales > Bacillaceae > Halobacillus > Halobacillus sp. ACCC02827. The sequence goes on along the minus strand of NZ_CP128168.1, from coordinate 192,513 downwards.
CGTACCACCATCGAACCTATATGTTTGGAGATTAAAAAAAGCTTCGGAAGCAAATGCTTCCGAAGCTTTTTGTTTTATTCTACTGTTACACTCTTCGCAAGGTTACGCGGTTTATCAACGTCACAATCACGGTGTAAAGCAGCATAGTAAGAAATCAGCTGCATCGGGATTACAGACACAAGTGGTGTCAGTAATTCGTGGACATGCGGGATGACGAATGCATCGCCGGATTTATCCAAGCCCTTCATACTGATAATCATGCTGTTAGCCCCACGTGCTTCTACTTCCTGAACGTTACCACGGATGGAAAGGTTCACGTTCTCCTGGGTAGCCAAAGCGATAACCGGTGTACCTTCTTCAATTAAAGCAATGGTACCGTGCTTCAACTCTCCACCTGCAAAACCTTCCGCCTGGATGTAAGAAATCTCTTTCAATTTCAAGGACCCTTCCAAGCCTACGTGGTAATCCAAACCACGGCCGATGAAGAAACAGTTACGCGTTGTCGCAAGGTAATCACGAGCTAATTCTTCCATCTTCTCTTTCTGCTCTGTCAATGCCTCCATTGTGTTAGCTACGATACCAAGCTCCTGCATCGGATCGAAATCAAGCTTCAATCCTTTCGCACGGGCAGTATCCACGGCAAGGATAGCAAGGACAGCCATTTGTGCCGTATATGCTTTCGTTGATGCAACGGCAATCTCAGGACCTGCATGTAAGTGCAGGGTATAATCCGCTTCACGGGAAAGGGTGGATCCAGGGACGTTTGTAACCGTCAACGCCGGATGACCAAGTTTCTTCGTTTGGACAAGGACAGAACGACTGTCTGCTGTTTCTCCAGATTGAGAAATGAAAATGAACAACGGTTTTTCTGATAGAAGCGGCATGTTATAGGAGAATTCACTCGCTACATGTACCTCTACCGGAATGTTGGCCAATTTCTCGATGAATTCTTTTCCAAGGAGACCGGCATGATAGCTGGTACCCGCAGCAATGATATAAATGCGGTCACACGCTTTCATTGCCCCGCGGATTTCCGGATCCAATTTGATTTCATCATTTTCGTTCTGGTATTCCTGGATGATTTTACGGATTACGAAAGGCTGCTCATCGATCTCTTTCAACATGAAGTGAGGATAAGTACCTTTTTCGATGTCTGTAGCATCCAATTCTGCTGTAAATGATTCACGGGAAACAGTAGAGCCGTCAAGCTTCTGGATTTCTACACCGCCGCGGTGAAGAATAACTGTTTCTTTATCCATCAATTCCATGAATTCATTCGTCACATGCAAAGCAGCCATGGAGTCACTGGCTACGACATTGAAGCCTTCACCAAGACCGACTAGAAGCGGGCTCTTGTTCTTCGCTACGTAAATGGTATCTTCATTCTCACGATCGATCATCGCTACTGCATAAGAACCTGTGAGCAGTTCAACCGCTTTACGGAAAGCAGCTGCTACGTCTTTCATGTCGTTATACAGCACTTCGATCAATTGTACGATGATTTCAGTATCGGTCTCACTCTTCAACTCAACATCCGTCAAGTATTCATCGCGGACTTCCACATAGTTCTCGATGACACCGTTGTGTACAATAGTAAAACGGCCGGAAGTACTTTGGTGAGGGTGTGCGTTCTCTACGCTTGGCGCACCGTGTGTCGCCCAACGCGTATGCCCGATCCCCATTGTCGCCTTCACATCTCCGTCGACTGCTTCTCTCAACGCAGCGATACGGCCTTTCACCTTCGTCACTTCCACACCATCATTATTTAAAGTAGCGATACCAGCAGAGTCATATCCGCGGTACTCAAGCTTCTCAAGACCAGTCAAAAGAATTTCCTTCGTATCTTCTTGTCCAATATATCCTACAATTCCACACATAATTGTTATCCTCCTATAAAAAGAAGAAGGGCAACGAATATGCCGTCTATAATCCAAGGGGCGATTCGCTGCCCCTCTCCCGATCATTGTTTTTTTATGATGTACTTGGTTCCCATGTGTTGTTCGAAGAGTCACCTCTACGGTTTACACGGAAACAGACGGTCGAAGTACGCAACCGGGAGGCATCCGCCGAAACATCGATGAACCTCCACCTCGTCAACTGTGTTTGCTTCGTTCGTCCTACACAGTCCTGGCGCTTTATTGTGATTCTCAACCTGACAATCCTCCTTATCTATCTCTAAATTCGGACGTCCAGGAATTGGGTATTCCCCTACTTTTTTTCAAAATTCAAGGACTTCGTTCATTTTACCTGAGAGAACATCAATTGGTCAATATAATTATTAGACCGTTACAGAAATGTAAGTTCTCTGTAATAACATATGCGCAGGCTCCACCAGTGTGAAACCTGCGCATCATTCATCTTACTCTTCCATTCCAAGTTCTTCTTTAACGACTTGGACTACTCTGTCTACATATGTTTCACATTGTTCTTCCGTCGGTGCCTCAACCATGATCCGGACAAGTGGTTCCGTACCTGAAGGCCTTACAAGTACGCGGCCGCTGTCGCCCATCTCTTCTTCTACAGCTTGAATAGCGTCTTGAATACGCGGATGGGTCTGAACACGGTTCTTGTCGATAACTCGTACGTTTTTCAATACTTGCGGGAACTGTTCCATTTCACCAGCAAGCTCAGAAAGAGGCTTGCCTGTTTCTTTCATAACGTTGACCAATTGAAGTGCAGAAAGCATTCCGTCACCGGTAGTTATATGATCAAGGAAGATGATATGACCGGATTGTTCACCTCCAAGGTTATAGCCGCCGCGACGCATCTCCTCCATGACATAACGGTCGCCTACTGCCGTCTTGTCACTCTTCATACCATTTGCTTCTACAGCTTTGTAGAAACCAAGGTTACTCATGACCGTGGATACGACAGTGGAATGGTTAAGCGTTCCATTTCCATTCATATGTTTAGCACATATGTACATGATACGGTCGCCATCTACGATATTCCCTTTCTCATCGACTGCAATCAAACGGTCACCGTCTCCATCGAAAGCAAGTCCTACATCCGCTTTCTTTTCTTTGACCAGGTCCTGAAGCAGTTCCGGATGAGTCGATCCGACACCTTCGTTAATGTTCAGACCGTCCGGGGACGAACCGATGGACGTGATGTCTGCTTCCAAGTCCGCGAACAAGTGGGACGCAAGCGAAGACGTAGCTCCGTGAGCGCAATCCAGCGCAATGTGAAGACCATCAAAATCATAGTCCACCGTCTGTTTCAAATGCTGCAGATATTTCTGTCCACCTTCAAAGTAATCATTGATTTGTCCAAGGTCCGCACCAGAAGGACGTGGGAGGTTGTCCTCTTCCGCATCTATCAATGCTTCAATTTCTTTCTCCTGGTCATCCGTCAGCTTGAAGCCGTCCGGACCGAAGAACTTGATTCCGTTATCCTGTACAGGGTTGTGAGAAGCAGAAATCATGATTCCCGCTTCCGCTTGAAGTGCCCTCGTCAAGTAAGCGACACCTGGTGTAGAAATGACACCGAGACGCATGACTTCCGCTCCAATGGAGAGTAAACCTGCCGCAAGCGCCCCTTCCAGCATTTCTCCTGAAATCCTTGTATCACGGCCGATCAACACTTTCGGCCTTTCCGCACCTTTCGTCACTACATATCCACCGTAACGCCCCAATTTAAACGCCAGCTCAGGCGTCAACTCTTTGTTGGCGACGCCGCGGACGCCGTCCGTACCAAAATATTTACCCATTTCAAGACCCCTCTTTCTATTCTTACCGATTCTTTATTTTCTACGAATTATTTTTCTTTTACTCATGCTTTCAGAGCTTCAGTCGCCCGAGTCTGTTGAAGTATCCACATCCACCTGAACTTCCAGATTCCCGGGGCTGACCTCTGTCACCCCTTCAGGTACCGGGATTTCTACTTCAACAGTATCGTCCTCTGTAATATCAGACACATCCACTGGAATGTCCGGCAGTTCTTCCATGCTGTCCAACGCCTCTTTTGAACCGGAAACGGTAACGGTCTCTGTCTCTGTCGTAACAGAATTAACCACGACACCATCCGGCGCTTCGCCCTCTGGAACGACATTCACACCGACCTCTTTCTGCCGTTTTGCAATCGGCACGGTCACATTAACTGTCGTCGGTTCGACAAGGACATTCAATTCATTTCCTTGGTTGTCATACACTTTAACAGGAGCTTCCTGATTTTCAATAGTCTCAGAAGCGTCTCCCACGTCTATAATTGCTTTAACGGAAGCGACTCTTTCCATGACGGAAGAGGCACCGGTAATGGAGACAGCAGCAGGATCGACTTCCGCTTCTCCAATTTCCAAGCCCGGGTTCATCTCACGTTCATTAATGTAATCGACATTGACCTCATAATCTTCGGTAGCCTTCTCTTCAATGGTCACTTCTATCATCTTCGGATCCAGCGTTACAGCCAACTGATTTGAAATACCGGAATGTTGAAGAGAAACTTCATGCGTACCTGGACCAAGACCGTTTAAATCTGCAAAGACAGTGAAGTTCCTCTGTCTTTCGACGGGAGCAACTGCTCCTGCAGGACCTTCCACCCTAACAGAGACTTCCTGAGGCAGGCCGCTGACTACATACTCTTCACTATCAAACCGGATCTCCAGTGGTACGTCATCCATCACTTTCATATCCGACGATGTCTGATTAAAGAAAAGAGAATCAGAATCCATGTTACTTTCGACATTGACTGTCACCCAAAGCAGCACGGCCAGAATCAACGAAATAATCCGGATAAACCAGACACTTTTCAGCCAATTATCCATTCTTTTTCCCCCTCCAGTTCCAGCTTTTCACCGCGGGGGATGAATGATCCAATTCTGTTCGTAATATCTCTTCCAGTTTGACCTGATCGAGGTCACGGTGCAGTTCACCGTTTTTGGTGCAGGATATAGCCCCTGTTTCTTCCGATACGACGATTGTAAGTGCATCGGTCACTTCAGAGATTCCCATCGCCGCGCGGTGTCTCGTTCCAAGCTCTTTGGAGATGAATGGACTCTCCGACAATGGAAGATAACAGGCAGCGGCAACGATCTCATTGCTTTTAAGTATGACCGCTCCGTCATGAAGCGGAGTGTTAGGAATAAATATGTTGGTTAACAACTCGCTCGACAAATGGCCGCCGACACGAATACCTGTCTCCACATAATCGTTCATCCCCGTGTCTCTTTCAATAGTAATCAAGGCACCAATTCTACGTTTTGCCATGTAATTACATGACTTGATAATCGCCTGCAGCGTCTTCTCCGCGTCTTCTTCTTCTGAATTATTCCGACTGAAGAAACTGCCGCGGCCGAGCTGCTCCAATGCTCTTCTCAATTCCGGCTGGAACAGTATGATTATAGCCAGGAATCCCCATGTAATTGCCTGCGACATCAACCATCTTAACGTGGTAAGCCCAAATAAATTACTCAGTAACCAGATTCCAAGGACAACGAAGATCCCTTTCAACAACTGAACAGCCTTCGTCCCCTGAATCAGCATGATTAATTTATATACAACAAACCAGACAAGGGCGATATCAACAGTAATCAGAAGGTAATCTAACACATCTAATCCCCCATCAAGCATGCCTACACTTCCTTTTATATAAGATAAAGCTTTTTAAATTTTTTCACGGTTCCCATTATATCACATAACTTTTTGCTAATATATAATCCCGTCGTGACCAGCGACTTTTCCACACCTATAAAAAACAGCATGACTGGTGTCATGCTGTCTCACTGCTCATCAGAATTAAATGAGAAAATATCTTCCACCGTTTCTTTCGTGTGGTACCAAACCCACTCATACACCTGATTGACTTCTGTCAGTTCTCCAGAGTACGCACGCAGATTATTGGAATCCAACCCGGAATCAACTTTCCCTTTCGGATTTCCCTCGAGAATGTCTCCATTGATGATTGTTACATCGCCGTTAATCTTTCCATCTATCTGCAGATCTCCATTTCGCACAACGAGGTCCCCGTCTACGGTTACTCCTTCTGGTACGATCACGGTTTGATCACGAATCTCCAAGTTCTCCTGCTTGGACACGGTTACTTGCTGATCCTGATTCCATGCCGTAAAGATCCCGCTGAACATCAGAAGGAAAAACACGGCAGCAGCCGTTAAAATAGGATGCTGCTGAAGTTTCCGCAAGTATCCTTTCCGCTTCTTCTCTTTTGGAAGGTTCGCCATGACATTCGCAGTAAACCTTGGAGGAGCAGAAACCGGTGTACTGTTCTGTATCAACGTCGTTGTCTTCTTCAATTCATGAAAGTGATGCTGACAAGCTTCGCAGCCCTGCAGATGGTCTCTCAGTCGTCGTTCATCTTCTTTATTTAATTCTCCATCCAGATACTGATGCATGAGTAGCACTGCTTCTTTATTACAACTCATTCCCTCTCAACTCCTTCACACATGTCGAAGCTTCTTACGTAACGCTTCTCTACCCCGATGGACCCTTGTCTTCACTGTTCCTACAGGAATATCCAATACTTCTGCAATTTCCTGGAGCGCCATCTCATCAAGATAACGCAGGACAATGACACTTCTATACTTCGGAGGCAGTGCAAGTATTTCTTTGTGGATGTAGGATTGAAGCTCCATAGTCTCCACCTCTTCTTCAGGCAGCGCCTGATCAGCGGCAAGCTGGGAGTACATATCCAGTCCATCCGTTCCCCTCACTTCGGCATCGAGATGGTAATCGGGTTTTTTCTTACGGATGCGGTCAATGGATAAGTTCGTAGCAATTCGATAGAGCCATGTCGAAAATTTACGGTTCTCATCAAATTTATGAATATTGGTGTAAGCACGTATGAATGCTTCCTGTGCCAAATCTTCCGCTTCATAAGAATTCCCTATCATCCTGAGACATATGTGATACACTTTGTTCTGGTAAAAAGACACGATATCTTCAAAAGCTGCCTGATCGCCCTTTTTCACCTGTTTTATTTTCTGTTTGATCATGGTTTCCATCTACTATACCTCCGCTGCATCTGCGGTCGATACCCTTTACGGATGACCTCGCCCTAAAGTTTCAAAAAAAAATACATTTTTTTGTCTAATATAAGTTTAACTTTTTTTACTATCGGTTATAAAGCTGTAAATGTAAAAAATTTAGGAGGACAAATAATGATAAAGCGTTTGACCGCTCTGACAGAGGAAATTGAAGCCTGCCGCCTGGAAATGACACGCCTTGCCCGTTCCCATCAATTAAGCTCTCCAGAGGTTGTGCGTGTCAGCGTGCAGCTCGATCATCTACTTAACGAGTATGAACTGCTCCATAATAAAAAACAGCAGCCAGCCTTAAAGAAGGCCAGCTACTGTTAAGGATAATGTATGTTACTTTAAGCTTTCACCAAATAGAGATCCCATCAACCCTACCGCTACGCTAGCGGTTTTATTTTTTTCATCTAAAATTGGGTTGACCTCCACAAACTCTGCAGACGTAATCATACTCGATTGATGCAGCATTTCCATAGCTAAGTGGCTCTCCCTGTAGCTCAACCCACCGATAACCGGAGTACCTACACCTGGTGCATCATTTGGGTCCAATCCATCCAAATCCAAACTCAAATGGACACCATCCGTACGATCCTGCAGGTATTCTATTGTTTCTTCCATCACTTTTGTCATGCCCATTCGATCCACTTCGTGCATCGTGTACACCTTGATTCCTTTTTCTTTAATTAATACACGCTCTCCTTCATCAAGGGAACGAGCTCCGATGATAACGATGTTTTCCGGCTTGATCTTAGGCTCATACCCGTGGATACCTGTCAGCTTTTCATGACCGATACCAAGACTCACTGCCAGCGGCATACCGTGAATATTTCCGGATGGGGAACTATCCGCTGTATTAAGGTCACCGTGTGCATCGTACCAGATGACACCAAGGTTCTCATAATGCTTTGCCACGCCCGCCAGTGTGCCCATCGCTATACTATGATCGCCACCCAGCACGAGTGGGAAGCGCTCCCCTTTAATTACCTCATCTACTTCCGAAGCCAAACGCTTACTTCCTTCTGTAATTTCATCTAAGTTTCTCAAGTTATCCTGTTTTACTTCTTGTTTATATGTCGGACGAGGAATCTCGATGTCCCCGAGATCTTTAATATCGTAGTTTAATTTCTCCAGCCGTTCAATCATTCCTGCGTATCGGATGGCGCTGGGTCCCATATCCACACCTCTGCGCATTTGACCAAGATCCATCGGAACACCAATAACTGAAAGTTGTTTATTCATCAAAGCTCCTCCTTTATACTCTATACCAATTGTATCCGTTTTTACAGCAATGACTCAACCAGACATCATTATGTATATATATACGCATATACCGGGTAATCAGGGGTTCCTTCTGCATGTTTACAAGTCTATCCAAGAAAAGAGGTATCCCGTTTCTCCACACAAAAAAACCTGACAATCACCTGTCAGGTTATGTATGAAATATCACGTTAGTTTACTATTTAAATGGTGGAGCCTAGCGGGATCGAACCGCTGACCTCCTGCGTGCAAAGCAGGCGCTCTCCCAGCTGAGCTAAGGCCCCTTTAAAATGGAGCGGGAGACGGGATTCGAACCCGCGACCCCCACCTTGGCAAGGTGGTGTTCTACCACTGAACTACTCCCGCAAATAAGAATGAGCCATGAAGGATTCGAACCTTCGACCCTCTGATTAAAAGTCAGATGCTCTACCAGCTGAGCTAATGGCTCATGATGTCAAAATGTGTGCTTACAATTAGTAGAGGATCTTACTATACGAAAGACACTAATTGAAAATGGCTGGGCCAGCTGGATTCGAACCAGCGCATGACGGTACCAAAAACCGTTGCCTTACCGCTTGGCTATGGCCCAATGAGTATAGAAATAGTATAAACGTTCTTCTTCATCTTATACATCATGTCTATTTAATTTCATAAAAATAAGCTGACAAATAGCTATCAGCAACTATCACACAGAAATAAAATGGTGGAGGGAGTAGGACTCGAACCTACGAACCCGATGGGAGCGGATTTACAGTCCGCCGCGTTTGGCCAACTTCGCTATCCCTCCACTAAATATTAAGTGGTGCCGGCCAGAGGACTTGAACCCCCAACCTACTGATTACAAATCAGTTGCTCTGCCAGTTGAGCTAGGCCGGCGATATAAAGTTAATGGTGGAGGATGCAGGGTTCGAACCTGCGACCCCTTGCTTGTAAGGCAAGTGCTCTCCCAGCTGAGCTAATCCTCCGAGTGGTGACCCGTACGGGATTCGAACCCGTGTTACCGCCGTGAAAGGGCGGTGTCTTAACCGCTTGACCAACGGGCCATTAAAACATTCTACAGAGCTTCCAGCCGGATTTGAACCGGCGACCCCTTCCTTACCATGGAAGTGCTCTACCACTGAGCTATGGAAGCAAGTGGCTCCAACGGTAGGATTCGAACCTACGACCGATCGGTTAACAGCCGATTGCTCTACCACTGAGCTACGTTGGAATAATTGAAAAACTTTTTCAAATAAAGCAATAAGGAAAGAGAATTGATGTGGCAGCGTCCTACTCTCACGGGGATCTACCCGACTACCATCGGCGCTGAAGAGCTTAACTGCTGTGTTCGGCATGGGAACAGGTGTGACCTCTTCGCCTTCACCACCACATCAATATTCTATTGAGGTAAACCCTCAAAACTGGATAAGGAAACATCTTTATCGAAAGAAACGTTTTTCACGCGATCTATGATCAGATAGATAAGTCATCGATCCATTAGTATCCGTCAGCTCCACGTGTCACCACGCTTCCACCTCGGACCTATCAACCTCATCGTCTCTGAGGGATCTTATTTGCTCGAAGGCAAAGGGAAATCTCATCTCAAGGGGGGCTTCATGCTTAGATGCTTTCAGCACTTATCCCGACCACACGTAGCTACCCAGCTATGCTCCTGGCGGAACAACTGGTACACCAGCGGTGTGTCCATCCCGGTCCTCTCGTACTAAGGACAGCTCCTTTCAAATTTCCAACGCCCACGACGGATAGGGACCGAACTGTCTCACGACGTTCTGAACCCAGCTCGCGTACCGCTTTAATGGGCGAACAGCCCAACCCTTGGGACCGACTACAGCCCCAGGATGCGATGAGCCGACATCGAGGTGCCAAACCTCCCCGTCGATGTGGACTCTTGGGGGAGATAAGCCTGTTATCCCCGGGGTAGCTTTTATCCGTTGAGCGACGGCCCTTCCATGCGGTACCGCCGGATCACTAAGCCCGACTTTCGTCCCTGCTCGACTTGTAGGTCTCGCAGTCAAGCTCCCTTGTGCCTTTACACTCTGCGAATGATTTCCAACCATTCTGAGGGAACCTTTGGGCGCCTCCGTTACTCTTTGGGAGGCGACCGCCCCAGTCAAACTGCCCACCTGACACTGTCTCCGGACCGGATCACGGTCCTGGGTTAGAATGTCCGTACAGCCAGGGTAGTATCCCACCAGCGCCTCCACCGAAGCTAGCGCTCCGGCTTCCAAGGCTCCTACCTATCCTGTACAAGCTGTACCAACATTCAATATCAGGCTACAGTAAAGCTCCACGGGGTCTTTCCGTCCTGTCGCGGGTAATGTGCATCTTCACACATAGTATAATTTCACCGGGTCTCTCGTTGAGACAGTGCCCAAGTCGTTGCACCTTTCGTGCGGGTCGGAACTTACCCGACAAGGAATTTCGCTACCTTAGGACCGTTATAGTTACGGCCGCCGTTTACTGGGGCTTCGGTTCAACGCTTCGCTTACGCTAACGCATCCCCTTAACCTTCCAGCACCGGGCAGGTGTCAGCCCCTATACTTCGCCTTACGGCTTCGCAGAGACCTGTGTTTTTGGTAAACAGTCGCTTGGGCCTTTTCACTGCGGCTCCTCGGCAGAGGAGCACCCCTTCTCCCGAAGTTACGGGGTCATTTTGCCGAGTTCCTTAACGAGAGTTCTCCCGCTCACCTTAGGATCCTCTCCTCGCCTACCTGTGTCGGTTTGCGGTACGGGCACCTCTTTCCTCACTAGAGGATTTTCTTGGCAGTGTGAACTCAGGAGCTTCGGTACTATAGTTCCCTCCCCATCACAGCTTGACGTTATGCCGGACGGATTTGCCTATCCGACCGTCTCACTGCTTGGACGTGCACATCCAATGGCACGCTCTCCTTATCCTCCTGCGTCCCCCCGTCGTTCAAACGGAAAGGAGGTGGTACAGGAATATCAACCTGTTGTCCATCGCCTACGCCTTTCGGCCTCGGCTTAGGTCCCGACTAACCCTGAGAGGACGAGCCTTCCTCAGGAAACCTTAGGCATTCGGTGAAAGAGATTCTCACTCTTTTTTCGCTACTCATACCGGCATTCTCACTTCTAAGCGCTCCACCAGTCCTTACGGTCTGACTTCACGGCCCTTAGAACGCTCTCCTACCATTGATCCTACGATCAATCCGCAGCTTCGGTGGTGTGTTTAGCCCCGGTACATTTTCGGCGCAGAGTCACTCGACCAGTGAGCTATTACGCACTCTTTAAATGATGGCTGCTTCTAAGCCAACATCCTGGTTGTCTAAGCAACTCCACATCCTTTTCCACTTAACACACACTTTGGGACCTTAGCTGGCGGTCTGGGCTGTTTCCCTCTCGACTATGAACCTTATCACCCACAGTCTGACTCCCAGAACAAAGTCTATGGCATTCGGAGTTTGACTGAATTCGGTAACCCGATAGGGGCCCCTCGTCCAATCAGTGCTCTACCTCCATGACTTTCTATTCTGAGGCTAGCCCTAAAGCTATTTCGGAGAGAACCAGCTATCTCCGTGTTCGATTGGCATTTCACCCCTACCCACACCTCATCCCCGCAATTTTCAACTTGCGTGGGTTCGGGCCTCCAGTCAGTGTTACCTGACCTTCACCCTGGACATGGGTAGATCACACGGTTTCGGGTCTACGACCGCATACTCACTCGCCCTATTCAGACTCGCTTTCGCTGCGGCTCCGCTTCTGCTGCTTAACCTTGCATACGGTCGTAACTCGCCGGTTCATTCTACAAAAGGCACGCCATCACCCATTAACGGGCTCTGACTACTTGTAGGCACACGGTTTCAGGATCTCTTTCACTCCCCTTCCGGGGTGCTTTTCACCTTTCCCTCACGGTACTGGTTCACTATCGGTCACTAGGGAGTATTTAGCCTTGGGAGATGGTCCTCCCGGATTCCGACGGAATTTCACGTGTTCCGCCGTACTCAGGATACACTCCGGAGGGAGAAAGGTTTCGACTACAGGGCTGTTACCTGCTCTGGCTGATCGTTCCAGATCGATTCATCTACCTTCCTCCTTGGTAACTCCAAAGGAGTGTCCTACAACCCCAAGAGGCAAGCCTCTTGGTTTGGGCTGATTCCGTTTCGCTCGCCGCTACTTGGGAAATCGCATTTGCTTTCTCTTCCTCCGGGTACTTAGATGTTTCAGTTCCCCGGGTCTGCCTTCTTATACCTATGTATTCAGCATAAGATCCTGCTCCATTACGAACAGTGGGTTTCCCCATTCGGAAATCTCCGGGTCAAAGCCTACTTACGGCTCGCCGGAGCATATCGGTGTTAGTCCCGTCCTTCATCGGCTCCTAGTACCAAGGCATCCACCGTGCGCCCTTATTCACTTAACTATCGTCGTGAAAAGACGTTTATTTAAAACTTTCGATGTTTGATGTCTTGTCATCAATCGTTTCATCGTTAGATGATACGATGATTCCTTATCCAGTTTTCAAGGTTCACGCCCTATATTCAGGGTTGAATATAAAACACAATCAAATCATTGTGTTTGGTATATCATTTAAATGGTGGAGCCTAGCGGGATCGAACCGCTGACCTCCTGCGTGCAAAGCAGGCGCTCTCCCAGCTGAGCTAAGGCCCCGTTTTTTGAATGGTGGGCCTGAGTGGACTTGAACCACCGACCTCACGCTTATCAGGCGTGCGCTCTAACCAGCTGAGCTACAGGCCCATTCAATTCTTAGAAGAGTATCTTTCGATCTCTCAAAACTGAACAACCAACCAAGTACGCTTCCGTTCTAAATCCTTAGAAAGGAGGTGATCCAGCCGCACCTTCCGATACGGCTACCTTGTTACGACTTCACCCCAATCATTGGTCCCACCTTCGGCGGCTGGCTCCAAAAGGTTACCTCACCGACTTCGGGTGTTACCAACTCTCGTGGTGTGACGGGCGGTGTGTACAAGGCCCGGGAACGTATTCACCGCGGCATGCTGATCCGCGATTACTAGCGATTCCGGCTTCATGCAGGCGAGTTGCAGCCTGCAATCCGAACTGAGAATGGTTTTATGGGATTTGCTACACCTCGCGGCTTCGCTGCCCTTTGTACCATCCATTGTAGCACGTGTGTAGCCCAGGTCATAAGGGGCATGATGATTTGACGTCATCCCCGCCTTCCTCCGGTTTGTCACCGGCAGTCACCTTAGAGTGCCCAACTGAATGCTGGCAACTAAGATCAGGGGTTGCGCTCGTTGCGGGACTTAACCCAACATCTCACGACACGAGCTGACGACAACCATGCACCACCTGTCACTTGGTCCCCGAAGGGAAATCCCTATCTCTAGGGAGGTCCAAGGATGTCAAGACCTGGTAAGGTTCTTCGCGTTGCTTCGAATTAAACCACATGCTCCACCGCTTGTGCGGGCCCCCGTCAATTCCTTTGAGTTTCAGCCTTGCGGCCGTACTCCCCAGGCGGAGTGCTTAATGCGTTAACTTCAGCACTAAGGGGTGGAAGCCCCCTAACACCTAGCACTCATCGTTTACGGCGTGGACTACCAGGGTATCTAATCCTGTTTGCTACCCACGCTTTCGCACCTCAGCGTCAGAAACAGACCAGAGAGTCGCCTTCGCCACTGGTGTTCCTCCACATATCTACGCATTTCACCGCTACACGTGGAATTCCACTCTCCTCTTCTGTCCTCAAGTTCCCCAGTTTCCAATGACCCTCCACGGTTGAGCCGTGGGCTTTCACATCAGACTTAAGGAACCGCCTGCGCGCGCTTTACGCCCAATAATTCCGGACAACGCTTGCCCCCTACGTATTACCGCGGCTGCTGGCACGTAGTTAGCCGGGGCTTCCTCGTTAGGTACCGTCAAGGTACCGCTCTATTCGCACGGTACTTGTTCTTCCCTAACAACAGAACTTTACGATCCGAAGACCTTCATCGTTCACGCGGCGTTGCTCCGTCAGACTTTCGTCCATTGCGGAAGATTCCCTACTGCTGCCTCCCGTAGGAGTCTGGGCCGTGTCTCAGTCCCAGTGTGGCCGATCACCCTCTCAGGTCGGCTACGCATCGTCGCCTTGGTGAGCCGTTACCTCACCAACTAGCTAATGCGCCGCGGGCCCATCTGTAAGTGATAGCGAGAAGCCATCTTTCAACTTTCCTTCATGCGAAAGAAAGTATTACCCGGTATTAGCCCCGGTTTCCCGGAGTTATCCCGATCTTACAGGCAGGTTGCCCACGTGTTACTCACCCGTCCGCCGCTCGTTCCACGAGCGTCACCCCGAAGGGATCAGCTCGCTTCCCGCGCTCGACTTGCATGTATTAGGCACGCCGCCAGCGTTCGTCCTGAGCCAGGATCAAACTCTCCATAAAAGTGTTTGACTTGCTCATTTTGCACACCGAATGTGCTTGTTTGAATTCCCTCTATATAATAGAAAGAATGTTTGACGTACTGGTTGGTTCGTTCAGTTTTCAAAGATCGAATTACGTTGTCTGCTCTGTTCGGAGCGACTTTATTATCTTATCATCGAATGTTGTTTGTGTCAACAACTTTTTCAATGTTTTGTTTGATGTCGTTTTGGCGACAAGTAATAATTTATCATGCCTGCCTTGTTTCGTCAACAACTTTTTTCAATGTTTTTAAAATTGATTTTTCGTTGTTGTTTTCCCGACAACGTTTAATAATATAGCACATAATTCAAAAGGATGGCAATAGCTTTTTTGAAATTTCATCAAAAAACTGTAATGATCGCACGAAATAAGAAAAGCCCTTTAATAGAAGGGCTCTTAGACTAGTTGTGTTTTTTCTTCCTGGGCATATATTGCATACATTCCTGTCTTGTGGCAAACCGACGAAAGATTTGAAACAGAACTTCATACCGGTCCTCCATCGCTCTCTTAAGTCCTTGATCAATACGGTGATCGCCAAGATCGAATATGATCTCATCCATTTCCCGCTTCAATAAATATTCAATCTCCCGTTTCTCTTGTTCATCAATCATTAGACCGTGCATGCAGAAACCTCCCTATTAGCAACTCTCTTTATTTTTACCCCTTTTTCATTACTTTTAGCATAGGTTGTCCTTTTTTTCATATGTATAGAACATATTGGAAGGAAGGAGATACCTGCAATGAGCTTCTACACATGGAAAGCAGAACGTCTCAAACGTTATGGAATCGTTGTTGTCCTTGCTCTGTTCTGCGCCCTTCTGCTTTGGGTCGGGCAGTGGAGCCAACTTGCTGTGTTTTCCAACAAAGGGGAGGCACGAGCCTTAACTCAAGGGAGTGAAGAACAGTCCCATGTTGCTTTGACTTTCAACATCAGCTGGGGTACGGATAAAGTGCACGACATACTGGAACAATTGAAGGCGCACGAGGTACAGGCCACCTTCTTCTTAAGTGGAGAATGGGCGGAAAGGCATCCCGACATCGTTGCAGAAATCCAAGAAGGAAACCACGAAATCGGAATGATGGGCTACACCTATCAGAGTTACGTGGAAAAGGAACCTGAACAAGTAACATCCGATCTCCAACAAGCAGATGCGGTATTTGAAAAGCTTGGTTTGGGCGAAGTAAAATGGATCCGTCCCCCGCACGGCCACATAGATAAAGAAGTTCTATCTTTAATTGAGAAATCGGGAATGCAGGCCGTTCAATGGAGTCTAAACCCAAGGGATTGGGAGAACCCGGGAACGAACGCAATCATTGATCAAGTTCTAAAGGAAAGTTCTAAAGGAGATATTATCCTTCTGCACGCTTCCGATTCCGTCAAACAGACACCGAAAGCGCTGGAAGTAATACTTCCGGGGTTAAAGCAAAAGGGCCTTAAATTTGTAAGTATCACCGAAATGGTCAGCGGCGGAGAATCAGAAACGACTCAGGTGGAATAAAAGAAGGCCGCTGGATGAACAGCGGCCCTCTTTCATTAAGACATATTCTCATCCGTGCTGCGTGTTAAACGGTGCAACAGCAGAAGTTGATAGGCATTACAGACGAATAGCGGAAAAATCATAAGCCATATATAATCCTTCCCCCCTGCATTTAATGCCGGCACCCATTCAATGGAGGTCACGACTACCATAAAGAACAAACCAGGTATGAAAGCCGTACGGTTTGTCTCTTTTGCTTTAATATACGCAATAATTGCTCCGGCAGTAAATAACCCTGCAGCCGTTCCTATGTAAAACCAAATCGAATCACCTGAATCCGACCCCTGGTAGCGGAAATATACCAGGTCAAATAATGTAAACGCAATCAAAAATACTTGCGCCGGAACCCATAAACTACGGAAGAAGCCTTTACCGAATTGGTTGACCGTCAAGTATGCAAAGAAGCCCATTTGACTGATAACACTGAATATAAACCCGAGTCCACTGAAAAACAACAGCAAACCGAACAACTCAAACAGCTGAAAAGGCTGAAGTACCTCTGCATAAGATTCCCTCTTGATCAAGAAGCTAAGGAGAAGCGTTAACCCTCCACCAATCATTAAAGTCGTAAAAAATAACCGGACCCACTTGCGACTATTCACTAAATGATCCCCCTATATCAAGTCATTTCCAAATTCATTCTATCATGAAAAACCTCCATTTTTGCCCAGCCGCATAAAAATAGTCGAAAAGTAAATAGTAAACACAAGGAGAACTTATGAAAGGGGACATTCCTTATGTCCAGACTCCGCATTTTGTGTACCGTCCTGCTTCTCTCTGTTCTGGCCGCTTGCAGCGGTGCTTCCGGAGCGAGCGAACAGGCGGATTATGACACAACCAAGAAAATGATGGTTGATATATTGAAGTCTGATGACGGTAAAAAAGCGATGCAAGAAGTACTTTCTGATGAAAAGATGCAGCAGTCTATGGCACTCGATTCGGAGGTTGTATCGAAAGCTGTTCAACAGACACTTGTTTCAGAAGAAGGAAAAGCCTTCTGGAGCAAATTGTTTTCCGACCCTAAATTCGTTCAGGAATTCAGCAAAGTCCTTGAAGAACAGCAGAAGGATTTAATGAAAGGTCTCATGAAGGACCCGGAATACCAAAAGCTGATGATCGAGCTTTATAAGAACCCTGAAATGATGGATCAAATGGTTACCGTCATGGAAGGACAGAAATTCCGTGAGCATTTGCAGAAAACAATAGAGGAAACCATCAACAGTCCGGTTTTCCAAGCGAAAATGAGCGATACGCTGTTGAAAGCTGCTGAGAAGATGAAGAGCGAAGAATCGGCCGGGTCTTCCGGATCCGGGTCTTCAGGTCAGGAGCAAAGCGGTCAAACCGAAGGCGAGAAGCAAAGTGAAGATAATTCGCAGTCCTCGTCTTAACGCAGTAAAAACCACACGACCTAACAGGTCGTGTGGTTTTTCTGTTAATACTTATCGATTACTTTAGCAGCCATATTCCGATAAATCATACCGATTGGATGATCTGTTTGGTACACAGAAGGTGCAAATACATCTTCTTCTTCGTACGGCTGTTGAAGTGGTATGTGGCCAAGAACAGCTGTTTGCAGCGTTTCTGCCAGCTTAACCCCGCCTCCACGTCCGAAGACGAATTCTTTATTTCCGGTTTCTTTGCTTTCAAAGTACGCCATATTCTCGACGACTCCTAATATTTCATGCTCTGTCTTCAATGCCATCTGCCCTGCACGAGCAGCAACGAAAGCTGCAGTCGGGTGCGGTGTCGTTACAATAATCTCCTTAGAGGAAGGAAGCAGCGCGTGTACATCAAGCGCAACATCCCCGGTTCCAGGCGGAAGATCGAGAAGCAAGTAATCCAGACCGCCCCACTCCACCTCTTTAAAGAAGCTTGTAAGCATTTTACCAAGCATCGGACCACGCCAGATGATCGGAGAGTTATCTTCAACGAAGAATCCCATGGACACGACTTTGACGCCGAAGCGTTCAACCGGGATGATTTTTTCCCCGCGGACGACCGGGCGTTCTTCCACACCCATCATATCAGGAACGCTGAAACCATATATATCAGCATCGATAATCCCGACTTTTTTCCCGAGACGAGCCAGTGCGACAGCGAGGTTGACAGTAACTGTCGATTTCCCGACGCCGCCTTTTCCGCTGGCAACGGAAATGAACTTCGTGTCCACATCATTTCCCAATAGGGACTGCTCTTTTGCTTTTTCCGCTTCCGGCTGGAATCTGTTCAGGACCTCTTCCGGCAGCTGATCGAATCGGAGGCCGACAGTTGCCGCGCCTTCTTTCTTCAAAGCGTTGACGATCTGCTGCTGCAGCTCCATCTGTTCAGCGGTATTCGTCTTGCCGATTAACAGCTTGACGCTGACGTGGTTCTTTTCTTCTTTAATTTTTATTTCTTCGACTCCACCGGTTTCTTCCAGCGTTTTATGTAAAAACGGATCTTCGATTGAGTGAAGGACTTCGAGTACTTTTTCTTGAGTCAACAAACCGTTTCACCATCCCTTAAAAAATGTTTCCTGTTGTTAGTATAACATATGTGAAACGCTTTCTAAGGGATTTGCCTATATCAGTCAGGAGAAGGATATTCACGTTCCGTCACGAAGCGGAGCACACCTTGGTAGACAGATGCAGCCACCTTTCTCTGATAGTCTTCCGTCTTTAACAGTTCCCGCTCTTGTTCATTGGACAAGAAGCCCGCCTCTACCAGTGCCCCCGGTGCTTCTATGTGCTTTAAAATGTAAATGTTGGTTAACCCCATAGCTTCTCTCGTCGTATTACCGATATTCGAACGGATTTCGTCCTGAATAAATTTCGCTAATTGTTCACTCTCTGAAACGTCCGGATTATAGAAGGTTTGTGCACCTTTCCATTTGGGGGAAGGAATAGCATTCAAATGTAAGCTCAAATAAAAGTCCGCATCTTTATCCTTTACAAACTGTACCCGCTTCTTAATATCCTCCGCTTTCCTTCGCGATAAACTTCCGGCCGCTTCTGAGGATAAATCCTCATCATCATACCTTGTCAAATAGACGATGGCACCTGCTTGCTGCAGATAATCACGGACGTATTCCGCCAGCCGGAGGGTAATTTCTTTTTCCTGTGTCCCATCTGTCCCCTCTGCTCCTCCGTCCGGTCCCCCGTGGCCCGGATCAAGGACGACCACTTTGCCAGACAGTGGAGAAGACCAGACTGTCCAAGCATCCTTCGCTTCCTGCAGCGGATAGGAAACGGCACAGACAAGAATAACGATCCCTGCCAACCAAAAAAATGTCTTCATTCTTCGTATCATTGCGCTCTCACTCCCTTGTACTCCTCCCTACATCAACTATATGGGACGAGAACAGGGATTATGTAAAGGAAGCAAATAAAGCCGGAGATACAGACTCCCACATAAATGTGCAGTACCACCTGAACCTCAAAATCCCTTTCCTCAATAAACAGCAAAAGGACCGCAGGAAGCGGCCCTTTTCATTTAAGGTTGTCCATCCGGATGGAAAAGCACCTTAATAAACGATTGATCACTGCTATTCTCAATGAGATGTTCAAATAAGAGCGGCCCTTCTTCGAGTGCGAGACGATGAGAGATAAGCGGTTTAACGTTCAACTGCCCTGTCTGCATATAGTGCAGGGTAGCATCCCATTCTTTCCCGGGAAAAGGACTGGAAATGGCGTTCCAGGATCCGATCACTTTCAGCTCATTCCGGACAATCTTTTCAAAATAAAACCGCTTCAGCTCTACATCGGCATAGGGAATTCCCATATAGAGAACCTCTCCTCCTTTTTTCGGAAGAGCAAGAACCTGTTCAGAAGTTATTGGAGAACCGGCACATTCTACAGCAAGATCGACACCTTGCCCGCCTGTCCAATCAGCTGTTTGTTCGTGAGCAACCGCGTTTCTTGAATGGACTACTTCATCCGCTCCTACGCGTTTCGCAACGGCAAGCTTCTGATCATCAATATCAATCGCAATCACTTTAGCTGCTCCAAATATCTTCGCCCATTGTATTGCAAGCAGCCCAATACTCCCACATCCTACGACAGCCACACTTGATCCGGGCTGAAGACTGGTTCTGTAGAAACCATGAGCCACAACAGATGAGGGTTCAATCATTGCAGCGACATCATAATCGACTCCCTCAGGAAGGGGAAGGACATTAGAAGCAGGAAGTGTTACATATTCGGCATATGCTCCTGGATGCCGGGCTCCTATGAGAGTCAAATGCTCGCATTGGCTCAAGTCGCCCTTCAAACAGCTGACACATTCCCCGCAGCAGAAAGTCGGACAAGCTGCCACACGGTCTCCGGGAACCATAGTATTGACATCACTGCCCACTTCCACTACTTCCCCTGCAAACTCATGACCGAACGTCATTCCTTCTACATAAGGACCCAGCTTCTTATATCTTGATATATCAGATCCGCATACGCCTACAGCCTTTACTTTAATGACGACGTGATCTTCCCTGTTCAATACTGGAGCAGGCCTCTCTTCATATCGGATATCCTGGGTTCCATAAAGATTCAAGGTTTTCATTGGAGTCACCTTTTTCACCTATAGATTTTCCGTTTTTTCTACGGATCTGGACGGCCGCTTCTTCCTTACTTGCCAAACAGCTGCCGCAACGATGAGCGTGTTAAAAATCATTTGATGCTCGAAGTAGACGTCGCCGACCGACCGCATCGGGCCCAGCATAAAATCCAGCCATGCATCGACCATTGCATCCCCCACCTTTCTTCCTTAATCAACCGGCGTCAGAAGAACCTTGATCGCTTCTCCTTTTTTTATCACATCATATGCTTGATCCCATTCCGTAATGGGGAATTCATGTGTCACCAATGACTGCGCGTTTACGCTGCCACTGTTCATCAACTCAAGGGAAGGTTCCCAATCCGCCGACTTCTGACTTCGGCTTCCTACGACACGAATCTCCTTCTGAATGATCTTCTCCAAATTAAATGGAATCTCAGGTTTCGCAAAAATTCCAATTTGTCCGTACTGCCCTTTTTTCTTCAGTAAATCCAATGCCATGTTCGCAGCCGGCACCGCTCCGGAGCATTCATATACGACGTCTGCACCATATCCACCGGTCAAATCTTCGACCAGTTCCTTCAGATTACTCTCCTGAATATTAATCGAGTAATCGATTCCCAGCTCCTGTGCTTTATCAAGCCTTATCTTATCGTGGGATAGTCCAGCTGCTATAACGACGGCCCCCCGGCTCTTTGCAACTTGGGCGGTGAACAACCCAATCGGCCCCGGACCGATAACGACCACAACATCCCCTTTGGTGATTTCCGTTTTTGCAACGGCATGATAGGTACAGGCGAGCGGTTCTGTCATCGCACCAGATCGAAAATCTACATGGTCGGGGAGATGGTGGACGCTTTCTTCCCTCGCAATTAAATACTTGGCAAATCCTCCATCCTGCTGTGTCCCCAGACCTTTTCGGTGATTGCAGAGATTGTAATCACCACTCCTGCAGTATTTGCATTCCCCACAGATATAGAAGGTGGTCTCTGACGTGACTCGATCACCCTCCTGAAATGATGTCACTCCATCACCGACATCAACGACGACCCCGGAAAATTCATGACCCAGTGTAACTGGAACGCCTACTTTATAGTGACCTTCATACGTGTGTATATCAGAACCGCATATTCCGGTATATTTCACTTCAATTTTCACTTGGCCAGGTCCAACCGACGGTTCCTGTTTATCCTGAACGAGCAGGTGGCCATGGCCCAGTTCTGTTTTCACAAGTGCTTTCACCTTTTATCCCTCCATTAATTGAAGACGCTGAATACTTTAAAGATGACCCAGTTCACCAGGTTTCCCCCTTGGTCAATGCTCGATATCTTTGCTGATCCTTCCGGCATGTCAAAATTAGAATTCACTGCCATTTCCGTGAATACCGGGGCCACATCGGTCGCCATATAAAGGGATAAAGCAATCATCACCGTACCGACGATGACGGAGTGGACGATATTCCCCTTGGCTGCACCGACAATGAAAGCAACGACAAACGGTATGGTAGCCAAGTCTCCGAAAGGAAGGAGCGCATTTCCCGGCAGGATGACTGCAAGCACCACAGTGATCGGCACAAGAATAAGGGCTGTTGAAATGACTGCTGGATGCCCGAGTGCGACCGCAGCATCAAGGCCTATGTAAATCTCTCTGTCACCAAAGCGTTTGGACAGCCATTCCCGTGCAGATTCTGATACAGGCATAAGGCCTTCCATCAAGATTTTGACCATACGTGGCATAAGAACCATGACGGCCGCCATCGCCATGCCGATTTCGATGACATCCCCAACACTGTATCCAGCCAATATTCCGATTGCCGCCCCTAGAAAGAGTCCGATGAAAATCGATTCACCGAAGATTCCAAAACGCTTCTGAATCGTCTCCGGGTCGGCATTCCAATTCTTCACTACCGGCACTTTATTCAACAACTGTACCAGGAAAATTCCCGGCGCGTAGGAAATCGTACTGCCTGTAGCGACCGAAACACCGGGAAGGTCGAAAAATTTACTGACCATCGGAGCTGTCCAGTCTGCTACTTTCAAACAAACAACCTGGAAGATAACTGCGGCGATCAAGCCTTGCACGATGCTGCCGGAAATGGCATAGACCATGGCAGCCATGAATGTATAATGCCAGAAATTCCAAATATCCACGTTCATCGTTTTCGTCGTCTTCGTCACCAGCATGATGACATTAACGACAAGGCCGAGCGGAATGATAAACGCAGCTACGATGGAGGCCCACGCAATAGATGAAGAAGCCGGCCATCCTACATCAATGACGTTCAATTCCACTCCAAGCCGATCGACCATCCCCTGCGCTGCCGGCCCCAGGTTGTTAACAAGGAGATCGACGACGAGGAATATACCTACAAAAGCTACTCCTATCGTCAGTCCGGAACGGAACGCTTTTCCTGGCTTTTGTCCGAACAGTAAACCTAGTAAGAAGATGGCAACAGGAAGAATGACTGTTGCCCCCAAATCCAAAAATCCTTGTACGATGTCGACGAAACCCTGCATGTAAAGTCCTCCCTCGATTCTATCCACCGGCGAGCATGCCGGTTACTTCTGCAACTCCTGTAAAATTTCTTTCTTCGTCGCTTCTGTTCCAATTCCAGTCAGGAAGGAACGTGCATTAATTACCGGAAAAGGGTATTCTTTCTGAGTCATAGCTGTTGTGACAAGCAGATCTGCTGTATCGACATAGCCGCCTACTTCCGCAATTTTTATTTGAACCAGGTCTACGCTCAAATTGTTTTCCTTCGCCATTTCTTCAATGGCCCCGTTCACGACCGTCGATGTTGCAATCCCCGCTCCACACGCTACCAATACTTGTTTTTTCGCCATTATGATTTCTCTCCTTCTATAGCATCAAACGCAAGTTTCTGTTCCAATAAACGCCGGATGCCTGATTTGTTTTTTTCTTCCAGGATCAATCGTAAAATTTCTTCGTTTTGAAAAACTCCCATGAGCTGTTGAAGCAAAGAAAGCTGGGAGTGGGCTTCGTCCATAGCCAACAGAAAGACAATACGGACTGGGATCGTTTCCTCTCCATCCCCCATTACACCGAACTCCACTGCTTCTTTCAGTACTCCCACACTTATCGTCTTCCGGAGCACATGCTCCACATCGGTATGCGGAATGGCGACAGCGACTCCGGCAGTCGGTAACCCTGTTGCATATTCCTCTTCCCTTCGGATGATGGCGGGCGGAAAACTCTCCTTGACCAATTTTAAATCCACAAGGTTCCTACTCATTGCCTCGAGCACTTCTTCCTTGCATCCCGCATCCAGATCTAATAAAATGACTGATTCATTAAAATAAACATTACTCATCCTATTCACCACATTATCCATAAAATATTGTTCCGGACACTACACAGAATGACGCATGATCACTTCCTGTATATCTTTAGGTTTCCCCTCACGAATGAGGCGTTCCCGATCTTCCTCCTGCCCGGCTAAGCTCAATAACTGCATCAAACCGTTCATATGCTTCTTCTTATCCACCGCCGCGATCACGACCATCATATGAACGGTCTCCTCTGTATTAAACGAAACACCTGAACGGACGACCAACAAACTCATTCCGGTTCGTGCTACACCATCTTCAGGCGCTGCATGGGGAATAGCAACGTGCGGGGCGATGATGATGTATGGATCTCTCACCTGCTGCCGCATCGCCTCGACATAACTTTGTTTGATAAAGCCATGCCTGATCAACGGTTCGGATGCAATAGACAGTGCTTTCTCCCAAGAGTCCACATATTCCACTACTTGAATGTGATCGATCGGAAGGAAATCTTCCAGGTGAAGCGGAACGCTCTCCACCCTCTGCTTGATTGCTGATTCCTCTTCCCGATGCACATAAACGCTCAACGTTTCCTTCAAAGCTTTCTCATCGTGGATCGTTGTGTGATTGCGGATAATATCCATCAAGTGATCCACACGGATATCATTCATCACATAACCTTGAACCTCCATCATGACCTGCTTTCTTAACCGCAGTCGATCGTCCTGATCAAGGTATGGTTTGCATTGAATGACTTTATCCTCTCCTTCTAGCGGTGAGGTAGAGAAAACAAGCGTGTAATCCAACTCACACCTCCAATACTCTCGGACCGACAAAGAGTCGAGGAAAACAAATTCAGGAAACAACTCCGACAATTGATTAAACAACAGTCGTGAGACGGACACGCCTTGAGGACAGACGACAACAGCTTTTACTTTCTCTTTCATGCTCTCTCCCTGCCGCGTCATCCAACCGCCGATTAACATCGTCATAAAAGACAATTCATTATCAGGAATGTCGGCCCCGATGTACCTCTCCAATGGAAGCACAGAGCGTCTGACCAAATGGTGCACTTCTTTCAATTCTTCCGTAATGGAATCATGAATCACCTGCGTCTCTGTCAGTCCATACTTGATCCTGTAATAAGCAGGTCGGATGTGCTGGAACAGCTTATCCGATAAAAGGCTTCTATTCTGAAAATGAACGCAGGCGCCCCGTTCAAAAAGACGGATCATTTGCTCTATAACCGGGGGCAGCGTCGTTAATGGATCTGTCGGTGCAAGCTCTTCGGATCGATACACATTGGTGGTTAAGAGATAGAGACTTAAGAGGAGACGCTCTTCATGGGTGATATGCTCTTTCAATATATCTCCGACCGCTCGATATTCTTCAGACCGGATGATGTCTTGATGGTTCCCGGATAAAGACTCAATGATATATCCGTCTTCCATTCTTCTAATGTTTAGTGCCAGCAAATAAGGTAGCGCTTCCATTTTTTCGTCTGTAAACTGAATGTTGAGCTTTTCTTCAAACGCATCAATGATATCCTTATATCTGCTCAAATCATCCGGTGACAACAAAGTCATGGCTTCCACTTTTCCTGAACCATTCAAAGCTATCCAGTCACTAACAACCTTATGGAGAACACGGCGAATCTGAATTTCCGGTCCTTCCAATACGTATCCAGACTTCCTCGAATAGTTAATGGTTATATGGTACCTGTCAAGGAATGACTGCGCCTGCTTCATATCACTCAAGATGGTATTCTTACTGAAGTCGAGTTCATAGGTGAAGTGATTCAACGACAGCTCCCTCCGAGTAAGGAGCATGAGAATAATCAAGGAAACGCGCTGCTCCTCAGACAAGACGACGGCATCCATTTCAGGTTTCTGATCCTTATTGACCTGCGCGAAAATCGAGTGGTCGATAATGAACTGTCCTTGTCTGGTACGCTCTATTTCAGGAAGGCGGTGTGATGCAAGCCAATCATTAATCTTATTGAAACTGTAGCCAAGCTGCCTTCTTGTCAGTTGGTATTTCTTTTCGAGCGTCGTACTGGTGACCCTGGGGTTGCCTACTATTTCTTGAAGAATCCTGTGACTTCTCTCATTGAGTTCCACCATCTATCCTCCCTCCACGATTTCATTGTAGCACCTGAAACAACCACGTTGTATCCGCTTTCATCCCAAGATAGTGAGCTGTTCATGTACATCATAGGGATGAACACAATTAAGTTACGATGATTAATCCTAAAGCAAACGAACGTAAATACAGAAAGTTTGCAAACAAAAAAAGCCATCCTTCCTCTTGGGAAAGATGGCTTTTGTACGTTCGTACGATTAACGCTTGGAGAATTGTGGAGCGCGACGTGCACCTTTAAGACCGTATTTCTTACGTTCTTAAATCTGTATATGTTATATGAAGAAACACGAAATTAAACAATCCTAATATTATTGTTGTTAGCAACTTTTATTAAATAAAAAAACCTTTTAATGGTATATCTTTATATATGTTTTGTGGTCAGAATGTGGTCAAAAAAATGGTGCCCTACAATGCAAATAGGGCATCCTTTGATAATTTCTCATATTATGTGCCTTGTTCAATGAAGAGATTAAATATTAGAAACAGGGACTTATCTTAATCGACTCAAAAAAATCCATAAGAGAACATGGCTAAATATTTCTTTATTATCTCAACCATCCAACCCCCATGAATATCCCACATTAATTAACAAACACTAAACGTGAAAAGAATTACTTATTTAAAGAATTTGAGGTGTACTAAATAATGGATAATCCTACAAACTCAGAAAATTTCTATTCTTTTTCAGAAACTATAAACGAAAAAGAGAAAAAATACTGGCTCTATGCACCTGGGCACAATGCATCCAAATGGGATGAATTTTATTCACAAGGAATTATGGGGATTGCTTGGGATGAAATGGGAGACCTGAAGATGTTCTCATCAAAAGAAGCAATGAAAAGCAAAATGAAAGAATTATATGGATATCAAAAATCATACAGAAATTCAGCTCATGCAACATGGCAGTTTGCTAATGAACTCCAACCAGGGGATATTATTTATGTAAAAAAAGGTATTTCCAAAGTAATAGGCCGCGGAACTGTTATATCAAATTATTCGTATGATGCATCTAGGGCTGAATACAAACACATTCACAAAGTCAATTGGGAAAAATACGGTGAATGGGAACATCCCGGAAAGGCTTTTATAAAAACACTTACAAATATAACTGATTATAAGGATTATATACAAAAACTTGAAAAGATTTACCACTGATTAACTTAGCAACTTAATGAAAGAGTCGCATTTAAAATGGACATTATAGCCGACTAAAAATATACAAAATCGTCGCCTTAAATTTCGACAAGCTTCATAATTAAATTGAATTCCTAAAGGGGGAGGAGATTTAGTTTATGAAGCTGGAGGGAGAGCGACGAAAAGTGAAAGAGTTTTTAGAACGGGGCATGTCTTATACGGATATTGCCCAACTACTGGGCATGCATCGGCATACGGTGAAAGCCTTAAGTGAACGAGATAGAAAAACGAACCAAGAAAGGATCAAAGTTAGATCCCTACAAAGGTTATTTGCTTAAACGATTACGAGAAGACCATGTTTTCAATTGTGAGAAACTCTTCCAGGAAATTCGAAAACAAGGGTATTCTGGCGGGAAAACGATCCTCAAAGAATTTGTTCAACCCTATCGTAAATCCTTTAAAGAAAGTCATACCCGTCGGTATGAAACAGAACCAGGAGAACAAATGCAAGTAGATTGGAAAGAAGCTGGACTGTATCAGGTGGATGGAGATACCATCCCTTTAATGATATTTGTGGCCACACTTTCTTACTCACGGATGAGTTATATTTGTTTTGCGGAAAAGCAAGATCGAGAGCACCTACTCCACTGTTTAGTTCAAGCCTTTGAATACTTTGGAGGGGTTCCGCAAAAAGTTCTCTTCGATAATATGAAGACGATTATAAACCGGAGAAGTGGTACTGAAATAGAGTGGAATGAAAAGTTCTTGGACTTCGTCGATCATTATGGGTTTACACCAAAGGTTCATCGACCTTATCGTCCTCAAACCAAAGGCAAGGTAGAACGCTTCATTGGTTATATGAATGGATGGTTGGAGACTTCTTCCGTCCAGTCGTTACAGGATTTGAATTGTACACTTATGAGGTGGGTGGAAGATACTGCGAATCAGCGAGTTCACTCTACGACGGAACGAAAACCTGTGGAATTATGGATGAAAGAATCTCTCGATTCTCTTCCTTCCAAATATGAAGTAAGTTACCTCACCTATCGAAAGATAGGAAGAGATGGCGTTTTGAACTATCACGCTCGAAAGATTCTCATGAGCTCCACTTATGCAGGACATGAAGTCATGATTAAGGAAACCCTTGATGGAAGAATTACTGTTTATCATCATGGCGAAGCCATTCTTACCTATACAAAAGATGATAAGATCTCACCGCTTTCCGAGCAAATAAGAAAAAAGCAGCGTTCAAAGGCTGGCACCTTTCACGCTGCGTCAGATATTGAGGTCGCTGTCCGCCCACTAAGCGTCTACGACCAAATTCTTCAAGAGGGAGAGCGATAAGTGATGAATCAGGAGATTGATACATACTGTGAGTCACTTAATTTATCCACCATCCAGTCCGAATGGCGCACCCTCACGGAAGAAGCTTCTAAAGATAATATACCATATCATGTTTTCCTTGAGCGACTATTGGAAGTGGAAAACCAAGCACGGATAGAGCGAAGCAGGCAAACCTTACTGAAATTGTCACGCTTACCTTTCAAGAAAACTTTAGATACGTTTGATTTTGACCGCATTAGTGGTGTGACCCGAAGGGACATCGAAGAATATATGAACCTCAGCTTTATTGAACAAAATCAGAATCTTATTTTTCTTGGCCCGCCCGGCGTCGGTAAAACGCACCTTGCGGTTTCAATTGCACTGGAGGCAATAAGTAAAGGTTTGAAGACGTACTTCATGACAGCGCAGGAACTTGTTACATCACTTCAGACAGCAGATGCCCAAGGGAAACTGGATAAGAAAATGAGAGGGTTCGCCAAACCTTCTCTTCTGATTATTGATGAAATGGGATACTTGAATCTATCAAACAATGGAGGGCATTATTTATTTCAAGTAATCAGCCGAAGGTATGAAAATAGCTCGATCATTTTAACGTCGAACAAGACATTCAGCCAGTGGGGAGAAGTTTTAGGAGACGGAATTATTGCGACAGCAATATTGGATCGGTTACTTCACCATTCCAGAGTCTTTTCCGTGGATGGACCAAGCTTTCGAATGAAAAACAAAGCTGCCGAATAAGGCGGCAGCTTTGTATAATTTTAACCCGACGATTTTGTAGGAATTTAAACGGCCTTGACACTTAAGTTATACAACAAAAAATCATCCTTAAGATTTTAAAAGTAGAACAATGCCTATATTGATATTCGGGTAGTAACTTATTTTAGGGGTGCCTTTATACTTTTTTAATTAGTCATAAAGGTTTCTAAATCTACTCTTCCGACAGGATTTATTGGTGTACCTCTGTTAAAATCAACATTGAATACACTTAAATTACTAATATCGTCAAACCATGGATTTTTAGTTCTTCTATTATATACAATGTCGAAACCAATATTAGTTTTGTTTGCTAACCTAGACATAACTCGAAAATTATTATAATCAACCTGATACGGTGACCATTCATTTAGCTCTTTGAATGACCGTTTTAGTTCATAAAACTTTTCAATAACACCTTCACTAGAAATTTTGAACATATCTATATCGACAACTACAATATCATTCCCCAAATTATCCCTTTGCCACTTATGGTAGGCACTAGAATATTCATCGTTAATAGCTTTGGACGTAGGAGTATTATTAACTGATAAACCTAAAGCTTTCATCCTATCAGCTAATGTTAATAGTGAAATACGTTCAAGTCGATTTCTTCCTTCAGAATATTGTACTTCTTCAATGATTCGTACATCAGTGTCAAATGCAACTACAGCTACTGGAATATTAGCTCTTTCTCCAAGCTGATTTATTAAAGCATGCTGCTCTTGAAAGCTATTTGAAATTGTTCCACCTTCGGTACCAACAACTAGTACTAATACTTGAGCATCAAAGTTCACCTTATTTGCATATATTAATGGCCACAAATTACCACTTGGGAATTTTAACCGCTCGTGTGGATTCCGATCTAAATAATCGTACATTGCATTTGTTTTATAGTATTTCATGGTATAGACCCCCACAAAAAGACACCCCTGGTAACATATTCTTCACCAGGGGTTTATTTCCTTCAAGGGTTGCTCTTATTACTTAAGATTTTGGTGATCTTTGTCGCTTTCCCACCAATAATTTATATTTTGATCAACCACTCTATAGTCTATACCAATTTCTTCAAAGTATTTTTGTGCACACCTAATTTTACGTTTCTCATGCGGAAACCTTAATCTTTCTAAGTCAACTCCACCTTTAGTTTCTCTAACCAATTCTACTTTGTAATTTTCATCTTCACTCTTCCTTACCATACCCCAGTCTGGGTTGTAATTTCCTATAATTTTTGGAAGGGATATTTTGAATTTCGGAGGAAACTTAAAATATAAAATTGTTTTATCTGCGTCTGGTATAACTCTATTTCCAACATATTCACGCTCTACATCAGAATCCACTTGCACTTTATCATATAAACCATTATCTCCAGCAGGAATAAGCTCCTTTTGAGGAAACTTCCTTTCTAATGGAAACAAATCGTTAGCTTCATAAATTTTTTCAGGCTTTATTACAAATTCGATGTTTTCTGCTATGTGATTACATAACACTTCTTTTATATTAGATAAGAATTCACTTATCCAGCCTTCTGGATTTTTAAAAATAAGTTTCTTTTTATCTTCTTGCATGTTTTTAAATATGTTTTTAACTGTTTTTTTAGTTAAGCTTGTTTCCTTAGCTACCCTTTCGATAAAGTTTGGTATTGCATAATTACCTTCTTCACTTCTAACCTTTGTTTTCTCTACATTGGTTACTTTTTCAGTGCTGAATTTTAAAGGCTTGTATTTAGTAATGATTTCTTCATTATCAAATTTCACGGATTGACTACCGCTACCTTCATCATTAATTTTGAGCACTCTTAAATTTTTCAAACGAATATCATTGAATAGCTTATTAAGGCTGTCACCCTCTGATACCCTTTTTCTACTTTTATATGAATTTCCAGTGGTATCACTGAAGGTTATCTCTATAACCGCTTCTTTACTGAACACTTCTTGCAATTCAATTAAGTATTCGCTAATAACAAACCTAGCTTGAGAAAATTCTAATGATAGTCCAGGGAATTTTGATTCATTTAATTTGTCCACACACAAACCAATTAGCTCATCAGTATTAATGTTAAGTTTGTAATCCACTTGTCTATTCACCTTTTCAAAAAAGTCTTGAAACTCATTTGAAGTGAATAACTTATTATTACGCTTTACAACAGCTTCTTCAGGCTCTTTAGGTGTGTTTGGTGGAGTATCGCCTTCAGCCACATACTCATTTTGTAGGTTGGTAACATAACTTTCATAACTTTCATTAGCAATTACAGTAAGGATATTTACATCATGTTCTTCTGATCTTTCACCATTCTGATCTACCGCTAACCTTAACCCTCTTCCAATTTCTTGTCTCTTTTTTATGTTAGAAGCAGTCTGATTTAATGTGCAAATCTGAAATACATTTGGATTATCCCAACCTTCTTTTAAAGCAGAATGTGCAAAAATAAAGGAGGTTGGTTCCTCAAAAGATAATAAACGCTCCTTCTTCTTCATAATTAATTCAAATGCAGCTTTTTCCAACTCTCTTTCTTTCTTATTGCTGCTATTAGTATCAATCGCCTCTTCTTCGCCTTTCTCTGCTTTCGCCTTCGCAAAATATCCTTCCCTGACCTGCTCAGGATTAGCATTTGAAAAAGATTGGAACCTTCTCTTTAGTTTGTTAAAGCTCTCATCGAATAATCGCTTAATGATTGCTTCCTTTCCAGTGTAATTCTTCACACGATCAATAAAGAATAAAGATAACACTTTTATTCCCTTATCCCTTAGGGCCTCTTGTCGTATCATATGTGCTTCTATTGTTTTTTCGATTTGAGCTCTAAAGACACTTTCTTTAGATGTAAATGAATTTTTAAAAGACAATGTGTAACCATTTGTGAAAAGCACCTGCTTATCTTCATCACTTTGTCCATACTTAATTTCACTTACAATTAACCCTTCATACTCTGTTAACCCACTGAGTTCAAACAAGTCAGTGCCTTGCTTTAAAATTACTTCCCGTTCTTTTTTTACACCTTTATCTAACTTGTTTATTTTCACCTTTGCTCTAATAGGACTTCTAGTAACGTCCAACAAACTGATTAAAGATTCATTATGGTTATCTAGCTCTGATATTCCAACTACTTCAATTTGTTTAACTAGATTTTCTTTAAAAGCGTCTACTGGCGTTAACCTATAGCATAGATTAGGCGTTTCCTTATGTGTAGCAGAGTATCTAAGAACGCATAAGGGCTTAAGAGTACGAATAGCACTCTTAGCTTTTTTAGAATTAAAATTCTGAGGTTCATCTAAAATTACAATTGGCCTAGTTTGCTGTATATATTCATATGGCTTCTTTTCGCCTTGTAATTGTTCCGTTCTTTTATAAAAATTATTTGATGACTTGTTAAATGAATCTATTGTCATAACCATGACAGTCAAATTTGAATTGGTAGCATATTCATCACGGATCCGTCCCAATTTAGAACCATCATATTGAACTAAAGATATCTCTTCATTATCATACTTAGAAGCAAAATGGTTTCTTGTTGCTTCAATATTTTTAACAACGCTTTGATATATCGCAATACTTGGTACCACAACAATAAATTTTTTATATCCATATTTTTTATTTAGCTCATGAGCTGTTCTTAAATAGATATATGTCTTTCCAGTTCCTGTTTCCATTTCTACTGTAATATGAGGTGAACGAATTTTTTCCCCTTCTTCACCTACACCATTTACTGTTTCTCCTTGATCAACCTCAAGCTCATTAGAAACCTTTAGTTCACTTCCAATTCTTTTTTCGTTATTTGTTATTTGAACTTTCTGCAGATTATGCAATAGTAAACGTTCATTTAATTCCTCATTAACATTTGCATTTGGTATAATTTCATCAGTTGGCTGAGAGAGGAAATCTATCCCCTCCCTCTTTGGTGACCCCTCAAACAAGCTAACTACACTTTCAATCGCTTCTAATTGATATCGCTGGTCTTTAAATTTAATTTTTAATTGATTATTCATTAAACCTCCCCCCCCTTACAACGTCTTGACTCTCATTGTTTCTTCTAACATTATTTTTGTAACATCTGTTAAAGCGTCATCAAATAAATACAACACATCATCCTTATATGCACTTAAATATTGAGCGGTATCTTCTTTGATTTTTTCATCCAAGCAAATAAATAAGTGGTTTGGAATATCGGCATGAGTTATTTTCCAAACTTTGTTACTTTGTAGTTCTTTTATTATTTGTGCCTCACTGTTAAGTGGGAATCCCTGTAACAGAATAAATTCAAAAAGTACGTCCTTTTCTTTCCAGCTAGGTACTAGAGGTGAGAAGTTTAACAATTGATCTAGTTTTTCCAAATCATTTCCTTCATAAGAAGACCACTCTCTGATATTCGTCTCACCTAGGGCAAACATCTTAAAACCATAATCGGATACAGCCCCATTTTCCTTCAAACTCTTTGATACCTCATACAACCTTTTTTTCGTTATCTCCGAAATTGTATTAAAACCAGCTTTCCTTGCTTCTGAATTCTTTTTAGTATCTTCAGGAACTTGTACCAATAAAAACTTCCTATTAGTCTTTTCTTGCTCATTTAACTCTAGTACCGCATGACCTGTAGTTCCAGAACCTGCGAAGAAATCCAGGACAATATCGTCATCATGTGTAAAATACTTTATAATATCCATGGCAAATTTATAGGGTTTCGGATTTTCAAATGGAATGCCTAATTCATTAAAAAGTTTATCGTCACTCCCACCATACCTTAGTATAGAAGGTATGTTTTCAAGCATGTTCTCTTTTAGAAGATACTTCCTATTAGGAATTGTAGTTTCATCTTTACCAAAAAGTATTTTATTTTCTTCTTTTAATTTTTCCATTGTTTTTGGAGGATTTCTCCACCCTCTTTGCGGAACCACACATGCTTTTTTTGTTACAGGATGTATTAATGGTATAAAGTAGTCATCTGGCGCATTCTTTTTATTTGGCCATGCCATAGATACAGGACGATAAACTTCCCCATTCTCGTCTATATTTTTATAAGCTGCTTCTCCACCTGAAATGTCATCTTGTTCCTGTAACCATTTTTTATACTCTGTATTGATATCCTCTAGTGTGTACTCTGTCTCGTGCTGTTTAAGTAAAGAGTTTGGTAACTTATATTTCTTTACTGCTTTTCTTAAATCGTCAGGTACTGTTTTAGTGCCAAGCTTTTTATATAGATCAGCTGCTTTTTTTAACATCTTTTCAGCATTCTTTTTAGGTCTTTTTATTTTATGTTGCGACAATAAATAATCTCTATTCCGTGCATAAACCATAATTCTCTCGTTTTGGTACGCAATACCCGTAGAATCGCCTTTGGGATTTCTTTTATCCCACGTAATTGCGCCTACCTTATTTTCCTCACCAAAAATTGAGTTCATTAGTAGCTCTAAGTTACTTTCCTCATGTTCGTCTATATGTACGACCATTATCCCGTCTTTTCGAAGAAGATATTTCGCCAGCCTTAAACGTGGGTACATCATATTTAACCAATTTGAATGAAATCTCCCATTGGTTTTTGGGTTACTTGTTAGTACCCCCTCTTCATCAGCTTGTCCAGTTTTGGCTAAGTATGTTTCTATCGGTTCATCAAAATCATCTTCGTAAACAAAATCTTTACCCGTGTTATAAGGGGGATCGATATATACTAGCTTTACCTTTTCCTTATAACTTTTTTGAAGAATTCTAAGAACCTCTAAGTTTTCACCTTCTATAAAGATATTATTAGTTCCCTCGACATTAACACCTTCATCCTCTATAGGGGAAAGCGAACCAGTAAACGGCTTTATTGCTAACTTCTTTGCCTCTTCTTTTCCCGGCCATGTCAACCCATAAAATTCTTCATCAGAATTGATATTCAAAATATTAAGTTCTTTTCTAAGAACCTCAGTATTAAATGACCCTTCTATAAATGCTTCAGGAAATAAGTCTTTTAGTAATTCCACTCTTTCTTCATCATTTCTATCTGGCTTTTTAATTTTTTCTAGTGACATTAAAAAACTCTCCTTTTTAGGCGGTTATTATAAATTCTTAATTATAACCTTACCCTCGTTAGCTCTAATTAAATTATACCACGTAGTTCAACGGCTACTTGAATAAAATGCTAAATCTTAAAAAGCCCCCCAGTTTATTGTGAGGCTTTTTAAGAATCCCCCAACTTCTTCTGATAACACGTCACAGATTATTTAAAAGAAAGGACAGCGGAAAAGTTTCAAAGCTACATCGAACTATAATTGGTAGTCAAAAATTATTATCGTGGTCATAATGTGGTCAAAACCCTTTTCAAGCATAAAAAAGACCCTCAACCAAAATGGTTGAGAGCCTTTGAAATGTTGATGTCTTAACGCTTGGAGAATTGTGGAGCGCGACGTGCACCTTTAAGACCGTATTTCTTACGTTCTTTCATACGTGCGTCACGAGTCAATAGACCAGCGCGTTTAAGTGTTGTACGGTATTCAGGATCCGCTTGTAAAAGAGCACGAGCGATTCCGTGACGGATCGCACCAGCTTGTCCAGTGAATCCACCACCATGTACGTTTACGTGTACATCGTAGTTACCTTCTGTTTCCGTAACAGCTAGAGGCTGCTTCAGAATTACACGAAGTGTTTCGTATGGGAAAAAGTCTTCAGCATCACGTTTGTTTACTACTACACGACCAGTTCCTGGAACAAGGCGTACGCGAGCAGTGGAGCTCTTACGACGTCCAGTACCTGTATATTGTACTTGTGCCACTTTAGATTACCTCCTTTAATTATCCGCGAAGTTCATAAACTTCTGGTTTTTGTGCTTCATGCTTGTGCTCAGCTCCAGCGAAAACATGAAGTTTCTTGCCCATTTTACGTCCAAGACTTCCTTTAGGAAGCATACCTTTAACAGCAAGCTCAAGCATTTGCTCAGGGTATTTCGTACGCATTTCGTTAGCTGTACGGGACTTCAATCCACCTGGGTGGTTGGAGTGACGGTAGTAGATCTTATCGTTGATCTTGTTACCTGTAAGTTGGATTTCACCTGCGTTGATGATAATGACATGATCACCTGTATCAACGTGTGGTGTGTAAGTTGGTTTATGTTTACCGCGAAGGATCGCAGCAACT
Organism: Halobacillus sp. ACCC02827; assembly: GCF_030291935.1. NCBI lineage: Bacteria > Bacillati > Bacillota > Bacilli > Caryophanales > Bacillaceae > Halobacillus > Halobacillus sp. ACCC02827. Next base: position 156,068 of record NZ_CP128168.1, on the reverse strand, counting down.
TCGCTCGCTAAACGGCCAAGTGTTTGCCCTGCAGCATCCACAACATACCATTTACGTTCAACGTTGTTTTCATTTGCCATGAAAGTTGTGCGCATATCTGTTTCCCTCCTGAATTGTTTAATTTCACATAGACTTCGTAACTACTTTATCATTTATCTCAAATACGATTAGATTTCCGGGGCTAACCGTGGTATAGAAATAAAATGCCATAGAATATAATATAACACCCTACAGCCAAATGTCAAGGGCGTGCACACCTGGAATCGTTGTTTTTTTAATAACTTTTATTGGTAAAAAACTTCCCAGAGAAATAACCCTTGTGGAGGAGCTGTTTTCCCGGCGGCAGCCCGATCCATTGCAGCAAGAATTCTTGGGATGGAAGCAGGCTCTCTCTCATGCCGCCCTACCTCCAAAAGTGTACCGACAAGAATCCGGACCATATTATAAAGGAAGCCGGAGCCTCGGAACAGGAACACGATCTCTGCCCCTTCTTTCCGGATGGATGCTTCATAAATCGTCCGGACTTTGTCGCCTTTAATATCTGTCTTCGGAGAACAAAAAGACGTAAAGTCATGTTCTCCCTCCAACAGCCGGCACGCCTCCTTCATCGCAGCCATATCAAGCTCTGCCTTCACGTGATACGTATGATGGCGCTTGAACAGCTGTCTGTCCCTGTCATTCCATACATAGTACCGGTATTCTTTCCCTACGGTCCCGTAACGGGCATGGAAATCCTCCGGAACTGCTTCTGAATGAGTGATCATAATATCATCCGGAAGCAGAGAGTTGACGGCCCTCTTCCAATTCTCATCCGGAATGGAAAGCGGTGTGTCGAAATGTATAACCTGCCCCATGGCATGAACGCCGGCATCGGTCCTTCCGGAGGCAGTCACTTTGACCGTTTCTCCTTTATGGATTTTAGCCAGTGCTTTCTCCAGCTCCGCCTGAATCGTATTACCATTCGGCTGTACCTGATACCCGGCATAGGCCGTACCGTCATACTGCAGGGTGAACTTCATACGCTGCATCTTCCAGTCCTCCCTTTTCAGCTTCTGGTGAGGAAGAGCACAAGGACCACAACAGCAAAAACGACATACGTAAAGACATCGATTCGGCCGATGCGGAGTTCCCTCAGCTTCGTCCTGCCTTCACCGCCCTGATATCCCCTCGCTTCCATCGCCATAGCGAGCTCTTCTGCACGCTTAAAAGCGCTGACGAATAGTGGGACAAGCAAAGGGACGACAGCCTTTACACGGTCCTTAAAACGACCTGTACGGAAGTCTACTCCTCTGGAAGCCTGTGCTTTTGATATTTTTTCTGTTTCCTGCATAAGTGTCGGGATAAAACGCAAGGAAATGGACATCATTAACGCCAGCTCATGGACAGGGAATCGAACCTTCTTTAATGGACCGAGTAGATCTTCAATAGCATCGGTTATTTCAATCGGTGTCGTTGTCAATGTAAGCAGGGATGTGACCAGAATCAAAAGAAAGAATCGAAGAGAGATAGCTGCCCCTTGGATCAATCCTTCTTCATACACGTTCCATCCGAACACAGAAAAAGCGACCTCCCCTTGTCTCGTGACAAACAAGTGGAGCAGGAACGTGAAAATAATCAGGAACCAAACCGGCTTCAACCCTTTCATAATATACCGAAACGGCACTTTAGACAGGAGAGCGCTCCCGACAGCAAAGACAGCAAGAACCCCGTAACTCCAAACAGAATTAGCAAAAAATACAACGATGACAAAAAAGAAGATCAACGCGATTTTCGAGCGGGGGTCCAGCCGGTGGATAAAGGAATCCGTAGGAATGTACTGCCCGATGATCATCGAACTACTCACGAGCGGCACCCCCTCTCCCTTTATCAGCAAGAAGAGCTGCCAATTCCTCCATGGTTTCTCCTTTGTATTCCATATCCCATCCGAACTTCTCATTAACTTTGGCAAGGAACTGAATCACTTCCGGTACATCGAGCTGCACCTGCTCCAAAGCGTCCTTCTGCTTAAATATATCCAACGGGGCACCTTCCATATAGAGCTTCCCGTGATTCATAATAAGAATGTAATCCGCATAGGAGAGCGCGTCTTCCATACTGTGAGTGACGAGGATCGTCGTCAATTCCTTCTCTTTATGGAGATTGGAAAACATATTCATAATTTCCTTCTGCCCGCGCGGGTCGAGCCCGGCCGTCGGTTCATCCAATACAAGGACACGCGGATTCATTGCGAGCACCCCGGATATGGCCACCCTGCGCATCTGTCCACCACTTAAATCGAAAGGAGAACGTTCCAACAATTCCTCCGGGAGATGGGTAGCTTCTACAGCTTCCTTGATTCTGCGATCGATTTCTTTCTGTTCCACCCCGAAGTTCTGGGGACCGAACGCGATATCCTTCGCAACCGTTTCTTCAAACAACTGATGTTCGGGATACTGGAACACAACTCCGACACTCTCCCGCAGATTTCTCAAATCTTTATTCTTCTCTCCAGCCGTAAGCTTGTAGTCGCCGATTTGAACGTTTCCGCTCGTAGGCTGAAGCAGTCCATTTAAGTGTTGGATCAGCGTGGATTTCCCCGATCCTGTATGACCGATGACGGCGACAAAAGAGCCGGAAGGTATTTCGAAGGATAGATCATCCAATGCTTTATGCTCGAACGGGCTGTTCGGTTGATAGACGTAACTTACATGGTCGAACGTGATGTCCATAATTCCTCCAATAACTCCTGGTGATTGAGTGGCTCACGAGAAAGCATCACACCTTCTGTCTTCAGGTGATCTGCCAATTTACTGACAAATGGAGTATCTAAGCCAATTTCGGTTAAGTTATCTTTCTTTGAAAAGACCTCTCTCGGAGTTCCTTCCATCCATACCTGTCCTTTATTCATGACGATTACCCGGGATGCCTGGGTCACCTCATGAAGGTCGTGCGTTATAGTGATCAAGGATAAGTCTCTTTCCCGTTGAACATCACGGACCGTTTCCATGATCTCTTTCCGACCTTTCGGATCCAGCATAGCGGTCGCTTCATCCAGGATGATGAAAGCCGGTGATACAGCAAGCACACTCGCAATCGCCACGCGCTGCTTCTGCCCTCCGGACAAACGGTGGGGCTCGTGACGCTCATATTCCTGCATACGGACTGAAGCAAGGCTGTCTTTGATTCTCTGCTGCATCAAATCTCTGGGCATACCGTGATTCTCCATCCCGAAAGCGACATCATCACGAACCGTGGTTCCAACGAATTGGTTATCAGGGTTTTGGAAGACCATACCGACCTTCTTCCTGATTTCCCATACGCTCTCCTGCGTTACCGCCTGACCGTCCACTAATATTTCCCCTTCTTGAGGAAATAATAGCCCGTTCATAAGCTTGGCAATCGTCGATTTCCCGGAGCCGTTATGTCCGATAATGGCTACCCATTCATTCGGGCCAAGCGTGAAGCTAACGTCATTTAAAACCCACGGCATGTCCTCCTGATAACGAAAGGATACATTCCGAAACTCGACTTGTCTCTCTCCCATCTGTGTTCCTCCTCTGCTCAACTGACTATTTCCCAGGAAATATGACACTATTCCCCGCAAACGACTGCTGACGAGTAGTCTCCTATTCGTCAGCAAGCGATAATTGTGTATAAAAAAAGGGCTGGATGTAACCTCGCGATGAGATTCACTCCTGCCCTTTTACCCCAATGGTATTCATTAAACTAGTTCAATGATCGCCATTTTCGCTCCATCGCCTTTACGCTCGCCTAGCTTAAGCACGCGAGTATAACCACCTTGGCGGTCTTCGTAGCGTGGGCCGATTTCAGAGAATAGCTTCTGCAAAGCTGTTTGCTCTTCGCCTTCCGCCTTCACGTTGTAAAGGAATGCTTCAGCTTGACGACGGGCATGAAGATCGCCGCGTTTACCAAGAGTAATCATTTTCTCTACTACAGAGCGAAGTTCTTTCGCTTTAGCTTCTGTTGTCTCCAAACGTTCGTGAACAATCAGGTCAGTCGCCAGGTTGCGAAGCAACGCCATGCGCTGATCTGTTGTACGTCCTAGTTTTCTAGCCATTGATAATCCCTCCCTTAACTGAATCTCTTAGATGTTCTATATCGATTAATCTTCTTTTCTTAGACCTAATCCCAACTCGTCCAACTTGTGCTTCACTTCTTCAAGTGACTTGCGACCAAGGTTACGGACCTTCATCATATCTTCTTCAGATTTATTCGCAAGCTCCTGCACGGTGTTGATACCAGCACGCTTCAAGCAGTTATAGGAACGTACAGACAGGTCAAGTTCTTCAATCGTCATCTCAAGGACTTTCTCTTTTTGGTCCTCTTCTTTCTCAACCATGATTTCAGCTTTTTGAGCTTCATCAGTAAGGCTGACAAAGATATTGAGGTGTTCCATATAGATTTTAGCCCCTAAGGAGATTGCTTCTTCTGGGCGGATGCTGCCATCCGTCCACACGTCTAATGTCAACTTGTCAAAATTAGACGTTTGACCAATTCTTGTGTTCTCTACTTGATACGTTACACGGGATACCGGTGTAAAGATAGAATCAACCGGAATAACGCCGATTGGTAGATCCTCGTGGTTGTTTCCTTCTGCCGGACGATATCCTCGGCCGCGTTCCGCAGTGATGCGCGCACGGAAGCTGGCACTGCTGTCCAGTGTAGCGATATGGAGATCCGGGTTAAGAATTTCCACATCACTATCGTGCGTGATGTCAGCCGCTGTAACTTTTCCTTCACCCTGTACATCAATTTCCAAAGTCTTTTCTTCGTCGGAGTAAACCTTCAAAGCTAGTTTCTTCAGATTCAGAATGACAGTTGTAACATCTTCTACTACTCCATCAATAGTGGAGAATTCATGAAGAACACCATCAATCTGAACAGATGTGACTGCAGAGCCAGGAAGTGAGGATAATAGGATACGACGCAAGGAGTTCCCTAGAGTTGTACCATACCCACGCTCAAGCGGTTCGACGACGAACTTACCAAAAGTAGACTCATCGCTGATCTCGACCGTTTCAATCTTTGGCTTTTCAATTTCGATCATTTACACTAAACCCTCCTTCAAAACGTCGAAACCCCGGTTAGACAAACGGTCTAACCGAAATTCCTCAGGTAGGCAGTCCCGATAAAAAGACAACTGCATATTTTCTCTGTCTACTGCGGTGATGATAAAAGCTATCATAACCCATTATAGACAGGGTGACAAATTCTATTCAGAACTTATTATACGCGACGACGTTTTGGTGGGCGGCAACCATTGTGTGGTACTGGTGTTACGTCACGGATTGCCGTGATTTCAAGACCTGCTGCTTGTAGAGAACGGATTGCTGCTTCACGACCAGCACCAGGGCCTTTAACTGTAACTTCAAGAGTTTTCATACCGTTGTCCATAGCATCTTTCGCTGCAGCTTCAGAAGCCATTTGAGCAGCGAATGGAGTAGATTTACGGGAACCTTTGAAACCAAGAGCTCCAGCACTGCTCCAGCTGATTACGTTACCTTGGACATCAGTGACCGTTACGATTGTGTTGTTGAATGTAGAGCGGATGTGTGCCACACCGGACTCAATATTCTTTTTCACGCGGCGTTTACGACTACGAGTGTTTCCTTTACGTGCCATATAGTTTGCTTACCTCCTTTGTGTTGCTTATTATTTACGTTTGTTAGCCACTGTACGACGTGGGCCTTTACGTGTACGAGAGTTGTTTTTCGTTCTTTGTCCACGAAGTGGAAGACCGCGACGATGACGGATACCACGGTAAGAACCGATCTCAATCAAACGTTTGATGTTTAGAGAGTTCTCACGACGAAGGTCACCTTCAACGTTGTACTGTTCCACTGCTTGACGGATTTGCGCTAGTTCGTCCTCTGTAAGATCGCGAACACGTGTATCCTCAGATACGCCGGCTTCAGCCAGTACGTCTTTAGCAAGGGAATTACCGATTCCATATACATAAGTTAATGAAATTACCACGCGTTTGTCACGCGGAATATCTACTCCTGCGATACGTGCCATATGGTACGTGCACCTCCTTCAGTTTAGCCTTGTTTTTGTTTATGCTTAGGGTTTTCACAGATAACCATGACTTTACCTTTTCGTTTGATGACTTTGCATTTTTCGCAAATTGGTTTTACAGAAGGTCTTACCTTCATCATCCATACCTCCTTTTAGATCGGAGTTTTATTTATAACGGTACGTAATACGTCCTTTAGTTAAATCATAAGGGGAAAGTTCTACCGTTACCTTATCTCCTGGTAAGATTCGGATGAAGTGCATGCGAATTTTACCGGATACGTGAGCTAAAACGGAGTGACCGTTCTCGAGTTCAACCTTGAACTGTGCGTTCGGTAAGGTTTCAACGACGGTCCCTTCTACTTCAATTACATCGTCTTTCGCCATCGAGTTGATCTCCCTTCTTCAAATCAGTCACTGCTTCATTGACATATTTTGATACGGCAAATCGAAGCTTGCCATTTGTGACACGACCAGTTTCCAGAAGGCTGTCCTGGACTTCCGGAGAGATGAAATCCATAAGCTCAACATGTTGCAAATTCTTTCTCTTTGGTCGATCATACTTACGTTTCTCTCCGTCGGCAAGCAGCACAAAGCGGCCATCCAGCACATCGATCACAACCGCATACTGTCCTGCCTCTCGCCCCTGCACAATACGAACAATTTGACCTATTCGAGGACTCGACTCAGATTCGTTCAAAAACGATCACCTTCATTTAGGATTTTGTTAAAATCTCATAACCCTCATCCGTTATCGCGATGGTGTGCTCAAAGTGTGCGCACATCTTTCCATCTTGAGTAACTACCGTCCAACGGTCACCCAGTGTCTTCACATAGCGTGAACCTGCGTTAACCATCGGCTCAACTGCCAAAACCATTCCTGGTTTCAAACGCGGGCCTTTGTTCGGCGGACCATAATGAGGGATCTGCGGATCCTCATGAAGTTCCCTGCCGACGCCGTGCCCGACATATTCACGAACAATGGAGAACCCTTCCGGCTCTACACAGCTCTGAATGGCATGCGATATATTTGAAAGGCGTACACCTGGTTTTGCTTCATCAAGTCCCTTAAACAGTGATTGTTCTGTAACTCTCAGCAACTCCATTGTATCGTCATCGACGGTACCGACCGGATACGTCCAGGCCGAATCCCCGTGATAACCTTTATACTTCGCACCTATGTCGATGCTGATGATATCTCCGTTGTTCAGGACCCTGTCACCAGGAATACCATGAACAAGTTCTTCGTTAACAGATGCACATATACTGCCACGGAATCCATTATAACCTTTAAAAGAAGGGATTGCATCCATACTGCGTATGAACTTATCTGCAATCTTATCCAATTCGCCCGTCGTTATACCAGGTCGAATGTTTTCTTTCAGCTTTTGGTGCGTTAAGGCAACAATTCTGCCTGCTTCACGCATGATGTCTAACTCCCGTGGTGTTTTACATATAATCATTCAGCCAGGGCTCCCAGCTTCTGATCGATGTCCTGAAAAACTTCGTTGATATCTTTGTCACCTTCAAAGGATACGAGGTAGCCTTTATCCTGGTAGAAATCGATGAGTGGCTGAGTTTGTTCAACATTAACCTCTAAACGCTTCTTCACAGTTGCCGGCTGGTCGTCTTCACGCTGAATCAACTCGGAGCCGTCGTGATCACATTTCCCTTCCTCTTGTGGAGGATTGAAGATTACGTGATACGTAGCGCCGCAAGTCGGGCAGACGCGTCGTCCAGTCAGACGCTCGATGAGTTGGTCTTGTGGAACATCGATATGAAGCACATAATCCAATGATGCATCCATATCGTTCAGCAGATTTTCAAGAGCTTCTGCCTGTGCAATGGTTCTAGGGAAACCATCGAGCAGGAAGCCTTGATTGCAATCCGGCTTGCTCAGACGTTCGCGAACGATTCCGATAGTAACTTCATCCGGAACCAATTCGCCTTTGTCCATATATGATTTGGCTTCATTGCCAAGTGCTGTTCCTTCTTTGATAGCTAAACGGAACATATCTCCAGTTGAGATATGAGGGATGTCATATTTTTCGACTATCTTCTCAGCCTGAGTACCTTTACCTGCCCCAGGGAGACCCATCAGAATTAAATTCAACGTGTTCCCCTCGCTCTCATTTTCATTAGCGGTTGAAGCTAATTATTTAATAAATCCTGAGTAATGGCGTTTCACAAGCTGGCTCTCCAGTTGCTTCATCATTTCGAGGGCAACCCCGACTACGATGAGCAGGCTGGTGCCTCCAATTTGTACGCTCGCAGGCAGATTAGCCACAGAACCTAATATGATTGGAAGGATAGCAACAGCTGCTAGGAAGATGGAACCTACGAAAGTCAATCGGTACATCACACGTGTCAAGTACGTTTCCGTATTGGCACCAGGACGGATCCCCGGGATGTAGCCGCCTTGCTTCTTCAAATTATCCGCCATTTGTTCCGGGTTTACCTGAACAAATGTATAGAAATAAGTGAAAGCAATGATTAACGCAACATAGATAATCATTCCAGGCCAGTTTTGATAATCAAAGATATATTGAATGACGGAGGCTACTTCACTGTCTTCGAAGAATCCAGCGACCGTTCTCGGTGCGATGATAAAGGATATCGCAAAGATAACGGGAATAACTCCTGCAGCATTCACTTTTATCGGTAAGTGGGTGGAATGCCCGCCTACAGGTGAACGATTTACTAATCGTTTAGCATATTGGATCGGTATTTTACGCAGGGCCTGTTGGATGAAGATAACTCCGACAATGACCGCCACGATGACAAGCAAAATCAACGCGATAATAATCAGATTGATGAACAGCTCTTCTCCGGCACCGGAAATGTACTGATCATACAATTGATTGACACCCGTCGGGATTGCTGCAACGATTCCTGCGAAAATCAGGATGGATATCCCGTTTCCGACACCATGTGCAGTGATTTGCTCACCAAGCCACATAAGGAATGCCGTTCCGCCAGTCAGAACAACGGCAATGACTAAGAATTTCCCTACTCCCGGGTTTGTGATCAATTGACCACCTGCGAGAGCATTGAAACCGATAGACATACCAATAGCCTGAATAAAGGCAAGAACGATGGTTCCATAGCGGGTAAACTGAGCTAACTTTCGACGGCCAACTTCACCTTGTTTCTTCCATTCCGCAAATTTCGGAACAACGTCCATCTGCAATAACTGCATGATGATGGAGGCAGTAATGTAGGGCATGATCCCCATAGCAAAGATGGAGAAGTTCTGCAATGCCCCGCCTCCGAATGTGTTCAGAAATCCGAACGCATTCTGATCATCCATGAAGTTGATGGCGTCTCTGTTGGTAAAAGGGACCGGGATGAATGTTCCAAGGCGAAATACTACAAGCATCAACAAAGTGAAGATGATCTTGCGTCGAATATCACCTACGCGCATAAAATTGGAGATTGTCCGGAACATTAAATCACCTCAGTTTGACCGCCCGCAGCTTCAATAGCTTCTTTAGCAGAAGCAGAGAATTTGTGAGCTTTCACTGTAAGTTTCTTCTCGATGCTTCCTTTAGCTAGTACTTTAATGCCGGCTTTTTGGTTGCTTACCACGCCAGTTTCAAGCAATAGTTCTGGAGTAACCTCTGTGCCTTCTTCAAAACGATTCAATGCATCAAGGTTGATGATCGCGAATTCCTTACGGTGAACGTTAGTGAAACCACGCTTAGGCAGACGTTGGAACAATGGCATTTGACCACCTTCGAAGCCTGGGCGTGTTTTGCTACCAGAACGTTGACCTTGACCTTTATGTCCACGTCCAGAAGTTTTACCGTTACCGGAAGCCATTCCGCGTCCTACACGGTTGCGTTCTTTACGAGTACCTTGAGCAGGTTTAAGTTCATGCAGTTTCATTCGTTGCACCTCCTTATTACTTTTGTTTGATTATACTTCTTTAACTGTAACTAGGTGAGACACCTTTTTAGCCATACCTCGGATCGCTGGGTTATCTTCAAGTACGACAGTTTGACGGATCTTATTCAGACCTAGCGCCTTGACAGTAGAGCGCTGATCCTGCGGTCTACCAATAACACTGCGCGTGAGGGTAATTTCTAACTGTTTAGCCATTTTATTTCCCTCCTTATCCTACAGTTCTTCTACAGACTTACCACGAAGTCTAGCGACGTCTTCCGCACGCTTAAGCTCGCTAAGTCCAGTGATTGTAGCACGCACCATGTTGATTGGTGTGTTAGAACCAAGTGACTTAGAAAGGATGTCTTGAACACCTGCAAGCTCAAGTACCGCACGTACTGGTCCACCTGCGATAACTCCTGTACCTTCTGCAGCTGGTTTCATAAGAATGCTTCCAGCGCCGAAGCGTCCAGTGATTTCGTGTGGGATTGTCGTGTCCTTAACTGGAACTGTAATTAGATTTTTCTTCGCGTCATCGATGGCCTTCTTGATAGCTTCTGGTACCTCTTGGGCTTTACCTGTACCAAAACCTACATGACCATTTTTATCTCCGACTACTACTAGTGCAGCAAAACGGAAGCGACGTCCACCTTTTACTACTTTAGCTACGCGGTTGATCGTAACTACGCGTTCTTCAAGATCAAGTTTGTTAGGGTCGATGTTTGTAATCATTTATGTCCCTCCTTTGGCTATTAAAATTCTAGGCCTGCTTCGCGAGCGGCTTCAGCTAGAGCTTTCACACGTCCATGATACAAGTAACCGCCACGGTCGAATACAACAACTTTAAAACCGTTGTCGATCGCACGTTTCGCTACCATTTCACCGACTTTTTGTGCAGCTTCTACGTTGCTTGTGTTATCAAGATCGAAACCTTTGTCTACAGTAGATGCGCTAGCAACTGTAACCTGTGCTTCATCGTTGATAAGCTGAGCGTAAATGTGGTTGTTAGAGCGGTACACGTTCAAACGAGGACGTTCTGCTGTACCGAAAACATTCTTACGTACGCGAGCATGACGCTTCTTACGTACGACATTCTTGTCTGCCTTCGTGATCATCTGGGTCACTCCTTTCTATACGTTACATTAAGACTTACTTAGCTGTCTTACCTTCTTTTCTGCGTACATGTTCGCCTTCGTAGCGAATTCCTTTACCTTTGTAAGGCTCTGGAGGACGGATTGCACGAATCTTCGCTGCAACAGCGCCGACTAGTTCTTTATCGATACCTTTAACGATTACTTTCGTGTTCGTCGGTACTTCGATTTCGATGCCTTCACGGTTTTCCACTTCAACCGGGTGAGAGTAACCAGCGTTGATGACTACTGTCTGACCCTGTTTCTGTGCACGGTAACCTACACCGATGATTTCAAGGCTCTTTTCGTAACCTTTAGATACACCTTCAACCATGTTTCCGATCAGGCTGCGTGTAGTTCCGTGAAGTGCACGGTGATCTTTATGATCGCTTGGACGAGATACGCTTAGTACGTTGTCCTCGATCTTAACTGTGATGTCCTGGTGGAATGTACGAGTCAATTCCCCTTTAGGACCTTTCACTGTGATTGTATTGTTATCCTGAGTGATTTCTACACCTTCAGGAATTTCAAGTGTTTTTAAACCTACGCGAGACATATTGTTGCACCTCCTGTCTGATCTGTTTTTTTACCAGACGTAAGCTAGAACTTCGCCACCGATGGCTTGTTCACGAGCTTCTTTGTCTGTCAATACACCTTTAGAAGTAGATACGACGGCTACACCAAGACCGTTAAGAACTTTTGGAAGTTCTTCAGCATTAGCGTAAACTCGAAGACCTGGTTTACTGATACGCTTCACACCAGTAATTACGCGCTCGTTGTTTTGACCGTACTTAAGGAAGATGCGAAGGACGCCTTGCTTGTTGTCTTCAACAAATTCGTAGTCACGTACAAAACCTTCACGCTTAAGGATATCAGCGATTTCTTTTTTCACGTTGGAAGCTGGAAGCTCAAGCTTCTCGTGACGCACCATGTTAGCGTTACGAATACGTGTCAGCATATCTGCAATTGGATCTGTCATTGTCATAACTCATTTACCTCCTTCCCTGTTAGGGGTTTACCAGCTGGCTTTTTTGACACCAGGGATTTGTCCTTTATATGCAAGTTCACGGAAACAAATACGGCAAAGCTTAAACTTACGAAGTACGGAGTGTGGACGTCCGCAACGTTCACAGCGAGTGTATTCTTGTACTTGGTACTTCGATTTACGCTGTTGCTTCGCGACCATTGATTTTTTAGCCACTATTTTCCCTCCTTAATGTTAGCTCATTATTTTTGGAACGGCATTCCGAATTGAGCTAATAGTTCGCGCGCTTCTTCATCAGAATCAGCAGTTGTAACGATAACGATGTCCATGCCGCGCACTTTACTTACTTTATCGTAGTCGATTTCTGGGAAAATCAATTGCTCTTTAACACCTAGTGTGTAGTTTCCACGACCGTCGAAAGCTTTCTTAGAAATACCACGGAAGTCACGCACACGCGGTAGAGATACTGCGACTAGCTTGTGGAAGAATTCGTACATGCGCTCACCGCGAAGTGTAACCTTCGCACCGATCGGCATACCTTCACGCAGACGGAATCCTGCAATTGATTTCTTAGCTTTAGTGATAACTGGCTTCTGACCAGTGATTAGAGTCAACTCTTCTACTGCTGTATCCAGTGCTTTTGCGTTCTGAACCGCATCACCAACACCCATGTTGATAACGATCTTCTCGATCTTAGGTGTTTGCATAATAGATTCATATTCAAATTTGTTCATCAACGATGGAACAATTTCTTCTTTATATTGTTTCTTTAGTTCGTTCATCGTGTGGCCCTCCTTTCCTCTATGGGTTATTTATCTAGCGCTTCACCAGATTTTTTCGCGATACGAACTTTTTTGCCGTCCTCGACTTTGTATCCAACACGTGTTGGCTCGCCAGTCTTTGGATCGATTGGCATAACGTTTGATACGTGGATCGGTGCTTCTTGTGTCAAGATACCCCCCTGTGGGTTATCTTGAGAAGGTTTAGCGTGTTTCTTAACTTCGTTCACACCTTCAACAAGGACACGATCTTTCTTTGGATAAGCTTCAAGGATTGTACCTTGCTTGCCTTTATCCTTACCAGTAATAACCATTACTTTGTCACCTTTTTTTACGTGCATGCTTCGCGCACCTCCTTAACAAGGCATTTCATTCAGGTTTTACAATACTTCTGGAGCTAGAGATACAATCTTCATGAATTTAGCATCACGAAGTTCACGAGCTACCGGTCCGAAGATACGAGTACCGCGTGGGCCTTTATCATCACGCACGATTACTGCTGCGTTTTCATCAAAACGGATGTAAGAACCATCTTTACGGCGAACTCCACTCTTAGTACGGACGATGACGGCTTTAACTACCTCACCTTTTTTAACAACGCCCCCTGGTGTTGCTTGTTTCACAGTAGCAGTGATGATATCACCGATGTTGGCTGTTTTACGACCTGATCCACCCAAAACTTTGATGGTTTGGATTTCACGAGCGCCGGAGTTATCTGCAACTTTAAGACGAGATTCCTGTTGAATCATACCATGTAACCTCCCTTCGGATTAAATCCGAGCGAACTTTTATTAGATAATGACAGACTCTTCAACAACGTCTAGCAAACGGAAACGCTTGGATGCGGATAGTGGACGAGTTTCCATAATACGCACGATATCGCCGTTTTTAGCTTGGTTGTTTTCGTCATGTGCTTTAAGCTTTTTAGAGTACTTTACGCGCTTGCCGTAAAGCTTGTGGAACTTATAAGTTTCTACTAAAACTGTGATCGTTTTGTCCATTTTGTCAGATACGACACGGCCAGTATAAACTTTACGATTATTACGTTCAGTCATGTGAGGGTGACCTCCTCTCATCTATTAGTTATTTACGCCTAGCTCACGTTCACGAGCAACAGTCTTCATACGAGCGATAGACTTACGAACCTCACGGATACGTGCAGTGTTCTCAAGTTGACCTGTTGCCAATTGGAAGCGTAGGTTGAAAAGTTCTTCTTTAAGAGACTTAACTTTTTGTTCAATTTCGGCAGTGGTTAATTCACGGATCTCATTAGCCTTCATTGATTTCACCACCAATTTCTTCACGTTTTACGAACTTCGTACGGATCGGCAGCTTGTGTGAAGCAAGACGCAACGCTTCGCGTGCAACTTCTTCTGATACACCTGCGATCTCGAACATAATTTTCCCTGGTTTCACTACAGCTACGAAACCTTCTGGAGCACCTTTACCGGAACCCATACGTACTTCTAGGGGTTTAGCAGTATAAGGCTTATCTGGGAAGATTTTAATCCATACTTTACCGCCACGCTTCATGTAACGAGTCATCGCGATACGCGCTGCCTCGATTTGGCGGGCTGTGATCCAAGCACGATCAATTGCTTGCAAACCATATTCACCGAAAGCTACTTCAGTACCGCCTTTTGCACGGCCTTTTAAGCTTGTACGGTGTTGACGACGATATTTAACACGTTTAGGCATTAACATAATGCTTTTCCCCCTTCCTTACTTGTTTGATTTAGTTGGAAGGACTTCGCCACGATAAATCCACACTTTGACACCAAGCTTACCGTAAGTTGTGTCTGCTTCTGCAGTTCCGTAATCGATATCTGCACGAAGTGTGTGTAGTGGTACTGTTCCTTCACTGTAATATTCAGCACGAGCGATGTCTGCTCCGCCTAGACGGCCAGATACTTGAGTACGAATACCTTTCGCTCCTGCACGCATAGCGCGTTGGATTGTTTGTTTCTGAGCACGACGGAAAGATACGCGGTTTTCCAATTGACGTGCGATATTGTCAGCTACAAGAGTAGCGTCAAGATCAGGCTTTTTCACTTCAACGATGTTGATGTGAACACGTTTGCCGCTCAGTTGATTTAGTGCTTTACGAAGTGCTTCAACTTCGGAACCACCTTTACCGATAACCATTCCTGGTTTAGCTGTGTGTACAGTAATGTTCACACGGTTAGCTGCGCGTTCGATTTCGACTTTAGAAAGGGCAGCATCTTTAAGACGGTTTTCAACATATTCACGAATCTTAATGTCTTCATGTAACAAGTCTGCATAGTCTTTGCCAGCGTACCACTTGGATTCCCAGTCGCGGATTACGCCGATACGAAGACCAATCGGATTAATTTTTTGACCCACTGATTATCCCTCCTTTTTTTCTGATACGACCACTGTGATGTGGCTTGTGCGTTTGTTGATTTGGCTTGCGCGGCCCATTGCGCGAGGGCGGAAACGTTTAAGAGTTACGCCTTCGTTTACAAACGCTTCGGAAACGTACAAGTTTTCCGTGTCCATTTCATAGTTGTGTTCTGCGTTGGCGATCGCGGAGTTAAGAAGTTTCTCAACTACCGGAGAAGCGCCGCGGTTGTTCAAACGAAGTGTAGCCAGAGCTTCACCTACATTTTTTCCTCGAATTAAATCAATTACCAAACGAGCTTTACGAGGAGCGATTCGAACGGTTTTAGCAACTGCTTTAGCTTGCATTAGAGTGCCTCCTCTCTATATTAACGTTTTGTTTTCTTATCGTCGCCAGAGTGTCCTTTGAACGTACGGGTTGGCGCGAATTCACCAAGTTTATGACCTACCATGTCTTCAGTCACATAAACTGGCACGTGTTTACGACCGTCATAAACGGCAATTGTGTGTCCCACAAAGTTAGGGAAGATAGTAGAACGGCGAGACCATGTCTTCACGACCTGTGTTTTGCTATCTTCGTTCAACTTTTCGACTTTCTTCATCAAGTGATCATCTACAAAAGGTCCTTTTTTCAAGCTGCGGCCCATGAAATAACCTCCCTTCGCGATTGGAAGACGGGTTTTATTGCCCGCCCGACAATCCCGTTATTTTTTACCGCGTCTACGTACGATATATTTATCAGACGGCTTGTTGCGTTTTCTCGTTTTGTATCCAAGAGTTGGTTTACCCCATGGAGATACAGGAGATGGACGACCGATTGGCGCACGTCCTTCACCACCACCGTGTGGGTGATCGTTAGGGTTCATTACAGAACCACGAACTGTAGGGCGTTTACCTTTCCAACGAGAACGTCCTGCTTTACCTACGCTGATAAGTTCGTGCTCAAGGTTACCAACTTGACCGATTGTTGCACGGCAAGTGCTTAGTACCAAGCGAACTTCACCGGAAGTAAGACGTACTAGTGTGTACTTCTCTTCACGACCAAGGATTTGTGCTGAAGCGCCTGCAGAACGTACAAGCTGTCCTCCGCGTCCTGGCTTCAATTCTACGTTGTGTACGACAGTACCAACTGGAATGTCTTTCAGTTGAAGTGCGTTACCTGGTTTGATATCCGCGCCTTCACCAGAAATGATTTCCGTTCCTACCTTGATTCCTTTTGGAGCAAGGATGTAACGTTTTTCACCATCAACATAGTTGATTAGTGCAATGTTAGCGGAGCGGTTTGGATCGTACTCGATTGTAGCAACGCGTCCAGGTATTCCATCTTTATCACGTTTGAAGTCGATGATACGATATTGACGCTTGTGGCCACCGCCCTGATGACGAACTGTCAGCTTACCTTGGTTGTTACGTCCACCTTTTTTGTGAAGTGGAGCGACAAGGGAGCGTTCAGGTTTATCAGTTGTAATTTCAGCGAAATCAGATACTGACATGTGTCGACGACCGTTTGTAATTGGTCGGAACTTTTTAATCGCCATCTTTTTTCCCTCCTTCTTTAGTCAAATGTTTTATTTAAACTTCGAAGAATTCTAGTTCTTCGCTGTCCTGAGTCAAAGTAATGATTGCTTTCTTACGGTCAGAACGATAGCCGCCGTAACGACCCATACGCTTGAATTTACCTTTAAGGTTCATTGTGTTGACAGAAGCAACACTTACACCAAAGATTTCTTCGACTGCATCTTTGATCTCAGTCTTGTTAGCTTTTGTGCTAACTTCAAACGTATATTTCTTTTCTCCCATAAGATCAGCAGAATGTTCAGTAATGACAGGGCGCTTAATAATATCGCGTGGTTCTTTCATTATGAGAGCACCTCCCCTGCTTTTTCAGCTGCTTCCTTCGTTAGGATCAGCTTGTCATGCGTTAGCAAGTCTAACACACTTACTTCTTCTACAGGAAGACTTTTCACTGTAGGGATGTTGTTAGCTGATAGAGTAACATTTTCATCTTTGCCAGCCGTTACGATCAATGCTTTTTCATTGACGTCCAACGCTTTAAGCATGTTTACTACCTCTTTAGTCTTCGGAGCTTCTAGAGAAAGGCTTTCAAGAACGATGATGTTCTCTTCCTTCACTTTAGAAGAGTAAGCAGACTGAAGAGCTAGACGACGTACTTTTCTAGGCATTGTGTAGCTGTAGCTGCGTGGTGTAGGACCGAATACAGTTCCACCGCCAACCCATTGTGGTGAACGGATAGACCCTTGACGTGCACGGCCTGTACCTTTTTGACGCCATGGTTTACGGCCACCGCCGGATACCTCAGAACGTCCTTTTACTTTGTGTGTGCCTTGGCGAAGGTTCGCGCGCTGCATCAACACAGTTTCGTGTAATACGTGAGTATTAGGTTCAATACCAAAAACGGCATCGTTCAGTTCGATTTCTCCAACGTTGGATCCGCCTTGGTTTAATAGTGCTACTTTAGGCATGACATATCCTCCCTTCGTTTATTATTTGCTAGCCTTAATTGCACTTGTAATCTTAACGTAAGATTTTCTTGCGCCTGGAACATTACCTTTGATAAGTAGTAGATTACGCTCAGCGTCCACTTTTACTACTTCAAGGTTTTGTAGAGTTACTTGTTCGCCACCCATTTGTCCAGCAAGGTTTTTACCTTTGAATACTTTAGATGGGTCTGCACCTTGTCCCATAGAACCGGAACGACGGTGGTAGCGGGAACCGTGACTCATTGGTCCGCGGGATTGGTTGTGGCGCTTGATTGCACCTTGGAAACCTTTACCCTTGGAAGTTCCTGTAACGTCAATTACGTCACCAGCTTCAAAAATATCTACTTTAACCTCTTGACCTAGTTCGAAGTCGTCAAGGTTAGAATTACGGAATTCACGAATGTAGCGCTTAGGTGTTGTGCTTGCTTTATCAGCGTGCCCTTGAGCAGCTTTCTTCAAGCGGTTAGACTTTTCGTCAGCAAAACCTAGTTGAATCGCTTCGTAACCGTCGTTTTCAGTTGTTTTCTTTTGAAGAACAACGTTCGGCTCAGCCTGAACAACTGTTACTGGGATCAATTCGCCATCTTCGGAGAAGATTTGAGTCATACCGACTTTACGTCCTAAGATTCCTTTCGTCATCCGTTACACCTCCTATTATTTATCAGATTAATTTATAGTTTGATTTCGATATCCACACCAGATGGTAGATCCAAACGCATCAATGAATCAACTGTCTGTGGTGTCGGATTAACAATGTCGATAAGACGTTTGTGTGTGCGCATTTCGAACTGCTCACGAGAGTCTTTATACTTGTGCGTTGCACGAAGTACTGTGTAGATAGAACGCTCTGTAGGAAGCGGAATCGGACCTGATACGTTAGCACCGGAACGCTTCGCTGTGTCTACGATCTTTTCTGCGGACTGATCCAACACTCTGTGATCATACGCTTTTAAACGAATACGAATTTTCTCTTTTGCCATTATGTTCCCTCCTTCTTCGCCCATTTTTAAAATAGACATTCTCCGCGAAAAAAACTTGACTACCCGCCATGGCAAAGGGGCCGGGTGTGTCAACAACCTTTCGCTTCATCGCCTTTTATGACCAACATTATTCATTATATAGAAGAAATGCGGTCATTGCAAGGATAAATCAACATTTAATTTATCCGCAAGCACTTTTCACATTATACTAGCGAACCGAGTCAAATTCAACCCCGACAGCACATGCGCACGAATAGAAAAAGCGAGCAAAGGCCAAGGCCTATGCTCGCTTGTATTCATAGCTTCTAATTACTTAGTAATTGTAGAAACTACGCCTGAACCTACTGTACGTCCACCTTCACGGATAGAGAAACGAGTACCGTCTTCGATCGCGATTGGGGAGATAAGTTCAACTGTCATTTCAACGTTGTCCCCAGGCATAACCATTTCTACGCCTTCAGGAAGTTGAATAACACCAGTTACGTCCGTAGTACGGAAGTAGAACTGTGGGCGGTAGTTAGAGAAGAATGGAGTGTGACGTCCACCTTCGTCTTTAGCTAGTACATAAACTTCAGCTTTGAAGTTTGTGTGTGGAGTGATAGAACCAGGCTTAGCTAGTACTTGTCCACGGTTGATATCTTCACGGCTTACACCACGAAGAAGTGCACCGATGTTGTCTCCAGCTTCTGCATAGTCAAGAAGCTTACGGAACATTTCAACACCAGTTACAGTAGTTTTGCTGGACTCTTCAGCCATACCGATGATTTCGATTTCGTCACCGACTTTAACTTGCCCACGCTCAACACGACCTGTAGCAACTGTACCACGACCAGTGATAGAGAATACGTCCTCAACTGGCATCATGAATGGCTTGTCAGTGTCACGGTCTGGAGTTGGGATGTTTTCGTCAACAGCATCCATTAGATCGAAGATCGCTTGCTCATACTTCTCATCGCCTTCTAGGGCTTTAAGAGCAGAACCGCTGATTACTGGTACGTCATCGCCAGGGAAGTCGTACTCAGAAAGAAGATCACGAACTTCCATTTCAACTAGTTCAAGAAGCTCTTCGTCGTCTACCATGTCAACTTTGTTCAAGAATACAACGATAGCTGGAACACCTACGTTTTTAGAAAGTAGGATGTGCTCACGAGTTTGTGGCATTGGACCGTCAGCTGCAGATACAACTAGGATCGCGCCGTCCATTTGAGCAGCACCAGTGATCATGTTCTTAACGTAGTCAGCGTGACCTGGGCAGTCAACGTGTGCGTAGTGACGAGTTTCTGTTTCGTACTCAACGTGTGCAGTGGAGATTGTGATTCCACGCTCGCGCTCTTCTGGAGCACCGTCGATCATGTCGTATGCCATAGCTTCACCAGAACCAGATTTCTTGTGAAGTACAGTAGTGATCGCTGCCGTTAGAGTAGTTTTACCGTGGTCAACGTGTCCGATAGTACCAATGTTAACGTGGGACTTGGACCGGTCGAATTTTTCTTTAGCCATTGTATATTTCCTCCTTTAAAATAAGTGAAAGTTCATTTGATTTATGATGAAGCAAAGGAGTGAAAGCCACTCCTGTGCTTACAATACAAGTTATACTTTAACTCGTTTAAAAAATCAATTATTGACCAGCATTTTTCTTGATGATTTCCTCAGAGATGCTCTTAGGAACTTCTTCGTAGTGGTCGAAGTGCATAGTGTACGTACCGCGACCTTGAGTGTTGGAACGCAATGCTGTAGCGTAACCGAACATTTCAGATAGTGGAACATACGCTTTAACCACTTGTGCATTACCACGAGTTTCCATACCATCAACACGTCCACGACGGGATGTTACGTCACCCATGATATCGCCCATGTATTCCTCAGGAATAACAACTTCTACTTTCATCATCGGTTCAAGTAGAACAGGCTTACACTTGTTTTTAGCTTCTTTAAGTGCCATGGAAGCGGCAACTTTAAAGGCCATTTCGTTGGAGTCGACATCGTGATAAGAACCATCATAAAGAGTCGCTTTGATGTCTACCATAGGGTAACCAGCCAATACACCATTTTCCATAGACTCTTTAATACCTTGTTCTACAGATGGAATGTATTCACGTGGTACAACACCACCAACGATCTTGTTGACGAATTCAAATCCAGCGCCTTCTTCGTTAGGCTCGAATTCAACCCATACGTGACCGAATTGTCCACGACCACCGGATTGACGTACGAACTTACCTTCAACTTGCGCACTTCCGCGGAATGTTTCGCGGTAAGCAACTTGTGGAGCACCAATGTTCGCTTCAACTTTGAACTCACGCTTCAGACGGTCAACGATGATATCAAGGTGAAGCTCACCCATACCAGCGATGATTGTTTGTCCTGTTTCCACGTTAGTCTCTGTTTGGAACGTTGGATCTTCTTCAGCAAGTTTACCAAGGGCAATGGACATTTTGTCTTGGTCTGCTTTGGATTTAGGTTCGATAGCTACAGAGATTACAGGCTCAGGGAATTCCATTGATTCAAGAATAACTAGGTTCTTCTCGTCACAAAGAGTGTCACCTGTACCAGTATCTTTAAGTCCTACCGCACCAGCGATATCTCCTGCATATACAGTAGAGATCTCTTCACGAGAGTTGGCGTGCATCTGTAGGATACGACCTACACGCTCACGCTTACCTTTCGTAGAGTTCTGAACGTATGATCCAGAGTTAAGTGTACCAGAGTACACGCGGAAGAATGTAAGTTTACCAACGTAAGGGTCTGTTGCGACTTTGAAAGCCAATGCAGAGAATGGCTCTTTGTCGTCAGCCTTACGGACAACTTCTTCTTCTGTTTGTGGAACGTGTCCTTCGATTGGAGGAACATCCAGTGGAGATGGAAGGTAGTCGATGACACCGTCGATCAACAGCTGAACACCTTTGTTCTTGAAGGCAGAACCACAGAACACAGGGTAGAATTCAACACTTAGAGTCGCTTTACGAATTGCTTCTTTCAGCTGATCGTTCGTGATTTCTTCTCCCTCAAGGTATTGCATCATCAAGTCTTCATCAAGTTCTGCAACAGCTTCTACAAGCTTGCCGCGGTACTCTTCGGCTTGATCTTTGTACTCATCAGGAATTTCACGCGCTTCTGCACGAGTTCCCAAATCGTCCATGTAGAAATATGCTTCCATGGTTGTAAGGTCAATGATTCCTTCGAAGTCATCTTCCGCACCAATAGGAAGTTGAACAGCAGCTGCATTAGCTCCCAGACGGTCTTTCAACGTGCCAAGGGAGTAGATGAAGTCAGCGCCGATTTTATCCATCTTGTTGATGAATACGATACGTGGAACACCGTAAGTTGTAGCCTGACGCCAAACAGTTTCTGTTTGAGGCTCAACACCAGACTGTGCATCAAGAACGGCTACGGAGCCATCTAGTACACGAAGAGAACGTTCAACTTCAACAGTGAAGTCTACGTGTCCAGGAGTGTCAATGATGTTGATACGGTGGCCTTTCCACTGAGCAGTTGTCGCAGCGGAAGTAATTGTAATTCCGCGCTCCTGTTCCTGCTCCATCCAGTCCATTTGGGAAGCTCCTTCGTGAGTTTCACCAATTTTGTGGATACGTCCTGTGTAGAAAAGAATACGCTCTGTCGCCGTTGTTTTACCAGCGTCGATGTGAGCCATGATCCCGATATTACGAGTCTTTTCCAAGGAGAACTCTCTAGCCATGCATCTTTCTCCTTCCTGTTTGAACAGTTATTTTTGTGGTTATTACCAACGGTAGTGAGCGAAAGCTTTGTTCGCTTCTGCCATTTTGTGCATCTCTTCACGACGCTTCACAGAAGCACCAGTGTTGTTTGCTGCATCTAGAATTTCGTTAGCTAGACGCTCTTCCATTGTTTTCTCTCCGCGAAGACGCGCATAGTTAACAATGAAGCGCAAACCTAGAGCCTGACGACGTTCTGGACGAACTTCAACAGGAACCTGATAGTTGGATCCACCTACACGACGAGCGCGTACCTCCAATACAGGCATGACGTTCTTCATAGCTTGATCAAATGTTTCCATAGCATCGTTACCGCTACGTTCTTGAACAAGTTCGAACGCTTTATAAAGGATTTTTTGAGCTTTTCCGCGCTGCCCATCGACCATGATTTGGTTGATCAAGCGAGTAACAAGCTTAGAGTTGTACATCGGATCAGGCAACACATCACGCTTAGCTACAGGACCTTTACGTGGCATACGTTCCCCTCCCTTCCTCAAATGGTTTATTTAAGCGATATTTACATATCGATTATTTTTTAGCTTTAGGTTTCTTCGTACCGTATTTAGAACGGCCTTGCATACGTCCATCAACGCTTGCAGTGTCAAGAGCACCACGTACGATGTGGTAACGCACACCTGGTAAGTCTTTAACTTTACCGCCACGGATAAGAACAACACTGTGCTCTTGAAGGTTGTGGCCGATACCAGGGATGTACGCGTTAACCTCTAGTTGGTTAGTTAGACGAACACGCGCATACTTACGTAGGGCGGAGTTCGGCTTCTTAGGTGTCATAGTACCAACACGTGTACAAACACCACGTTTTTGTGGAGAAGAAAGATCTGTCATACGCTTTTTATAGCTGTTGTAGCCTTTGTTCAAAGCAGGTGAACCAGACTTCTTCGTTTTGCTCACGCGTCCTTTACGCACCAATTGGTTAATTGTTGGCATGATTGTATCCTCCCTTCATTCTTAATACCACACATCCAGGTGGTTCATAAAAAGGCAAAAAACAAAGTTTTCGCGCCAAAACGCCAAAACTTTATTGCTTTATCGCCACTGTAGCCGCGCCAACATCAATACCGCACGCATCCCCTAGCTCCTTCATAGACGGAACCGTCGTATGGGGAATGTTCAGTTGGTTGGCCAGTTTAGCTACTTTTAAGGTCATCGACTGATCTGCATCTTCAGCCGTTATGACTTCATCCACTTCACCATTTTTCATGGCTTTCAGTGTCTGTTTGGTTCCAATGATTATATCGGATTTAGCCTGTGCTACTTTATCATAAGACATCTGCATATCCTCCAAAGTAACAAGGATAAATGGAAGCACCTTGATTATATTATCACTCACCCAAATGCATGTCAACTGCATCTGGGTGAGTTTTTGGTGCTTCTTTAAAATTTACCCTTTGTTAACCTGTATATCTCTATTAAGAGTGTGTTACTTCTTCTGTTGGTTCGGAAGCACCCTGCTTCTGAGCCTCGGATTGAGCTTGAATCTTACGGTATCTTGTCATACCCGTACCTGCCGGGACAAGTTTACCGATGATTACGTTCTCCTTCAGTCCAAGAAGCTCATCACGCTTACCTTTGATTGCTGCATCAGTCAAGACACGAGTTGTCTCCTGGAAGGATGCGGCAGACAAGAAGCTGTCTGTTTCAAGGGATGCTTTTGTAATACCAAGGATGACCGGACGACCAACAGCCGGCTGTCCGCCTTCGAGAAGCACTTTTTGGTTGGCTTCTTTGAACTGGTGTATCTCAAGAAGGGATCCTGGCAATACATCTGTATCTCCAGAATCAAGAACACGCACTTTACGAAGCATCTGGCGTACCATTACTTCCACGTGCTTATCAGAAATTTCTACCCCTTGCATACGGTAAACTTTCTGTACTTCCTTAAGAAGGTATTCCTGTACACCGTCAAGCCCTTTGACTGTAAGAAGCTCTTTCGGATCGATGGAACCTTCTGTAAGTGCCTCCCCGGACTTCACTTCATCACCGACAGCAACTCTCATACGAGCGCCGTATGGTGCTGTGTAAGACCGTGATTCAACAGAACCTTGGATGACGATTTCCTGCTTCTCTTTCACTTCATTCACTTCGTGGACGGTTCCGTCGATTTCCGTGATGACAGCTTGACCTTTAGGGTTACGCGCTTCAACGATCTCCTGGATACGTGGAAGACCCTGCGTAATATCATCTCCGGCTACCCCACCTGTGTGGAAGGTACGCATTGTAAGCTGAGTACCTGGTTCACCAATGGACTGCGCTGCGATGATTCCAACTGCTTCACCCACTTCGACTTCATCCCCTGTTGCCAGGTTACGTCCGTAACACTTCTTACACACTCCGTGTTTCGTGTTACACGTGAACGCTGTACGGATAACCACTCTTTCAACGCCTGCTTCGACAATTTGACGAGCAGCATCTTCAGAGATTACTTCATTACGACCCACAAGGACAGCGCCTGTTTCCGGGTGCTTCACTTTCTGGAAGGAAGTACGTCCGATCAAACGGTCGATGAGGGGTTCAATAATTTCTGTACCCTCTTTAAGAGCTGTAACAGGAAGACCTCTGTCTGTACCACAGTCATCTTCACGGACGATGACGTCCTGCGCTACATCAACAAGACGACGAGTCAGGTAACCTGAATCGGCAGTCTTAAGGGCTGTATCGGCAAGACCTTTACGTGCACCGTGAGTAGAGATGAAGTATTCAAGTACAGTCAGACCTTCGCGGAAGCTGGACTTGATTGGAAGTTCAATGATACGACCAGCCGGGTTGGCCATAAGACCACGCATACCCGCAAGCTGCGTAAAGTTAGATGCGTTACCACGTGCTCCGGAATCACTCATCATGAAGATCGGGTTACGCGGATCCAGTGACTGCATCAAGCGGCCCTGAATATCATCTTTCGCTGCTGACCATATATCGATGACACGATCATAGCGTTCCTCTTCCGTAATTAGACCACGACGGAACTGTTTCAAGACTTTGTCGACTTTCTCCTGAGCTTCATCAAGAATTTCTTGTTTCTCAGGAAGTACGACGACGTCGGATACACCGACAGTGATACCCGCTTTCGTAGAATAAGCGAAACCGAGATCCTTCATTCTATCAAGCATCTTGGACGTTTCACTGATGGAGAAGCGTTTGAATACTTCTGCGATGATATCTCCAAGGATGCCTTTCTTGAACGGCGCTACTTCTTCACGCTTAGCAATCTCTTCACGGATATTCGTTCCTTTATCCACGAAGTAGTGATCTGGTGTCTTGATTTCCAAGTTCTCTTTCGTAGGCTCGTTCATGTATGGGAACGAAGCCGGAAGCATTTCGTTGAAAATCAATTTACCAACGGAAGTAAGAAGAAGCTGACCGTTTTGTTTTTCTGTAAATGTTTCATTGTTCAAGGAGCTCGCTTGAACGGCTACACGTGTGTGCAGATGAGCATATCCATTCTGGTAAGCCATCAACGCTTCGTTCAAGTCTTTCACTACCATACCTTCTCCAATTGCGCCTTCACGCTCAAGAGATAGATAGTAGTTACCAAGTACCATATCCTGTGAAGGAGTTACAACCGGTTTTCCATCCTTAGGGTTAAGGATGTTCTGTGCAGCAAGCATCAAGATACGTGCTTCCGCCTGTGCTTCAGAAGACAATGGTACGTGAACCGCCATTTGGTCACCATCGAAGTCGGCATTATATGCTGTACATACGAGCGGGTGAAGACGGATTGCGCGTCCTTCTACAAGCGTTGGTTCAAAGGCCTGGATTCCGAGGCGGTGCAACGTTGGTGCACGGTTAAGCAGAACCGGGTGCTCTTTGATGACGTCTTCGAGGACGTCCCATACTTCATGGTGAACGCGTTCGATCTTACGTTTCGCAGATTTGATGTTATGTGCTAATCCGCGGGACACCAATTCTTTCATTACGAATGGCTTGAACAGCTCAAGCGCCATTTCTTTCGGAAGTCCACATTGATACATTTTCAAAGATGGACCTACGACGATTACAGAACGACCAGAGTAGTCAACACGTTTACCAAGAAGGTTTTGACGGAAACGACCCTGCTTACCTTTCAGCATGTGAGAAAGGGATTTAAGCGGACGGTTACCCGGTCCTGTTACCGGACGGCCGCGACGGCCGTTATCAATCAAAGCATCAACAGCTTCTTGAAGCATACGTTTCTCGTTTTGAACGATAATCGTAGGTGCTCCAAGGTCAAGCAGACGTTTCAAACGGTTGTTACGGTTGATAACACGACGATAAAGGTCGTTCAAATCAGATGTCGCGAAACGACCACCATCCAGTTGAACCATCGGACGAAGTTCCGGTGGAATGACCGGAAGCACGTCAAGGATCATCCAAGATGGATCGTTTCCTGAGTGACGGAAAGATTCAAGCACTTCAAGGCGCTTGATCGCACGTGTGCGGCGTTGTCCCTGAGCTGTTTTGAGCTCTTCTTTCAACACTTCAACTTCACCGTCAAGATCTATATCATAAAGTAATTTACGGATGGCTTCTGCACCCATAGCGGCCTGGAAACCTTGACCGAACTTCTCACGGTACGTACGATACTCTTTCTCAGAAAGCAGCTGCTTTCTCTCAAGAGATGTTTCGCCCGGTTCTGTAACGATATAGGCTGCGAAGTAAATAACTTCTTCCAGCGCTCTTGGGGACATGTCCAGGACAAGACCCATCCGGCTAGGGATTCCTTTGAAGTACCAGATGTGAGAGACAGGGGCAGCTAATTCCAAGTGCCCCATACGCTCACGACGTACTTTTGCTTTCGTTACTTCTACTCCACAGCGGTCACAAACGACGCCTTTATAGCGGACGCGCTTGTATTTCCCACAGTGACATTCCCAGTCTTTTTGTGGGCCGAAGATACGCTCACAGAAAAGACCGTCTTTCTCGGGTTTCAACGTACGATAGTTGATGGTTTCCGGCTTCTTCACTTCTCCATAAGACCAAGAACGAATCTTATCCGGTGAAGCGAGGCCGATTTTCATATACTCAAAGTTGTTTACATCTAGCAAGGGGCCTACCTCCCTTTTAGTATCCAGGTTTTCCCTAAGCTTAGAACACGAGCTACAGCAGTGTTTCTATCTTAATCGTCTAAGTTCAAATTCTCGGATTGTTTGGTTTCTTCTTCTTCAATATCGCGCATTTCGATTTCCTGCTCATCACCATTTAGAATCTTCACGTCCATACCGAGACTTTGAAGCTCTTTAATAAGAACTTTGAAGGACTCAGGTACGCCTGGTTCTGGAACATTGTCACCTTTGACGATAGCTTCGTATGTTTTCACACGTCCAACGACGTCATCGGATTTGACCGTCAAGATTTCTTGAAGTGTATATGCGGCACCGTATGCTTCCAGTGCCCAAACCTCCATCTCACCGAAACGCTGTCCACCGAATTGTGCTTTACCACCAAGCGGCTGCTGCGTAACAAGTGAATAAGGTCCGGTAGAACGAGCGTGAAGCTTGTCGTCGACCATGTGCGCCAGTTTGATCATGTACATGACACCGACAGAAACACGGTTATCGAAAGGCTCACCTGTACGTCCGTCGTAAAGGATCGTTTTCGCATCACGTGCCATGCCAGCTTCCTGCAATGTTTCCCAAACGTCTTCCTCACGAGCACCATCGAATACTGGAGTTGCCACTCTCTGACCCATCAAACGGGCGGCCATACCTAAGTGAAGTTCCAACACTTGTCCGATGTTCATACGTGACGGTACACCAAGCGGGTTCAACATGATGTCTACAGGAGTACCATCCGGTAGGAAAGGCATGTCTTCTTCTGGAAGAATCTTGGAAATAACACCTTTGTTACCGTGACGGCCGGCCATTTTATCCCCTTCAGAAATCTTACGTTTCTGAACGATATAAACACGAATCAACTGGTTGACCCCTGGTGGCAGCTCGTCTCCATCTTCGCGATTGAAGATCTTAACATCAAGAACGATTCCGCCGGCTCCGTGCGGTACACGCAAGGATGTATCGCGGACTTCACGGGCTTTCTCTCCGAAGATTGCGTGAAGCAAACGTTCTTCTGCCGACAATTCCGTTACACCTTTAGGCGTAACTTTACCAACAAGAAGATCTCCGTCACTTACTTCTGCTCCGACACGAATGATGCCGCGATCATCAAGATCTTTAAGTGCATCTTCCCCGACGTTCGGAATATCACGAGTGATTTCTTCCGGTCCAAGTTTCGTATCACGAGCTTCCGATTCATATTCTTCAATATGGATCGACGTATAGACGTCATCTTTAACAAGTCGCTCACTCATGATGATGGCATCCTCATAGTTGTAACCATCCCATGTCATGAATGCAACCAGCGGGTTCTGTCCAAGCGCCAGCTCACCCATATCCATGGAAGGACCATCAGCAAGGATTTCTCCTTTTGTAACACGGTCACCTTTAGCGACAATCGGACGCTGGTTGTAACAGCTTCCTTGGTTGGAACGGATGAACTTCTGCAGACGGTAACGATCCACGTCGCCTTCTACTTCTTTGCCGTCTACTTCAGAAATGCGGCGTACGCGAACTTCTTTCGCTTCGACACGCTCAACAATTCCTTCGTGTCTACAGATGACAGCGGCACCGGAGTCTTTACCGGATACATATTCCATACCTGTTCCGACTAAAGGTGCATCCGGTTTAAGCAATGGCACTGCTTGACGTTGCATGTTCGCACCCATCAAGGAACGGTTGGAGTCATCGTTTTCCAAGAAAGGAATACAAGCCGTCGCTGCAGATACAACCTGCTTAGGTGATACATCCATGTAATCAATACGATCACGGCTTACGACCGTGTTCTCCCCACGGAAACGGGAAATAACTTCTTCGTCCATGAAACTTCCGTCATCACCAAGCTTCGCGTTAGCTTGTGCTACGACGTAGTTATCTTCTTCATCAGCAGTAAGGTAATCAATTTGGTCGGTTACTTTGTTCGTATCCGGATCCACACGGCGATATGGTGTTTCAATAAAGCCGAATTCGTTTACCTTCGCATAAGAAGACAAGGAGTTGATCAAACCGATGTTCGGTCCCTCAGGAGTTTCGATCGGACACATACGGCCATAGTGGGAGTAGTGTACGTCACGAACTTCGAATCCTGCACGTTCACGTGTTAAACCACCCGGTCCAAGCGCAGATAGACGACGTTTGTGAGTCAATTCTGCTAACGGGTTGGTTTGGTCCATAAACTGGGATAGTTGGGAGCTTCCGAAGAACTCTTTAATGGATGCAATAACCGGACGGATATTGATCAGCTGTTGTGGTGTGATGGATGATGTATCCTGAATGGACATACGCTCACGTACCACACGCTCCATACGGGAAAGCCCGATTCGGAACTGGTTCTGAAGAAGTTCTCCTACAGAACGCAGACGACGGTTACCAAGGTGGTCAATATCGTCCGTGCCACCAACATCATGAAGCAGGTTAAAGAAATAACTGATAGAAGACAAGATGTCAGCCGGAGTGATGTTCTTAACGTCGCGGTCGATGTTCGCATTACCGATAACGTTGATAGAACGTTCCCCTTCCGGATCCGTCGGGTCTACAATTTTTACAGATTGGACTTGAATCGGGTCCTCAAGAACGCCGTCTACAGGCTCAAGAGTTTCCTCGCTCAATGTACCTTCTGCATCATCAAACAATGGAATCAGTTTGTTAAGAAGACGGCGGTCAATCTTGTCACCCTTCTCCGCAATAACTTCCCCTGTTTCCTCATCCACTAATGTTTCAGCAAGGGTTTGGTTAAACAAACGATCCTTAATATGAAGCTTCTTGTTCATTTTATATCTTCCGACTCTAGCTAGATCATAGCGTTTCGGATCAAAGAAACGAGAGACAAGGAGACTTTTAGCATTTTCTACGGTCGGCGGCTCGCCGGGACGCAGACGCTCGTATATCTCAAGCAAAGCTTTCTCTGTCGTTTCCGTATTGTCTTTTTCAAGCGTGTTCTTCAGGTACTCATTATCTCCGATCAAATCGATGATCTCTTGATCGGTACCGAATCCTAGAGCACGAAGGAGCACTGTGATAGGAAGCTTACGCGTACGGTCGATGCGGACGTGTACGACGTCTTTGGCATCTGTTTCAAACTCTAACCATGCTCCACGGTTAGGAATGACCGTAGCGGTATAACCACGCTTACCGTTCTTATCAATCTTCTTATTGAAATATACACTCGGAGAACGAACAAGCTGGGATACGATGACACGTTCCGCACCGTTGATTACAAAGGTACCTGTGTCTGTCATCAATGGGAAATCACCCATGAATACTTCCTGCTCTTTCACTTCACCCGTCTCATTATTTAGAAGACGTACTTTCACACGAAGCGGTGCGTTATATGTTACGTCGCGATCCTTTGACTCATCGACTGGATACTTTGGTTCGCCAAGGCTGTAGTCTACGAATTCAAGTGAAAGATTACCGGTGAAATCTTCAATTGGCGAAATGTCCTGGAACATCTCTTTCAAACCTTCTTCCATGAACCACTCATAGGAAGCCGTTTGAATCTCAATCAAGTTAGGCAATTCCAATACTTCACTAATACGTGCATAACTTCTGCGCTGGCGGTGTCGTCCATACTGAACTAGTTGACCTGTCAACTGATTCACCCCTCAAATCAAGCATTTTAATAACGAAAAAAGGGTCCGGCAAGACATGCCGAACAGGCTTGCGGTTGATCTTGCCACAAGCGCTATTTAAACATTCGCCTTATAGCAAATGGTGATTCTTCATTTCTCTCTAACGTTAGACAAAAAAGAAAAAGGCTTTTCATACATAAAAACCTCATTTACTTTCAGTGTTCGATTTTACCATTCTGACCAACTATCATCTTTTTATACAAGAAAATGCAAAAAAGACTTGACAGCGTTCAGATATATTGGCATTTTTCAATACTAGCACAACCGGACAAGCTAGTCAATCTTTTTAGACTTAAGGATAAAGTATCCTTTCTGTTTCTCTACTATTTCCACGTTACCGAACAGTTCCTCCATCTTGGCTTTCGCTGATGGGGCTCCTTGTTTCTTTTGTATGACGACCCAGAGTTCTCCTTGGTCTACCAAGGATTGTCCAGCTTCCTCAAACATAGAGTGAACGACTTCCTTCCCGGCACGAATGGGAGGATTAGTAAGAACAGCCGCAAAACGATGGTCTTTCACCGCCTGCATCCGATCACTTTCTTTTACAGTTACATTCGCGATGCCGTTTGCCGCCGCGTTTCTTTCCGCCAGATTCAAAGCCCGTTCGTTCACATCCACCATCCATACGTGACGATCCGGATAGTGTTTAGCCAAGGACATACCAATCGGCCCATATCCACAGCCTAAGTCAAGAAAATCTCCTTCTGCTTCCGGCGCACGAAAGGAATCAATCAATACGCGCGAACCGAAATCCACCTCGCCTTTAGAGAAAACGGCGCGGTCTGTTGTGAACGTAAATGTATGGCCCTTCAATTGAAAAGTCCACGATCTTTCTTCACTTGCAGCAGATGTCTTCTTGGAATAGTAATGTTCCGACATAATCCGAACACCTTCTTTTTTGATCTATTAAGAAAAAGAAAGCCCGCCGATAGTCAGCGAGCTTTACTTTAAAAAGATATCTTACTTAAGTTCTACAGTAGCGCCTGCTTCTTCAAGCTGAGATTTCATTTCTTCAGCTTCTTCTTTAGAAACGCCTTCTTTGATTGGGTTTGGAGCACCGTCAACTAGTTCTTTAGCGTCTTTAAGACCAAGACCAGTGATTTCGCGTACTGCTTTAACCACTTTGATTTTAGAGCTTCCTGCAGATTCAAGCACTACGCTGAATTCTGTTTGCTCTTCAGCAGCTTCGCCACCTGCAGCTGGTCCACCAACAGCAACTGGAGCTGCAGCAGATACACCAAATTCTTCTTCAATCGCTTTAACTAGGTCGTTAAGCTCAAGAACAGACATTTCTTTAATCGCTTCGATAATTTGTTCGTTAGACATGAGAAATTTCCTCCTTAGTTTTTATGGTTATAGTTTTAAACGAACGCGAACTTACGCGCTTTCTTCCTCTTTTTGCTCCGCCACTGCTTTTGTAGCATAAGCGAAGTTGCGGATAGGTGCTTGTAGTACGCTTAGGAACATAGATACAAGACCTTCGTAGTTTGGAAGGTTTGCAAGTTCTTGGATTTGCTCAAGAGTTGCAACTTGTCCTTCAACTACGCCACCTTTAATTTCAAGGTTTTCGTGATCCTTAGCGAAGTTGTTAAGAATTTTAGCCGGAGCTACTGCATCTTCTTCATGGAAGGCCAAGGCTGTAGGTCCTTGAAGCACTTCGTCAAGACCAGAAAGCTCTACTTCTGCCGCAGCACGGCGAGTCATTGTGTTTTTGTACACTTTGAACTCTACGCCTGCTTCACGAAGCTGTTTACGAAGCTCTGTAACTTCCGCTACGTCAAGACCGCGGTAATCTACCATTACGGCAGACTTACTGCTACGGAACTTGTCAGCTAAGTCAGATACAATTTGCTGCTTTTGCTCGATAACACTGCTCATCGGTTCCACCTCCTATTGACTTATCATCATACCGTCCAAAGGTTTTGTTCATAAAAAAGCACCCCCATGTAGACATGGAGGTACGAATCATAGAGCAGGGCAGTCTGCGCTGCTCTATTTATATTCACACACACCTCGGCAGGAAATTAAGCGGAAGCCGCACCTGCTGTCTACGGTATAACGTATTCATTTATACAACGTCACTAATTGTAACCAATCAGAAACGGAAAGTCAACACTAAATTATATTACTTAGAGAACCCAGTAACATCAACTTTGATCCCAGGACCCATTGTTGATGAAACAGCTGCGTTACGCATGTAAGTTCCTTTAGATGCTTGTGGTTTAGCTTTCACAAGAGTTTCTGTAATCGCTGTGAAGTTCTCAGCCAGTTTCTCTTGATCGAAAGAAGCTTTTCCGATCGGAACATGGATGTTAGCAGCTTTATCAACGCGGTATTCTACTTTACCAGCTTTGATTTCGTTTACTGCTTTCTCAACTTCAAACGTTACTGTACCTGTTTTAGGGTTCGGCATAAGACCTTTTGGTCCTAGTACACGACCAAGCTTACCAACTTCAGCCATCATGTCAGGAGTTGCAACAACAACATCAAAATCGAACCAGCCTTGGTTGATTTTGTTGATGAGGTCCTGCTCACCTACGTAGTCTGCACCTGCAGCTTCTGCTTCTTTCGCTTTATCACCTTTAGCGAAAACAAGCACACGCTGAGATTTACCAGTACCGTGTGGAAGTACCATTGCTCCACGGATCTGCTGGTCTGCTTTCTTAGGGTCAACCCCAAGACGGAAAGCTGCTTCGATTGTTTCATCAAAGTTAGCTTTTGCTGTTTCTTTTACTAGCTTGATGGCTTCCTGCACATCATAAGCTTTTGTACGATCAACAAGCTTTAGAAGCTCTTGTTGCTTTTTCGTTTTCTTAGCCATTTTAAAATTTCCTCCTCGTTGTGGTTTTAACGGATTTTCCTCCCACGAATAAAGGTTGCGAAAGAGACACTAGCTCCATTTCCGCAACCTTTTCCTATCTCCAAATGACGCTGTGGGATTAATCTTCGATTGTGATTCCCATGCTGCGCGCAGTACCTTCGACCATACGCATTGCAGCTTCCACGTCAGCAGCGTTCAAATCAGGCATTTTCGTTTCTGCGATTTCGCGAACTTGATCGCGTTTGACAGAAGCTACTTTGTTACGGTTTGGTTCACCGGAACCTGACTCAATTCCAGCCGCTTTCTTAAGAAGAACAGCAGCAGGTGGAGTTTTAGTAACGAATGTAAAGGAACGGTCCTCATAAACCGAGATTTCTACTGGAATGATCATACCAGCTTGGTCCTGCGTACGAGCGTTGAACTCTTTACAGAAGCCCATGATATTAATACCTGCTTGACCTAGTGCCGGTCCTACTGGTGGCGCTGGGTTAGCTTTTCCTGCAGGGATCTGAAGCTTTACAACATTAATAACTTTTTTAGCCACGAGACACACCTCCTTAAAGTCCGTGATGTGGTAATAGGGTTCTACCCCTCCCACTCCATTGCGTTAAGCAATAGCCCCTCATCTATGGGGCGCATATAGAACATAAAAATTCTAGCATCTTTGTGCCGGATATGCAAGGGGAGGATTGTTTTTTTATAATTTTTCAATCTGAGTGAAGTCCAATTCGACCGGAGTTTCGCGGCCGAACATGTTGACATGGACCTTGACTTTCTGTTTGTCCAAGTCAATATTCTCAATGGTACCAGTGAAGTTTGCGAACGGTCCGTCGGTAACAGTAACACTTTCTTTCACTTCGAAATCAATGTCTGCCTTCGGCTGTTCCTTCATGCCCATACGCTTAAGCACCGTATCCACTTCTTCCGGTAAGAGAGGGGTCGGTTTAGAACCAGAGCCGGTAGATCCGACAAACCCCGTCACGCCGGGAGTGTTACGGACAACGTACCAAGAATCATCCGTCATTACCATCTCCGCTAAAACGTATCCTGGGAAAACTTTCTTTTTGGCAATCTTCTTCTTGCCGTTTTTAATTTCCGCCTCTTCGTCCTCCGGGACAAGAACACGAAAAATCTTATCTTCCATCCCCATAGACTCTACGCGCTTCTCGAGGTTGGTCTTTACTTTGTTCTCATAACCTGAATAGGTGTGAACAACATACCATCTTTTTTCCATTATCGCAGGACAAGTGCTTGCCCTTCCCTCCCTTATGCTTTAGTTAATCGAAATTCTTTCCAACATGAAAAAACCCGCGGAACGGGTTTTTTGTAAGTCTATCTCTATTATAGCATAAAATTAACTCTACTATTCCTTAGCGATGAGTTCAAGCACTTGGGAGATCCCAAGATCTACAATAGCAAAGAACAAAGCTACGAAGACGACGGTGAATAGTACGGTAATCGTGTACCTGGTCAGTTCCTGCCCCTTCGGCCAACTGACCTTTTTCATCTCACGCGCTACGTTCTTGAAGAACTTAAACATGCTGTAATACCCCCCAAACTTGTGCCGACTGGCTTCCTGATCTACTTCGTCTCCCGGTGCAGGGTGTGGGATCCGCAGTTCTTGCAGAACTTGCGGACCTCCAGACGTTCGGATTGGTTGGAACGATTTGTATATGAACTGTAATT
Source organism: Halobacillus sp. ACCC02827 (assembly GCF_030291935.1). Lineage (NCBI taxonomy): Bacteria > Bacillati > Bacillota > Bacilli > Caryophanales > Bacillaceae > Halobacillus > Halobacillus sp. ACCC02827. The sequence goes on along the minus strand of NZ_CP128168.1, from coordinate 120,511 downwards.
TCGAATTAAACATTGTGTGCAGGCTAATATTACTTTCTTACGCACTTCTCTGTCACCTCAAATCATCGAGGTATAATACTAAATTAATGTAGCACTCTTCCCATAGACTGTCAATGTGGGTTCAAAGTGTGATTTCATTGATTTCCAGATACTTTTCGAGCTTCCGCTTCACGCGTTGCAGAGCGTTATCGATCGATTTGACATGACGCCTCAATTCCTCGGAAATCTCTTGATAGGACTGACCGTCCAAATAAAGGGTCAGCACCTGCTTTTCAAGATCGCTGAGAAGTTCGGACATCTTCTCTTCCATATCTGAAAACTTCTCTTTATTGACAATCAATTCCTGGGGATCGATTGCTTTTGAACCTGCGATGACGTCAAGGAGCGTACGGTCTGACTCTTCATCGTAGATAGGCTTGTCCAGCGAAACATAGGAGTTTAAAGGGATGTGTTTCTGTCTAGTGGCGGTTTTAATAGCAGTAATGATTTGACGGGTGACACACAGTTCAGCGAATGCTTTGAAAGACGACAGTTTTCCTTCTCGATAATCACGAATAGCCTTATAAAGGCCGATCATTCCTTCTTGAACAATATCTTCCCGGTCAGCCCCGATTAAGAAATAAGTGCGGGCTTTGGCGCGTACGAAATTCTTATACTTGTTAATCAAATAATCAAGTGCCTGAACCTGTCCCTGATTAATTCGTTCTACGACTGCTTCATCATCAAGCTTACTAAGATCCAACTCATTGGTGCTTTTCTCCGTTTGTAAGATGCTCACACAGGATCCCTCCGACCGTGCTATCTCAATATATAGAAATATTATACAGTAAGCGTTTGAAAAGCGTCAACAAGTTGTCAGAATTATTTATCTCCTCGGCGCCACTTCTCAAACAATTCCCGCACCTCTTTGTTTATCGGAATTTTAGATTGATAGTGAAGCTGATTGTGGGTTTCTACGTCCTTTTCGATCTGGTTCTCAATGTTCTTTACTTCGATGTAAAGCTCTCTCGCAGACTTCCGAAAAGCTCCCTGACCGAAGATGGTCCGCTGCTCTGCATAATCGGATGTAGCCACGTACACCTGTGTCCGCACGTCATTCAATTCACCGGCAAGCTTCTCGATCCGCTCGTCTGCCGTTTCATTCTCCTTAGTGAAAAGGACTTCCACTTTGTAGTTCTGCTGCTTCTTCTCAAGTCCCCGGACATGGTAGGCATCAAAGACGATCATGATACGATCCCCTGTATAGGATTGGTATTCTGCCATCATCTCTATGAGAAGATCCCGTGCTTGCCCGAGATCTTTCTCCTTTAATTTCACCAGTTCCGGCCAGGCCCCGATCATGTTATATCCGTCTACAATTAATACATTCATTGTCACTCACCGACAGGGTGACGCTTCCTGAATACTTCATACATGAGAAGGGAGGCTGCTACTGAGGCATTAAGGGAAGTGACCTGTCCGGCCATAGGGAGACTGACAGTCCAATCACATTTTTCTTTCGTCAATCGACTCATTCCGCGGCCTTCACTTCCAATCACAAGCGCCAGCGGCATCCGGCCATCCAGCTGTCGATAGTCTTCTGTACCTTCCGCATCTGTTCCGACAACCCAGACAAAGCGCTCCTTCAATTCATCTATCGTTCTAGCCAGGTTGGTCACTCTCGCTACAGGAATGTACTCGATCGCTCCTGTAGACGTCTTTGCAACTGTAGCAGTAAGAGCGACGGACCTCCGCTTCGGAATGATGACTCCGTGCGCTCCTGCTGCGTCTGCCGTCCTTAATATCGAACCAAGGTTGTGCGGGTCTTCAATTTCATCACATATGATGAAAAAAGGCGCTTCTCCCTTTTCTTCCGCTTTAGCGAATAAATCTTCCAAATCACTGTATTCATAAGCAGCCACAGAAGCGATAACACCTTGGTGCGTTCCTTCTACAAGCTGATCCAGTTTCTTCTTCGGAACTTTCTGGACGAGGACCCCCTGTTCCTTCGCCAGCTGCTCTACCTTTTTAAATGCCTGATACTGTAACTGATCCGATACCATGACTTTGTTGATCGAGCGTCCGGATCTTATCGCCTCCTGTACAGCATTCTTGCCTATAATCCATTCTCCGTTCATTCGTCTCCACTCCTTTCTTCCACTTCTCTAATAGCATAGTGCACCAACTCTTCCAGCCTTTGTTTCTGACCGGATAAATATAAAAATCCCAACACCGCTTCAAATGCGGTCGAATAACGATAGGTTTGCACATTGGTACTCTTAGGCACAGAGCCGGATTTCGCATTCCTGCCCCTGCGAAGGACACCCTCTTCTTCTTCCGTCAGTATTTCTGCCTCCTGCCAGGCTCGTACGGACTGAGCCTGGGACACAGCAGAGACAAAACGAACAGCTGCCTTGTGGAGGTGCTGCGGCTGCACTTCCCCTTTATCCAATAGGTACTCTCGGACATACAATTCATAAACAGAATCGCCCATATAAGCGAGGGCGAGACTCTTCATCTGTTTCACGTCGGTGCGTTCCATGTGTCACCCTCGCTTCCAGCGTGTACCTTGGGAAGTGTCCTCCAAGATGATGTTCCTGGCTTTCAGTTCATCACGGATCTGATCGGCACGCTCAAAGTTGCGGTCTTTACGGGCTTGTTTACGCTCTGCGATTAAAGCATCGACCTCTTCATCCAGTAATTCTTCTTTAACCTCAAGGGACAGTCCCAAAACACTTGTCAGTTCCTCAAACGTTTGGATGAACACATTCAAAACATCTTCATGTGTCTGCTTCTCCTGCAGGTAAAGATTCGCAGCCTTGGTCATGTCGAACAAAACAGAAATCGCATTGGCTGTGTTAAAGTCATCGTCCATTTCTTTAATAAACTGCTCTTTAAAGCCTTTTACTTTATCCAGCCACGGCTGTGTATCTTCCTGAAGGCTCACGCTGGTATCTTTACGGTGTTTTAGATTCTCATACGCATTCTTTATCCGCTCAAAACTGCTTTTGGCGCCCTTCAGAAGCTCATTGCTGAAGTTAATTGGATGACGGTATTGGACACTCAACATGAAGAAGCGGATAACCTGTGGATCGTGTTGCTTTACAAGATCATGAGCAAGGATAAAGTTACCGAGAGATTTAGACATCTTCTCATTATCAATGTTGATATATCCATTGTGCATCCAATAACGAGCGAAATCTTCCCCGTTGTGAGCTTCCGACTGTGCGATTTCGTTTTCGTGGTGAGGGAATGTCAAATCCTGACCCCCGGCATGGATATCTATCGTGTCTCCAAGGTATTTCTTCGCCATAGCAGAGCACTCGATGTGCCAGCCCGGGCGTCCTTCTCCCCACGGGCTCTTCCAGGAAATTTCTCCGTCCTTGGCCTGTTTCCATAACGTGAAGTCCAGCGGGTCTTCTTTCTTATCACCAACCTCGATCCGGGCACCGGACTGCAGCTCATTGATTGATTGCTGAGACAATTTCCCATAATTATCGAAGGCACGTGTACGGAAGTAAACATCTCCTCCTGCTTCATAGGCATAACCTTTCTCCACTAACCCTTGGACAAATCCGATGATTTCTTCCATGTTTTCTGTCACGCGGGGGTGATCGACCGCTTCTTTGACGCCAAGGGCTGCAACATCTTCTTTATAAGCCTGGACGAAACGATTGGCAATCTCTGTCACACCTTCGCCCATCTCTTTGGAAGCTTTGATCAATTTATCGTCGACATCTGTGAAGTTCAGTACATAATGGACATCGTAGCCGCGGTATTCGAAATATCTGCGGACGGTATCGAACACGATGGCAGGACGGGCATTCCCAATGTGGATGTAATTATATACGGTCGGGCCGCACACATACATCTTCACCTTTCCTTCTTCCAACGGCTGAAAGACTTCTTTATTCCGAGTCAAGGTATTATATATTTTAATAGTCATGATGCTTCACTCCTTTTGCTTCTTTCAATTCCTTCTGTAGTTCCTCGATCTGCTTTTCCAACTGGTTCAGCCGGTCGTAAACAGGATCCGGCATTTTGTGGTGGTCCAAGTCTTTTTTCTGTACCTTCTTGCCATCCTGTACGACGACGTGTCCCGGAATACCGACGACGGTTGAGTTATTTGGTACATCATGCAGAACGACGGATCCTGCTCCTACTTTAGAGTGTTCCCCGATTGTAATAGAACCAAGCACTTTTGCACCTGTGGCAACAAGAGAATTATCAAGCAGAGTCGGGTGACGCTTTCCCTTCTCTTTTCCTGTACCACCTAGGGTGACCCCTTGGAAGATGGTTACGTTATCCCCGATCTCACATGTCTCTCCGATGACGACTCCCATCCCATGGTCTATAAAAAACCGGCGGCCGATTTTTGCTCCCGGGTGGATTTCAATCCCTGTAAAAAAACGGCTGAACTGAGAGATCAGACGTGCGAGAAAAAAGAATTTCCTCTTATGACAAGCATGGGCCACCCGATGTGCCCAAATAGCATGCAGACCGGAATACGTAAGAATAACTTCCAGATACGAACGAGCAGCAGGGTCCTGATCGAACACTACATCGACATCTTCCTTGAACATTTTAAAAAGCCCCATACTTGCTTCCCTCCTTTTTCTTGCGCAGAGGCGGAGAATAAAAAAAGCGTCTCTGTGCCTTGGGCACAGAGACGCTTCCCGCGTGGTTCCACTCTGCTTGGGGAAAATAATTTCCCCCACTTCATCCTCGATAACGGAAGGGAACCGCTCCGGCCTACTTTTTTTCAACCGGAGACTCCGAGGTGCATTTCCAGGGTGCCGCCCAAAATCACTTCCAGCCTAGGTGATTCTCTCTGGGTAAGCAGACAGCCCTTTACTTCTCCTCATCAACGTTTCGTATAGGTAACTCTACTATATGATAATATCTTCTGCTTGTGAATAAATTAAGCCTGCAATTTATTTAGTACATCATCAAGACGTACTGTGACAGTCTCTAAACCGAGCAGGTGGATCGCGTTAGGAAGCTCGGGGCCGTGAGTTTGACCTGTAGTTGCCACGCGAACAGGCATAAACAGTTTCTTGCCTTTATGGCCGGTCTCTTTCTGAACGGCTTTGATTTGAGCTTTGATGTTATCCGGAGTGAACTCGTCCAATTGCTGAAGGTTCTTCTTGAATGTTTCCAATACCTCCGGAACTTGTTCGCCTTCCAGTACTTCCATCGCAGCTTCGTCATATTGAATTTCCTGCTTGAAGAACAGATCCGTCAATTCCACAATTTCAGCACCGTAGTTCAGCTGCTCGTGGTATAGGGAAATAAGCTCACGTGCCCATTCCTGCTGCTCTTCTGTCATCGTTTCCGGGAAACGTCCTGCTTCAACCAAATGAGGAAGAGAAAGTTCAACGACCTTATCCAGATCCGAAGCTTTAATATACTGGTTATTCATCCACTTCAGCTTAGCTGGATCAAAAACAGCCGGGGACGTAGTCAGACGTTCCGCGTCAAAGATTTCAATCAGCTGCTCTTGTGTGAAGATCTCTTCTTCACCGACAGGGGACCAACCAAGAAGCGTGATGAAGTTGAACAGCGCTTCCGGCAGATAGCCAAGATTCTTATACTGCTCGATGAACTGGAGGATATGCTGATCCCGCTTACTCAGTTTCTTACGCTCTTCGTTAAGGATAAGCGTCATGTGTCCGAACTTCGGCGGCTCCCATCCAAACGCTTCATATACCATCATCTGCTTAGGTGTGTTGGAGATGTGCTCTTCCCCGCGCAGTACATGAGTAATCTTCATTAGATAGTCATCAATCGCTACAGCGAAATTATACGTAGGGATACCGTTCTTCTTCACGATAACCCAATCACCGAAATCACTGGAATCGAACGTAATGTCGCCGCGTACGATATCGTTGAACGTGTAGGAATGGTTTTCAGGTACACGGATACGAATACTTGGTTCGCGTCCTTCGGCTTCAAATTCTGCTATTTGCTCAGCCGTTAAATTACGGTGTGCTCCAGAATATTTCGGGGCTTCTCCACGCGCCATCTGCGCTTCTCGTTCCTGCTCAAGCTCTTCCGCAGTCATATAGCACTTATAAGCAAGGTCGCGCTCCAGAAGCTCATCAATATACTTCTGGTAAATATCCAGACGCTCCATTTGACGGTAAGGACCATACTCTCCGCCCTTATCCGGGCTCTCATCCCAATCCAAGCCCAACCATTTTAAATAGTTAAGCTGACTTTCTTCTCCACCTTCTACGTTTCGCTTCTCGTCTGTATCTTCAATACGGATGACAACTTTACCACCCGCATTTCTTGCGTATAAATAATTAAACAAGGCTGTCCTCGCATTACCGATGTGAAGAAAACCTGTAGGGCTCGGCGCATAACGCACACGTACTTCATTTGACATAATTGTTCTCCTTTCTTACTTCCGCTCTATTTCCTTGACTTATTTTATCATTTTTCGACTAATCTTGCCGAATTTCTTGCAATAAAACAACAGCTTGGGCGGCAATTCCTTCTTCCCGTCCTGTAAAACCAAGCTTCTCTGTCGTTGTCGCTTTCACATTAATCTTAGCCTTATCCGTTTCGAGAAGAGACGCAATATTACTTCGGATCTCCTCGATATATGGAGCCATTTTAGGAGATTGCGCAATGACCGTGCAGTCCATATTACCGAGCTCGTAGCCCCGATCTCTGCAAATATTCCAGACATGCTGCAACAATTTACCGGAATCAGCATCCTTAAATTCAGGATCCGTATCCGGAAAATGCTTGCCGATATCTCCTTCTCCAATCGCACCTAAGCAAGCATCTGCAATCGTATGAAGAAGAACATCTGCGTCGGAATGCCCGAGCAGACCTTTCTCATGGGGAATGTCGATCCCTCCGATTATACAAGGACGGCCTTCCGTCAGTTGGTGAACATCGTACCCTTGACCGATTCGAAACATAGCAGGTTCATCTGCCTTTCTTTGTAATTGTTTTTGGATGTAAGACTCCGCTTTATGTAAGTCTTCCGGTGTCGTCAGCTTGAAATTATCGTAACTTCCCTGGACAATTACAACATCCCGCCCTGTCTCCTCTACCAAAGAAGCATCGTCTGTTCCGTAGTATCCACGTTCCTTTGCTTGGTCATGCGCGTCTTTAATCCACTCATAGGAAAATGCCTGAGGCGTCTGTGCCGCCCACAAGTATTTTCGATCAAGTGTAGTCAAACCGTTATCACGCTTTTGCTTAATAGTATCTGTCACAGGAACAGCCAACAAAGCCGCCTGCTCTACACGTACCGTCTCTGCCAGTTCATGCAGATTCGTTTCAGAAACAAATGGACGCGCCCCATCATGAATGAAAACAGGAATAGATGGATTGCGGACGGCTTTCAGACCTTCGTACACACTGTCCTGCCTTTCCGCTCCCCCATTAACCATGGTCATTTCTTTTTCCACAGGGTGCTCTGCAAACATCTTCTCCATTTCTGAGCGCTCACGTTCATTTGTCACCAAAATGATCTCTTCACACCATGCATCCTGCTCAAAAACAGAAATAGTGTGACGGATCAGCGGTTTGGAGCCTATCGTGAGGAACTGTTTGTTTCGTCCGGCAAGCATCCGCTTCCCTTGACCGGCGGCAAGTATAATAGCTGTATAGTTCGTCATAACATCCACCCTACATTAAATTAAACTCGGATCACTTACTTCCTTATAAAACAACAAAAGCGATAACACACTGGTTATCACTTTTGTCTTACTTATTTGTTTATACCGTTTTTAAAGTGCTTTTTCAAGTGATTTCGGCTTCGCAAAAATCATTCGTCCGGCAGAAGTCTGCAGCACACTTGTGACAACGACTTCAATAGTTTTCCCGATATACTCTTTTCCTTCTTCTACAACAATCATAGTGCCATCATCTAAGTAGGCGACACCTTGATTCTGTTCTTTTCCGTCTTTAATCACTTGAATGGACATCTCTTCTCCAGGAAGAACGACAGGTTTAACAGCGTTAGCTAAATCATTAATATTCAACACTTGAACATTTTGAAACTCACACACTTTGTTCAAGTTGAAATCATTCGTAACGACGATTCCATTCATGACTTTTGCCAGCTTAACAAGCTTGCTGTCCACCTCTTGAATCTCTTCGAAATCTCCTTCATAAATCTCAACATTTACAGGTAGATCCTTCTGAAGTCGATTCAGGATATCAAGACCTCTGCGACCTCTGTTTCTCTTTAATCCATCCGAAGAATCAGCTATATGCTGCAATTCTTCCAGAACGAATTGAGGAATAACAATCGTACCTTCCAAAAAATGAGTTTCGCAAATGTCTGCGATCCGGCCGTCAATAATGACACTGGTATCGAGAATTTTATCTTTCGGTATTAACGAGGCATCCACTTCCGCCTTGTTTGCTTCGTCCGACGAATCCGTAGCGCCCTGCTTGTCTTTCTTCGACAACAAATTCAAAAACTCGTCTTTACGCTTGAATCCTACCTGGAAACCTAAATAACCAAGAAGGATCGTCAGGAAGATAGGAACGACCTGACTTACTACTTGAATCTGGATATCCTGTACAAATACATTAATCAGATAAGCAACAATCAGCCCGATGATCAGACCCAGGCTGCCAAAAAGCAGATCAGCCACAGGCGCCCGTACGAGTGAATCTTCCACCCATCTGATAAAGTCGACAATATAATCCACGACCCAAAAAGTAATTAAAAATAAAATAAGTGCTCCTAGTACGGCCCCTAAAACAGACTGAATCAGAGTAGGCCAAGTAAGACCTGTCAATTTAAACAAATCCGGAAGATAGAGGTAACCGATTGTTCCACCAGTTATAACTATAAATAACTGCACGATACGCTTAAGCACTTTCCTTCACCCCCTCAATCACAGTATGACCAAACCTTACAACCATTAACCCTTTTATCAAGGAATGATGGTACTTAACTTAGCACAACTTCCAATATAAGTCAATTTGCAAATGTATAATCATACCATAAATTAGATAAATAAGTCAATTTTCTTAAATATGTCGGTCTACGAACAATTGTTCCTGTATGCGGTCCAGACCATCCCGGATCTTCATAGCTCTTACTTCTCCTACGCCATCCACTTCCACCAGTTGTTTAGGTGAAGCCTGTATGAGATCTTCTAAAATGCCGAACTTCTCGACAAGATGATCGATGATAAGGGATGGGAGGCGTGGAATTCGATGAAGAATCCGGTAACCACGTGGATGAATGGCATCAGACATTTTCGTGTTTGTCGAATAGCCAAGCAGCTTAAGCACTTGTTCATCCGACAATAACTCTGTGTTCGTCGTTTCCTGCATCTTCTTCAAAATATAATAAGGTTCGTAATCCGGACGCTTGCTGTAATCCCTGAGCAGCAGCGCTGCCTCTTCCTCAATATTGGAAACTAATTCGGTCAGCTGCAGTTGGATTAAACGGCCCTCTGTTCCTAATTCATTCACATAATTCAAAATCTCCGTCTTTGTACGCAGGACCATCTCCACTCTTGATACGACTTGAACGACCTCAGAAAAAGAGACCATATTCTCAAACTCCAACGCACCGAGGTTTGTCGTGCTCTGGTCAAGGACATTCTTATACTTCTCAAGCGTTTGGATCGCCTGGTTCGCCTTTGTTAAAATGACGCCGATTTCTTTTAAGGAATAGCGGTGGGACCCTTTATACAGGGTGATAACATTACGCCGCTGGGAAATGGCGATAACGAGCGCTCCTGTCTGCTTTGCCACCCGCTCCGCAGTGCGGTGGCGCATTCCCGTTTCAGTCGATACAATATCAGGGTCAGGCATCAACTGAGCGTTCGCGTACAATATTTTTGTACCCTCATCATTCAGAATGAGCGCACCATCCATTTTGGCGAGTTCATAGAGGTGAGCCGGTGTAAAGTCGGATTGAATATGGAATCCACCATCTACAAGATCCCTTATTCTCTCTCCATACCCTAAAACGATAAGCCCTCCGGTATTTGCGCGAAGGACGTTGTCTATTCCGTCCCGGAGCGGTGTCCCCGGTGCCACAAGCTTGAGAATTTCTCCTATACCGTTTTCTTTCATCTCATGCCATTCCATTTAGGATTCCCCCAATGTAACCTTCATTGCTTCCTGTACTGTACTTACCCCGATGACTTCAATTTGTGAAGGTGGAGTCCATCCGTCCATATTTTTCTTAGGTATGATGGCCCGTTTGAAACCGAGTTTAGCCGCTTCCTGTACGCGCTGTTCAATACGGGAAACCCGCCGTATTTCTCCTGTCAATCCGACTTCTCCAACAACGACATCGTCACCGTTTGAGACTTTGTTGCGAAAGCTCGATGCGATACTTAACGCAACAGCTAAGTCGATTGCAGGCTCATCCAGCTTCACACCACCCGCCACCTTTACGTACGCATCCTGATTCTGCAGCAACAGTCCTGCTCGTTTCTCGAGCACAGCCATCAGCAGAGGGACTCTGTTCGTGTCAAGACCGGTTGCCATCCTTCTGGGGTTTCCGTAGGCTGTCGGGGATATGAGCGCCTGAATCTCTACCAGCACCGGCCTTGTCCCCTCCATTGAAGCTACAACAATAGAGCCTGCCGCTCCCTGAGAACGTTCTTCAAGGAAAATCTCCGACGGATTAAGTACTTCTTCCAGCCCTTTCTCCTTCATCTCAAAGATACCCATTTCATGTGTACTTCCGAAGCGGTTTTTAACACTGCGGAGAATACGGAAAGTGTGGTGCCGCTCTCCCTCAAAATAAAGAACTGCATCCACCATATGTTCCAGTAAACGAGGGCCGGCAATGGACCCTTCTTTAGTAACATGTCCAACAATGAAAATCGGAATACCTTTCGTTTTCGCAATTCGCATCAAGTGACTGGTACATTCTCTCACCTGCGCCACACTACCAGGGGCAGAGGTTATATCTTCCTTGAAAATCGTCTGAATGGAATCGATCACTACAAATTTAGGTTCAATCTGATCTATTTGATTCAGTACATCTTGCAGGTTCGTCTCGGGCAGGACATACAGTTCATCCGACATGACCCCAAGGCGTTCGGCCCTGAGTTTAGTCTGCCTGGAGGATTCTTCTCCTGATATATATAAAACCGGAAAATCTTTCTTTGCAATCTGAGCAGATACTTGAAGCAGTAAGGTTGACTTCCCGATACCCGGATCCCCGCCGATTAAAACTAATGATCCGGCCACGATTCCGCCGCCGAGCACTCTGTTGAACTCCGGCATGCTTGTCGGGAGGCGTGGTTCCTTCTGTGATTTTATCTGTGTGATTCTTTCTGGCTTCGTCATTGCGGAAGTGGAACTTGTCTGAAATACGTGCCGAGAGTTTCCTGCCGGAGCAGACGTCTCTTCCACCAACGTATTCCACTGATTACACCCCGGACATTTCCCCATCCATTTCGGTGTTTCATAACCACATTCCTGGCAAACGAACTTTGTTTTTCTTTTTGCCAAGATGATCTCTCCTATCCTTCATTTTATACGAAAAAACATGTGAATAAGTTTCACATCCATATCATTTATATTAAATATCGCTTACTGAAATCATACCTAAATAAGAAAAAAATCGGAAGGCAAACACCTTCCGATTCTTTTACCGGATGAAATCTTGTTAATTTGTGGATTCTTGTTGTGTATGCACCACATAATTCTTGTTTTCATCCAGATCAATTTTAACTTTTTGACCTTTAGCGATATTCTCTTTAAGCAATTCCTCTGATAGAAGATCTTCGACATTCTTCTGTATAGCACGGCGCAATGGACGTGCCCCATATTCGGGGTCGAATCCGGAATCTGCGATGTGCTGGATAGCTGCATCCGAGAGTGTGAAGTCGATCTCCTGCTCCTGCAGACGTTTACGCAATTCTTCTGCCATAAGAACGACAATATCCTTCATGTGCTTCTTCTCAAGGGAGTGGAAAACAATTGTTTCGTCAATACGGTTTAGGAATTCAGGACGGAACGCTTTCTTCAAAGCATCTGTCACTTTGGACTTCATGTCTTTATAATCCTGATCCGCTTCACCCATAGAGAAGCCGACGTATTTGTTTTGTTTTAATTCGGAAGCACCCACGTTGGATGTCATGATCAACACGGTATTTCGGAAATCAACAAGACGTCCTTTAGAGTCTGTCAGACGGCCGTCCTCCAATACTTGCAGCAGGATATTGAAGACTTCCGGGTGCGCCTTCTCAATTTCATCAAGAAGTACAACAGAATATGGTTTGTTCCTTACCTTCTCCGTCAACTGACCGCCTTCATCGTATCCTACATATCCCGGAGGAGAACCTACAAGACGGGACGTGCTGTGTTTCTCCATGTACTCCGACATATCGATTCGAATCATGGCATCCTCTTCACCGAACATGCTCTCTGCCAGCGCGCGAGCAAGCTCTGTTTTACCTACACCGGTAGGTCCAAGGAATATGAAGGAACCAATCGGGCGTTTCGGATCCTTCAACCCTGCACGGGCACGACGGATCGCTTTGGAAATAGCTTTGACCGCTTCTTCCTGACCGATTACTCGGTTATGAAGCGTTTCTTCCAGGTTAAGAAGACGCTCACTTTCATCCTTCGTCATTTTGGAAACTGGAACACCGGTCCAAGTGGATACGACAGAAGCAATATCTTCTACCGTTACCTCTGAATCCTCCTGGCCTTGTTTTTCTTTCCACTCATCCTTCGTCTCCTCCAGCTCATCTCTCAAACGCTGTTCGCTATCACGAAGGGATGCTGCTTTTTCAAACTCCTGACTTTGGACAGCCGCATCTTTCTCTTTCCGGACTTCCTCAAGCTTCTGTTCCAGCTCTTTAAGATTTGGCGGCGCTGTATAGGAGCGCAGGCGCACCTTGGAAGCTGCCTCATCGATTAAATCAATCGCTTTATCCGGAAGGAAGCGGTCCGTGATATACCGGTCGGAGAAACGGACAGCTGATTCAATAGAATCATCCGTAATGGTCACACGGTGGTGAGCTTCATAACGGTCACGCAGACCTTTCAAAATTTGAATGGACTCATCAAGCGTCGGTTCATCCACCTTAATCGGTTGGAATCTACGCTCAAGTGCTGCATCTTTTTCAATATATTTACGGTACTCATCAAGGGTTGTCGCACCGATACACTGCAGTTCACCCCGGGCAAGAGAAGGCTTCAGAATATTGGATGCATCAATGGCTCCTTCTGCTCCTCCGGCACCGATCAATGTATGGAGTTCATCGATGAATAGAATGATGTTACCCGCCTGGCGGATTTCTTCCATCACTTTTTTCAAGCGATCTTCAAACTCCCCGCGGTATTTCGTTCCCGCGACGACTGTACCCATATCCAACGTCATGACTCGCTTATCACGCAGAATTTCAGGTACTTCGTTGTTCATAATCTGCTGAGCCAAGCCCTCTGCGATGGCCGTCTTACCAACACCAGGTTCACCTACAAGCACCGGGTTGTTCTTTGTACGGCGGCTCAAGACTTGAATGACCCTTTCAATCTCTTTGCTTCGGCCGATTACAGGATCAATATTTCCTTCTTTAGCTATGGCCGTCAAATCACGGGCCAGGGAGTCAAGGGTTGGTGTATTCGCATTCGTCGCCTGTCCTCCAGAAGCGCCTCCACGACGATTTTGACCGCCTGTAGACTCATTGTTCCCAAGCAGCTGCAATACTTGCTGACGGGCTTTATTAAGGCTTACACCAAGGTTGTTAAGAACGCGGGCCGCTACCCCTTCTCCTTCTCGGATTAAACCAAGGAGAATGTGCTCTGTCCCTACATATGAATGTCCCAGCTTACGAGCTTCATCCATAGACAATTCTATGACCTTCTTAGCTCTTGGAGTATAGTGGATCGTTTGGGATACCTTTTCCCCTTTACCGATCAGTTTCTCCACTTCCTGTTGGATTTTGGAGGATTCAAGGCCGAGAGCTGTCAGAGCTTTCGCAGCAATTCCCTCCCCTTCACTCACTAAACCAAGCAGGATGTGTTCCGTCCCGATATTATTATGACCTAAGCGTACTGCTTCCTCTTGTGCCAGTGCCAAAACTTTTTGTGCTCTTTCTGTAAATCGCCCAAACATCATGGACATTCCCTCCTAACATTATTCTTCGTTTTCTAATTGAAGTCTTTCCCTGATTAGAGACGCCCTTCTTACATCCCGTTCATCGGGAGATAAGCTGGCTTTGGCGTACTGTTGCAAAAAGCCCGGCTGCGTTAAAATCATCAATTCATTCAAGATCGTCCGTGGTATGTGGTCGATAAAGTCCAAATCGATACCTAACCGTAAATCGGATAAACATTTTGCTGCCTCTTTAGACTCTATGATTCGACTGTTGGTTAGAACACCATAGGATCGAAAAATGCGGTCCTCCAGTTGAATTCCTGACCGGCTCAGAAGCACTTCCCTCGCTCTTCGCTCTTGATCGATCAACTGCTTTACCACACTGTGGAGGTCTTCTACAATGTCACCTTCCGACTTACCAAGCGTGATCTGGTTCGATATTTGAAAAATATTCCCCAGTGCTTCGCTTCCTTCCCCATAGATGCCACGGACAACTAAGCCAAGCTGGTTGATCGCGGGAATCATACGATTGATCTGCTGAGTCATGGATAATGCCGGCAGGTGCATCATAACTGATGCCCGCATTCCGGTGCCGACATTCGTCGGACAAGCGGTCAAATACCCGCGTTTCTCATCAAATGCATAATCAATTTTCTCTTCCAGCCAATCGTCGAGTTGTGATGCCTGTTCCAACGCCTTATCCAGCTGGAAACCAGGGAAATAAAGTTGAAGGCGGATATGATCCTCTTCATTAACCATAATCGACACCTGCTCGTTCTGCGAAATCAACGCAGCCGAGGTGTCCGATTTTTCAGCGAGATGCGGGCTGATCAAGTGTTTTTCAACCAACACTCTTTTTTCAACCGGCTGAAGATCCGTCATCCGGACCATTTCAAAATCTTCATAATCTCTAAAGGACTCTTCTTGAAACTCTTTCTGAAAGAATTCCAATACTTCTTCTAAGGATTCTTCAGATCCAATAATCGGAAATGGATATTGGGAGAAGTTCCGGGCAAGACGTATGCGGCTGCTCATCACAATATCGCTGTCCGGCCCCTCCTGTTTCATCCAGGGACTGATAGCCTCATTTACAAAATTCTGTAACGACATCTACTCATCACCTGCCTCTCCACTATGAAGACGCCCTTCCAAAGATCTGATCCTATCTCTAACTTTCGCTGCCTCTTCAAATTCTTCCTGCTCAATTAATTGTCGAAGATTAGCTTTGTATTCTTCTATCTCTTTCTTTAAATGGAGATTGCCGCTTTCTCTTTTAGGAATCTTCCCATCATGCCTTGTATTTCCACTGTGCACCCGCCTTAAAATTGGATCCAGTCGTTCGCCGAAAGTGGTATAGCACTTTCCGCAACCAAACTTGCCAATCCTTGCAAACTCTTCATATGTCAAACCACAGTTGGAACATTTTAATGGAGATTTCTGCTGAGGTGCAGCTTTGTTCTGATCGCTGTATGGAGAAGGGCTATCCGAATGAAAGAGTCCGGATAGAAGATCATTCAGAGTAAAGTTTTCTTCTCCATAATTAACATATCCATATTCTTTCGCACATACTTCACACACATGTATCTCCGACTTTTGCCCATTTACTACCTGAGTCAAATGAACGGTTGCCTGTCTTTGATGACATTCCTGGCATTCCATCTGAATCTCCCCTTTCCGCAATCAGCATTTATATTTAAGGGTGAACAGCATCGCCGTCATGATTCTTGCTCTTATCTCATCGCGTAGAGGGAGAGAAAATTTGAGCACATCACGGTCAACGATGCTTTCCATGATCTTCGCTTCCCGTTCTGTAATGACCTCATAATCGATAAGTCGCTCCAGAACGTCCACCGCTTGGGTCTGGGAGATACGGGGTTGGATTAAATCCATCAATTCCTCGATCATATCAGCGTATTTCCGATAAGGAACCCGACTGATCCGGATGTACCCGCCGCCTCCGCGTTTACTTTCCACTATATACCCCTTTTCCACAGTGAACCTTGTCTTAATCACGTAATTAATCTGCGAAGGTACACACTGGAAACGCTCAGCAATTTCGCTTCTTTTAATTTCAATGGTTTGGGACTCATCGAGGGTTTTCTTTAAATATTCCTCTATGATGTCTGATATATTTCGCATTTTCCCTCCCCCTCTTTTGACTTTGACTATCTTTGACTTTAATTTCATTATACTCATATTTTACTGGTACGCAACTATATTGTTTATGATAAATACATCAACTATGTTTCCCCTTTTCGTTAGCAAATAAAACAAAAAGCCGTGCAGTTTTTTCCTGCACAGCCTTAAATATAATGTGTCATTTTCATAACTCCTTCCTGCTCACTGATTCGACCCATCACAAGTGTACGATCATAGGACTGAGACGGACTTACCTCAACCAACAATTTCTTTTGGCTCTCAGGTAGAGACAGGACCTCCACTTTTTGAATGGTCAATTGAAATTCCTCAAATACCGACAGAACCCGATGCACCCTTGCACTTCCACGAACGGTAATGCTATAGCTGTTTTTCCGCTTGCCTCTAACTTTATGTTTTTCCATTCTATTCAGAAAGGCCAAGCTTGTCAGCACGACTAAAGTGGTAAACGTAGCAACATCGTATAACCCAGCACCGACTACTAATCCAATTGCTGCTACCGTCCAGATCGACGCTGCTGTTGTAAGACCTTTAATCGTCAAGCCGTTTACCATAATGGTCCCGGCACCTAAAAAACCAATTCCACTGATAACGTAAGAAGGTATCCTCGCCGGGTCAAACCTCACCTGCTCGTGAAGGCTCATAAATTCCGTAAACCCATAGAGAGAAAGCAGCATCATTAAACAAGCACCAACCCCGACCAAAATATGTGTCCTAAAGCCCGCCGATTGATTCTTAATCTCCCTTTCAAAACCGATTAATCCTGATAACACTAAAGCAAAGCACAGGCGGAAAATAATTAAAACAATATCATCATGAAAGAAATAAGACCAGTGCACCGCAGTTCCCCCTTTCTATATTCATATGAAACCGGTTCTGAATATAGAAAAAAACCAGAAGTAATAACTTCTGGTTTCTAAAATGACGTGGCAGCGTCCTACTCTCACGGGGATCTACCCGACTACCATCGGCGCTGAAGAGCTTAACTGCTGTGTTCGGCATGGGAACAGGTGTGACCTCTTCGCCTTCACCACCACATCAATATTCTATTGAGGTAAACCCTCAAAACTGGATAAGGAAACATCTTTATCGAAAGAAACGTTTTTCACGCGATCTATGATCAGATAGATAAGTCATCGATCCATTAGTATCCGTCAGCTCCACGTGTCACCACGCTTCCACCTCGGACCTATCAACCTCATCGTCTCTGAGGGATCTTATTTGCTCGAAGGCAAAGGGAAATCTCATCTCAAGGGGGGCTTCATGCTTAGATGCTTTCAGCACTTATCCCGACCACACGTAGCTACCCAGCTATGCTCCTGGCGGAACAACTGGTACACCAGCGGTGTGTCCATCCCGGTCCTCTCGTACTAAGGACAGCTCCTTTCAAATTTCCAACGCCCACGACGGATAGGGACCGAACTGTCTCACGACGTTCTGAACCCAGCTCGCGTACCGCTTTAATGGGCGAACAGCCCAACCCTTGGGACCGACTACAGCCCCAGGATGCGATGAGCCGACATCGAGGTGCCAAACCTCCCCGTCGATGTGGACTCTTGGGGGAGATAAGCCTGTTATCCCCGGGGTAGCTTTTATCCGTTGAGCGACGGCCCTTCCATGCGGTACCGCCGGATCACTAAGCCCGACTTTCGTCCCTGCTCGACTTGTAGGTCTCGCAGTCAAGCTCCCTTGTGCCTTTACACTCTGCGAATGATTTCCAACCATTCTGAGGGAACCTTTGGGCGCCTCCGTTACTCTTTGGGAGGCGACCGCCCCAGTCAAACTGCCCACCTGACACTGTCTCCGGACCGGATCACGGTCCTGGGTTAGAATGTCCGTACAGCCAGGGTAGTATCCCACCAGCGCCTCCACCGAAGCTAGCGCTCCGGCTTCCAAGGCTCCTACCTATCCTGTACAAGCTGTACCAACATTCAATATCAGGCTACAGTAAAGCTCCACGGGGTCTTTCCGTCCTGTCGCGGGTAATGTGCATCTTCACACATAGTATAATTTCACCGGGTCTCTCGTTGAGACAGTGCCCAAGTCGTTGCACCTTTCGTGCGGGTCGGAACTTACCCGACAAGGAATTTCGCTACCTTAGGACCGTTATAGTTACGGCCGCCGTTTACTGGGGCTTCGGTTCAACGCTTCGCTTACGCTAACGCATCCCCTTAACCTTCCAGCACCGGGCAGGTGTCAGCCCCTATACTTCGCCTTACGGCTTCGCAGAGACCTGTGTTTTTGGTAAACAGTCGCTTGGGCCTTTTCACTGCGGCTCCTCGGCAGAGGAGCACCCCTTCTCCCGAAGTTACGGGGTCATTTTGCCGAGTTCCTTAACGAGAGTTCTCCCGCTCACCTTAGGATCCTCTCCTCGCCTACCTGTGTCGGTTTGCGGTACGGGCACCTCTTTCCTCACTAGAGGATTTTCTTGGCAGTGTGAACTCAGGAGCTTCGGTACTATAGTTCCCTCCCCATCACAGCTTGACGTTATGCCGGACGGATTTGCCTATCCGACCGTCTCACTGCTTGGACGTGCACATCCAATGGCACGCTCTCCTTATCCTCCTGCGTCCCCCCGTCGTTCAAACGGAAAGGAGGTGGTACAGGAATATCAACCTGTTGTCCATCGCCTACGCCTTTCGGCCTCGGCTTAGGTCCCGACTAACCCTGAGAGGACGAGCCTTCCTCAGGAAACCTTAGGCATTCGGTGAAAGAGATTCTCACTCTTTTTTCGCTACTCATACCGGCATTCTCACTTCTAAGCGCTCCACCAGTCCTTACGGTCTGACTTCACGGCCCTTAGAACGCTCTCCTACCATTGATCCTACGATCAATCCGCAGCTTCGGTGGTGTGTTTAGCCCCGGTACATTTTCGGCGCAGAGTCACTCGACCAGTGAGCTATTACGCACTCTTTAAATGATGGCTGCTTCTAAGCCAACATCCTGGTTGTCTAAGCAACTCCACATCCTTTTCCACTTAACACACACTTTGGGACCTTAGCTGGCGGTCTGGGCTGTTTCCCTCTCGACTATGAACCTTATCACCCACAGTCTGACTCCCAGAACAAAGTCTATGGCATTCGGAGTTTGACTGAATTCGGTAACCCGATAGGGGCCCCTCGTCCAATCAGTGCTCTACCTCCATGACTTTCTATTCTGAGGCTAGCCCTAAAGCTATTTCGGAGAGAACCAGCTATCTCCGTGTTCGATTGGCATTTCACCCCTACCCACACCTCATCCCCGCAATTTTCAACTTGCGTGGGTTCGGGCCTCCAGTCAGTGTTACCTGACCTTCACCCTGGACATGGGTAGATCACACGGTTTCGGGTCTACGACCGCATACTCACTCGCCCTATTCAGACTCGCTTTCGCTGCGGCTCCGCTTCTGCTGCTTAACCTTGCATACGGTCGTAACTCGCCGGTTCATTCTACAAAAGGCACGCCATCACCCATTAACGGGCTCTGACTACTTGTAGGCACACGGTTTCAGGATCTCTTTCACTCCCCTTCCGGGGTGCTTTTCACCTTTCCCTCACGGTACTGGTTCACTATCGGTCACTAGGGAGTATTTAGCCTTGGGAGATGGTCCTCCCGGATTCCGACGGAATTTCACGTGTTCCGCCGTACTCAGGATACACTCCGGAGGGAGAAAGGTTTCGACTACAGGGCTGTTACCTGCTCTGGCTGATCGTTCCAGATCGATTCATCTACCTTCCTCCTTGGTAACTCCAAAGGAGTGTCCTACAACCCCAAGAGGCAAGCCTCTTGGTTTGGGCTGATTCCGTTTCGCTCGCCGCTACTTGGGAAATCGCATTTGCTTTCTCTTCCTCCGGGTACTTAGATGTTTCAGTTCCCCGGGTCTGCCTTCTTATACCTATGTATTCAGCATAAGATCCTGCTCCATTACGAACAGTGGGTTTCCCCATTCGGAAATCTCCGGGTCAAAGCCTACTTACGGCTCGCCGGAGCATATCGGTGTTAGTCCCGTCCTTCATCGGCTCCTAGTACCAAGGCATCCACCGTGCGCCCTTATTCACTTAACTATCGTCGTGAAAAGACGTTTGTTTAAAACTTTCGATGTTTGATGTCTTGTCATCAATCGTTTCATCGTTAGATGATACGATGATTCCTTATCCAGTTTTCAAGGTTCACGTAGTTCAGAGAAATCTTTCGATCTCTCAAAACTGAACAACCAACCAAGTACGCTTCCGTTCTAAATCCTTAGAAAGGAGGTGATCCAGCCGCACCTTCCGATACGGCTACCTTGTTACGACTTCACCCCAATCATTGGTCCCACCTTCGGCGGCTGGCTCCAAAAGGTTACCTCACCGACTTCGGGTGTTACCAACTCTCGTGGTGTGACGGGCGGTGTGTACAAGGCCCGGGAACGTATTCACCGCGGCATGCTGATCCGCGATTACTAGCGATTCCGGCTTCATGCAGGCGAGTTGCAGCCTGCAATCCGAACTGAGAATGGTTTTATGGGATTTGCTACACCTCGCGGCTTCGCTGCCCTTTGTACCATCCATTGTAGCACGTGTGTAGCCCAGGTCATAAGGGGCATGATGATTTGACGTCATCCCCGCCTTCCTCCGGTTTGTCACCGGCAGTCACCTTAGAGTGCCCAACTGAATGCTGGCAACTAAGATCAGGGGTTGCGCTCGTTGCGGGACTTAACCCAACATCTCACGACACGAGCTGACGACAACCATGCACCACCTGTCACTTGGTCCCCGAAGGGAAATCCCTATCTCTAGGGAGGTCCAAGGATGTCAAGACCTGGTAAGGTTCTTCGCGTTGCTTCGAATTAAACCACATGCTCCACCGCTTGTGCGGGCCCCCGTCAATTCCTTTGAGTTTCAGCCTTGCGGCCGTACTCCCCAGGCGGAGTGCTTAATGCGTTAACTTCAGCACTAAGGGGTGGAAGCCCCCTAACACCTAGCACTCATCGTTTACGGCGTGGACTACCAGGGTATCTAATCCTGTTTGCTACCCACGCTTTCGCACCTCAGCGTCAGAAACAGACCAGAGAGTCGCCTTCGCCACTGGTGTTCCTCCACATATCTACGCATTTCACCGCTACACGTGGAATTCCACTCTCCTCTTCTGTCCTCAAGTTCCCCAGTTTCCAATGACCCTCCACGGTTGAGCCGTGGGCTTTCACATCAGACTTAAGGAACCGCCTGCGCGCGCTTTACGCCCAATAATTCCGGACAACGCTTGCCCCCTACGTATTACCGCGGCTGCTGGCACGTAGTTAGCCGGGGCTTCCTCGTTAGGTACCGTCAAGGTACCGCTCTATTCGCACGGTACTTGTTCTTCCCTAACAACAGAACTTTACGATCCGAAGACCTTCATCGTTCACGCGGCGTTGCTCCGTCAGACTTTCGTCCATTGCGGAAGATTCCCTACTGCTGCCTCCCGTAGGAGTCTGGGCCGTGTCTCAGTCCCAGTGTGGCCGATCACCCTCTCAGGTCGGCTACGCATCGTCGCCTTGGTGAGCCGTTACCTCACCAACTAGCTAATGCGCCGCGGGCCCATCTGTAAGTGATAGCGAGAAGCCATCTTTCAACTTTCCTTCATGCGAAAGAAAGTATTACCCGGTATTAGCCCCGGTTTCCCGGAGTTATCCCGATCTTACAGGCAGGTTGCCCACGTGTTACTCACCCGTCCGCCGCTCGTTCCACGAGCGTCACCCCGAAGGGATCAGCTCGCTTCCCGCGCTCGACTTGCATGTATTAGGCACGCCGCCAGCGTTCGTCCTGAGCCAGGATCAAACTCTCCATAAAAGTGTTTGACTTGCTCATTTTGCACACCGAATGTGCTTGTTTGAATTCTCTCTATATAATAGAAAGAATGTTTGACGTGCTGGTTGGTTCGTTCAGTTTTCAAAGATCAAAATAAATGGTGGAGCCTAGCGGGATCGAACCGCTGACCTCCTGCGTGCAAAGCAGGCGCTCTCCCAGCTGAGCTAAGGCCCCGTTATTAAGGAATGGTCGGGAAGACAGGATTCGAACCTGCGACCCCTTGGTCCCAAACCAAGTGCTCTACCAAGCTGAGCTACTTCCCGTTATAATGGCGCGCCCGAGAGGAGTCGAACCCCTAACCTTCTGATCCGTAGTCAGACGCTCTATCCAATTGAGCTACGGGCGCATATATATCGTATGGTGCCGAGGGCCGGACTCGAACCGGCACGGTGGAAACCCACCGCAGGATTTTAAGTCCTGTGCGTCTGCCAATTCCGCCACCCCGGCCTGGCATCTATGTTTTCACCTATGTTGTAAGTATCATTATAACTAGCTCTAATGTATCATTGGAGCGGAAGACGGGATTCGAACCCGCGACCCCCACCTTGGCAAGGTGGTGTTCTACCACTGAACTACTTCCGCATTAAAGTGCGGGTGGAGGGACTTGAACCCCCACGCCGTGAAGCACTAGATCCTAAATCTAGCGTGTCTGCCAATTCCACCACACCCGCAAAAACATGGTGAGCCATGAAGGGCTCGAACCTTCGACCCTCTGATTAAAAGTCAGATGCTCTACCAACTGAGCTAATGGCTCTCAATGTAACTAGCACTTTAATTTTTTAAGTTAGCTTTATGAGGCAACTAATGGTGCCGGCCAGAGGACTTGAACCCCCAACCTACTGATTACAAATCAGTTGCTCTGCCAGTTGAGCTAGGCCGGCTAACTTAAATGAAAATGGTGGAGGATGCAGGGTTCGAACCTGCGACCCCTTGCTTGTAAGGCAAGTGCTCTCCCAGCTGAGCTAATCCTCCGGATTTAATTAGGCTTGGCAGCGTCCTACTCTCACGGGGATCTACCCGACTACCATCGGCGCTGAAGAGCTTAACTGCTGTGTTCGGCATGGGAACAGGTGTGACCTCTTCGCTTTCGCCACCAAACCTTTTTTCAAGGACAAGAACTATTATAGCTCTTAACCAGTTGAAAATCAAGGGTTATTTTGAACTTTTTTTGAAAACCCTCAAAACTGGATAAGGAAACATCTTTATCGAAAGAAACGTTTTTCACGCGATCTATGATCAGATAGATAAGTCATCGATCCATTAGTATCCGTCAGCTCCACGTGTCACCACGCTTCCACCTCGGACCTATCAACCTCATCGTCTCTGAGGGATCTTATTTGCTCGAAGGCAAAGGGAAATCTCATCTCAAGGGGGGCTTCATGCTTAGATGCTTTCAGCACTTATCCCGACCACACGTAGCTACCCAGCTATGCTCCTGGCGGAACAACTGGTACACCAGCGGTGTGTCCATCCCGGTCCTCTCGTACTAAGGACAGCTCCTTTCAAATTTCCAACGCCCACGACGGATAGGGACCGAACTGTCTCACGACGTTCTGAACCCAGCTCGCGTACCGCTTTAATGGGCGAACAGCCCAACCCTTGGGACCGACTACAGCCCCAGGATGCGATGAGCCGACATCGAGGTGCCAAACCTCCCCGTCGATGTGGACTCTTGGGGGAGATAAGCCTGTTATCCCCGGGGTAGCTTTTATCCGTTGAGCGACGGCCCTTCCATGCGGTACCGCCGGATCACTAAGCCCGACTTTCGTCCCTGCTCGACTTGTAGGTCTCGCAGTCAAGCTCCCTTGTGCCTTTACACTCTGCGAATGATTTCCAACCATTCTGAGGGAACCTTTGGGCGCCTCCGTTACTCTTTGGGAGGCGACCGCCCCAGTCAAACTGCCCACCTGACACTGTCTCCGGACCGGATCACGGTCCTGGGTTAGAATGTCCGTACAGCCAGGGTAGTATCCCACCAGCGCCTCCACCGAAGCTAGCGCTCCGGCTTCCAAGGCTCCTACCTATCCTGTACAAGCTGTACCAACATTCAATATCAGGCTACAGTAAAGCTCCACGGGGTCTTTCCGTCCTGTCGCGGGTAATGTGCATCTTCACACATAGTATAATTTCACCGGGTCTCTCGTTGAGACAGTGCCCAAGTCGTTGCACCTTTCGTGCGGGTCGGAACTTACCCGACAAGGAATTTCGCTACCTTAGGACCGTTATAGTTACGGCCGCCGTTTACTGGGGCTTCGGTTCAACGCTTCGCTTACGCTAACGCATCCCCTTAACCTTCCAGCACCGGGCAGGTGTCAGCCCCTATACTTCGCCTTACGGCTTCGCAGAGACCTGTGTTTTTGGTAAACAGTCGCTTGGGCCTTTTCACTGCGGCTCCTCGGCAGAGGAGCACCCCTTCTCCCGAAGTTACGGGGTCATTTTGCCGAGTTCCTTAACGAGAGTTCTCCCGCTCACCTTAGGATCCTCTCCTCGCCTACCTGTGTCGGTTTGCGGTACGGGCACCTCTTTCCTCACTAGAGGATTTTCTTGGCAGTGTGAACTCAGGAGCTTCGGTACTATAGTTCCCTCCCCATCACAGCTTGACGTTATGCCGGACGGATTTGCCTATCCGACCGTCTCACTGCTTGGACGTGCACATCCAATGGCACGCTCTCCTTATCCTCCTGCGTCCCCCCGTCGTTCAAACGGAAAGGAGGTGGTACAGGAATATCAACCTGTTGTCCATCGCCTACGCCTTTCGGCCTCGGCTTAGGTCCCGACTAACCCTGAGAGGACGAGCCTTCCTCAGGAAACCTTAGGCATTCGGTGAAAGAGATTCTCACTCTTTTTTCGCTACTCATACCGGCATTCTCACTTCTAAGCGCTCCACCAGTCCTTACGGTCTGACTTCACGGCCCTTAGAACGCTCTCCTACCATTGATCCTACGATCAATCCGCAGCTTCGGTGGTGTGTTTAGCCCCGGTACATTTTCGGCGCAGAGTCACTCGACCAGTGAGCTATTACGCACTCTTTAAATGATGGCTGCTTCTAAGCCAACATCCTGGTTGTCTAAGCAACTCCACATCCTTTTCCACTTAACACACACTTTGGGACCTTAGCTGGCGGTCTGGGCTGTTTCCCTCTCGACTATGAACCTTATCACCCACAGTCTGACTCCCAGAACAAAGTCTATGGCATTCGGAGTTTGACTGAATTCGGTAACCCGATAGGGGCCCCTCGTCCAATCAGTGCTCTACCTCCATGACTTTCTATTCTGAGGCTAGCCCTAAAGCTATTTCGGAGAGAACCAGCTATCTCCGTGTTCGATTGGCATTTCACCCCTACCCACACCTCATCCCCGCAATTTTCAACTTGCGTGGGTTCGGGCCTCCAGTCAGTGTTACCTGACCTTCACCCTGGACATGGGTAGATCACACGGTTTCGGGTCTACGACCGCATACTCACTCGCCCTATTCAGACTCGCTTTCGCTGCGGCTCCGCTTCTGCTGCTTAACCTTGCATACGGTCGTAACTCGCCGGTTCATTCTACAAAAGGCACGCCATCACCCATTAACGGGCTCTGACTACTTGTAGGCACACGGTTTCAGGATCTCTTTCACTCCCCTTCCGGGGTGCTTTTCACCTTTCCCTCACGGTACTGGTTCACTATCGGTCACTAGGGAGTATTTAGCCTTGGGAGATGGTCCTCCCGGATTCCGACGGAATTTCACGTGTTCCGCCGTACTCAGGATACACTCCGGAGGGAGAAAGGTTTCGACTACAGGGCTGTTACCTGCTCTGGCTGATCGTTCCAGATCGATTCATCTACCTTCCTCCTTGGTAACTCCAAAGGAGTGTCCTACAACCCCAAGAGGCAAGCCTCTTGGTTTGGGCTGATTCCGTTTCGCTCGCCGCTACTTGGGAAATCGCATTTGCTTTCTCTTCCTCCGGGTACTTAGATGTTTCAGTTCCCCGGGTCTGCCTTCTTATACCTATGTATTCAGCATAAGATCCTGCTCCATTACGAACAGTGGGTTTCCCCATTCGGAAATCTCCGGGTCAAAGCCTACTTACGGCTCGCCGGAGCATATCGGTGTTAGTCCCGTCCTTCATCGGCTCCTAGTACCAAGGCATCCACCGTGCGCCCTTATTCACTTAACTATCGTCGTGAAAAGACGT
Source organism: Halobacillus sp. ACCC02827 (assembly GCF_030291935.1). Lineage (NCBI taxonomy): Bacteria > Bacillati > Bacillota > Bacilli > Caryophanales > Bacillaceae > Halobacillus > Halobacillus sp. ACCC02827. Next base: position 94,332 of record NZ_CP128168.1, on the reverse strand, counting down.
TTGTTTAAAACTTTCGATGTTTGATGTCTTGTCATCAATCGTTTCATCGTTAGATGATACGATGATTCCTTATCCAGTTTTCAAGGTTCACGTAGTTCAGAGAAATCTTTCGATCTCTCAAAACTGAACAACCAACCAAGTACGCTTCCGTTCTAAATCCTTAGAAAGGAGGTGATCCAGCCGCACCTTCCGATACGGCTACCTTGTTACGACTTCACCCCAATCATTGGTCCCACCTTCGGCGGCTGGCTCCAAAAGGTTACCTCACCGACTTCGGGTGTTACCAACTCTCGTGGTGTGACGGGCGGTGTGTACAAGGCCCGGGAACGTATTCACCGCGGCATGCTGATCCGCGATTACTAGCGATTCCGGCTTCATGCAGGCGAGTTGCAGCCTGCAATCCGAACTGAGAATGGTTTTATGGGATTTGCTACACCTCGCGGCTTCGCTGCCCTTTGTACCATCCATTGTAGCACGTGTGTAGCCCAGGTCATAAGGGGCATGATGATTTGACGTCATCCCCGCCTTCCTCCGGTTTGTCACCGGCAGTCACCTTAGAGTGCCCAACTGAATGCTGGCAACTAAGATCAGGGGTTGCGCTCGTTGCGGGACTTAACCCAACATCTCACGACACGAGCTGACGACAACCATGCACCACCTGTCACTTGGTCCCCGAAGGGAAATCCCTATCTCTAGGGAGGTCCAAGGATGTCAAGACCTGGTAAGGTTCTTCGCGTTGCTTCGAATTAAACCACATGCTCCACCGCTTGTGCGGGCCCCCGTCAATTCCTTTGAGTTTCAGCCTTGCGGCCGTACTCCCCAGGCGGAGTGCTTAATGCGTTAACTTCAGCACTAAGGGGTGGAAGCCCCCTAACACCTAGCACTCATCGTTTACGGCGTGGACTACCAGGGTATCTAATCCTGTTTGCTACCCACGCTTTCGCACCTCAGCGTCAGAAACAGACCAGAGAGTCGCCTTCGCCACTGGTGTTCCTCCACATATCTACGCATTTCACCGCTACACGTGGAATTCCACTCTCCTCTTCTGTCCTCAAGTTCCCCAGTTTCCAATGACCCTCCACGGTTGAGCCGTGGGCTTTCACATCAGACTTAAGGAACCGCCTGCGCGCGCTTTACGCCCAATAATTCCGGACAACGCTTGCCCCCTACGTATTACCGCGGCTGCTGGCACGTAGTTAGCCGGGGCTTCCTCGTTAGGTACCGTCAAGGTACCGCTCTATTCGCACGGTACTTGTTCTTCCCTAACAACAGAACTTTACGATCCGAAGACCTTCATCGTTCACGCGGCGTTGCTCCGTCAGACTTTCGTCCATTGCGGAAGATTCCCTACTGCTGCCTCCCGTAGGAGTCTGGGCCGTGTCTCAGTCCCAGTGTGGCCGATCACCCTCTCAGGTCGGCTACGCATCGTCGCCTTGGTGAGCCGTTACCTCACCAACTAGCTAATGCGCCGCGGGCCCATCTGTAAGTGATAGCGAGAAGCCATCTTTCAACTTTCCTTCATGCGAAAGAAAGTATTACCCGGTATTAGCCCCGGTTTCCCGGAGTTATCCCGATCTTACAGGCAGGTTGCCCACGTGTTACTCACCCGTCCGCCGCTCGTTCCACGAGCGTCACCCCGAAGGGATCAGCTCGCTTCCCGCGCTCGACTTGCATGTATTAGGCACGCCGCCAGCGTTCGTCCTGAGCCAGGATCAAACTCTCCATAAAAGTGTTTGACTTGCTCATTTTGCACACCGAATGTGCTTGTTTGAATTCTCTCTATATAATAGAAAGAATGTTTGACGTACTGGTTGGTTCGTTCAGTTTTCAAAGATCAAAATGTTGTTTGCCGCTTAACAGCGACTTAACTAATATAACATGTTGTTTCGTTTCCGTCAACAACTTTTTTGTATTTTGTTTCGTTAAGTTCTGTGCGGTGCGCCGCTCTCTTAACGCGACAAGTAATAATATATCATGGATATTAAACCTTATCAAGCGTATTTTTGTAATAAAATAATTCAGATAATTAACCCTGTATATAAGAAAAGCCCCCGCTGAAAACGGGGGCTTAGATTTGTAATTCAATCTTCCTTTATTCTTTGTTTCTCATTTGAGGGAACAGCAGTACATCACGAATAGACGGGGAGTTCGTCAACAGCATAACAAGGCGGTCGACTCCGATACCAAGTCCTCCTGTAGGCGGCATACCATATTCCAATGCCTCCAGGAAGTCCTCATCCATCATGTGTGCTTCATCGTTACCTTCTTCTCTTTCTTTCAATTGAGCTTCAAAGCGCTGGCGCTGATCGATTGGATCATTCAACTCGGAGAAAGCATTCGCGTGCTCCCTTCCTACAATAAACAATTCGAAGCGATCCGTGAAGCGTTCATCTTCACGGTTCTTTTTAGCCAACGGTGAGATTTCGATCGGATGCCCGTAGATAAAGGTCGGCTGAATCAATTTCTCTTCTACACGCTGCTCAAAGAATTCATTTACAATATGACCGAAAGTCATCGTATCTTTAATCTCAATACCATGCTCTTCAGCAAGTTCTTTCGCACGTTCATCAGACATCTGTTCCCAGAAATCTACGCCAGTATATTCTTTAATAGCGTCGACCATATGCAGACGTGCCCATTCAGGCTCCAGGTCAATCTCTTCATCGTTGTACATCACTTTAGTCGTTCCCAGCACTTCTTTCGCTATGTGAGCAACCATATTTTCAGTAAGAGCCATGATATCCTGGTAATCCGCATAAGCCTCATATAACTCGATCATTGTAAATTCCGGGTTATGGCGGGTAGACACCCCTTCATTACGGAAAACTCGACCGATCTCATATACCTTCTCCAATCCTCCCACGATTAGACGCTTCAGATGAAGTTCGATAGCGATACGCATGTACAGCTGCATGTCCAAGGCATTATGGTGCGTGATGAATGGACGTGCCGATGCACCACCTGCAATCCCGTGCATAAGTGGTGTTTCCACTTCCAAGAAGCCGAGGCCGTCTAAGTACCGGCGCATAGACTGGATGATCTTACTGCGCAGCACGAATGTATCGCGGCTTTCCGGGTTGGTAATGAGATCAAGATAACGTTGACGGTAACGCTGTTCCACGTCCTGCAGACCATGAAACTTCTCCGGCAATGGACGAAGTGACTTAGTCAGTAGTTGGAACTCACTAGCTTTTACCGAAAGCTCTCCTACGTTCGTTTTGAACATAACGCCGCTGACACCTACGATATCTCCAAGATCGGCCGCTTTGAAAACGTCGTACGCTTCATCACCGATTTCATCTTTACGGACATACAGTTGGATTTGACCGGAAAGATCCTGGATATGAGTAAATCCAGCTTTTCCTTTTCCGCGTTTCGTCATAATACGGCCCGCTATAGTAGCAGGAAGCTGTTTCTCTTCCAATTCATCTTTCGTAAACTGGTCGTATTTCTCTATAAGTTCTTGAGCAGAATCGGTACGTTCGAATTTGTCACCGAAAGGATCCATCCCTTTCTCACGGTGTGTATCCATCTTATCGCGCCGCACCCGCATATGTTCATTTAGTTCTTCCGCCATTATGATCACTCCATTCTTTATCTTTAGGTTAACTCCGTTACAATAATAAAAACTGCCAGTATTGGACTGGCAGTATCTAACTAAGATTTAGTATAAAAAAGTCCTATGGTCGTGTCAACGATTCAAGAGGCACGAAAAGCGCAAACACGGTTTCCGGAAAATGTATCCTTCCACCCCGAGCTGCTGTTTATGACTGTAACTCTCAAAGATTCCCCCACCTTTTCACCTCTGCGCGTTCTGCCTCCGGAATTCGCTCCAGCACATCCTGAGCCTTGCGGTTTAAATGAGGAAGAACAACATCGCAGCTGATATCTACGAGAGGAACCATCACAAAGGCCCGATCTTGCATATATGGATGAGGAATCTTCAAGTGTTCCTCGTTCACACCTTCCTGATTATACAACAAAATGTCAAGATCGATCGTCCTCGGCCCCCATTTCACTACTCTCCTTCTGCCCAATTCTTCTTCTATCACCTGGCAGTATGCCAATAAGGGAGAAGGAGCAAGATCTGTTTCCACTCGGATGACCATATTAAGAAAGTCCGCTTGATCCGTGTACCCCACAGGGGCAGTTTCATAGACGGCGGACTTATTAGTAATTTGAATCGATGCGTGTTCATCCAGGAGAGTCAGCGCGTCCTGAAGGAACTCTTCTCTTGTATTAATATTGGATCCTAATGCAATGAAGGCGATATTTCTCATGAATGGCGGCTCCTGTGAATCTCAACAGCAACAGAGTCATAATGCCCCGGGATCGGCGGGTCCGGTTTGTACCCTTTGACCGTACATGCTTCTAACAGGTCGAAAGAGAGAAAGAGTTCCGCAGCTATTTTCTCTACCAGCGTCTCGACCAAACGATATGCCTCCCCTTCCACAACCTTCTTCGTCACTTCATAAACAGCGCCGTAGTCTATAGATTTGGTCATATCATCACTGGTCGATGCCGGTTTCAAGTCCAATTCCAGCTGCAGGTCGACATAAAATCGCTGTCCCAATTTATTTTCTTCCGGAAAAAGGCCGTGATATCCCCAGAACTCCATTTGATTAAGATAAATTTTATCCATTCTTCTTCACTCCTATCATAGCATCCATCATCTTCGTCATTTTCACTATTGGCTCTACATCATGGACACGTACCATATGTACGCCTTGCGAGATCCCAAAACAAACCGTTGCACCAGTTCCCTCCATGCGTTGATCCTTCGGAAGATCCAGCACCGTTCCAATAAAAGACTTTCTTGATGTGGCAAGAAGAATCGGATAACCCAGCTCGTGAAAGTCATTTAAATGACGCATGACTACAAGATTATCTTCCTGCGTTTTGGCGAAACCGATACCTGGATCAAGAATAATCTGGTGGTCTTTTACGCCCGCTTCCTTCGCGATGGCCACACTCTGTTTCAAATCTGATTTCATATCTTCGATTAAGGATCCGTACGTTTTGTCTGTACGGTTATGCATAAGGATAATCGGTACATCATAGCGGGCAGCAACGTCGGCAATTTCCGGTTCTTTCTTTGCGCCCCATACATCATTAATAATGGAGGCCCCTGCTTCTACTGCCTGTTTAGCCACTTCCGCCTTATACGTATCAATAGAGACCGGAATATGCACAGCGCGAGTAACAGCTTTAATAATCGGCAACACCCGTGCCAGTTCTTCTTCTTCTGAAACAGGCGCATGCCCTGGGCGTGTGGATTCGCCCCCTATATCAATAATATCCGCACCGGCTTCTTCCATTCTGACTGCTTGTCTTACAGCATCATCCATATCATTGTATAGTCCCCCGTCCGAAAAGGAGTCCGGGGTTACATTCAATATTCCCATAACATGTGTCCGTTCATTCAACGTAAATGTCTTCTGAGGTGTCTCTAATGTAAAAGCCACGCTTGATTCCCTCGTTTCCAAATAATTTCTTCCCCTATCTTACAACATTTTTTAATTTCTATCAGGAACTTCTTATATAAAAAAACTGCACCCCTTCAAAAGGAGTGCAGTTCCCATTATTTACTCTTCGTCGAATTGATAAAGTGGTGTAGACAGGTAGCGCTCCCCATTACTCGGAATAATCGCTACGACTTTTTTCCCTTTACCAAGCTTCTTCGCCACTTGTTTGGCTACGTGAATCGCAGCTCCGGAAGAGATTCCGCCAAGGATTCCATCTTTCCTTGCAGCATCTCTTGCTGCAGCAAACGAATCATCCTTCGACACAGTGACCACTTCATCATAAACTTCTGTGTCCAAGATGCCGGGAACAAAACCTGCTCCGATTCCCTGAATCTTGTGCGGCCCCGGACTCCCTCCGGACAATACCGGAGACTCTTCCGGTTCAATAGCATAAATCTTAATATCCGGATATTTTTCCTTGAGTACTTTACCAGCTCCGGTGATTGTTCCTCCAGTACCAATCCCTGCAACAAAGGCATCCAACTGATCGCCCATCTGCTCCACGATTTCCGGTCCTGTCGTTCTTTCATGAACAAGTGGATTTGCTTCGTTATTGAATTGTTGCGGCATGAAATAACCGTGCTTCTCTTCCAGTTCTGCCGCTTTTTTAATCGCGCCCTTCATTCCATCACTACCAGGAGTGAGAACAAGATCCGCACCATACGCACGCAGTAAGTTACGACGTTCTTGACTCATCGTATCAGGCATAACCAGAATTGCTTTGTAACCTTTAGCTGCAGCGATCATCGCAAGACCGATACCAGTATTACCGCTTGTCGGTTCGACGATGGTATCTCCAGCTTTCAGACGTCCGGCCTTCTCGGCCTCTTCTATCATAGAAAGGGCAATCCGGTCTTTCACGGAACTCCCGGGATTCATGTACTCAAGCTTCAAGTAAACGTCTGCACTGTCTGCATCTGCGCTTCCGTTCAATTTAACTAAAGGCGTTTGTCCAACCAACTCTGTAACATTATTTACGATTCTCATACATTCACTCCTAAAACCAAGTATTTTTATAGGATTTAAACCTAATGTACTTAAAAAAACGTCAATTGTCAAACATTTCAATCATTATTTCGACTTATTTTTCCTTTGAGTCAAACTGCATTGCATGGTCCATAAGGAGCGCTTCTCCTTATAATAAAAGAAATGGCGGATCACAATCACCCGCCATTTCAAACTTAATATTCTCCGGTACGAATTATGAATCAGAAGACGTTGATTTCAATGCTTCTAATTCGTCCACGCCGAAGTGATATTCCTCATTACAAAAATGACACTTCGCTTCGGCTCCTTTATCTTCCTCAATCATACGTTCAATTTCTTCGTTACCAAGACTTGAAAGCGCCATTTCGACACGCTCTCTTGAGCAGTGACATTGGAATTTAATCGGCATCGAATCCAACACACGTACATTTTCTTCCCCTAGAAGGGCATACAGAATTTCTTCCGGTGATTTCCCATCACGCACTAGAGAAGAGATTGCCGGCATTTCCGACAGTCGTTTCTCAATCAAACTCGTTGTCTCTTCATCCGCCCCAGGCATCATTTGAATAATAAAGCCGCCCGAAGCAAGGATGGTGTGGTCTGTATTCACTAATACTCCAGCGCCTACAGCAGAAGGAACTTGTTCCGATGTTGCAAAGTAATACGTGAAGTCCTCACTGATTTCACCGGAAACAATAGGAACCTGACCGGTGAAGTGATCTTTCATCCCCAGATCCTTAACGATACTCAATGTACCGGATGTACCGACCGCACGGCGCACATCCAGCTTTCCTTTTTCATTCAAATCGAAATCGACATGTGGATTTTTAATATATCCACGGACTTCTCCTTTGGCATTGGCATCTGCGACGATTGGTCCAGCCGGGCCGTCTCCTTCTACTTTAACGGTCAGTTTGTCTTCCCCTTTGAGCATAGCACCCATCATGGAACTGACTGTCAGCGTTCTTCCCAGCGCGGCAGATGTCGTCGCCCACGTGTCCTGCCTGCGTCTTGCTTCTTCCACTGTATCTGTAGACTTAACTGCAAACGCTCTGACCTGACCGTCAAAAGCTATTGCACGCACTAAATAATCGGACATGCTGATCATTCTCCTTTAAATACTTCTTTTTCTTTGTTGCGCTGATATATCTTATGCAGACCTTTCAAAGTCAGATAAGGATCTACATGGTCGATCGTCCGGGACTGACCCGCAATTAAGTTGGCTAGACCTCCCGTTGCGATTACCGTAGGGGTTTGTTCCGCTGTTTCCTTCATCCGCCTTACCACTTCATCCACTTGACCGACATACCCATAAAACACACCGGACTGCATTGCTTCAACTGTGCTTTGGCCGATGACTTGTTCCGGTTTCTTAATTTCGATCTTAGGAAGCTTGGCAGCCTTGGCATACAATGCCTCCATGGAAATATTTATTCCCGGGGCAATAGCCCCTCCCAAATATTCCCCTTCCGCATTAATGTAACAATACGTCGTTGCCGTTCCGAAATCAATGATGACCAGCGGCAGATCATATTCGTCTTTTGCACCGACAGCATTCACGACCCGATCCGCTCCGATCTCTTCCGGGTTCGGGTATTTCATCTCAAGGCCGTGATCCACATGACCATCTCCGATGATCATCGGCTGCTTTTTAAAATAATAACGAGACATGCGCTCCAGTGCAAACATTATGGGCGGAACAACAGAAGAAATAATGACTCCGTCCATATCTTCAAAGCGAAGACCTTCATGATCGAACAAAGACTTGATGAGCATTCCGAATTCATCTTCTGTTTTATGACGATCCGTCTTGATCCTCCACTGATATTTTAATGTATCCCCTTCGAATACACCTAGTACTGTATTGGTATTTCCCACATCAAGGACAAAATTCATACGTATAGCCTCCCGCATCGTTTCCTTCGGCTACCATCATATCACAACAACGGTTCCCGCGCGCTTCTGCGGCACAGGAAAAGCCACACCGCTCGGGTCATGAGCTGGTGTGGCCTGGTTAAATCAGATTAAGAACGACGGTCTTCGGAATCAGGGGAATGGTTATCTCCCTCTTGCTCCGCTGTGTCTGCTTCTTTTTCCTCTTTCACGGTATCTGTTTCCTGTACATTTTCCTCATCTTTAGACTGGATGTTCACGCGTACGTCCTCATCAACAGAAGAGGTGTTATTTTTTATCTTCGCATTGTTTTCCTGTGCAAGTGCTTCCAGTTCTTCATCCGTAGGTAAACGCCCTTTGTCGAAAAGGGAACGGATTTGGACAGCATCAAGCGTCTCAATATCCAACAATGTCTGCGCGATTAACTCCAACTTATCCTTGTTCTCGGTAAGAATCGTCTTCGCACGGTCATAGCAATATTCAATGAAGTTTTTAACTTCCTGATCGATTTCATAAGCGATTTGATCACTATAGTTCTGTTCATTTTGGATATCACGGCCCAAGAATACTTGACCGCCTGAATTGGAACCGAACTGAAGCGGACCGAGTTTCTCGCTCATTCCGTACTCGGTAACCATCTTACGAGCGATGTTAGTCGCACGCTGGAAGTCGTTATGAGCACCTGTACTCACTTCACCGAAAATGATTTCCTCAGCAACACGTCCACCCAGCAAACCTGTAATCTTATCGAACAGTTCCGGCTTCGTCATGAAGTAACGATCTTCTTTCGGAAGCATTACGGCATAACCGCCGGCTTGGCCACGAGGAACGATGGTAACTTTGTGAACCATATCGGCATCATCAAGCACCATACCGATTACCGTGTGACCACTTTCATGGTGAGCAACGATGTCACGTTCTTTCTTGGAAATGACACGGCTCTTCTTAGCAGGTCCTGCAATGACGCGATCGATCGCTTCATCGACATCATCCATATCAACCTGTTTCTTATCTCCACGGGCAGCTACAAGAGCTGCTTCGTTCAAGAGGTTCTCAAGGTCTGCACCTGAGAATCCCGGTGTACGCAATGCAATCGTCTTCAAGTCGACATTTTCAGCCAACGGCTTGTTCTTCGCATGAACGCCCAAGACTGCTTCCCGACCTTTGACATCCGGACGATCTACCGTAATCTGACGGTCGAAACGACCTGGACGCAGTAGTGCAGGGTCCAGAATATCAGGTCTGTTGGTAGCCGCGATGATGATGATTCCTTCGTTCACGCCGAAACCATCCATCTCTACAAGAAGCTGGTTCAGTGTCTGTTCACGTTCATCGTGACCTCCACCAAGACCTGCTCCACGCTGACGACCGACTGCATCGATCTCATCGATGAAGATGATACCAGGTGCGTTCTTCTTCGCATTCTCGAACAAGTCACGAACACGGGAAGCACCGACACCGACAAACATTTCAACAAAATCAGAACCACTGATAGAGAAGAACGGCACTCCCGCTTCCCCTGCAACAGCACGGGCCAGCAATGTCTTACCAGTACCAGGAGGCCCCACTAATAGAACCCCTTTAGGAATACGCGCTCCGACAGCAGAGAATTTGCGAGGGTCTTTCAAGAAGTCTACGACCTCTACAAGCTCCTGCTTCTCTTCATCTGCTCCGGCAACGTCTTTAAATCGTACTTTTTTCTTCTCTTCGGAATACATCTTCGCCTTGCTCTTACCGAAGTTCATAACACGGCTTCCGCCGCCCTGAGCCTGATTAAGCAAGAAGAAGAATAAGATGAAGATAATGATGAACGGAATAATGGAGGTCAAGAATGTCACCCATGCACTAGGCTGCTCTTCTTCTTCCACATTCAGAACACTTTGTTCCTGAGCCGTCTGTGTAATGTTCGAAATCACTTCATCGTTAGCAGGGATGTTAGCAGTGAAGGATCCTTCCCCTTCAGCCGCACCTTCTAACTGACCACTGACACGAAACACCCCATTGACAGGCTGGATCGTCATCTCCTCAATATCACCGTTATTCAATTTATCGTAAAACTCATTGACATTTAACTCTTGTTGCGCATCACCTTGCCCTCGGAATAGACCGACTACGCCGATTACAACGAGGAAGATAAGTAAATAAAATAAGGTGTTACGAAATATCCGGTTCATTGCCTACCTCCTCCCAAACGAGAAAAACTATAGTAAATACTACCATACAAAAAACGGACGATACAACTAATTACCCTTGATGACAAAGAGTTGACGCTCTGCGAAAAACTACTACGATCAGCCGCCATAGACTTCCGGCTTCAAGACACCTACATATGGAAGATTGCGGTATTTCTCCTGGTAATCCAATCCGTATCCTACGACAAACTCATCAGGAACACGGAACCCTACTGTATCCGCCTTAATGTCAGCACTTCGGCCGGTCGGTTTGTCCAGTAACGTTACAATTTTAATGGATTTGGCTTTGCGGTACTTAAACAGGTCCACTAAGTAAGCAAGTGTTCTTCCACTGTCGATAATATCCTCAACGATCAAGATGTCGCGACCTTCCACTTTCGTGTCCAAGTCTTTTACAATCTTGACTTCTCCGGAAGATTCCATACCTCCGTGATAACTGGAAACATCCATAAAGTCCATTTCCAGATGCGTTTCTACACGTTTCAAAAGGTCTGTCAGGAATGGGGTTGCACCCTTCAGCACTCCGATTGCCAGCGGAAAGCGCCCGTTATATTCCTCTGTCAATTGGGCTCCCAATTCTTTACACTTCTCCTGAATCTCCTCTTCGGAAATCAAGACCTTTTCAATGTCGTTATGCATGATTGCTCCTCCTACGTGTCTGCTTTGTTTTTATAATGTAACCGAAGCCATGTACCTGATGAAGGGTCTACGGGAGTCCCGCTTCCTCTTAGACCTGCCACCCATATGATCTTTCCAGTCTGGTCCGTAACAATCGGCCAGGAATCACGCAATGCAGCAGGAACCTTCTGATCGATAAAAATATCTTTTACCTTTTTCGATCCGTCCATTCCTTTCAACCTGATCCGATCTCCATTCTTCCTGGAACGGACGATTAACGGCAGCTCTACGTGAGCGGTATCACATATGTACATAGTATGACCTTTAGTATCCAACGTTTCTGTCCACTCCGCCTCCACCACCGAGCCGTCGGGTGTAACGACATGCCCGCCGGGTTCCAGCTGGAACCGATAGGGGGCTGATCCGCTTTTCTTTTGGAAAGAGAGCGTGACTTCATCATAGGCACGGACAACTTTCAAACCGCCCGGGAAGTCCAGCATTACGTTTGATTTTTCACCTTTTAACAGGTCTAGAAACAGATCTTCATGCAGGTAAGATATGTCTTCGGTCTGCTTCACATACAGATAGTTCAATATTAGATGAAAGGCAGTCCTTTGTAAAGCTGGCGGGAAGGTTTTGAATGTTCGCACAGACAATTGTACGAATTTCTCAACATTTGTAGAAAAATGTACGGTTTTCAGCACTTCTTCGGCCTGTTTCCTTATGTACGTTCTCTCTTCCCTCGCCCTCTCACTCCACGCCTGCATGTGTTCATGCAGCTTCGGGTTCTGCTCTTTCATGAAGGGCAATACATACTTACGAAAAGCATTCCGTGTATAATCCGTCTGTTCGTTTGAAGGATCGTGCTTCGCCTCGATACCGTGCCTATCCAGATAAGCGGCAATATCCTGTTTGGATACTCCCAGGAGCGGGCGGATAATTCTTCCCGTACTGAAAGGCCGCTCAAGCGGCATCCCCTGGAGTGCTTCCGGCCTTGCACCCCTGACCATCTGCATAACCATCGTTTCTGCCTGATCATCCCCGTGATGCCCTGTAGCAAGCACATCGGCATCATGTGCTTCCATCATCTCCTCGAAAAAACGATAGCGTAAATCTCGCGCCGCTTCCTGGGTTCCTTTCCCTGTCCATTCTTTGTACGTTTGTACATCCACGGAAGTTCCGACAAATTCGATTTCCCACTCCCTGCATATACGCTCCACGAACAAGAGGTCCTCCTGAGACTGGACCCCTCGCAGGCCATGGTCAACCGAAAGCGCCGTCAGCCGGAAAGGGATGTCCTCACGCAGGAGATTCAAGAAGTGCAGAAGTGCCAGAGAATCCGGACCGCCCGATACAGCTGCCAACACCACTTGGTGAGGCTGTATCAACTGATGTTTCGTGATGAATGCACGAACATTGCGATCCATGACATGTACCTCCTGTCTGTAATTTCAATCTAACTAATCCTATCGTATCACTCTTCGATCTATCTGCAAAAGAATACCCACTAAATAAAGAAACTTATTATCGACACCCCGAAAAGAAGAGCAGATACGAGGGAAAATACGGTCCACTCCTTTGTTTCCATATCCTCTTTCTTTCGTCTGACATAACGTGTCTGGTTGTTTTGAGCTTTCTTGCTGCTCATCAATACGCCAGAAAGAGCCTGCTTCATTTCCCGGGAATTAATGTATCTGCCTCTCCAACAATCTTGTATGAAACGCCGATATGGTTTTAGAAGATCTGCCTGCTGCAGCTTATTTTCCAGTGTCTTCTTTGGACTGGAGCCTCGTTCGAACCGCTTCGGGTACGCCATCTCCATCATAATCATCGTTACAGCGAAGAGGTCGTAAGATGGTTCCGCCCTTCTCGATCCCATCCCCCAGTACCCCCTGTCATAAAACTCGGTATACTCCTTGATCGCTCTTCCCAATGCTGTCACACCTCCTACATCGATCCAACGAACTTTGGAAGCGGACATAAGGAGGTTGTCCGTTTTTAAATCGCCAAATACATAGCCTGCCTGATGGAGATGATCCAAATCACTGAGAAGCTGCAGTGTACATATACCGATCCAGTCTTTCGTCTTTCCTTTAAGGAATTGTTCTAAAGGAATTCCGTCTATATATTCCATGACATAGAAAGGCATAGCCTTTCCGCCTATTCTTGTCCAATCATCGACGTCAACAAAAGAAGGCCCAAGCTTGACCCCTTGGACCTTGCTGAACTTCTTCAGCATATTCACTTCCATCATCATGCGCGAGCTGTCCTCTCCCGCCTTCAAGGCGTACTTGCGCCCATTTTCATTCCGGCACAAAAAAACCGTACCACAAGCACCCGAGCCCAGCTCTCGGATGATTGTGTAGGTTTTTCCATTCCACTTTCCTGTCACCTTCGCTCCAGGTTGAAGATTAATTACCTGTTTCTTCATAAGGATCGACCTCATCTCGCATCGTACGGAATAATGGCTTTTCGGCAAACGCATAGATCGCCTCTTTCAGTGCAGGTCCAGTCGGTGTGTACCCTCCACTGTTCAATTTGGAGAAAATGCCGTTGATTTCCCCTAGTTCCGGCGTCCAATCCACCATGCGTTTGATGGTTCGCTTCGGATCAGGGAACGTGTAGACGCTGAACTGATTCGATCCGGTTCTTGCATTCAAACTTAAGGATAAGTCATACAATGCATCTTTGACCGTCGGCAGCTTGTGATGCATGCTTGCACTCGTGTCGACAAGCACGAGAACTTCCAAATCACAACTTTCTCCAAGCTCATCCACCACCTCCACGACTTCCCCCCGCTGTTCCGGAGGTAATTCCTCAATCGTCTGGCTCTTTCCGAGGATCTCCTGCAATTCTTTATTAACGACTCCTTGTATCGTTTGGGTCATGGCTTGTCTCGTCACCATCTGCACGGTTTGGGACAAACTTTGTTGATAAACAATTTGACTGACGCCTCCACCCGCCTCTGCAATGGACTCTACTTCCTCAAGCCCCTGAGGTTGTCCGTTCTGACGATCGTCAAGAACGCCAATCACATTGACCGTTATGCCCTGATTCCTGGCAAGTGCTGCTACAGCAATCGGGTCTTCTCCGTGGTTTGAGCAACCATCCGTTAATAAAAGAATCTGCTTCAGTCGGCCTGGTTTCATGTTGGATCCCTCCTGTTTCGTTGCTCTCAGCTTCGCCGAAACGGAGGAAATATATACTAAATCACGCCTCTTTTTTCTCTGCTGGAATGGAGGACCACTCCGGCATATACCGATCAATTCTGGCGACGATAATCGTCATATCATCATCGATCGTTCCTGCTTGGGCGCGAATAACTTCTTCTAATAAAAGATCCGCGATAATCTGCGGGTCTTTCTCTGTTATACCTTTGATCCGATGCTTGAGCCACAATTCCACATCATCCAGCTGTTTCGGACCTTCCAAAATCCCGTCGCTCATCATGATAAGGAAATCTCCCGCTTTCAATTGTTCACTCGTCATATCGACGTCGACTTCCGGGATAATTCCCATTGGCAGGTTTCCTGACTCCACAGTAAGGATCTGCCCGCCTCGTTTGATAAAGCTCGGTGTGCTTCCTACCTTAATAAATTTGGATGTCGCCTTATGCAGGTCGATCACCGCTAAATCGAGAGTAGAGAAGATTTCATCATTCGTACGTAGAGATAGAATGGAATTAATGGACTGGATCGCGACAGACTCCTGAATCCCTGACTGCAGAATTTGTTTCAGCAGCCGGAGCGTTTCCATACTTTCTTCATGTGCCCGCTCCCCATTCCCCATCCCATCACTGATTGCAAGGGCATATTTCCCTCTGCCCAATTCCATCATGGTGTAACTGTCACCGGATATGAACCCTCCTCCTTTTGCCGCGTGTGCGACGCCTGATTCAATCGAATAATGCTTTGCCGAACCAAAAGATAAATAACACCGGCCGTTCGGATAAGGAGAAATCTCCTCCATCGTCACAACAATCGTCTCCCCTAAGATATCGGACAATACCGGCGCAATGATCTTGGATCCTTCTCCGCGGTAATTCTCAATTTCTACAATTAACTCCAAGTCCATGTTTCCTTCATCAAGCGAGTAGATTTCAAGTTTCTGAATAATCATCCCCATTCGTTCCAGTGCATGATAAATGATCTGTTCTTTATGTTCGTGCTGCTCCCGCTCCTTTACAATCTCTTTGGCGAAATTATTCATGACCTCTGATACACCCTGCAGCTGCTCCGCTACGAATTTGCGGCTCTCCATCACCTGCCGCTTCAGCTGCTTATTAGCATGATAGAAAGATAATTCATGATTCATCGTATCGATCAGCTTCTGTGATTTCACACAGTGCTGGTCTACATTTTTCCTTAAGAGCCGGCTCGGTTCCCCCTTCTCATCCAGCTCATGCATCAGATCAGTCATTAAATCATGGGTGTCGTCGAACTTACTCACCCAGCATTTCTCCTTCTTAAAGCACGACTGACACGTTTTCTCCGTTACATGACTGAGAAAATAATCGACCTCCTCCGCTTGTCCTTCGTCTACTTTCGGCTGTTCCAATGTGAAACTCTTCGATAACGCCTGAAATACGTCGGAAAACTTTCCGACGCGTACAGCCGTCACATCTCTAACCTTCTGCAAATATTTTTGCTGCTCTGAATGATGTTCTTCCGTTCCCGGAATGTATTTCGATAATTGTGTCACCCATGAATTCGGAGTCAATATAAACAAAGCCACCGCCCACGCAGACGCCCACAGAGAAGACGGCAGACCTGCCCCACTGTTCATATAAAAGCCGATAAGAAGGGTGCCGACGATGAGCCCAGCACTCACCCCCAGCTTCTTCCCTTCTTTCAATAAACCACCCAGCAAGCCCGAGAATGCAAGCAGGCTCATTTGATAGATATGATCCATGTTAGACAAACTTAATACGAGTCCTGTCACGACTCCTACCGTCGACCCGATCGCCGCCCCCGCGATATAGGCCAACAAAACAACTAAGTACCGTGCAAATATATCCACAACTGCTACCCCTTGAATCTGCCAACCGATCATGCCTGTCAATACAGAAGCTAACAATATGATCAAACAAACAATCTCTTCATTCTTTAACGTAGGTTGATATCTTTGTGGTGTTAAAATCGGAAGACTCTGCATAAAGATTAGTACAAGGATGAAGCTCAATACCCCTTCTGCCGCCATTAATGTAATTTCGTAAAGCTGCCAGCGATCGAGCAGTGCCAGACTGACGGTCCTTGGTATGAGACTGGCAATCAAGGCGAGTGCCGGCAGCCATCTCTGGGGGTGACTTGTTTTGCGCACTCCCAGACTTAAGAGCAAAAAAGCCAGCGACGCTCCGACGATAAACCCCGCATGACTGTAGCTGTATGTAGAAGCTCCAGCAGCCATCATAATGGTGACCGGTATAACCAGCGGCCGCTTCAACCACCAGATCACGGCCAGGAACGCAACACCGAAAGGGGCCATGGACGATAATATAATCGCTCGTCCCAGTAGTAGTGCAAGAAGCATGTGGAACACGCCTTTGTTCGCCATGAAGGAGAACGTTCCGAAAGAAACCTTCTGTAAACCTTGTACAATTCCTGATCCTCGAACAGCCTGACGACTTTCCCGTTTTGATACAGTACCCAACATCTATCACCACTCCTTTGTGAAACCTATTAAACCACAGCAAGAACAAGCATTTTGTCAAAACAACAGGAGAGCAGAAACAAAAACTTCGATGGTTTTCCCACGAACGGATGGAGTTTCTACAAAATGTCTCAGGTCCAACCCCCTTCTCCCCCATAAACCTCCTTCATTCCCTAGCGAAATAGACAGACTTATCTGATATTTTTATTTGTTGTTGACACTTTTTTTATCATGGTGTACTATATTTCTTGTGCCTTTGAGATAACTATTTAAAAATATGGCGGTGTAGCTCAGCTGGCTAGAGCGTACGGTTCATACCCGTGAGGTCGTGGGTTCGATTCCCTCCGCCGCTACCATTATTTTTTCAAATACATAAAGGCCCGTTGGTCAAGCGGTTAAGACACCGCCCTTTCACGGCGGTAACACGGGTTCGAATCCCGTACGGGTCATCGAAAGCATTCTTGTCCTAAAAAAGCACGTCTCCCTATGGAGACGTGCTTTTTTCTTTCGCATAGAAAGATAAGCAGCAAAAAAGCAGATCCGCCATCGGATCTGCTTTTTCTATAAGTTATGAAGACGCGCACCTTTTACTCATTGTCCTAGACAGCAAGCTATCCTCTTTTAGCACCTCGACCTCCACGTTTGGATTCCGTGTGCTTTTTCAGTGATGCTAAACGCTCGTCGCTATCCTTGATAAAACGGTTCATCTTCTGTTCAAAAGACTCTACCGGTTTACGAGGTTTTGGCGGACGACGATTCTGGTTCTCTTTTGCCTTTTTTATGGAAAGGCCGATCTTACCGTCATCTCCAACATTAATGACTTTCACTTCCACCTGGTCGCCCTGGCTCAAGTGCTCATTAATGTCTTTGACATAGTTGTCGGCAACTTCACTAATGTGAACTAGACCCGTCTTACCATCTGGAAGCTCGACGAAAGCTCCGAAATTAGTGATTCCCGTTACCTTACCCTGCAGCTTGCTGCCTACTTCAATTGACATAAAAAAAATGCTCCTCCTTAAGTTTTCGATAAAAGTATCGTTCCTACATATTATATATAAGCTTTGAAAAGAGTGTCAATAAGACGGGTCCTCATTAGGCATTTTAAAGATAATTTCGCCTTCTTTGGAGAAGAAATAGTTCGTTCTGGCTATCTGCAGAACATAATCTTCATCATTTAACAGCTCGATCTCCTGTTCCAGCCCATTTTCCTCTTTTTTCAAAGCGGCCATCTCTTGCTGAAGTTGTTCGTACTGTTCGTTCTTTTCGGCATACACGGATTGCTGTTTCCAGTGATACACACCCATGGAGCCGGCAACGACCGTCACTAACAAGGCAAACATAACAAGACGACGAATCAAGCGTTTCTTCTTACGCTGGTGTCTGTCCATGTAAGCATCGTAGTGCTTCATGTATGTAGAATCCATGCGTGCTACTGACTCCGACTGTCTCTTTGCCATGCAGGCTCTGCCTCCTTTACCTCTTTAATCGTTTTATCCACTTGTTCCATGTATTCTTTATTTTATCCAAAAAACCTGCTGTTTTCCTTAAGTAATTTTTCATGTTTTTCGGCACAAGTCGCCAAATCACTCGTAAAATTAACCGGATCGGATAAAATATGACAAGAAACAATAGAATGATACCCTTTAAAAGTATCTTATAAACGCCAAGAAGTAAAGAAATAATAAGGAAAATGATGGATTTCGATGGAAGGAAAAGCACATAGTACACCAGCTTTTTCACAGCATTCCAAATTCCGAGCCATAAGCGGATCCAAGCTTCAAGCGCTCTTAAGTAAACCTTCTGAAACAATGCACGATAGGCGGAAAATCCACAGAGAATCGCCAGGAATACATAGACTCTAAGCTCACCATAGTTAGCCAGGTACAGCAAATAAAACAAAAATACCGCCTGAACGAACCAGAAACCAAGCTGATAAAAAACCTCCCGCCACGCGCGTTTATTACGCCGGCCGAAGATGCGCTCGAATGTGTCCATGGAGGCTCCCACCCCCATCCCTCCCACAATCATAGAGAGGATGGTGATGAACTGTACCGTGAGCGTCATTTGAAGAGCTTGCTAAATAGTCCTTTAGCTTTCTCCCCTTGGTGTTCGTCCAGGTATGTCATCTCATGCATTTTACCCTTGATGGCCACCACACCGGAGTCCAAATCGAGATTCTTCATTTGTAGATTCTGCCCGCGGACGACGAGGTATCCCATGGATGTCTGAAGTAAGAACTCCTCGCTGTCGAAGCTGTCCACTTCTTTCACACCAGTGATTTCTATATTTCTCCGGTTCCAAACCTTCACATTATGTTCTGCCTGCTGTGTGCGCATACCATTGTTCTTATCGTAACCTTCCATTGATTCACACCCTCCTTCTCTAGTACAACCTATGAAAAGAAACAGGAGAATAGAACAAGAAGAAAAACCCGCCGTCCTCATGGACAGCGGGATAAGAACAGCATTATTGTTTCACCGGTTCTTCTTTCTTAATTTCATAAAGTGTCGTCGCTTCATCCTTTGTTACGTTTTCCTTGAGAGACTTCACTTCAATGGTCAAGATTTTCTGACCGAACTGGATCGTCAATTCATCGCCGACGGCTACGTTGCTTGCTGCCTTGCTTTGAGATCCATTGATGCTGATTCTGCCTTGATCCGCTACTTCTTTAGCCAGTGTACGCCGCTTGATCAACCTGGAAATCTTCAAGAATTTATCTAAACGCATCTGTTATTCCGCTCCTTTATTTTTTGCTTTCGCTTCTACCCACAATGCTTCCAGCGAATCAAGATCGTAGTCTTCCAGCTTACGCCCCTGCTGACCAGCCGCTGTTTCCATTAATGACAGCCTCGTCCGGAACTTGCGGTTGGTTCTTTGAAGAGCATTCTCCCCACTTATCTTGTAATGCCTCGCCAGATTAGCGATTGCAAACAACCAATCACCGAATTCCTTCTCCATCTCTACTTCATCTCCGGCATCACGCGCTTCGAGGAATTCCGCCCATTCTTCGTTCACCTTCTCTATTACGGGTTCCGCCGAATCCCAGTCGAATCCAACCTTGGCGGCTTTCTTCTGGAGCTCTTGTGCCTGCAGCAATCCAGGGAAGCTCTCCGGGACACTATCCAGAATAGAGGCAGGAGCCGCTCCCTTCTCTTCCTGTTTGATTGCTTCCCAGTTGGTCAACACTTCCTCCGCATCCCGAGCTTCCTCATCAGCGAATACATGAGGATGACGACGGATCATTTTATCCGTTATGGATATAATTACGTCATCGATTGTGAAAAATCCTTCATCTTCTCCAATTTGACTGTGAAGCATGACTTGAAGCAGGACATCTCCGAGCTCTTCAATCATATTCTCATCATCCACACGATTAACCGCGTCTATAAATTCATATGCTTCTTCAATCATATATTTGCGCAGAGATTCGTGCGTCTGCTTCCTGTCCCAAGGACAACCTTCCGGACTTCTTAAAATGCGGATCACTTCCCGGAGGCGGAAGAATTGATGGTTAAGGCGCTCCCTCTCCAGAGGAGGAACATAGACACTCGTAAGGTTGTCTACTTCCACATGGCGGTCCAGTTCCTCCAGAGGTACAGTCGTAAGCTTCTCTGCAGAGCTTCCCGCCGCCGTTACCACCGTCACGGGATGACTGGCAGGCAGGTCTTCCAGCAGCGTCAGTTTCACTTCTGATGCAATCATACTGTCGTAGACCTGGCAGAGAATAATGTGATTTAAATATTGCAGTTCTTCCCGCTTCAAAGCAGTGGCATCCAGAAATTGAAATCCTTCTACAGGATCGATTTCCAGTGCCGAAAAGGTAGCATCCAGGTAACTCTGTCCCCCCAGTATTTCTACAGCGATGATTCCCGCTTCCCTTTTCTCCAAAAGGAGCTGAGTCGTTCGTTCTGCAAGCATTGGATGTCCAGGTACCACATAGAGAAGATCCCCTTCTGCGGATGCCTCGACCAACATGTCTACGATTTCCTTGTAGACATCCCCAAACTGCTGATGAGACTCATATACATCATCAAAGCTGCGAAATGCCAGCCCCTCCTTCTCCAATTCGTGGACGACCGGGTGTTCTTTCGTCCTCATATAAACCGGTGATTCGGCATGGATCAACGCACGGTAAATTCCGAGCGGGAGCTGATTCAATTCCGCAGCACCAAGCCCGATTACTCTAATCGTGTTCATTCTTTCATTCCTTTCGGCAACAATTTCATCAACCATCTCCGGGCCGGCAGTGCGGCCACTTCCACTCTTGTGAAACATCCGCACTTAAGCAGGAGCAATAAGTAAAGAGCAGCACCGACACCTACTCTCACAAGCACAAATAATAACAGCCAGATACGGCTTCCTGATATATTCACATATGGTAAAACGGCATCAATAATCCACAGACCGACAACCATCCCGGAAGCAGAAACAAAGACAGCCCGCCAAGGTAATGCGAACCATTTCCTCCATGGGATCTCTTGCCTTAAGAGTACGATATTTCCCACTAAAACGAAAGCAACAGCTATTATGGATGAAACCGCTGTGCCATAGACACCGAACGCAGGTATCCACACTAAGTTGCCAAGCGTCTTCACAACTACCCCTATCACCAGGATCCCAGCTGTCTGTCTCATATATCCCAGCCCCTGCAGGATAGAGGACAGGGTGATGATCAACGAACTGAAAATGATAACAAACATAAACACTCGGAGTGGACCGGTTCCTGCTTCATCCCGAAAGAAGGAAATGTTGATGTCCCGAAACAGATACATCAGTCCCACTGCTGCGCCTGCAGCGATTATGAGAGTAAATTTTACTGCCCGAAACGCATCCCTTTCTACCGCGCTTTTTTCTTTCTCCCATCGTTTTCGATTGATGGACGGCAGAACAGCGAGTGCAAGGGAAGATGCAAGGACCGTCCCTAACTGAACGAGCGGCTGGCCGCGGTCAAAGACCCCTTTTGCCTCCCGGGCTTCCCTTACACTGAATCCGTTGTCCATTAGACCAGGTATCATGGTAAACGCATCTATGAGCTGAAGAGATATCAATAACATATAATTCAAACAGATGAAAATCCCGTTGAGCAGGATCCTCCTCCCCATCTTCGGGTCGACCGAAGAACGCTCCCACGTCCAAAAGGAAGGGGTCTTTCTAAACCATACGTACAGAAGCACCGCAGCACCAAAGGCACCAAGCATGGATCCAGCGGCGGCACCAAGCCCGATCCGGTACACTTCTCCGCCCCTCATTACAGAAATAGCGGCAGCGAGAATAAGCCCTACCCGCAAGAGCTGCTCTGTAATTTGCGAAATCGCCGTGGGCCCCATGTTCCCCCGCCCTTGAAAGACGCCCCGGAAGATAGCTGCAAAAGGAACAAGCAGGAATACGGCAAAAGATGCGCGCAGCGCGGAAACCAGGCGCGTATCGCCCATCACCGAAGCGAGATCAGATGCCATTAAATAACCCGCACTAAAAATCAACAGACACAAACCCGACATGTACCCAAAAACCGGAAGATAGAAGGAAGGAATCGACAGCGGCCGTTCTCCTTTTTCAGCAACTAATACAGAAATAGCCGCAGGAAATCCATAGAGTCCCAGCAGAAGTGCAACACCCAGAATAGGGTAAACCTGCTGATAAATATAAAAACCGATATCTCCCGTCAAATTTTGAAGAGGAATTCTGTAACCTGCACTGATGACTTTGCTGATCAAACCGGCGAGAGTTAAGATGAAAGCTCCTTTTAGAAAGGAGTTGGAACGTGTATGAGTCATTGCGAAACCTTTCTTTCTTATGTATATTCGAAGCTTTCATTATACCATATGAAAAGGTCAGATCCCTTAACCCGCTCGGACCTGACCCTGTTCACTACTCCATTTGTTTCGCCAGAAAGCTGGCAGCTGTCTGCAGCGCTTTTGTCATACTTTCCTCCATTGGTGATCCTTCTTTATTAAAGGCAATCACACATCCAATCGGGTCTCCCTGGGCGATGATAGGATAAATAATGTAGGAAATAACGTCTTCTTCCTGCCCTTGGACAAACTCAACCGGATCCGGATGCTTTTCAAAAGACATCGATCTGGTATCCATAATTTCTTCGACTTTACTCCCAATCGAGCGATTCATGTACTCCTTCTTCACGCCTCCGGCCACGGCTATAAACTCATCCCGGTCGCAGATCAAGACAGGAGATTCCAACGATTCACTCAGCGCTTCCGCGTATTCCTTAGCGAAATCACCCAGCTCACTAATCGGCGAATACTTCTTAAGAATAACTTCTCCTTCACGGTCAACGAAAATTTCTAAAGGATCCCCTTCACGAATCCTCAATGTGCGGCGGATCTCTTTCGGAATAACTACACGTCCTAAATCATCGATACGGCGTACTATACCAGTTGCTTTCATCCTTTATGCTGCCTCCTTTTCTGTGATGAATTCCATTCTTTCTCCTGTTGAAGCGCAAGCAGAATGAGCGGGTGATTAAGGATAGTATGATTCAGCAGAAAAAACCTATGCACCCTTGGTATGGTTTTTTAAATAAATTATGTAAAAACCCCCACTTTCCATGGGATAAGTGGGGGTTCTTTCAAGCTGTAGTCGTTTCACGCATCATTTCCGGCAGTTTACTGATAAACTCTTCAACTAATTCATATTTGTTCCAATCGGCTTTTCGATTCCAGCTGATGGTCACCTTCAATTTCGTTTCTTCCGTACCAAGTTGAACCATCCGCCCATACTTGTTGGCAAATTCGAACAGCTTCGCACCATCAACCTGCTGACTTTGTTCGGATTCCATCAACAATTCAATCTTCTGCTTACGTTCTGTAATGGCTTCGATCCGGGCTCGTTTGGCATACAGACGTATGGAAGAAACGCGGAACAAGTTGTCGACCTCTTCCGGATAATCCCCGAAGCGATCAATCAATTCATCCCGGAGGTCATGAATGTCCTCGACAGATTCAATCGCCTGGAATTGTTTGTACATATCTATTTTCTGCTTCTCATCCTTGATGTATTCTTCCGGAATATACGCATCGACCATCATATCCAGTTCCGGCTGGAATGGTTGGACCGCTTCCGGCTCTTTCCCTTGGCGTTTCGCTTCGATCGCATCCTTCAGCATTTGGGAATACATATCGAATCCGACAGAATCAATATATCCATGCTGTTGGGCTCCGAGCAGATTACCTGCACCGCGGATAGAAAGATCGCGCATGGCGATTTTGAATCCGGAACCGAGCTCTGTAAATTCTTTGATCGCCTGAAGACGCTTCTCCGCCACTTCTGTCAGGACCTTGTCTTTTTGGTACGTAAAGTAGGCGTACGCTACCCGGTTGGATCGTCCGACTCGTCCCCGCAGCTGATACAGCTGGCTGAGACCCATTCGATCTGCATCGTAGACGATAAGCGTATTTACGTTCGGTATATCTACTCCCGTTTCGATGATCGTCGTACTGACAAGCACATCGAATTCCCCTTCTAAGAAGGAGAACATGACATTTTCTAGCTCGGTTTCGTTCATCTGCCCGTGAGCGAACGTTACTCTTGCTTCCGGTACCAGCGCGGAGATCTCCTGCGCCATCCGTTCTATATTTTCCACACGGTTAAACAGGAAAAACACCTGACCGTCACGGGCCATCTCCCGTTCCACTGCTTCACGAAGAAAGATCGGATTGTACTCCAGGACGTAAGTTTGAATCGGGAAACGGTTGGCAGGAGGGGTTTCTATGACGGACAGATCCCTGACGCCGAGCATAGACATGTGCAGCGTACGCGGAATCGGCGTCGCTGTAAGGGTCAGTACATCGACATTATTCTTCAACTGCTTGATCTTTTCTTTGTGTTTGACTCCGAAGCGTTGTTCTTCATCGACAATCAACAGACCAAGGTCTTTGAACTCTACATCTTTGGAAAGGATGCGGTGGGTACCGACGACGACGTCCACCAGTCCTTTGCGTAAACGATCAGACGTCTCCTTCAGCTGCTTCTTCGTACGGAAACGGCTCATCAGCCCAATGTTAATACCAAATCCCTGGAAGCGCTCCTGAAGCGTCTCAAAGTGCTGTTGAGCAAGTATGGTAGTCGGCACAAGCAAGGCTACTTGTTTGCCGTCTACAATGGCTTTAAATGCCGCACGAATCGCAACTTCCGTTTTTCCATAACCAACATCCCCGCAGAGGAGACGATCCATCGGGCGAATCTGTTCCATATCCTTTTTGATTTCCTCAATACACCGGATTTGATCTTCCGTCTCTTCATAAGGAAATGCTGCCTCAAATTCCCGCTGCATCTCCCCGTCTTCACTGAAGGCATACCCTTTCGATGCCTCACGCTCCGCATACAGCTGGATCAAGTCATCCGCAATGTCTTCGACAGAGGATTGGACTTTGCTTTTGACTTTCTTCCACTCGCTGCCTCCAAGCTTATAAACTTTCGGCTCTTTCCCTTCCGAACCGACATACTTCTGGATCAAATCGATTTGGTCAATCGGCACATACAATTTGTCGTTTCCAGAGTATTTAACCATAAGGAAGTCCTTATGGTTGCCCCCCATTTTCAATGTTTCTATACCAAGGTACTTCCCGATTCCGTGGCTGGCATGGACGATATAATCGCCCACTTTCAACTCCTGGTAGCTCTTGATCCGCTCCGCATTGGACATCTTCTGCTTCTTACGCTTCGGCTTGGCCGTACGTTTTTTGAATAACTCATTCTCTGTCAGCACCGCAAGCTTGTGCATCGGCCACTCAAAGCCACTGCTGATATTCCCTTGAACAATCGTCGGTTTGACTAATGGGAGCTTCACTTCTTCTTTACTGACGACGGCTTCCATGTCGTAATCGTCCAGGACACTTTGGATTTTCTCCTGACGTTTCTCATCAGGCGCCAGAATAACGACGGAGTATCCCTGCTTCTCCCATCGGTCCATTTCGTTCTTCAACAAATTCATCTGACCATGAAACTGCTGCATCTGTCTGCTGGATATGTTCACAACATTCTGGGGCTGTGTATTCGGAATATGACGCATAAACACAGACATATATAGACGAGGCTGCTCGATCTTATCCCACGTATCCTGCCAGTCGAAGGATATGTTCAGATCCCTCACCGTTTGATTAGCCTCCAGCAAACTCTGATGCCATTCCGCCTCTTCCTGATCCAGACGGGTGGCTGTTTCCTGAATCCTGCTCATTTCATCCAGAATGACAAGGCCGTCTTTCGGAAGATAATCCAGTAAGCTTACCGGCTCTTCATAAAAGTACCCAATATACTTATACATCTCCTGAAAACGTTCCTGTTCCTTCAGTCTACCAAGGTCATGTTCCACGACCTGGGCAAGGGTTTCTTTCGCCTCGGATTTCGTCAACTTTTTCAACGATTGACTCAGTGCCGTTTCTAAACGATCGTGGGAACGGGCATAATCCTCTTCCCTCAACAGAAGCTCTGCTGCTGGCCCAACGACAACGGAATCAAGCTTATCATGGGACCGCTGCGTTTCTGAGTCGAACGTGCGAATAGAATCGACCTCTGTATCAAACAGCTCAATCCGATACGGGTGCTCCGATGTCAGCGGGTAGACATCTATAATGCCGCCCCTTAACGAGAATTCTCCGGGACTTGCCACCATTTCCGTCCGGTCGTAACCCATACTGATAAAACGGGTTAAGTATTCATCAAGATCCACTTCTTCTCCAACACGAAAAGGGAGCTGGTTATGCTCCCAATACTTTTTCGGCGGCATGATTCGTTTCAGAGCAGCTACCGGTGCAATCAACACACCGGACTTTTGATTCAACCACTGACTTAGCGCCTCGATGCGCTGACTACGCAATTCTGGACTTGCGACGGCAATTTCAGATGCAATCAATTCGTTAACCGGATACAGATGCACCTGGTCCCCGTCCGTCAATTCCTGCATGTCTTCATATAGCTGCTGTGCTTGAATCAGCTGATGGGTGACGAGAATAATCGGCCGTTTCAACGATTCACGCAGCATCGATATTAACACTGTTCTCGATGCTCCGGAAAGGCCGGCAACCATCTGTTCTTTCATCCCTGACTCATAGCCAGCTATCACCGAATGTATATCATCTTTTGGATATAAATAATCCTTTATTCCCTGCATATCGAATTCCTCCACCATCCGGATCTTCCATGATGGAAGATCACGATTTACTGAATGAAAAAGTCTAGCTCATGATAGTGTGGATTCTCGTCTAATGATTCTTTGCATGAATCACAAATCGTCCGTATATCCATATGCCCGTCCGTTGTCATGCGGACCATCTGCTCCTGGTCGGTGTCATTTAAAAGATCAAACCCCAACTGGGAGACATCCACTTGTGCAGCGTCCAATTCTCCAACTTGGTTCTCGCAGTGACGACAAAAATAACGTATTTTCATGTCCATCCTCCTCTAGGTTGATGGTACATAGTTTTACCGTCACAGGCGGGCGTTATACGGTTATCTGACGAGAGGCGACGATCATTTCACATTGTAATCATTCATCACTTCATTGAAAGGCTGATTGAGCCATGCTTCGCACGCTTGGACAGACTGTTCGATACTCTCTTCCACAGCCTTCCACTCTTCCTTATAGAAATCCCCCAACACATGGTCAATTACAGTCTGGGACCCATTCGGTCGGCCAACTCCTACACGAAGTCGTTTAAACTCTTTCGTACCAAGCTGGTCAATGATATTCCGGATACCGTTATGACCGCCGTGGCCGCCTTTTTGCCTTAAACGGATCTTACCGGGAGGAAGATCCAGGTCATCGTAAACGACCAAAACATCCTCGACATCCATATCGTAATATTCCATCAATGGACGAAGGGACTCTCCGGAAAGGTTCATATACGTTTGAGGTTTCAACAAAACGACCTTTTCCCCGTCTACACGTTCCATCGTGAAGAGGCCGTTGAATTTCTTCTGAGTAAGTGTCCAGCCATTCTTCTCTGCCAGCTGGTCGACAATCATAAATCCGATATTATGACGTGTCTGTTCATATTTCCTGCCTGGATTACCCAGGCCTACGATACATTTCATACATAACTTCCTTTACTGTCTTTGTACTATTTCTCTATTATATCAAAGCATAGATAAAAATAATGTCACAATTCTTGGTCATTGAAAAAAGACGAAATACAAAAGAAGAGGACGCGCCTTCCGGCTACGCCCCCTTATCCTATTCCGTTGTTTACTCTGATTTCTCTTCGGAATCCCCATCTTCATCTTCTGATTTCTCATTGATGACTTCCGGTTCTTCGTCTGCATTATCTGTATCCGGCTCTTCCGGCATTTCTTCCGGTGGAGTTACGGAAACAATTGTCGTATTATCATCTTCTGTGATTTCATAACCGCGGGACTCTTTCAAGTCGCTGACCATCACACTGTCACCGATATTCAATTCAGAAACGTCTACGACGATTTCTTCCGGAATATCCGCTGGTTTAGCACGAACCGCCAATTCATAAAGCGGTTGTTGTACGACACCGCCTTCTCTGGCGCCGGCAGCCTCCCCTTCAAGACGGACAGGAACTTCTACATCCATCTCTTCTGACATGTTAACGATATAGAAATCTGCATGAATCAGCTGGTCCTTCAACGGATCGACTTGATATTCATGTAGCATAACATCCACTTTATCTTTTCCATCGATATCAAGGGAGATAATTGCGTTCTTCCCTTCATCACGCACAGTTTTAAGTAACTCTATGCTGTTAACAGCAACCGTGATCGGCTCTTTTTCTTTACCGTATACTACACTCGGCACATTGCCGTTAAGTCGCAGTTCACGAGTAGCAGACTGTTTGAGATCTTTTCTTTGATTTGCTTTAAGAGTAATAGCCAAATTAATCAACCTCCAGTAATTTACCAATCATAATAACAGTTTCCCGTTAAACAAGAGAGTTAAACCTAATTTTATAAAAAATTAGTCAAACAAGATGCTGATGGATTGACGTTCATGGACACGAATAATGGCTTCACTAATTAAACCGGCAACAGAAAGTTCTTTAATCTTCCCACTGGATTTCTCTTCCCCTAAAGGAATCGTGTTCGTAACAACAAGCTCTTTAATCTTGGAATTATCGATGCGCTCAATCGCAGGACCTGAAAGCACCGGGTGCGTACAGCATGCATATACTTCCTTCGCTCCATTCTCAACAAGAGCGTTCGCAGCAAGCGTAATCGTACCGGCTGTATCAATAATATCATCGATCAAAATAGCTGTTTTCCCTTCGATGTTTCCGACGATATTCATCACTTCCGCTACGTTCGGACGAGGACGACGCTTATCAATAATGGCAATCGGCGCTTTCAGGCGATCGGCCATTTTGCGTGCGCGGGTCACTCCACCGTGGTCAGGGGAAACGATGACGAGGTCGTCAAAGTTCTTCTCCTCGAAATAATCCGAAAGAATCGGCACACCAACAAGGTGATCGATAGGAATATTGAAGAAGCCTTGAATCTGCGGGGCATGCAGATCGAGCATCAGCACACGAGTCGCTCCGGCTGTTTCCAACAGATCCGCAACCAATTTCGCAGTAATAGGTTCACGCGGACGGGCTTTACGGTCCTGCCTTGCATATCCGTAGTAAGGCATAACGATGTTGATGGTTCTTGCAGAAGCTCGTTTCAGTGCATCGATCATAATCAGAAGTTCCATGATATGTTGGTTGACCGGTTCACACGTGGATTGCACCACATAAACATCACAACCGCGGATACTTTCTTCGATGTTGATTTGAATTTCGCCGTCACTAAAGCTTGTGACTGAACATTTCCCTAAGTCTACTCCGATTTGGTCGGCAATTTCTTTTGCCAGCTCCGGGTTGGAGTTTAGTGAGAATACTTTCAGTTTTGAATCCTTATATCCAGTTGCCATGGAATGGAACCCTCCGTTAATCTTTTTTGATCGATTTCATTTTAGTAGCGTAGCCTTCTTTATTCGTCTGGCGGGAACGCGCGATGGAAAGCGCTTCGGACGGGACGTCTTGATTGATCGTCGAACCGGCAGCGACGTAAGCTCCCTTGCCGACCGTGACAGGTGCAATCAAGTTGGAGTTACATCCAATGAACGCATCATCTTCAATAGTCGTCAAGAACTTATTCTCTCCGTCATAATTCACTGTTATTGTACCACATCCGATGTTGACACCACTTCCAACTTCCGCATCACCGATGTAGCTTAAATGAGAAGCCTTGCTGCCGTTACCGAACTGCGCCTTCTTCACTTCCACGAAGTTACCGATTTTGACATCATCGCCTAGAGAAGATTGCGGACGGATGTGGGCAAATGGTCCAATTTGGACTCTTGCGCCGATTTTGCTGTCAGCAGCAGCACTCTGCTTAATGCTCGTTTCTTTACCGACATGGCAATTTTTAATTGTCGTATGTGGACCAATAACGGCATCATCCTCGATAACCGTCTCTCCTTCCAACACAGTTCCAGGGTAAATCACCACATCCGGACCAATGACGACATCCGGACCAATGTAGGTTTGATCAGGGTCCACCAATGAAACCCCGTTTCTCATATGCTTCTCATTAATTCGTTCTTTCATTAATTTCTCTGCTTTCGCCAATGCGACACGGTCATTTACTCCAAGGGACTCCGAAAATTCAGGTGTCTGATAAGCGGAAACCGTCTCCCCGCGGTCTTTCATAATTTCCACGACATCCGGTAGATAGTACTCTCCCTGGACGTTATCATTGGAAACGTTCTTCAGCGCTTCAAAAAGCATAGCGTTATCAAAGCAATACGTTCCTGTATTAATTTCCTGTACGGCCTGCTCTTCTTCCGAGGCATCCTTCTGTTCGACGATTCGCTCCACCTGACCGTTGCCACCACGGATCACGCGCCCGTATCCATGTGGATCTTCCGCATGGGCAGTCAAAATGGTTGCCTTCGCCCCTTCTGCATCATGGTGGTCAAGCAGTTTCTGGAGCGTCTCCCCCGTAAGAAGAGGAGTATCTCCGCAGACAACAACCGTCGTCCCCTGCTTGTCTGCCAGGATATCGTCTGCCTGCATTACAGCATGTCCTGTGCCAAGCTGTTTTTCCTGGACGACATAGTGGCTGTCCTCACCCAGTTGATCCTGAACCTTCTCTGCGCCAAAACCAACAACAGTGATTAGCTCATCTAATTCCAATGTATTTAATTGATCGACAACGTGCTGTACCATAGGCTTCCCACATACGGGGTGCAAAACTTTATAAAGTTTCGACTTCATACGTGTACCTTGGCCAGCAGCGAGAACAACAGCGTAACGGTTAGTCATGAACGTACCTCCATCCTAATTATCCACTTTGAATCATATCTCAAACGTAGGGTGATTTCAACATTTGAGCCGGTGGGAAAAGGTAGGAATCGACATTTCTCCCTATCAAAAAAAGAGCCTGACCGCAGTGGTCAGACCCTTTGTTGTGCTTTAAGTATTACGAAGCTCCGGCTTCTTCAAATTCCACCCCTGCTTCGTCTTCTTCACCGGCCTGGTGGTAGGCTTCAAGAACAGCGTCCTGAATCTTTCCACGTGTGCCGGAATTGATCGGGTGTGCAATGTCTCTGAACTCCCCGTCCGGGGTACGTTTGCTCGGCATTGCTACAAACAACCCATTGTTGCCATCAATCACCCGTATGTCATGGACAACAAACTCCTGATCCAAGGTAATAGAAGCAATTGCTCGCATTCTTCCATCGGTATTCACGCGTCGCAGTCTCACGTCAGTTACTTCCATTAAATTCACCACCTTTATCCCAAAGGAACTTATGTTAAATAAATTCCACAAAACGGGAATAATTCCTGCTTATTTTTCTAAAAAATTTTTCAAATCAATTAATTTTTCACAAACAGGTATAGAAAAGGCCCCCATCACAAGGATGAGAGCCTGATTGACAGTCCTATATATTTTCCAGCAAGTTCCCAGGTCGTACTTCAATGGAGAATTTCCGTTCATCCGCATTGACGATTTGAACTAAGGAAAGGTAATCGTCCACGACACGATCCTCTTCATCGTCTTCGGCTTCTGCCAATACACCGATGCCGGCAAGCTCTGCGTCGAATTCCTTCAAGAGATTTCTCATGCCGTTGATCGTTCCCCCGGCTTTCATGAAGTCATCAATGATACATACGCGTGAACCTTCCTGCAGAGAACGCTTGGTTAATACCATCGTCTGGATCTTCCGCGTCGAGCCTGAAACATAGTTGATACTTACCGTCGACCCTTCCGAAATTTTAGGGTCTCTTCTGGCTATAACAACAGGAACGTTAAGATAGGAAGCGACAGCGTAAGCAAGCGGTATTCCCTTAGTGGCCACTGTCATGACGACATCTATGTCTTTATCCCGGAAAGCGGAAGCGAATAATCGGCCGATATTCCTTGTCGTCTCGGGATCACCGAGTATGTCACTCATAAATAAGTATCCGCCCGGCAGAAGCCTCGCCGGATCCTGCAATCGTTCGCACAATTCACGAACAAACGTCTTACTGTATTCTTCTGAAAAAGCAGGGATATATTTAACGCCGCCAGCTGCTCCCGAAATCGTCTCCAGGTAGCCTATCCCTTCATGTTGAAACATTTTATTAATAATACCTAGATCTTCGCTGATCGAGGATTTTGCCGCTTCATACTTCTCCGAGAAGAAAGGAAGGGAAATCAATTCTCGAGGTCGATCAAGGATGAAATGGGTCATCGCAACTAGTCGCTCACTTCTTTTCATAAGAGGACACCTCAAAATCCGAATATTTTCATTAAATATAACAGATTTGTACGGATTTTATCAAGTGTTTTCTCTATATCCCAGCATCCGAACCATATATACTTCGGTACAGAAGCCTTTTAAACTGTTATAGATCCGTTGGGCGCGTGCATCCTGCTCTACAAGCGAAAACACAGTCGGTCCGCTTCCACTCATAAGCACAGCATCCGCTCCGGCCTGGCGCATCTGCTCCTTGATCTGCCCCACTTCCTCATGCAGCTTAAGCGTCACACCTTCCAATGTATTTCCTACATTGGCACAGATTCCTTCGTAGTCCTCTTCCTGTAACGCCCGTACCATCGCTTCCGTATCAGGGTGTTCCGCCTGGGAAACGTCCAGACCCTGATAGACCGTTTGTGTAGAGACACCGATGGTCGGCTTCGACAGAACAACCCAGCAGGGCGGCGGTGCTGGCAGGAAACGAATCTGCTCTCCTCGCCCAGTAGCAAGGGCCGTTCCTCCATAAACACAGAACGACACGTCTGATCCGATTTCCGCACCGAGTTCGGCCAGCTCATCGTCAGAAAGCCCAAGGCCCCACATTCGATTGACACCACGCAGAACAGCAGCGGCGTCACTGCTGCCTCCCGCAAGGCCCGCTGCGACAGGGATATTCTTTTCAATAAATATGTTAACCCCTTTATTTACCTTAAACCGGTCCTGGAGGAGTTTCGCCGCACGATAAGCTAGGTTACGCTCATCATTAGGGACGAAACGGCTCTCTGATTCGACCTTAATGACAGGTTCGGAAAGCAGCGTCAATTCAATCCGATCTGCAAGGTCCACCGTTGTCATGACCATTTCCACTTCATGAAAACCATCCGGGCGCTTATACAGGACGTCCAGTGACAAGTTTATTTTGGCAGGAGCTTTTTCAAGTATTTGCATGCAAGCACCTCATCTTCAAGATTATCTTACAGCATTGTACCATATTTATATGAACAAGAAACGTTATGTAAAAAACCCCTCTGTTATGCACAGAGGGGATTCATTCACCGCTGGTTGTCCGCCAGCTGTTCTTCTGCCATTTGTATCGCTCGTTTTACCATGTTACCTGCATCACGCGTGGTGATGCCACCCCATCCATCTTGCTGCACCTTGTCGTAAAACCCAAGTTCTTTCGCGAGTTCCTCTTTAAACGAATCGGACATGATACTTCGCTTACGTCCCATCGCTTTCAGCTCCTTTCGCATTCACTTAGTTACGACAGTCCTAGTATGTGTCTAGACGGATGAATTATAGCGGGGAGTTGTATGTAATTGTTCCATAAAATACATGGGAACGATTTTTATATTTCATGGAAAAAAAGACAAAATAAAAAAGCAGTAAACGAAAGGTTCACTGCTCAAGAGCCATAGTCTGTAGGTCGTCGAAGTTCAATTCGACTGTCTCTGTAAGAACATCTGCATAGCTGTACGATACACGTTCAAAAGCATTTTCATCTTGGTCAAGTTCAACAATGAACACGGCAGGATATGTCTCTGCCAAAATTCCAGAACGCTCAATCGTCTTACGACGGCCGCCATTCGCCTTTAATGTTAAACGCTTGCCAATTTGTCCTTCTAAGGATTGCTTAATTTCTACTAATGTTTTAGCCACTGCACTCCACCTCACTAAAGATTAGTTTACCATAAGACAGGGACAAAGTCAAATAAAATTATTAATTATACCAATAGCCGCTTCACATTGCAATAGAATGACGTAAATAATGCGTTGATGTTTATGTTATCCATTAACAGGAAAAATATGTACACCCCCTTGGAAAAGAAAAACCGCTATCGTCGTTCGATAACGGTCAATCTTCTTCCTGATCCTTCGTGTACGGCATTCCGATCCGTAGCAGCCCTTTTGTTTCCACGCCGCCAAGTCCATCTTCTCCACTAATCGTGTTTCTGATGACCTCCCATACATTTATATGCTCTGTAAAGGATGTATATGCCACCCTTGCAGCTACATAAACAGGATCGATCGCATGAATATTGACGCGGGCCGGGGAACTTGCGAAATTGGCTCCTGCCCGGATGATGGATTCAAAATGGGACTGGCAGGCTCCTGCAAAAATGACCATTTGATCGAAATTAGGGTGCTTCTGCCTTATGTTGCGTACGGCCTCTACAAAATATTTGGAGTGTCTGTAAGAGTCAAGGGCTCGAATAGACCCCTTAGCTTTTGAGTATGCATCATGGCCTGTAAGAACCACAATTTGAGGGTGAACCTTCTCGATAAGAGGCATCACTTTGTGAGGCATTTCTTTTTCATGCAGATACTGGCCGTGTACCTGAAGACCGAGCTGTTCATACAGCGCAATACACTTCTTTAGAAACAACGGGTCCCCGTCAATATGAAGGATCCGGGGGGGCAGTTGGAAATAGTTCGTCTCCGATTCCTTCGTGTATCCGGTTCCCGCTTCTGCGTCTCTTTTCTCTTTCAGCAATCGGTAATCCTGACGAAAAAGCCTGTAAGAATAGGCTTCCTGCTCTTCATATTCATTTCTGATCCGGTGGTATGCTGCACCTGTTACTTTTTCCAGGTCATCGAGAGGTGCATCAGCCTCAAGGCGTACATGTTCGCCCATCAGCTTCACAACCGTTTGAGCCTGTGCCATCACTCGGAAGATGATATCGTGCCGATAGGACTTCCGTGTTACAAGATCTCCGTTTGCTATCATAACTCTCCACCTCATTCCAAAACACTACTGTAGTGTATGTGAAGAGGTGGGCTTTGTGCCTTCAGAATTCTGTTATTTATAAAGAATGTTAGCTAAGGAGGCGAATTCATCCATCGATAGAGATTCCCCCCTGCGCTGAGGATCGATGTTCACCTCTGCCAGGCGGCTGCGGATCTCTTCTTTATCTAATGTCCCCTTAAAATGCCTTGCCAGGTTGTTCATCAATGTTTTACGGCGCTGACCAAAAGTAGCTTTTACAACATCAAAGAAGAAGGACTCATCATCGACATGAACCGGCGGCTCTTCTCTCATCTCCAGATGAAGAACAGAGGAATCTACGTTGGGCTGTGGCATAAAGACGGTTTTCGGCACGTTCAGTGCCACCCTGGCCTTCGTGTAATATTGAACAGCTATTGAAAGGGAGCCGTAACTTTTCGTATTTGGTTCCGCAGCCATCCGATCAGCAACCTCTTTTTGAATCATGACCGTGATGCTGTCTACAGGCAGACGATCCATCAACAACTTCATGAGGATCGGTGTCGTAATGTAATAGGGAAGGTTTGCGACGACGCGTATTTTCTGACCTTCTTCAAAATGTTCTTCAATCATCCCGGCAACATCCGCTTTCAGGATATCTTCATTGATGATGTGGACATTGTTATATTCGGAAAGCGTCTCTCCCAGAATAGGAAGCAGGCGCTGGTCTATCTCAAACGCCACAACCTTGTCGGCATGCCTTGCAAGTTGTTCTGTCAACGCGCCGATTCCAGGCCCGATTTCGATAGCTGCTGTTGTGTCGTCAATCCCTGCTTCTGCAATAATATTCGTCAAGATGTTCACATCGATCAAGAAGTTCTGACCAAGGCTTTTCTTGAAGGAGAAACCGTAATTCTTCAATATTTCTTTCGTGCGTGTAGGTGTTGCAATGGCTTTGTTATTCATTATTTTCCTCCTGCATGATCTGCTTCATCGCTTCTCCCAATTGCTGTGGCGTGATGTGGAACATATTCAGTCGCTTGAGCAGTTGTTTTCCATTAGTCTTTCCAATTCTTAAGTGCAGCCCCAGCTGTTCTCTAAGATCCGTCGATCGGGAGCCTCCGATCAGTCCGAGATCGATCAAATCCTGCTTCGTTATCTCTCCCTCTATCCCGTCCACCAGTTCATAAACCGATGAGAGGGCAGTTCGGATATCCTGGATAGATGCATGTTCGATACCAATCCCTTTATCTCGTTTGGCCCTCGCTTGGTCCTTCGGAAGAAATGCATGCTTACAATTCGGGACATGCTGGTCGACTATATGTCTGATTCGCTCCCCTGGATAATCAGGGTCTGTGAAAATGATAATGCCACGTTTTGACTGGGCATGTTTGATGCGGTCGAGAACTTCCTCATCGATAGCAGAGCCGTTCGTTTCGATCGTATCTGCATCTACAGCCGCTTTGATTTTCGCTGTATCATCTTTCCCTTCAACAACGATCACCTCTTTTATTTTCAATACCTTATCCTCCTGTACGTACGTGTCCATCTTCTTCTAGCATACCATGAGTTTACAGACGAAAAAAGCAGAGGTATCCCCTCTGCTGTCTCCTTTAATCCAGTATTTTGACCGTTACTTGTTTTCTCCCATAGCTGTGGGCCTGACTCTTCGATGGAACGAATAAATCAATGCGTTTCCCATCGATGGCTCCCCCGGTATCTCCAGCAATGGCTGTGCCATACCCTTCTACCCACACACGGCTGCCGAGTGGAATGACATCAGGATCGACGGCAACAACTTTTCTATCAGGATTCTCTTTCAAATCAATTCCTGTAGCAGTCACACCGGAACAGCCGGCGCAATTTGCCGTATAGGCAGTCGCATGCATTTGTAACGTCTTCGTATCATCCTGTTTATCAGAAGGTTTGGCTGACGCTTGAACAACACGAGCTTCCTTCTTATCAGAGGAAGCAGAAGCAACCGTTACAGGCGCTTTTTCCTCCTCCACTTTCGTACCGAGTGCTATGATCTCTTTCCTGCTTTCCTTCTGCACCGTTTCTTCTATTAGCTCTCGGCTTTTCTCTTCACCGTTCTCAAGAATGACTTCATATTTTTTCGTGACGAGGCCGTTCTCCCCGGAGGAAAGAACTTTCCTTTCCCCTTTCGGCAGAGACTCGTCCCGCCTTGTTTCCACCGCATACTCCATATCTTCTTCTACAGTGTCCGTCATTTTCTCAATTCTGGTAATTTTGATAGGAGTGTCTGCCTTGACGATTTCCTCCTCGGAAACGTTCAACTGATCAAGGTCGCTGAGTTCAACCTGCTGATCTTTCAGTAAGTCTCCGACAGTTGTAGCGGTTGTCCATATCTTCTCTTTTTCTCCCCCATCATGGAGGGTCACTTGGAATGCTTTCTGTACTTCAATATCCATCCCTTGTTCGATCGGTGCTGCTAAGTCATGAGACACCTCGTCCCGTTCTTGGAACTCCAGACCTTGTTCGTCGAAGAATTCACCTACTGTAGAGGCTGTCGTGTTGTATTGTTCTGTATTGGAACGATCAATGGCTAATTGAATACGCTTCGATGCTATGTAGTTTACATCCATACCACGTTCAATCGGATCGGATAACTTATGGGATAGTTCATCATGCTGGTGTACAGTAATTCCCATTTCGGACATAAGTTCTTTAACAGTATTGGCATGAGTGCGAATTATTTCTTTCTGTCCATTTTGAGACACTTGTACAGGCTTTTTAGTAAATTCATAGGAAGCCATTACTAAAAAAGTGATGCACAGGACGGATACGGCGGCGACCCAAATATAAATGGATTTAGTCACTTTTTCCTTGTTCATCCTTCATCCTCCTTTCAAAAGCATGCGTTCTATTCTAGTCAGACATAGATTCGATGTCAAACGGACTGCTTTTTTCACAACATTTTCCTGTCATAAAAAAAGAAGTCAGATGATAGAATCACTGACTTCTTACATTATGATATTATACCTAGACAATTAACATAACAAACATATTACAGTTCCTAAACAATTGCATCTGTTTTGTAACAATCATGACACAATTTTACTTTGATTCTATGCCGAAGAACCGAAGCGCGTTGGCTGTTGTCGCTTCACTGACTTCCTCATAAGTCAGCTCCTTCAAATCCGCAATCTGTTCAGCCACAAGCTTGACATAAGCAGGCTCATTGCGCTTTCCACGGTTCGGGTGGGGAGCGAGAAACGGACAGTCCGTCTCAATAAGAAGGTGCTCCAGGTCAACAGCTTTAGCGACCTCTTTAGGCAGTTTCGCATTTTTGAATGTAACAGGTCCACCGAGTGAAATCATGAAATTCATCTCAATACATTCTTTGGCGATGTCAGCAGGTCCACTGTAACAATGCATGATGCCGCCCACTTCCGCTGCATTCTCTTCTTTCAGTATTTCGACGATATCGTCCGTCGCTTCCCGGTTATGAATGATGATGGGCATCTTTACCTTCTTCGCAAGACGGATCTGTTTACGGAATACTTCTTTCTGGACTTCCGCCGGAGACTTGTCCCAATGATAGTCGAGCCCCATCTCGCCGAGAGCCACGACTTTGGGATGATCGGTAAGCGATTCAATCCACTCCAGATCCTCCTCTGTCATATCAACGGCATCGACCGGGTGCCATCCGACCGCAGCATAGATATGTTCGTGATTCTCAGCGATTTCCAACGCTTTTGGAATCGTCACCCGGTCGAAGCCAACGACCGTCATATACGTGACCCCTGCTTCACGGGCCCGCTCGATCGTCGCTTCTAAATCCTCTTCAAACTGATCTGCGTTCAAATGTACATGCGTGTCAAAGAGCATGTCTATTCCACCTTTCCTATTGAAAAAAGGGAAAGCTGTATGGATGCTTCCCCTTTTTTCCTCTTGTTATTTCACTTTCGTTCCGTTCGCAAGTGTTTGATCTACAGAAGCGAGGGCAAGCTTGCCTTCGTCTTCTCCGGCAAGGATCATTCCTTGAGAAAGCTCTCCGCGAAGTTTGACAGGCTTCAGGTTGGCGACACAAATGACTTTCTTGCCCACCAATTGTTCCGGTGTATAATGTTCTGCAATTCCAGAAACAACCTGGCGCTGCTCATAACCGAGATCCAATTGAATCTTCAGCAGCTTATCGGCTTTCTTCACTTTGTCCACCTTCGTCACTTCTGCAACACGGAAGTCCAACTTCATGAAGTCATCGATGGTGACTTCTTCTATTTTCTCTTCCTTCTCGACCTTCTTCTCTTCTTTCGGAGCAGAAGATTTCATCATGTCTTTAATCGCTTGTGTTTCCTCTTCTGCATCCAGACGAGGGAAGATTGGTTCACCTTTGGCTACGTGTGTACCCGCCGGAACAGCACCGAAGCTTTCCAAACTGGCCCATGCTTTCCCAGCTTCCCCTTCGATACCAAGCTGCTGGAACATACGATCCGGTGTACGTGTGAGGAAAGGTTGAAGCATGACGGCGATTTGACGTAGTGACTCTGCGAGGTGAGCCATTACATTTCCAAGGCGGTCGCGCTTACTCTCATCTTTCGCCAGCACCCACGGCTGCGTTTCATCAATGTATTTATTCGTACGGCTGATGAACTTCCATAGGTCTGCAAGAGCAACAGAGAATTCCATGTTTTCAAGGGATGTTTCCACCGCGTTTTTCGTATCCGCAGCAAGCTGTTCCAAACTTTGATCGAATGCATCTTCCCCAAGGGTTAATGCCGGGATTTCCCCATCAAAGTATTTGCTGATCATCGCGACTGTACGATTCAGCAGGTTTCCAAGGTCGTTCGCAAGGTCATAGTTGGTACGCTCCACGAAAGCCTCTGGTGTAAATACACCATCAGAACCGAATGGAACTTCTCGAAGAAGGTAGTAACGAAGCGCATCAAGACCGTAACGGTCGCTGAGTTCGACAGGATCGACGACGTTTCCTTTGGATTTGGACATCTTTCCGTCCTTCATAAGAATCCAACCGTGTGCGAATACTTTCTTCGGCAGCGGAAGATCGAGCGCCATCAACATAATCGGCCAGTAAATCGTGTGGAAACGAACAATTTCTTTCCCGACAAGCTGCACATCTGCCGGCCAGAATTTCTGGTAACGGCTGTCATCTTCACTGTCGTAACCCAGTGCAGTAATATAGTTCGTCAGGGCGTCGATCCAAACATAGATGACGTGCTTCTCATTACCAGGTACGCCAATCCCCCAGTCAAATGTCGTACGTGATACGGCCAAATCTTCTAATCCCGGCTTAATGAAGTTATTGATCATTTCATTTTTGCGGCTTTCCGGCTGAATGAACGTCGGATTCTGTTCATAGAATTCCAACAACTGATCGACATATTTACTCATCTTAAAGAAGTAAGATTCTTCTTTTACTTTTTCAACGTCACCGCCACAGTCCGGACATTTGCCGTCTTCCAGCTGACGTTCGGTGAAGAAGGATTCACAAGGTGTGCAGTACCATCCTTCGTACTGATCCAGGTAGATATCCCCTTTGTTCTTCAAGTAGTCAAAAATCTTGGCAACAACTTCTTTATGACGGTTCTCTGTCGTACGGATGAAATCATCATAAGAAATGTCGAGTTTGTCCCATAACTGCTTAATTCCGCTCACAATATCATCGACATATTCCTGCGGGGAAACGCCTTTTTCCTCCGCTTTCCGCTGGATCTTCTGCCCATGCTCGTCCGTTCCAGTCAAGTACATGACCTCGTATCCCTGCAGACGTTTGTATCTCGCCATTGCATCTCCGGCAACAGTCGTATACGCATGTCCGATATGCAAATTCCCACTTGGGTAATAAATAGGTGTGGTGATGTAAAAGGTGTTCTTATCCTCAGCCATGCTGTTCCCTCCTAAAAATCTTCCATTCTCATGCCGAAAACGGCCATGTTAACATTCTATCGATTTATTTACTTTATTTCCATTCCTAACATTAAAATATACCGAACAAAAGTCGAAACTGTCAAAGATTGGATTTGTCGAATTCCACAACTGTCATGACTACAGTAAAAAAACTTGTCCATACATCCATGGATAAACTAACCAATTTTGGAACATAAGGAGCATTAGAAATACAGCTTTAATTCGGCTAATACCCTGAAATGAAAGGATATCGTTATACCCCACGATGT
The DNA here is from genome assembly GCF_030291935.1 of Halobacillus sp. ACCC02827. Lineage (NCBI taxonomy): Bacteria > Bacillati > Bacillota > Bacilli > Caryophanales > Bacillaceae > Halobacillus > Halobacillus sp. ACCC02827. The sequence continues at coordinate 52,900 of NZ_CP128168.1, read as the reverse complement.
ATTAAATGCTGGAAAAGAAAAATCGGTTATTAGTAATTGACACGTCTGGGAATGGTTGGTACTATTATGTCGAGACATATGTCGAATATTGACGATTTTAAACTTTTGATTGAGGGGAGACAGAAAAATGAAATCTACAGGTATCGTACGTAAAGTCGACGAACTAGGTCGTGTAGTAATCCCGATCGAACTTCGCCGCACATTGGGAATCAACGAAAAAGACGCATTGGAAATTTATGTTGATGATGATCGTATCGTCCTTAAAAAGTACAAGCCGAACATGACATGTCAGGTGACAGGGGAAGTTTCAGATGACAATATGAAACTGGCCAATGGCAACCTCGTCCTTAGCAAAGAAGGCGCACAAATCCTTCTTCAAGAGCTACAAGACAACCTTAAATAATTATTATAGAGATAAAAACAAAAAGACGACAACTGGTTACAAAGAAACAGATCAACAAGACATATGTTCAAACAAATCCCTTACTGTAGTACAGTAAGGGATTCTTTATTAATCCTCGATATGATAGGCCTGATACACATCCCGTTTCGGGATTTTCCGATCGAGGGCTGTCTGTTTGATGGCATCTTTGTTCTTTTTATTCTCTTTCCTAATATAGTATTCGACATGTTCGACTAAAGACATTGCCGACCACCACAATTGATCCTCTGTGACCGCTTCATCCGTTCCCTCCACAAGCACAACGAATTCGCCGCGGAGCTCCTGTTCCTGAACCCAGCCGCTTAACTCTTCCAGCGTACCGCGCGCATATTCCTCATACCGCTTGGATAATTCACGTGCCAGGGCGGCCGGACGTGCACCAAGCAATTCGTATAGATGAGCAAGCATCTCTTTTAAACGGTGGGGAGATTCGTAGAAGATTAGTGTTGCTTCCATTGTTTTCAGACGATCCACAACCACTTTACGATCTTTCTTTTTTCGTGGCAAAAAGCCACAAAAATGGAATTCTTCTGTAGGCAGGCCGGAACCTGCTAAAGCCGGCAGTGCCGCGTTTGCTCCCGGCAATACGACGACGGGTACTGCTGCTTCCACAGCCAATCGCACCAAATCTGTACCTGGGTCAGAAATTCCCGGCATACCTGCATCACTCACCACAGCCAGGTCTTCTCCGGCAGTCAGACGCTCAATCAGTTGAGGACCTCTTGTCTGTTTATTGTGTTCATGATAGCTGACAAGCGATGTGTCGATGTCGAAATGATTAAGCAGTTTTTTCGTATTGCGCGTGTCTTCTGCACCGATTGCCTCTACTTCTTTCAAGACCCGGACCGCCCGGAACGTCATATCCTCCAAATTCCCAATAGGGGTAGGAACGATATAAAGCGTACCGGTTTCATGGTTTTCGAAACTTTTCTGTATGTTCATAGTCATCCATCCTCGCTTTCCGCTCTGTGATCCACGCTTCCTTCTCGCCCTTCGACAACTGCTTCAAACGATATTCTTCACGAAGTGCCTCGCCTCTGCTTTCATAAGATTCAAATGCCTCGAGGAGAAGCGGGCCGCGGCCGCGAGTGTATTTTGCCCCCTTACCGGCACGATGCTTCTCCAGGCGGGCGGACAAGTTGTTTGTATAACCGGTATATAGTGTATCGTCCTTGCAGCGGAGCATATAAACACAGTGCTCATTCTCCATCAAGGATCTCCCTCAATTCATCCGTGTAGGAGCCGTCATCCTTTAAAGCGTAGAACGGCGGGAGAATCTTGAGACCAGGCTTCCCGTCTCTTACTCCTTCCACCAACAGAATATTCGCTTCTTTTCCTGCTTTCGGATATACGAGCTGCATCCGTTTCGGTTCCAGTTTATATTTCTTGAACAACTCAATGATTTCCACCATTCTGTCCGGCCGATGGACCATAGAGACTTTCCCTCCGGATTTAGTCAGCTTGCTGCACGCTTGTACGACATCTTCCAGCGTGCAGTATATTTCGTGCCGCGCAATGGTCAGATGCTCATTGTCATTCTGCTCTTCTTTCTTCGGCGTTGGGAAGTATGGTGGATTGCACGTCACCAAATCAAATTTATTGTTCCCATAATAGGCCGGCATGTCTTTCAGATCCCCATGAATCATCTCCAGTTGATCTTCAAGCCCGTTCAATTCGATATTCCTTACCGCCATATCGTAAAGCCGCTCCTGGATTTCCACCCCCGTAATCGGCACGCTCGATCTAGTAGATAAGAAAAGGGGGATGACGCCATTCCCAGTACAAAGATCTAAAATCTTTCCTCTCGTTTTCGGAACATAGGTGAAATGCGCAAGCATGACCGCATCAAGAGAAAAGGCGAAAACACTGGGACTTTGAATGATTCGTTTATCTTTCTTTGCTAACAAATAGTCTATCCGTTCATCACCATATAATGAAACCATCTTCCTCTAACCCTTTCTTCCTTCTATATAAAGACAGCCCTTCCTCGGACGAGCAAGGAAAGGCTTGGACCTGGAATTATTTCTTTTTATTTAAGAATGATAGACAGAACAAGCAGTCTTCGTCTCTCGGGCTGCCAAAATGCAAATTACAAATATGAAAGCCTTCTTCGTAAAGCCTGGCGAGGTTGTCATAACCTTCACCGACGACGGCGCCCTTTTCCTGTTTAGAGGGGGAGGAAGCTGTCTGTTCTTTCTCATTTTCTTTCTCTAGTCGTTGCCGCAAATGATGATTCTCAAGCGATAAGTGCTGGTTCTCCTCCAACAAATAGGCAAGCTGCTTTTTTAAATCGCCCAGCTGTTCATACAGCTCGCCGATCTGACTTTCAAAATGGGATACTTGTTCAAAAATGGCTTTCTTGTTCACGCTTGACTCCACCCTTTATTCTGAAGCTTCTGCTTGAAGGACTCCTTCGTCAATCAGCTCTTGCAAAGAGTATTCCAATACCCGCTCTTGATCGCGGAATTCGACCTGGATCAGCCGTTCCAGCATGTTCAGCCCGACAACTTTGCCCTTGCCGACAGAAGTCGCAATACTTTCACCAAGGTCTGGAAGCTCTTTCTTCGCATGTTCATAATCATCATTCTCATATTTGAGACAACACATTAAGCGGCCGCACAATCCGGAAATTTTCGCTGGATTCAACGATAGATTCTGATCTTTAGCCATCTTAATGGATACCGGTTCAAAATCTCCTAGAAACGTCGAACAACATAACATCCGGCCACACGGGCCGATGCCGCCGAGCATTTTCGCTTCATCCCTCACACCGATCTGGCGGAGCTCAATCCGTGTCTTAAATACGGATGCCAGATCCTTTACAAGCGTACGGAAATCCACGCGTCCATCGGCTGTAAAATAAAAAATCACTTTATTACGATCAAACGTATATTCCACATCGACAAGATTCATGTCCAATTTATGTTCTTGAATTTTCTTCTCACAAACGCGGTAGGCTTGGAAAGCGTTATCTTTGTTTTCATCCACCGTTACTTTATCTTTATCATCTGCAAGCCGGATGACCTTCTTGAGAGGTAAAACAACGTCTTCTTCATCTATGGATTTATTAGCAATGACAACTTTCCCGAACTCAATCCCACGGACCGTTTCGACGATGACATAATCTTCCGTCGTCATACGGATTCCGCCTGGATCGAAATAATATACCTTACCCGCCTGTTTAAATCGGACACCTACAACTTCGATCATTCGATCATCACCTCTGTAGTTGAAGGGTAAGTTGTTCCATCACTAAATTAGGATGGACATTTTGATTTATCTTTCGTTTCGCCTCAAGTATTTCAGACAAGCAGTTAGCAGCTGACTGACGGGACCACCGCATACTCGCTTGGTTCAATTTCTCTTTCTCTGTCATGAAAACGATGGATTCTTCCCGGTCCAAAAATAGGTTGATAACATCCTGGAACCAAAGCATCAAGACGTCTAGCCCACGTTGCAGCTGAACGCGTTCTTTAAAATGAGGCATCCACTGATGGTTGATAAACAAAAGTCCTTCATTTGGTTTATTTTGAAGCACTTCAACTAATTGTATCACTAGTTTTCGCACCTGCGCAAACCACTCATCATTATTCATATCGAGCGCTTCACTTAAATTATTCGTCAAAGAAGCGAGCAGCCTGGCATTGGATGCGGAAACGCCTTCTTGGATTAATTTTTTCTCGACATTGTGAGGATTGAGCGGTTGAAAAGCGAGGAGCTGGCATCGGGAACGAATCGTATCCAATATCGTCTGCCCGCTTTCTGTCAACAGCATCGCTGTCGTCTGCTGGCTGGGCTCTTCCAGGAACTTCAACAGCCTGTTTGAAGCGTTGACGGTCATCTTATCTGCATCCACAATAATGTAAACTTTCCGGTTGGATTCCATACCGGTATAGGCGAACTCCTTCTGCAGATGAAGGATCTGTTCTTTCTTAATGGATTGGCCGTCTGGTTCAATCCAGTGAAGGTCCGGGTGGTTTCCAGAATCGATTCTGTGGCAGTCCCGGCAGTTCTGGCAGGGTTCCGGACCTTCCCTCTGTTTACAGAAGATGCTCTTCGCAAATAGAAGACTCATCTCCTTTTTCCCTGTCCCTTTACTTCCCTGGAACAGATAGGCATGGGAAATGCGGTCTTTCTTAAAGCTGTTTCTTAACATTTGTGCCGCCAAAGGCTGGATCTCTTGCATAGTTGTCCAAGTCTGCATATGGCTTTTCCGTCCTTACGTATATAAATTGATGAGCAGACCTTTGATTTCACCGATCAAGCTCAGCAAATCAATAGAGTTGGATTCTTGATCCATGACAGCCTCGGTAAGCTCCACCAGTTTTTCGTCAACCGTTTCTACGATAGTGAGCTTCCTCGTCTGTCCGTGGAGGTTCCAACTGTGTGATTGTTTCTTTTGATAACCGTAACTGACTGATTCCTTCAGGAAATCACGGACCAAACGCTTATATTTCGCTAAATCACGGAAGGAGCGGGAGCGGGCCACGCGGTCCCCCTGCGACGCAATCGTCGACATCAAATGGTTCAGCTGGGTCTGCTGCAGCTGCTCGGTCTTCGTTTGAATGACGCTGTGGAAACTAGACTTAGCCTTCCCGGACGGAACCATCTGTTTCCCTGCTCCATCCACCTGCGTACGTACATCCTGCGTAATTTTCATACGAGTATCCTTCCTGAATTAAAAATGGAAAAATGATTCGACGGGAAGGACAAATACCGTCGCACCGCCGACTTCCACTTTGACAGGCTTCGGTATATAGGAATCGGCATTTCCTCCCATAGGGGAGATCGGTGCAATCATCTGCTCTCTTTGGCTGCAATTCTTTCGAATGATATCCAGTGTCGGATCAACCTGATCATCATCACAGCCGATCATGAATGTCGTATTCCCCTCCCGAAGGAAACCGCCTGTCGTTGAAAGTTTTGTTGTCTTTATATCGTTTTCCGCTAACGCATTCGTCAAGCGGTTGCTATCTTTATCCTGAACAACAGCAATAATCATTTTCATAAGCAAAACCCCTCCTATCGGGTGTTATCTATAGTATAACAAATGATGGAATCTTATGAGGAAGTCAAAAAACTGTCCAACACACGTTGGACACTATTTCTTACCTCTTCGAAGGATTTTCCAGCGTCAATGACCTTAATGCGTTGTTTATGAGCTTCTGCAAGCTTATGATAGGCGTCCCTGACTGTCTTATGGAAAGCGATATGTTCCAAGTCAAGTCGATTCTGCTCTCTTCCCTCATTAGCTTCGATTCTCGAAAGACCCTGCTCCGGTTCAATATCAAACAGCAGGGTAAGGTCCGGCATGTGATCATCAATGGCAAATTTGTTGATGTCATAGACTTCTTCCATTCCGAGGCCGCGGGCCGCACCTTGGTAGGCCAGACTCGAATCAATGAAGCGGTCACATAGAACCACCTCTCCCCGCTCTAAAGCAGGGAGGACTTTCTCGATCAGGTGCTGCCTTCTTGCTGCAGCATATAATAAAGCTTCTGTCCTTGCATCCATTTCTGTATGGGCAGGATTAAGTATTACCTTTCTAATTTCTTCTGCAATCCGGATACCCCCGGGTTCTCTTGTCTCTAGAACTGCATATCCCTGATCACGCAGCTCTCTGCCTACTTCGCGAAGGATGGAGGATTTTCCTGCTCCTTCTCCACCTTCGAATGTTACAAACAATCCCTTCACGTTCATTCTCCTTTAAACACTCGTATCCCATCTTCCATTCCTACATTATGAAAACGCGCCCCCAGCGATAGAAGGCGGCGGATTTCTGACACATGGGCCTCCATGATCCGCTCTCCTTTCATGAGGATCGGAATACCAGGCGGATAAGGAATGACCGCCTCTGCGGCGATTAAGCCCACTGCATCTTCCAAAACTGCCTGTTCCTGCTTTCTATCCCGCATTTCTGTATACCGCATCTCTAAGGTTTGGATTGGTGGAAACGTAATTTGTTCTTCTGCTATTGTAGCACGCCCGGGGGCCTTTTTTAATGCGGAATCTACTTTCCCAATACGTTCCTTTAACTCTTGAAGAGAGAAATGAGGACGCAATCCTAGAATAAGCAGGACCTGTCTGCTCGTAGCGAGCTCCGGCACGATTCCCTCCTTCTCCAACGCCTCAGCAAGTTCGAATCCGCTCCCTTCAGCGGGTTCCAATGTAATCTTAAATGGATCATCCCTTGGCCCCTGCTGCAGGACATGCCAATAGGGGGAGGATTGAAAGACATCCCGTACCTGCACCGCCCAATGCAAACCGGCTTCTCTTTCTTCTTCTCTCCAAGTAGATAAGAACTTCCGGGCGAGATCCAAGCTTGCCATCAATGGGTAAGATGGGCTGCTTGATTGAAGCATTTGCAGGTAATGACGCAATACGTATTTATCCACCCTTTTCCCTTGGACATGCATATAAGAGGCCATCGTCATCGCAGGAGCCATTTTATGAGCAGACTGAACGACGACATCTGCCCCTGCTTCCAGTGCAGGAACAGGCATTGGATCACCTAAATGAAAATGAACCCCGTGCGCCTCATCAATGAGTAAAGGTACACCTTTGCTGTGAACAACCCGGGCAATCTCCTTCAAATCGTAAGCACGGCCGAAATAGTCGGGATACGTCAATAACACACCTTTGCTGTCCGGGTGCTCTTTCAACGCCTGCTCAATGCTGGACGGAGTTATGCTGCTGTATCGTCCTGTTTCTTTCTCATACGCGGGACTTATTACCACCGGGGATACATTCGCAAGCTCCAAGCCGTTCCAAACAGATTTATGACAATTCCGTTGGACAATAAGTTTTTCCCCCGGCTTACAGACCGCGTGAATCATAGCCAGATTCCCAACCGTCGTTCCATTAACAAGGAAAAATGTTTCATCACTTCTAAAAAAAGAAGCTGCTAAGTGCTGTGCTTCTTTTATGACCCCTTCCGGTGCATGCAGATCATCCAAACTGCTTACCTCCGTAGCGTCGATCCTTAGAGTTGATGGCAGGATACCTTCCGCTTCTCCCGGGAGAATCCTTCCATATTTATGCCCGGGGACATGAAACGACATTGGATCCCGGTCTATATTTGCTTGAAGGGCCTCATATAGAGGAGCCCGTTTATAATCATTCATTTACTCCACCTCTTCCAATAGAAAGCGTACAAAAAAACCCTTCTACAATCAATGGATTAGTAGAAGGGTTGGTTATATCTTAAATAAGCTGAAATACCCTTATTATTTTTTTATAAGACCCATATACCAGGCACTCTTTTCAAGAAGGAATCATCGAACGCTGCGCTTTGGACATTTGTTTTACAAAATACTCATACCTTGGATCATCTGCCGGCGTCTCAATCATTTCTGCTTCACAGGACGGACAAATGTAAACTTTCAACAAGTAAATTCCTTCACTCGTTTCTTTTGAACAAATGCTGCACTCATGCTTAGCCATTTTGATTTCCCTCCCCTGTTACTTTCCATATCCTTAACTCTAGTTTCTCCGAAACTACGAATAATATACATCTCCTTTCAAAAAGAAGAAGTACTAGATAGAAAGAAAGCACACGAAGGATACACAAAACCCCTCCAGGATAACCTGAAGGGGTTTCAAAGAGACGTGGCAGCGTCCTACTCTCACGGGGATCTACCCGACTACCATCGGCGCTGAAGAGCTTAACTGCTGTGTTCGGCATGGGAACAGGTGTGACCTCTTCGCCTTCACCACCACATCAATATTCTATTGAGGTAAACCCTCAAAACTGGATAAGGAAACATCTTTATCGAAAGAAACGTTTTTCACGCGATCATTTGATCAGATAGATAAGTCATCGATCCATTAGTATCCGTCAGCTCCACGTGTCACCACGCTTCCACCTCGGACCTATCAACCTCATCGTCTCTGAGGGATCTTATTTGCTCGAAGGCAAAGGGAAATCTCATCTCAAGGGGGGCTTCATGCTTAGATGCTTTCAGCACTTATCCCGACCACACGTAGCTACCCAGCTATGCTCCTGGCGGAACAACTGGTACACCAGCGGTGTGTCCATCCCGGTCCTCTCGTACTAAGGACAGCTCCTTTCAAATTTCCAACGCCCACGACGGATAGGGACCGAACTGTCTCACGACGTTCTGAACCCAGCTCGCGTACCGCTTTAATGGGCGAACAGCCCAACCCTTGGGACCGACTACAGCCCCAGGATGCGATGAGCCGACATCGAGGTGCCAAACCTCCCCGTCGATGTGGACTCTTGGGGGAGATAAGCCTGTTATCCCCGGGGTAGCTTTTATCCGTTGAGCGACGGCCCTTCCATGCGGTACCGCCGGATCACTAAGCCCGACTTTCGTCCCTGCTCGACTTGTAGGTCTCGCAGTCAAGCTCCCTTGTGCCTTTACACTCTGCGAATGATTTCCAACCATTCTGAGGGAACCTTTGGGCGCCTCCGTTACTCTTTGGGAGGCGACCGCCCCAGTCAAACTGCCCACCTGACACTGTCTCCGGACCGGATCACGGTCCTGGGTTAGAATGTCCGTACAGCCAGGGTAGTATCCCACCAGCGCCTCCACCGAAGCTAGCGCTCCGGCTTCTAAGGCTCCTACCTATCCTGTACAAGCTGTACCAACATTCAATATCAGGCTACAGTAAAGCTCCACGGGGTCTTTCCGTCCTGTCGCGGGTAATGTGCATCTTCACACATAGTATAATTTCACCGGGTCTCTCGTTGAGACAGTGCCCAAGTCGTTGCACCTTTCGTGCGGGTCGGAACTTACCCGACAAGGAATTTCGCTACCTTAGGACCGTTATAGTTACGGCCGCCGTTTACTGGGGCTTCGGTTCAACGCTTCGCTTACGCTAACGCATCCCCTTAACCTTCCAGCACCGGGCAGGTGTCAGCCCCTATACTTCGCCTTACGGCTTCGCAGAGACCTGTGTTTTTGGTAAACAGTCGCTTGGGCCTTTTCACTGCGGCTCCTCGGCAGAGGAGCACCCCTTCTCCCGAAGTTACGGGGTCATTTTGCCGAGTTCCTTAACGAGAGTTCTCCCGCTCACCTTAGGATCCTCTCCTCGCCTACCTGTGTCGGTTTGCGGTACGGGCACCTCTTTCCTCACTAGAGGATTTTCTTGGCAGTGTGAACTCAGGAGCTTCGGTACTATAGTTCCCTCCCCATCACAGCTTGACGTTATGCCGGACGGATTTGCCTATCCGACCGTCTCACTGCTTGGACGTGCACATCCAATGGCACGCTCTCCTTATCCTCCTGCGTCCCCCCGTCGTTCAAACGGAAAGGAGGTGGTACAGGAATATCAACCTGTTGTCCATCGCCTACGCCTTTCGGCCTCGGCTTAGGTCCCGACTAACCCTGAGAGGACGAGCCTTCCTCAGGAAACCTTAGGCATTCGGTGAAAGAGATTCTCACTCTTTTTTCGCTACTCATACCGGCATTCTCACTTCTAAGCGCTCCACCAGTCCTTACGGTCTGACTTCACGGCCCTTAGAACGCTCTCCTACCATTGATCCTACGATCAATCCGCAGCTTCGGTGGTGTGTTTAGCCCCGGTACATTTTCGGCGCAGAGTCACTCGACCAGTGAGCTATTACGCACTCTTTAAATGATGGCTGCTTCTAAGCCAACATCCTGGTTGTCTAAGCAACTCCACATCCTTTTCCACTTAACACACACTTTGGGACCTTAGCTGGCGGTCTGGGCTGTTTCCCTCTCGACTATGAACCTTATCACCCACAGTCTGACTCCCAGAACAAAGTCTATGGCATTCGGAGTTTGACTGAATTCGGTAACCCGATAGGGGCCCCTCGTCCAATCAGTGCTCTACCTCCATGACTTTCTATTCTGAGGCTAGCCCTAAAGCTATTTCGGAGAGAACCAGCTATCTCCGTGTTCGATTGGCATTTCACCCCTACCCACACCTCATCCCCGCAATTTTCAACTTGCGTGGGTTCGGGCCTCCAGTCAGTGTTACCTGACCTTCACCCTGGACATGGGTAGATCACACGGTTTCGGGTCTACGACCGCATACTCACTCGCCCTATTCAGACTCGCTTTCGCTGCGGCTCCGCTTCTGCTGCTTAACCTTGCATACGGTCGTAACTCGCCGGTTCATTCTACAAAAGGCACGCCATCACCCATTAACGGGCTCTGACTACTTGTAGGCACACGGTTTCAGGATCTCTTTCACTCCCCTTCCGGGGTGCTTTTCACCTTTCCCTCACGGTACTGGTTCACTATCGGTCACTAGGGAGTATTTAGCCTTGGGAGATGGTCCTCCCGGATTCCGACGGAATTTCACGTGTTCCGCCGTACTCAGGATACACTCCGGAGGGAGAAAGGTTTCGACTACAGGGCTGTTACCTGCTCTGGCTGATCGTTCCAGATCGATTCATCTACCTTCCTCCTTGGTAACTCCAAAGGAGTGTCCTACAACCCCAAGAGGCAAGCCTCTTGGTTTGGGCTGATTCCGTTTCGCTCGCCGCTACTTGGGAAATCGCATTTGCTTTCTCTTCCTCCGGGTACTTAGATGTTTCAGTTCCCCGGGTCTGCCTTCTTATACCTATGTATTCAGCATAAGATCCTGCTCCATTACGAACAGTGGGTTTCCCCATTCGGAAATCTCCGGGTCAAAGCCTACTTACGGCTCGCCGGAGCATATCGGTGTTAGTCCCGTCCTTCATCGGCTCCTAGTACCAAGGCATCCACCGTGCGCCCTTATTCACTTAACTATCGTCGTGAAAAGACGTTTGTTTAAAACTTTCGATGTTTGATGTCTTGTCATCAATCGTTTCATCGTTAGATGATACGATGATTCCTTATCCAGTTTTCAAGGTTCACGTAGTTCAGAGAAATCTTTCGATCTCTCAAAACTGAACAACCAACCAAGTACGCTTCCGTTCTAAATCCTTAGAAAGGAGGTGATCCAGCCGCACCTTCCGATACGGCTACCTTGTTACGACTTCACCCCAATCATTGGTCCCACCTTCGGCGGCTGGCTCCAAAAGGTTACCTCACCGACTTCGGGTGTTACCAACTCTCGTGGTGTGACGGGCGGTGTGTACAAGGCCCGGGAACGTATTCACCGCGGCATGCTGATCCGCGATTACTAGCGATTCCGGCTTCATGCAGGCGAGTTGCAGCCTGCAATCCGAACTGAGAATGGTTTTATGGGATTTGCTACACCTCGCGGCTTCGCTGCCCTTTGTACCATCCATTGTAGCACGTGTGTAGCCCAGGTCATAAGGGGCATGATGATTTGACGTCATCCCCGCCTTCCTCCGGTTTGTCACCGGCAGTCACCTTAGAGTGCCCAACTGAATGCTGGCAACTAAGATCAGGGGTTGCGCTCGTTGCGGGACTTAACCCAACATCTCACGACACGAGCTGACGACAACCATGCACCACCTGTCACTTGGTCCCCGAAGGGAAATCCCTATCTCTAGGGAGGTCCAAGGATGTCAAGACCTGGTAAGGTTCTTCGCGTTGCTTCGAATTAAACCACATGCTCCACCGCTTGTGCGGGCCCCCGTCAATTCCTTTGAGTTTCAGCCTTGCGGCCGTACTCCCCAGGCGGAGTGCTTAATGCGTTAACTTCAGCACTAAGGGGTGGAAGCCCCCTAACACCTAGCACTCATCGTTTACGGCGTGGACTACCAGGGTATCTAATCCTGTTTGCTACCCACGCTTTCGCACCTCAGCGTCAGAAACAGACCAGAGAGTCGCCTTCGCCACTGGTGTTCCTCCACATATCTACGCATTTCACCGCTACACGTGGAATTCCACTCTCCTCTTCTGTCCTCAAGTTCCCCAGTTTCCAATGACCCTCCACGGTTGAGCCGTGGGCTTTCACATCAGACTTAAGGAACCGCCTGCGCGCGCTTTACGCCCAATAATTCCGGACAACGCTTGCCCCCTACGTATTACCGCGGCTGCTGGCACGTAGTTAGCCGGGGCTTCCTCGTTAGGTACCGTCAAGGTACCGCTCTATTCGCACGGTACTTGTTCTTCCCTAACAACAGAACTTTACGATCCGAAGACCTTCATCGTTCACGCGGCGTTGCTCCGTCAGACTTTCGTCCATTGCGGAAGATTCCCTACTGCTGCCTCCCGTAGGAGTCTGGGCCGTGTCTCAGTCCCAGTGTGGCCGATCACCCTCTCAGGTCGGCTACGCATCGTCGCCTTGGTGAGCCGTTACCTCACCAACTAGCTAATGCGCCGCGGGCCCATCTGTAAGTGATAGCGAGAAGCCATCTTTCAACTTTCCTTCATGCGAAAGAAAGTATTACCCGGTATTAGCCCCGGTTTCCCGGAGTTATCCCGATCTTACAGGCAGGTTGCCCACGTGTTACTCACCCGTCCGCCGCTCGTTCCACGAGCGTCACCCCGAAGGGATCAGCTCGCTTCCCGCGCTCGACTTGCATGTATTAGGCACGCCGCCAGCGTTCGTCCTGAGCCAGGATCAAACTCTCCATAAAAGTGTTTGACTTGCTCATTTTGCACACCGAATGTGCTTGTTTGAATTCTCTCTATATAATAGAAAGAATGTTTGACGTACTGGTTGGTTCGTTCAGTTTTCAAAGATCAAAATGTTGTTTGCCGCTTAACAGCGACTTAACTAATATAACATGTTGTTTCGTTTCCGTCAACAACTTTTTTATATTTTGTTTCGTTAAGTTCTGTGCGGTGCGCCGCTCTCTTAACGCGACAAGTAATAATATATCATGGCTATAAATCTATTGCAATACCTTTTTCAAAAAAAGTTATATTCTTTTCAAACACTTCTATTCATAGATACATAAGGACACATAAATAGAAGGGAAGGGGCTACTCCCCTTCCCTTCTATAGTACCCATATATGGATGGCCGCCAAGGAAACTACTCCGGGGAAGCCCAGTATAGTGGCAACTGCAGCAGTGAAGACATTAATAGGAACATGCAGTCCGAACTGGGCACCGAACAGGTTGACGAAGAACAACAGAATAACAGCAACGATCAACTTCGTAACCGCTTGTCCGGCAAACTTTATCGGTGAAGAAGGCAAACCGATGATCAACAGAAACGGTATAGTCAGTCCCAATAATAGAAGAACGAGCACCGGATCCATAAAAAACCCCCTATCCATGTAAACTGTTTCTATAAACAGTGTATGTTCATGGATAAGGGGTTAGTACCACCTTTAAGAGAGTGCGTTGATTCCTCTGTAACGTGCTTCTCTTAATAAGTAGAAGTATTTCGCTTTATAAAGAGCAAGATCCTTCAAACCTTCTTCACTAGGTTCGATGCTTTGTTCAATTATATTGTTTAATGTTTCCCATTCCTGTTTCATCTTCTTTATATGAATAAGAAGATCCTGGTCGAACTCTTTTTTGATCTTATTTTTTCGCCCTAACAATCGGAACACCTCTTTACAGTTCTCTCCGACCTTCCAGCGCTTTGGATAAGGTCACTTCATCTGCGTACTCCAAGTCTCCCCCCACAGGTAAGCCGTGAGCGATTCTGGTCATACGAATTCCCGAAGGCTTTACGAGCCTGGAAATATACATCGCTGTCGCTTCTCCTTCTATATTGGGGTTCGTCGCAAGGATCAGCTCTTCGATTCCTTCATCTTTCAGACGATTAATCAGACTTGGAACGTTGATGTCTTCCGGTCCAATACCGTCCATAGGTGAAATCGCCCCGTGAAGTACGTGGTACTTCCCGCGGAATTCTTTCATTTTCTCCATGGCGATGACGTCTTTTGGATCCTGAACGACACAGATAAGCGTCTGATCTCTGGATTCGTCCTGACAGATAGAGCATGGGTCTTGGTCGGTGATGTGTCCGCAAACCGTACAATGGGTCAACTCCCTCTTCGCATTAACGAGGGATTTCGCAAAATCAAGCACATCGTCTTCTTCCATTTCTAAAACGAAAAAGGCCAGGCGAACGGCCGTTTTCGGACCGATTCCCGGCAGTTTCGTAAAACTGTCGATCAGTTTTGATATTGGTTCCGGATAATACATAAGAACTCCTCCTAGAACATTCCCCCAGGCATGCCTTTCGTGAATTGTCCCATCGTGTCATTCGTTTTCTCATCGACTTGCTTCAAAACATCGTTGGTTGCGGCAATGATCAAATCCTGCAGCATTTCTACGTCATCAGGATCCACAACATCTTCATGGATCTCGACGTCTGTCACTTCTTTCTTACCGTTGGCTGTGACTTTCACCATACCACCACCGGCAGATGCTTCAAATGTCATTTCATAGAGCTCTTCCTGAGCTTTCATCATTTTCTTCTGCATCTTCTGCATTTGTTTCATCATATTATTCATATTTCCTCCACCACGCATGGGGCATTCCTCCTTTAGTTCATTCCATTTTAATCTTGTATTTCTATCAAATCGTCCCCGAAGTGCTTACGCGCCTCTGTGACGAGTGGTTCTTCCTCGTTTCCTGCTGAAGGAGACCCTTCTTCTCCGTCCGGTCCACCCTCTCCGTCATCCGGATTATGCTTCTGCTTACGGACGTATTCTTCCCGGATCTCCTGCCAGTTCGCTTCTGGTATCGGAATAATGGTCAAAGGCTTTCCGACAAATTCTGTAAGCAGGGGCTCAATCGTACTCTGATGTTCGAGCGCGAGAGAACAGTGAATATCATAACGGAAAGCCAGGACAAGAGCTTTTGGTGAAGCTGCTCTCGGTTTACTATTCAGAAGCGTCGCGTGTGCAGGCGCATTGTTCTGCTTCAACGCTTCCATAAAGTCAGCCCAGCGCCCCTGCACATTCTTGATTTCCTCTTTGGATGCTTCATTCAGCACCTGTCTGATCCGCTCGTAAGGTACATTATACCCTTTTCTTCCTGACTTTGCAGGGGCCCGCTTTTGACGGGCAGGCGTCTGTGAACCCGCTTCCGGAGCGCGCTGCTTCAGAGCAGTCAGTTGTTTCTCCAGTTCATCGATTTTTTTGCTGAGCTGATCGACGACGCCGGACTGGACAAGTGCCGCCTTTGATTCTCCGCCGCCCCTTACTTCGACCATATTCAACATGGCTATCTCAATAAATACTTTCGGACTGGTCGTCCACTTCATTTCCTGCTGACATTTGTTCAACTCCCGAATAGCCTGCTGGATCCATGCCGGCGTTAACTCGCCTGATAGTTCACGGAAAGAGGGATCCGGTATCGCCCGCTCCAAATTATGTTCTAAATCCGGAGCACTTTGAAACAATAGTAAGTCGCGAAGGTAATAAATCAAATCAAAGACGAATCGACCTGGATCTTTCCCTTGCTGGATCAAATCATCGACTGCTTCCAAAGCTGCCTTGGCATCCTGATCAAGCAGCGCCCGGATAACGTTAGTAAGCTTCGCTTGGGATACTGATCCTGTGACAGCAAGCACATCATCAATCGTAACCTCTTCATCGCTGTAGGAAACGGCCTGATCCAACAGACTAAGCGCATCCCTCATGCCGCCCTCTGCAGTCAGAGCCACGATTTCAAGTGCCTCTTTTTCAATCGCAATGTTTTCCGCTGCCGTAATCTTCTCCATACGGCCGACCATCGCCTTCTGGGAAATCCGTTTGAAATCAAAACGCTGGCATCGGGATATGATCGTTAACGGAATCTTGTGTGGTTCGGTCGTCGCCAAAATGAATAGGACGTGTTTCGGGGGCTCTTCCAATGTCTTTAACAGGGCGTTGAAGGCACCCATGGACAGCATGTGTACTTCATCAATGATATACACCTTATAGGGTACAGCACTTGGTGCGTATTTCACCTTGTCCCTGATTTCCCGGATCTGTTCGACGCCGTTGTTGGATGCGGCATCAATTTCAATAACATCCGAGATGGAACCGTCCTGGATTCCCAGGCAAGCGTCACACTCGTTGCACGGTTCTTTGACAGGAGCACGCTCACAGTTGACCGCCTGGGCAAAAATCTTCGCCGCACTCGTCTTCCCCGTCCCCCGTGGACCGGAGAATAAGTACGCATGAGAAAACTTATTCTGCTCGATGGCATTCTGCAACGTCCGTGTAATGTGTTCTTGTCCGACGACTCCCTCGAAATTCCGCGGGCGCCAAACACGATATAACGCCTGATAGCTCATAAAACCGTTCTCCCTTTTTAGTCTCGTGTCCATTATACCTGATAGGAGGTTGCGATGTGAACCGTATCCATCCGGTAGAAAAAGAGCCGCTATGACCAAATGATCATAGCGGCTCTCCGATGTATGTATTACGTATTTGGAACTTCCTATGTAATGCCGTGCACCCATCTTCGATGATACGACCCTAAGCGTTACTTATGGTTATGGCTCGACCCAGGCACTCCCGCGGCACACGAGAGAGTCAGCTTACTGCTGCTTCCTTCCGGATCTGACAGGGTTCACTGGTTCCCGTTGCGCAGGACCTGAGTGTCAACACCACTCACATAAGGCAGACCTTAAGGCCGTACCACCTCGGATGGGGATTCGGCCTCGCTATAGCGGATTGCGAGTACAGGGCACCGCTACCTCCCCGCTTAGCACGGCATAAACTAGTATATCGACTTTCCACGAAAAATGCAATGATTAGCGGCTTTATTTGTCCTCGGCACGGGATTTTTTCTTGCGGTCCCGCAGCTTACGAAAGAATAGAGACAATATTTCTCCGCACGTTTCCTCAAGAACCCCGGGAACAACCTCTGCCTTATGATTAAAACGATCCTCATCAAGCAGATTCATCAACGTCCCCGCACACCCGGCTTTCGGGTCTCTTGCTCCATAGACGACCCTCGGAATCCTTGACTGTACGATCGCTCCGGCGCACATCGGACATGGTTCTAGGGTGACGTACAGCGTACAATCTTCCAACCGCCAGCTGCCGATGCGTTTGTTCGCTCTTTCGATAGCGATAAATTCTGCATGGGAAGAGGCGAGCTGGGATGTCTCCCGCTGATTGTAGCCTGTGGCAATGACTTCGTCCTCCAACACGATAACAGCACCGATCGGGACTTCGCCCTCTGCTTCTGCTTTCTTTGCTTCCTCTATCGCAAGGTTCATATATTTCATGTCCTGATCCATAGCTTCCTCCTAGTTATATAAAAAGAATAATCCGGAAAGGTTGTTTCATACAATTGATAAAGATGAGAAAGGAGTGACGCCCATGCAAATCCATGTCGTTCAGCAGGGAGATACCGTCTTCTCTATCGCTGGTCTTTATGATAGTACGCCAAGTGCCATTATTACGGCAAATGAATTGGAGACACCCGGGGATCTGGTCATCGGCCAGGCGCTGGTCATCCCGATTGTCGGCCAGTTTTATTTCGTTCAGCCCGGTGACACCTTATCTTCCATAGCGCGAGCCTTTAACACGACTGCCGCCGCACTCGCACAGGTAAACGGTATTGCTCCAAATGCACCGCTGTCCGTCGGTTTACGTTTGTACATTCCCCAACAACCGCCTGTTCCGATTTCGACAAATGCTTATGTGGAACCGTTTGGTGGGGAGGTGTCGGAAGCACTGGAGACGGCAGCAGAAATCAGATCACCTCAGCTCACTTACTTGGCACCTTTCAGCTACCGGATTCAGACGGATGGGACATTGAAGGCACCACCTCTGGATGATTTCAAGAACATCGCTCAAAAAAACGACACCTCCTTGATGATGGTGGTTACGAACTTAACCGACGAAGGATTCAGCGCAGAACTGGGAAGATCGATCCTGACCAATGAAACGCTTCAGAATAAGCTGCTCGATAACATTGTAAAAACAGCAAAGGAAACCGGCTTCCGTGACGTCCATTTTGACATGGAATTCCTGCCTCCGGAGCTTAGGGAGAATTATAATCAATTCTTACGGAAAGCGAAACAGCGGTTATCCTCGGAGGACTTGTTAATGTCGACAGCTCTGGCACCGAAGACAAGTGCCGATCAGAAAGGGGCCTGGTATGAAGCACATGATTACCGCGCGCATGGAGAAATTGCGGACTTTGTCGTTCTGATGACATATGAATGGGGATACAGCGGGGGGCCTCCAATGGCTGTTTCACCAATCGGTCCTGTAACAGAAGTTGTCGATTATGCGTTGACGGAAATGCCGGCGAACAAAATTCTCCTCGGCCAGAACTTGTATGGCTATGATTGGACTCTGCCTTATGAGCCGGGCGGACCTTTCGCCAAAGCCGTAAGCCCTCAGCGTGCCATACAAATCGCACGAGAGAATAATGTTCCCATTTCCTATGATCAAAAATCCCAGGCACCTTTTTTCACGTATACGGATGCATCCACAAGCAAAGAACACGAAGTATGGTTTGAAGATGCACGATCGATCCAGAAAAAATTCGACCTGATCAAAGACAGAGGTCTCTTAGGCATCAGCTATTGGAAGCTGGGGTTATCCTTCCCGCAAAACTGGCAGCTGCTCGGAAGCCGGTTCAGTATTGAGAAGGTTTAATCCTGTTTTCGGACTACAGCCACTGTCTTATGACGTACTTCTTCCTTCTGATAGGCAGCGAGCAGTCCTTTATCGGAAATATCCTGTTTCCCTACACGTCGATAGGGGATGTCTACTTCAAACGGCTGAGCAAACGGGAACGGGTGGACAGAAATACGGTCCTCCGCTTCCCAATCAGCACGAATGCCTTCCGGAGCAACATCAAACGTTTGTGGGAATCCATTACGAAACCAAGGTACTTCTTCTTCCTCCGGGACGTCCGGACCTGTCATACAAAGGAAAAGAGAAAGATCGTCGCAGAACTGCAGCCTTCGGAAGTGGAGCTGGTAGATATCTTCCGGGATATCCATGTCCATTTGTTCAAACAGTCTGGAGCGGCGATTTTTTTCTTCTTCTATAAAATTTCGCTCCTCTTGAACGCCGCTGTCTTCCTTGAAGAAAGACGCATAATGCATGCTGCATAGAATACCGGCGTACAAGGATTGTTCTTCCACCTCTTCTATACCTCTGCGATACGCCTCTATCTTCTCTGCCAATGGATAATCGATAAAAGAATAAGGACGCTGCTTTTCCTCATTCCAAGCAGGATTCTGATCAAGTGGAATCCAAGCACGGTCGTGTTGCTGAATCGCCCAGTCTGCCACTTCCCTGAGCTTCGAGCGCAACAAAAAATTCTTCTTCCAGAACGCGACAATTTGTCCAGATATGTAGGCATGGTCATGTTGCTGAATCATGATGAAGTGATCTTGCTTTTCTATGACAATCATAATTCTTCCTCCTCGGTAGGTATGATACGCAGATCGGTACGAGCGTCTTCTTTCATTATAAAGCAACCAGCCTGTCACCTCTACTTATGAAAAAGGAAAAAAACCACAGAGCCATGCTCTGTGGTCCTTCCATAGATTAGCTTATTTCAGCAGTTTCAGTGATTCCCGATTAAATGCCGGGATATCATCCGGCTGGCGGCTTGTCACCAACTGGTTCTGACAAACGACGACTTCCTCGTCTTTATAATTCACGCCTGCATATTCCATATCTACCGCGATAGACTTGAAGCCTGTCGCTGTACGACCTTCCAGAGTCTTCGCTGTAATCAACAGCTGCGGCCCATGACAAATAGCGAATACCGGTTTCTTTTCATCCATGAAGTGTTTCACGAACGATACGAATTTATCATCGGCACGGAGAATGTCCGGGGAGAATCCACCAGGGATTAACAGCGCATCGAAATCGTCCGGCTTCACATCATCGATGGATGCATCGATCTTCACCGTCGCATCTCCTTGTTTCCCTGTCACTTCCTTGCCTGCTTCCCATTCGATATTCGTCACTTCATGACCTTCTCCAGTGAAAGCATCGGCAGGTTGTGTATATTCCACGTCTTCAAAGTTTGATGTAATGACACAAGCAATCTTACTCATTTCTTACCATCTCCTTGACTTCATTGTGGTTTATTGTGAATACATCCTTTGTCTTCCCTCATCGCACGAGATTAAACCAATTAATTACCATTTGGATGCTTCTGTAAATCTTTGACGGTAAATTGTTGGAAGGCGGAATCCTTCTGGTTCCTGTAGATCTCCCTGCCTGCAATCGTGTTAAGGATATGGACGTTTCTGTGAACGGACAACCCCAAGTTGGTCGCTCCAGCCCCGTGTGAATGGACTAGGTCCGTCAGAGTAAAGATGTGATGCTGACGATCATCCCCAAACACAAGCTGGTAATCACGGGTCACCTTATACATTCCTTCGTCCTCCCATTCCACCTCGGACTCAAAACGGTCGTAAAACCATTTCGGAACATGCGGCTTGTAGCCGGTTGCCAGAACCACTTTCTCTGTCTCATACTCATAGTCTATCTCTTCCTGCCACTGGCGGCACTGCAGGCGGTAGCCTCTTTCGTCCGCTTCAATCCCCCTGATCTCCGTCATAGGCTGTATAAACACGCGGCTGTCTTCCTGACCCGCCGTCCGGTGATAAAGCTTGGTGTAAAGCCTCGTCAATGTTTCCGGGTCAATCCCCTTACGGAGCGGGTCAAGGGTAGAGAGGGCTTCTTTTCTGGAATCCAGGGAAAGTTCATGAAAATAATCGACAAATGCCGGTGTAAACATCTCCTGTGCGAATTTTGCCTTGTCCAGCTGAAACAATCCACCGGATCTTGTCAGAAGACTCACCTTCATATCCCCGCGCCGGTCCTGCTCCTCCAGCAAATCAAGGAACACCTCCAAGGCACTTTGACCAGAACCCACCACTGTTACATGCCCGGCCTTCAACAGCTCATCTTTCGCAAATAAATAACGACTCGTGTGCAGGACATCTTCATTTGGAAGGTGATCCATTCCGTCCAGGATAATCGGTTCGCTCCCCGTACCAAGCACGACGTGCCGGGAGAAGAACGATTTCCTCTTTCCTGTGGTGTGATCTTCGACAACCACCTCATAGTGCGGAATGGATTCATTTTTCCTATCCAATACATCGATGACGGTATGTCCAAAATGCAGATTGTCGATCTGACCCGCCACCCATTTCATATAGTGGTTGTATTCCTGCCTCGGAACCTCGAAATGACGATGGAAGAAGAAAGGGAACATCCGGTCATGCTCATAGAGATAATTCATGAACGTATAGGGACTCTTCGGATCTGCGAAGGTCACGAGATCAGCCAGGAAAGGTACCTGCAGATCCATTGTCTCGATCAACATGCCCGGGTGCCAGGCAAACTCCGGCGTCTTATCAAAAAAGATTCCGTCCACCTCTCCTTTCTGATCCATGAGAGCTGCAAGACCCAGATTATAAGGACCAATTCCAATTCCGGCGACATCATATATGTGTTGCTGCATATCATCACATCCTCTTTCTACTATTCTCTACTATGCCGTTCTGTTTGATTCCTTCCACAACTGATCCAACAGAATGACAAGGATGGTGCCGACAAGCAGACCATTGCTGAGCAGATTCTGCGCCATAGCAGGCATACCAGCGAAAACGGAGGAAGGCAGGAACATCAATCCAATACCGATGGAGAAGGAAATCCCGAGGATCATTAAACGGCGTTCGTCCAGCCGTTCACTCGTCATGTTCGACAGACCGAGACCCATCAACTGGATAAATGTAGCCAGAAGCGCTGCATTGGCAACAGGCTTCGGAATGCCGGATATGAAGGCAACAATCGGCGGGAAGAAGGACACCAGGATAAGAAGCGCCGCAGCATATAAAAACGGCGCTTTCCGCTTTTGGCCCGTCAGCTGCATAAAACCGGAAGAAGAAGCCATCGACACATTAGCAATAGAAGAAAAAAGTGCAGCAAGGCCGTGGTTGATCCCCATGAAGCTGCTTCCACGATTGATCTGTGCATATGTATAGGTCGCTTTCCCATGAATCGTCTCTGTCACTGCTACAACAGAAGCTACCAAGTTAGACAACAGGATGACTGCTATCATGAAAGCGAGCGGGATCGTATTCAAGGAAAAAACAGGAGCCCCCCATGCAAACACCTCCGGAAGCGAGAAGCCTCCCCCGGCTTGTCCTCCGCCGGATCCACCGCCGGCAACTATGACATACAATACCCATCCCATTACAATTCCAATCAGAACGGCGAAACTTTTCACCCAGCCCCGTCCGGCAATAGATAAACCCAATACCAGCAGTACCGTTACGAAAGCAATGATGGCGCCGGTTGATTCAATCTGCTGTTCTCCTCCATCAATACCGAGCATTCCCTGAAGAAATGTCCCACTGAGCTGAACGGTCAATAAAAATAAAAAAGCGCCCGTTACAAACGGGGTGAAAACAAATAGCACACGGTGAGATAGACGGAACAAACCGAATAGAAGCAGGAAGATTCCCGTCCATATCATCGTCCCCTGCAGAACCTGCAATACTTCCCGGTAACTGTCTCCGGCATGGACACCCGTATAAGCCATCACGGTGAAAATACTGATCCATAATCCCGCCGGCCCTTCCATGATCGGCAGTCGATGCCCGATCCATCCTTGCAGAAGGGAGGCAAGCCCCACAACGAAAAACGTACGCTGCATTAATTCGGAAATCTCAACGAAGTTCAATTCGAATATGGCGCCGATGACAATCGGCAAGGCAACGGCATTGGCCAGAAGGAAAACGAACCATTGGATCGTTTCCATCGCATTATTTAATACTAAACTCGAATTCCTGCTCATGACTATGACACTCCCTATTTTTGTAAAACGCTTACATCCATTATTTTACCACAGGCTATCAACCCCATTTCACGTGAAACATCTTCTTGCAAAAAAGAAAACCCATGCAGCCGGGGCTGCATGGGTGGAGAAAGCTCTTTTTATTCTTCCAGTGTGGAAGTATCGCCAGTCGGAAGACCAAGCTCCCAAGACTTAAGTAATCGGCGCATAATCTTACCGCTCCGCGTCTTCGGAATCGTATCCTTGATTTCGATTTCCCTCGGTGCCGCATGGGCACTCAATCCTTTTTTAACGAATTGACGGATATCCTCCAGAAGTTCATCTGATTGTTCATATCCATCCCGAAGCGTAATGAAAGCTTTGATGATTTCCCCGCGCTCGGGATCCGGTTTACCGATGACTCCCGCTTCTGCAACGGCTTCATGCTCAATCAGCTTACTTTCTACTTCAAAAGGACCTACCCGTTCACCAGAAGTATTAATGACGTCATCCAGACGTCCCTGGAACCAGAAATAGCCTTCTTCGTCTTTGTAAGCACTGTCTCCGGAAACGTACCAGCCGTTAAGGAAATAGCTTTCGTATTTCCCTGGATTATTCCAAATGGCACGCATCATGGACGGCCATCCCTTTTTGATCGCCAGGTTACCCATCTGGTTCGCGGGAAGCTCGTTTCCTTCATTATCTACGATCGATGCTTCCACACCAGGAATCGGTTTACCCATCGATCCCGGACGGATATCCATCGATGGATAGTTACAAATGAGCATAGCTCCTGTCTCGGTCATCCACCACGTATCGTGGATACGAAGGTCAAAAGCTTTCAACCCCCAGCTTACTACTTCTGGATTTAGGGGCTCACCGACACTTAGAATATGCCTTAAGGAAGATAAATCATAGTTCTTCGCTGTCGCTTCCCCGGCACTCAGCATTTTCCGGAAAGCCGTTGGCGCGGAATACCAAACAGATACATTCTTGTCTGCAATCGTCGCATACCAGTCATCTGGACTGAAACGGCCGCCTCGGATTACGCTCGTCACTCCATTCAGCCATGGGGCGAAGATACCGTAGCTGGTGCCCGTCACCCATCCCGGGTCAGCCGTACACCAATATACGTCATCTTCCTTAAGATCGAGTACCCATTTTCCTGTCTGGTAATGCTGGATCATCGCGTGATGGACGTGCAGAACCCCCTTCGGTTTTCCTGTCGAACCGGATGTGTAATGCAGAAGCATCCCATCTTCCAGGTCGACCCATTCGACGTCGAACTCGCTCGATGCCTGTTCCATCTCTTCCTCAAAGGAAATATAGTTCCCAGGTGCATCGCCGCCTACCAGTACGACTTGTTTTAAATTCGGAAGATCATCAGCAGGAACACGCTCCAATAAATCCGGTGTCGTGATCAGCATCGTTGCTTCACTATCCTCGAGCCTGTCGCGCACTGCCTGCTCCATGAAGGCTTCGAACAGTGGTCCTGCAATCGCACCAACCTTTATAATACCGAAGAATGCTGCATAAAATTCCGGGCTTCTCGGCATGAAAAGAAAAACGCGGTCCCCTTTATCAATATGATGCTTCTTCAATATATTGGCGAACTGATTACTCTTCTGCTTTAAATCTTCAAACGTCAGCACTTCTTCCCGGTCAGGGGCGGAAAATATAAGAGCCGCTTTGTCCTTCTTCTCCGGGTCCTCTGCATGACGATCAACCGCTTCATAAGCGATATTAACCTTTCCTGTTTCATTCCACGTGAAATGACGCTTCGCTTCTTCCCACTGAAAATTCTTATACGTTTCTGTGTAGTCTTCCATGTTGTGATTGCCAGATCGAGCCGGTATTGGTTGCATGTCCATAAAATCACCTCATAAGAATTTTTGTAAACGTTTTCTGTCCGTGGCTAATGAAAGCTCTGAATCTTTCAGAGCCTGGACGCGGATATATTTTCTGAATATTAAAGGAATTATCTATATTGTAGGTGATTTCTGTAGATATTTAAAGAGGAATGTCCAAAGATTTACAGAAACAGGTCGACAGCAGGACAAAAATTGACAGCCGTTTACTCCTCCACCTATAATAAACGAAGCATAGAAAGAGGTTTCTTAGCCAACCCCTCTATAAAAAACTAAGGATGTCACTTACTACAAGTCGCAGCCCTTAGGGGTTGCGGCTTTTTTCATGTTCCATTAACTACATCACAAAGGAGAAAACATAATGCCCGGACGAAACGAAGATTCTCTTAATCTATCTCTACTGGGAAACCAGGAAACAGCTTACGCCACTACTTACGACCCGCAGGTCTTGGAGACATTCGATAATCAGCATCCGAACCGCGACTATTTCGTCAAGTTCAACTGCCCGGAGTTCACAACTCTGTGTCCAAAAACAGGCCAGCCTGACTTCGCCACCATTTATATCAGCTATGTACCGAACATTAAAATGGTCGAGAGCAAGTCCCTGAAGCTTTATCTCTTCAGCTTCCGTAACCACGGAGACTTTCATGAGGACAGTGTCAACACAATCATGAACGACCTGATCGATTTGATGGACCCTCGTTATATAGAGGTATGGGGTAAATTCACTCCACGCGGAGGTATTTCTATCGATCCTTACTGCAATTATGGAAAGCCGGGCACGAAGTTCGAACAAATGGCCGATCATCGTATGATGAACCATGACATGTATCCGGAGACGATTGACAACCGTTAAATGAAAAAGAGCTGCCACCCTTTGGTGACAGCTCTTTTTGTGTGGTATCCGGTTTATTTCTTATCGTTCTTATACTGCATATAAACGACGTGGGTGACGAGGAAGTCTTCCATTCCATGTTTCCCATCCGCACCGCCGAGGCCGGATTTACGCATGCCGGCATGGTATCCCTGAACGGCTTCGAAGTTTTCCCGGTTCACATATGTTTCACCGAACTTCAGCTCATTGACCACTCTCATCGCTTCATTCATATCGTCCGTATAAACAGAGGAGGAAAGTCCGTATTCGGTATCGTTACCTTTTTCAATCGCTTCATCTAGTGTTTTGTAAGTCGTAATCGGGATGACGGGACCGAAAATTTCTTCCTGCATTATTTTGCTGTCGTGGGTGACGTTGGTCAGGATTGTAGGCTTATAGAAGTAGCCTTTATCCAAATCTCCCCGTTCACCGCCAATTTCCACCTTGGCGCCGTTCTGAACGGCTTCCTTCACCATTTCTTCCACTTCTTCCAACCGGTCTTTACTGACAAGCGGTCCAACGTCCGCTTCTTTGTTCTCCCGCGGATTTCCAATCGTCAAGCCCTCGAACTGATGACGCAGCTTCTCTACGAACTCGTCTGCAATGCTTTCATGGACATAGACGCGCTCCGCATTCGTACACGCTTGTCCATTGTTGGCAAGACGGGAGGTTGTAATAGACTCCACTGCAATATCCAAATCTGCATTTGGAGTGACGATCGCCGGTGCTTTGCCTCCAAGCTCCAAATTGACTTTCGTAATATTTTGAGCTGCTGCTTCCATTACTTTCGTACCCGCAGGCACACTCCCCGTCATCGTAACCATCTGCACCTCCGGATGCGTCGCCAGTCCGTTACCGATCTCCGAACCGGAACCAGTCACGACGTTATAGACACCCTTTGGAATTTCCTCCATCTTATCAATAATTTTCGTGAATTCCATCGCTGTGTTAGGCGTCTGCTGGCTCGGCTTCAGCACAATTGTGCAGCCAGTCACAAGCGCCGTCGCGACCTTACGTGCCAAAATGAAAACAGGGAAGTTCCATGGTACGATACCGGCGACAACGCCAATCGGTTTTTTATAGATGAAAATATTTTCGTTCGCACGATCACTCGGCACAATTTCCCCTTCAATCCTGCGCGCCCATTCGGACATGTATCGGAAATAATCGATGGCAAGGTCTACTTCGCCGCTGGCAAGCTCGTAATCTTTCCCTTGTTCTTCTTGAAGTAAATCGATGAAGGTAGCACGATTTGCCTCGATTTCATCTCCAAGCTTACGAACGATTCGGCCGCGTTCAATATTAGGCGTCAGCTCCCAGCCCTTTTGCGCAGCTGCAGCCGCGGAAACCGCACGTTCGACATCGTTCTTCGTCCCTTTCGGAATCTTGGAAATGACTTCTTCCGTCGCCGGATTCAGAACTTCGATCCACTCCGAGCTGTCCGATTCTGTATATTCTCCATTAATGTATAGTTTATGTTGAATCATTTTGAATGACCTCCTGTAATGGTTTACCGGGAATATTCCACTTCTTTCGCACCCCTAAACTTTCCAGTTGGTTCACGTCCCACGGAAAATAAAAAAATCTCTGTTTCCAGAGATTTCGTTTTTACCACTCCAATATGTACCCTTTTACTTTCCTTGGTGTTCCACTTTCGACCATCTGCTCTCCTTCAAAATAAGGATTCTCCACGTCAAATCGATAAGCAATTGATTCTGGCTCCAAATACAGCTTGTACTCTAAATCTGTTACCTTGTTTAGAGAAATATCCGCAACCGTCGTCTTGTTGGATTCCTCATCAATGAGAAGTATATCAATGTGCTCATATCCTTGTGTCATCAGCTTCTCCTTCATATTCATAGCATGACTCTCCCGTCCTTTTTGTCTATTAACCTTTACCCGGCCTGTCCATCACAAAAACGTAAAAAACGGGAGGAAATCCCCCCGTTCTTATTTATTAATATCCGTATCCACGGCCACCTACATAAGATGCACCAATGATGATCAAAAGGATGAACAAAACAACCAACAGGGCGAAACCGCCTCCGTATCCGTATCCTCCGCTCATTTATTCCCCTCCTCTCACTTACTTTACTACCTTATTCAGATTCGGGGGGTTAGGAAGGGCGGATGCGGATTTTCATTTAAATTATCTTTTCCCTGCACCCCTTCAAAAAGGAAGGGCTCGTCTTAATGATAAATAAGCGAAGTAGAGCGATTGCGCAAAAAAGGCGATCCCCCATATCGGGGCCGGTATGATTTTAGTCGCCCTTGCCAGATTGGCGGCATCTCCAGCCTGTCCCGGAGCGACGAAACTGATCCACATAATTTCAAAAGCGCTCGTCACCGATTCGACGAGAATCAGCGAAGCAAAAAAGACCAGCGTATATTGGACAACCGTCTCATGACCGGTCCGCAGCAGCCAAAGGAACCCGGCTCCGAACGTCACGATCCAAAACACCCCATACAGGTTACGTACCCAGAAGATCAAATTAACAGCAAGAAAGGCAAGAAGAATATAGATCATCCATTTATAGTGGCCACGCCAGATTAAATAAAAAAACAAGAAAGCAAAAAAGGATGCGAAGACGTATCCAGCCATGCTTGTCAGCACCTGTCCGAACCAGGACCGGTGCCCCGTCCACGTGAGACCGGAGGTGTCAGGAAGGAGTGAAATCCTCCGGACCTCGCCACCAGTCAACAAAGCCATGAGAGAATGTCCGCTTTCATGGATCATCGTATTCAAAATAGCGAAATACTTCCCAACAATAGGCAACTGCGTCAAAATCAGCGCCAGGACGAGCATCAGAATGATTTGTAATTTCAAGAGTAGACCTCCTTTTCGATAAACTGTGTCGATAAATTCTTTCGCCCGTTTCTTTCCTTTGTACTATACTTAATGAAACGAAGGAGGCACGAAACATGAAGAAATTAATCATATTATGTTCCCTCACAGCCTGTCTGTTTCTGGCCGCATGCTCCTCCCAAGCGGAAGAACAGAAAAATCAACCGAAAGAAATAACGGTTGCTGCAGCCGCCAGTCTGACGGATGCCGTTGAAGAAGCTGCTCCCTTATTCGAAGAAGCAACCGGTACGAAAGTGAATACGACATTTGGAAGCTCTGGGAAATTAGCCAAGCAGATCGAACACGGTGCTCCGGTCGATCTATTCTTATCTGCAGACGGAATGTGGGTCGATGAATTAGAAGAAAAAGAACTTGCCGATACAGAAACACGGACGAATTTTGCTGCCAACCGCATCGTATTGATTACACCAAAGGGTCAGTCGAAAGAAGATGCCCTCACGTTCAAGAGCCTGAATAAGGTCCCGGGTGAGCAAACAATTGCAATCGGTAATCCAGACAGCGTTCCCGCTGGTTCTTATACGAAGCAGGCATTGGAAAAGATTCAATTGTGGAAGGATTTGAAAGATCGGCTTGTCTACGCCAGTGATGTCCGCCAGGTGCTGGCTTATGTAGAATCAGGCGAGGCTGCTTACGGGTTCGTTTATGCAAGTGATGCAGAGATTTCGGATAACATTCAGGTCGTCGAACAAGTGGACAAAAATCTACATAATCCGATCACATACCCAGGAATCCTTATTTCAAAAAGCCGGACTAAGGATCAAGCAGAAGCCTTCCTATCTTTCTTAAAGGAAGATCAGGGACAAGACATCCTGCGGAAATATGGGTTTGAGGTAGAGGGCTGACACGGTGAGTTATTACCCGCTCTACCTATCCCTCAAAGTAGCAGCCATCGCAACCGTTTTTGTTTTTCTTACGGGGACTCTGGCAGCAAGGTGGATTTCCAGACGAATATTTCCCGGGAAAAGTGTCCTGGAGTCTATTTTCCTCATGCCGCTGGTACTTCCGCCGACTGTAACCGGATTCGCCCTTTTATATCTGTTCGGCTCTAATGGATTCATCGGCAGCTGGCTGATGGAATCGTTCGGCATCCGGGTCATCTTCTCCTGGACAGGAGCGGTAATCGCTTCAACGGTGGTCGCTTTTCCACTCATGTATCAAAGCGCCTCCGCCGCTTTTGCCAACTACGATAAAGATTTGGAAAACGCCGCACTTACAATGGGAGCATCGAAGTGGAAAGTGTTCTTCACGATCTCTCTTCCCCTAGCATGGCCCGGCTTATTGGCAGGTCTCGTCATGACATTCGCAAGGTCACTGGGCGAGTTCGGCGCAACCCTTATGATCGCCGGCTACATCCCCGGGAAGACCGATACCATTCCACTCGCAATTTATTTTGCTGTCGAATCCGGCCGAATGGAACAGGCCTACATGTGGGTACTGATTATCGTCGCACTCGGATTCAGCACCGTCCTTTGGTTGAATATATGGACGAAGAAGAAAATCTCCTCCCATCCTCATTAAAAAAGCGGAAGATCCTCCGAATGGAAGATCTTCCGCTTTTTCTTTATGCCCCCGGCAGGATTCGAACCTGCGACACACGGTTTAGGAAACCGATGCTCTATCCCCTGAGCTACGGGGGCCAAAACACGTATGTCCCCTATTATACAAAATAAACCAACAATTGAAAAGAGGTACACGCTGAATTTTACGAACTCAGCTGTTACACCTTTGGGATCTATATGGTAAAATGTTAGCTGTCTGTCTACACGTATCGTTTTTTGTAAGATAACCGCGGATGCTGCTGAGCACTGCGTTGAAATAGTGAAAAGAGTTTGAAGGAGGAGAAACCATGGGGGACCTGCCTTTCATTTCCGTCGAAGGGCCCATAGGGGTCGGGAAGACGTCTTTGTCTAAAAAGCTCGCCGCCCAATTTGACTTTCATTTGTTGAAAGAAATCGTGGAGGAAAATCCGTTTTTAGGCAAATTCTATGATGATATCGAGGAATGGAGTTTCCAAACAGAAATGTTCTTTCTATGCAACCGTTTCAAGCAGCTGGAAGACATTGAACGCAAATACTTGCAGCTTGGAAAACCTGTCGTTGCCGATTACCATATATCTAAAAACATGATCTTTGCAAGACGCACCCTGAGAGAGGATCAGTTCGACAAATACGCCCGGATTTTTGACATTCTTACTCACGACATGCCGAAACCGAATATGGTCGTCTATCTGCATGCAAGTCTGGACACATTAATGGACAGGATCCGGATGCGCAATCGTGATGTAGAAGCAAACATCCAACCGTCTTATTTGGAGCAGCTCTCTAAAGATTACGATGCGTTCATGCAGCATTTTGAGAGGGAGAATCCGGACATACCGGTTATCCGATTGAACGGGGATGAGCTTGACTTCGTAAAGCGACAGGACGACCTCGACCAAATTGTCGGACTCGTGGAACAACACTTGAATAAAGGAGAAGTAATCAAATGAATGCACGTGAACGCTATGGTATACCACATGACAGCGTCATAACAATCGCCGGTACAGTTGGAGTTGGAAAGTCTACGATGACAAATGCCATTGCTGATGCCCTCCAATTCCGTACCTCCTTTGAAAAGGTGGATACGAACCCGTATCTTGATAAATTCTATCAGGATTTCGAACGCTGGAGTTTCCATCTGCAAATTTACTTCCTCGCCGAACGCTTCAAGGAACAGAAGAAAATCTTCGAATACGGAGGCGGCTTCATCCAGGACCGTTCCATCTATGAAGATACCGGGATCTTCGCCCGGATGCACTACGAGAAAGGAACGATGTCGGAAACGGATTATGAAACCTACCGCAATCTGTTTGATGCAATGGTCATGACACCGTACTTCCCTCATCCTGACCTTCTCATTTACCTGGAAGGTTCTTTTGAAGATATCCTTTCCCGCATCAAAGAACGAGGCCGGCCGATGGAACAGGAAACTCCTGTCGAATATTGGGAAGAAATGTTTAAGCGTTACGATAATTGGATCGACAATTTCAATTCCTGCCCCGTTCTTCGTCTGAACATCGCCGACTATGATGTTTTGAACGATGAATCAAGCATTGAACCGGTATTAGAGAAAATCGGCCACTTCATCCAGGAATCACGCAAATGGCGTTCCACCCGTCTGCTCACATAAGATTCTCACCCCCTTCCAAACGGAAGGGGGTTTTTTATAAAGTATTTATGAAATCCAACGTTTCATCACTTCCTATGCTTATCATGATAAACAGGAGGGAGCACCAGCATGCCTGTTTCTACAGCGACTGTCAGCTTGTTTATTCTTAGTCTGTTTTGTTTACTGTTCACTTGGACGATACTCGTTTTGTATAAAAGAAAAAACAACCGCTCCGGACATTAGTCCGGCCGCGGTTGTTTTTGTTTAGATAGGAATGCCTGTATCATATTCCGGTGGCTTCCGACCATCCGGTCCGGAAGCGCTTCAGGATCTATAAATGCAAGCTGCAGCGATTCTTCGTTTCGTCTTAATATCCCGCTGTACTCCTGCGTGTGATAAACGGTTGTGACGACATAGAATTCATCACCGTTTTCCACTTTGCTGTACTGATCTTCCCCCGAATAGACATCCATCAAGGAAAGAGTACCAAGCGTCAAACCGGTTTCCTCATAGACTTCCCTGCGAGCGACCTGCTCTGTGCTTTCGCCAAGCTCCATTAATCCGCCGGGAAGCCCCCAGACGCCGTGCGGAGAACGACGCTGCTGGAGAAGTATTTTCCCTTCTTCGTTCCTCACGATGACAACAGAACCGACAAGTATCAGCGGGCGATGACCGACAAGGGCGCGAAGTTCCTGAACATAACCCATCAGACGACCTCCCCTGTCAGTTGGCCAGGCCGACGGTTTCTTTTAGGTGACGGCCTTCTTCCAAAGCCTTCAGGAGGAAATGAGCGACGTCGCCCCGATTGATTCTTCTTCCATCCTTAGGAACTGTAGGCGAAGTACGGTACATCTTTGTCACACCACCGTCATCGAGGCGCATCGGACGGGCGATCGTATAATCGAGTCCTGCTGCCATAATGGCATTGACCGCCTGGCTGTGATCCTTAAGGACGTTCTTCAAAATAAGCCGGGACATCCACCCTGTAAAGCCTGGGATCTCTTTATAAATACCGGCAGAAGCAACGTACAGAATACGGGAAATGCGATGTTCAAGCATGCCCCGAACGAGATTCCCCGCCATTCTTTCCAGATTATCCTTCTGTTTCAGGCTGTCAGATCCGAGACACGATACGACAGCTTCCTGTCCTTCCATTACAGCGGAAACGGCTTCTCTGTCGAGGGCATCTCCCTCTACGACACGCAGGCGCTCATGGACAAGCATCCATTTATCCGGTGTCCGTACAAAGGCGGTTACCTCATGGCCTGATTCAAGTGCCTGTTTCACAAAGGAAAGACCCGTTCCTCCAGTCGCACCAAATACAACGATTTTCATAAATTCCACCTCCAAGACTTCCTTCTACTCTATTATAACTTGGAGGTGTTGGGAAACCAGCATTCAGCTCTCCATCCGTCTCAGGAGAGCGGTGAATAGAACAGCACCAATAACCATTATACCGCCGATCCAAGGTGTATGGATCAGACCGATGGAATCTACAATCAACCCACCGACAAAGGAACCGATGGCAATACCGACATTAAAGGCCGCAATATTCAAAGCGGAGGCGACATTGACAGCAGAAGGGACGTATTTCTCCGCCAGCTGAACCACTAGTATCTGCAAAGCAGGAACGTTCATAAATGCAAACAGTCCCATCAGGAAAAGAACGATTAGACTGACGGCCTTGAATGGAATGGCAAAAGTAAGCACGATCAGAACCACTGCCTGAAAGACGAACATCCAGAACAACGCCTTCAACGGGTTACGGTTGGAAAGCTTACCGCCGACCGTGTTACCGATCGCCACTGCCACTCCGTAAACGAGCAGGATGACACTGACAAGGCTGGGAGCAAAGCCGGTGATATCCTCTAACAGTGGAGCCAGATAGGTAAACGCAACAAATGTTCCACCATACCCGAGAGCCGTTATAAGGAAAGCAAGTATAATCTTACTGTTCTTTAATATTTTCATTTGATCCGAGAATTTGGAGGGTGGTGCTTCCTCCAAATCTTTCGGCACAAGTAAAGCACTTGCAATGATGCCGATCACACCAAGTAAAGCCACAC
Source organism: Halobacillus sp. ACCC02827 (assembly GCF_030291935.1). Taxonomy (NCBI): domain Bacteria; kingdom Bacillati; phylum Bacillota; class Bacilli; order Caryophanales; family Bacillaceae; genus Halobacillus; species Halobacillus sp. ACCC02827. The sequence goes on along the minus strand of NZ_CP128168.1, from coordinate 19,073 downwards.
CGGCGAAGGTCGCCCTCCAGCCGAAGTGCTGACCGATGAAAGTACCGAGCGGGACCCCTGTTACCGTGGCTACCGTCAATCCTGTAAACATAAAGGCAATTGCACTTGCCCGCTTATTCTCAGGGACAAGACTTGCTGCAATGGTCGAACCGATGGAAAAGAAAATACCATGAGAAAAAGCCGTAATTACCCGCGCAGCCAACAATATACCGAAACTGGACGATAAAGCAGCGATGGAATTACCTATAATAAAAATTATCATAAGTGCCATAAGCAGATGCTTTCTACCCATTCTACTTGTTAAAGCAGTCAAAACAGGAGCACCGACGGCAACCCCCACCGCATAACCGGAGATCAACAAACCGGCAAGTGTAATGGAAATAGATAAGTCACCTGCAAGGGAAGAAAGCAGGCCGACTGGAACGAATTCTGTCGTTCCGATACCAAAAGCACTGATCGCAAGAGCTAATAATGCAAACGTATTGCCGTTTTCTTTTGTTTGAATGGATGCCTTTCCGACACCTTGTGATTGGGAACTCATTCTGTTCCTACCTCCTCTTTTCATGATCAAAACGAGGCGCCTTTCGTTTCTAGAAACGATTATGCCTGCTTTTCCATGACTTGAGAAGTACGCACTTCCGGGTGCTATAGGAACTTATAAGTAACATTTATGACACACCAAGGGTTCTACCGAGATAAAAAAATAGCCAAACAGGTCGAACCATGGTAATTTAGTGTATAGCAATTATAAACTGTACCGTCTAAAAAGTACCTTAGGGAAGGAGAGTTAGACATGGCCAAGTACAACATCCCTGTAGAGGCTGCATTGGAAGTCATCGGAGGTAAATGGAAGGTCGTCATCCTCTGTCACTTGATCAAAAAGAAAAGGCGCACGTCCGAATTGAAACGCTTGATGCCCGGCATCACACAAAAGATGCTGACTCAGCAGCTTCGTGAATTGGAAGCAGACGGCGTCCTGAACCGCATCGTTTATAATCAAGTACCACCGAAGGTAGAATATGAACTGACGGAATATGGATGGACGTTGAAAGGTGCCCTCGACATGCTTTGCGAATGGGGTGAACAGCATATCGAGAATACGTACCCGAACAAAGAAGATGTGCTACTGGACACAGAGGAATTAGAAAAAGTATAGAAGGACAGATAACCATTGCTTGGAGCAGGCTCCTTGCAGACAGTGCATTCATATTAATAAAAATCCCTCCTGATCCATGGAGGGATTTTTATTTGCCGTAACCTAAAGAGGACGCCTCTAATTTTAAGCATAAAAAAAATCGTTACATGACGTAACGATTTCTGTTCTATAATCTCCAATTTTTATGCGCAATTGTTGATAATAATAATGGCGGAGGAGGAGGGATTCGAACCCCCGCGAGCCGTAAAGCCCCTGGCGGTTTTCAAGACCGCTCCCTTCAGCCAAACTTGGGTACTCCTCCGTATGACCGACAATAAATATATTACCATTTATCATCTCTTTCGTCAATACATCCTGAAGATTTTCCCTAAAAAACCCCCGGAATAATGACTGCTTTGTTATTATACAAAATCCGTATTGCCTTCGTCAACTAAAATCGACAACTTCCGATGCCGATGAACACGATGAGCTTTCTATGATGCGGATGACCCTCCTGATCGTTTTGCTCTTCCAGGGTCTCATTGCTGAAAAAAACCGTACAGACAGGATCTGTACGGTTTTTTCTCTTATTTGCTGATGACGTCTTTGCCACCCATATATGGACGAAGCACTTCCGGCACGACGACAGAACCATCTTCCTGCTGATAGTTTTCCAAGATCGCTGCAACGGTACGACCGATGGCAAGTCCGGAACCATTCAGTGTATGGACGAATTCCGGCTTCGCTTTCTCGTCACGGCGGAAACGGATACCGGCTCGACGCGCCTGGAAATCTTCAAAGTTAGAGCAGGAGCTGATTTCGCGGTATGTTTCCTGACTCGGGATCCACACTTCGATATCGTATTTCTTCGCTGCTGTGAAACCAAGATCGCCTGTGCACATGCTCATGACACGGTAAGGAAGTTTCAACAGCTGGAGTACTTTCTCCGCATGACCGGTGAGTTCTTCCAATACATCGTAAGAATCCTCCGGCTTGGCAAGCTGGACAAGCTCGACTTTGTTGAATTGGTGCTGGCGGATGAGTCCGCGGGTATCGCGGCCGGCAGAACCTGCTTCAGAACGGAAGTTGGTGCTGAAAGCGACAAACTTCTGTGGAAGATCTGCTGCACTTAATATTTCTTCCCTGTGGAAGTTCGTAACTGGAACCTCTGCCGTTGGAACGAGGTAATAATCCCAGTCCTGAATCTTAAAGGCATCTTCTTCGAACTTCGGAAGCTGGCCTGTACCAGTCATAGAGGTACGATTAACCATTTGTGGTGGCAGCATCTCCTGATATCCGTGCTCATCAGAATGAAGGTCCATCATGAAGTTGAGCAGGGCACGCTCCAAGCGGGCACCAAGGCCTTTGTAGAATACGAAACGGCTTCCCGTCACTTTAGAGGCACGCTCGAAGTCCAGCATACCAAGGTCTGTCGCCACGTCCCAGTGCGGCTTCGCTTCAAAGTTGAAGGCAGGGAGTTCTCCCCATTTTCTCGCTTCCTGGTTGTCGTCTTCATCTTCTCCGACAGGAACACTTTCGTGAGGAATGTTCGGAATAGATAACAGCATCGTTTCCAATTTCTCCTCGACTTCTTTCCATTCTGTATCAAGCGTTTTGATACGATCGCCGACTTCGCGCATTTCCTTAATCTTATCGTCCGCATCTTCCTTCGCTTTCTTCAGCTGGGAGATTTCCTTGGAGACTTCATTCCTTTTCGCTTTCAGCTCTTCTGTTTCCTGAATCAGCTCCCGGCGTTTACTGTCGAGATCACCGAATGCATCCAGATCAGACAAGTCTTCCCCGCGGTTTTGCAGCTTCGCTTTTACTTCGTCAAAGTTCTGACGCAGATACTTCATGTCTAACATCATCTATTCCTCCTTGTTATTTTTCTGCCTATAAAAAAAACTCCCGTCCCTTATATAAAGGGACGAGAGCTTTCCTATATGCTTCCCGCGATACCACCCAAGTTGAAGGTACCATGACCTTCCGGCTTCTACTCATAACGGTGAGCACCGGTACAGCTTACTGGACTTCGGCTGCACAACTCAAGGATGGATTCACACGGCTTCCCCGTCAGTTCTCACCAGCCACTGACTCTCTTCAAGGAGAAGGGACGTGCTACTATTTCCTATCATCGCGTTAATTATAAAGGTTGTGTTACATAAGATTAGCGGATTTAAAATTATAATGCAAGTGTTTTACGGGAGTTCTCCACCATTTTCACAAAATGAGCCGTGATGCGGTGGTCATCTGTCAATTCAGGGTGGAAAGAACATGCCAGGTACTGGTCCTGCTGAGCTGCGACGATATGTCCGTCATAGCGGGCCAGCACTTTCGTTTCTTCACCGACACCTTCGATATAAGGAGCACGGATGAAGACCGCATTGAATCCTTCCGCTACCCCATCGATATCAAGATCCGCTTCAAAGCTTTCCCGCTGTCGGCCGAAAGCATTGCGGCGTACTTTGATATCCATCAGACCGAGGTGGACATCATAGGAACCGTCGATTTCAGATGCAAGGAGAATCAGGCCGGCACACGTACCGAAGATCGGCTTCCCCGCTTTTCCGAATTGACGGATCGGCTCAAGGAAATCGTATTTGTCAATCAACCGGCGGATGGTTGTGCTCTCTCCACCGGGAATGATCAAACCGTCGATTTGTTCCAGCTGTTCCTTCTTCTTAACGACGACAGCTTCTGCTCCTGATGCCTCGACAGAACGAACATGCTCACGAAAAGCGCCTTGTAAACCTAATACACCGATTGTAGTCATGATGTCATTCTCCTTTACTTACTGGCTGCGTTCCTGCATGCGCTGATCAGGTGTAAGAGTAGAGATTTCCATCCCTTTCATCGCTGTACCCAAGTCTTTGGACAGCTCACCAATCAGTTTGTAGTCCGTATAGTGAGTCGTCGCTTCTACGATCGCACGAGCGAATTTCTCAGGGTTGTTGGACTTGAAGATACCGGATCCAACGAATACACCGTCTGCTCCAAGCTCCATCATAAGAGCCGCATCAGCCGGAGTAGCAATTCCACCAGCTGCAAAGTTTACAACAGGAAGACGGCCTTCTTCACGGATTTCCATAAGAAGATCGAACGGTGCGCCGTTTTCTTTAGCAAATACCATGACTTCATCTTCAGACAGACCGCGAAGTTTACGAATTTCTGATTGTACTTGACGCATGTGGCTTACTGCTTCCACGATGTTTCCTGTACCAGGCTCACCTTTCGTACGAAGCATGGAAGCTCCTTCACGGATACGACGAGTCGCTTCTCCGATGTTACGGCATCCACAAACGAAAGGAACCGTGTAGTCATCTTTCTTGATGTGGTAGATTTCATCAGCTAGAGTCAGTACTTCACTCTCATCGATATAATCCACACCCATCGCTTCAAGGACACGAGCTTCTGTGATGTGACCGATACGTGCTTTAGCCATTACCGGAATAGAAACAGCATTCATGACTTCTTCTACGATCGTTGGATCCGCCATACGAGCGACTCCACCTGCAGCACGGATGTCTGCTGGTACACGTTCAAGAGCCATAACGGCTACTGCGCCGGCCTCTTCCGCGATTTTTGCTTGCTCTGCGTTTACGACGTCCATGATGACGCCACCTTTTTGCATTTCGGCCATTCCGCGTTTGACGCGATCCGTACCTGTTTGTGACATGATATATTCCTCCCTGACAGCTATATGTTTCAAGCATTTTAAATTTTTTGAATCATAGATTCTTATCCTCTATTGTAACGCATTACCGCTTTAAATCCTACAAAATATGTAGGTTTTTTTTATGTTAGAACCAACCTTTGACCATATCTACGGCACCAGTGAAGATATCCGCAAAGAATTGGCCGATTGCTCCAAGCATCAGCATGAACCAGTTTGATTTATCGACGTCTTCCGCAGCGACGAGTTCAACGGTCTCCCCTTCATCAGAAACAAGGTTGCTGTAGTTATCTTCCCCGTTATAAACAAGAACGGCCGTTCCGACTTTGTCTCCCTTTTTGACCGGGGCGACAAGTTCTCCATCTTCATTCAGCTTGTCCTTATCCAACTTGTACTCCAGTGTGTATTGATCTTCTTCGGCATTCTTCACCATGGTGCTTAATGCTTCGCTTGTTTCAATAGCGACACTGTCTTCTTTTCCTTTAGCAACAGAAACGGTCGATTCTTCCTCTTTCGCATATCCTGCCGGGAATAGTTCCTGGCGGGAGAATTGCTGGAATCCGTAATCCAACAGTTCGGCTGTCTGCTGGAAACGGCTCTCACGGGTTTCTGATTTCATAACGACGGAAATCAGACGTACACCGTCCCGTTCAGCTGTTCCTGTAAAGGTATTGCCCGCAAGCTCGGTATAGCCGGTTTTCAAGCCGTCCATGCCTTCATATTCGAACTGCTTCAAGTTCTCTCCAGGCATTCCCGGAAGCATCCAGTTCCAGTTCGTGACGGTTTTTCCTTCGAATTCCAATGTTGGCTGACTGGAGATTTCCAGTGCCTGCGGATAATTATTGATCAGGTGATAAGCAAGCGTGGCAGCGGATTTCGCAGAAAGCATGTTGACTCCATCTGCCGCCGTTCCTTCTGGGTGGTTATCCCCGAGGTGGGCGTTATCTAATCCAGAAGCGTTCACGAATTCATAATCCGGAAGACCTAATTCCTTGGCTTTTTCATTCATCATTTTGACGAATTCGCCTTCACTTCCACCAACCAGCTCGGCCAGTGTAATCGTCGTGGCGTTATCCGAGTTGATCGCCATCGCTTCATATAGTTCTCGTACCGTATAATCTTTATTCATTTTTAACCCGACACCTGAATATTCAGGGTTGGCGGATATTTCATAAGCATAAGGACTGATTTGTGTCGTCGTATCCCAGCTGATTCTTCCTTCATCAATCGCTTCCAAAACGAGATACTCTGTCATCATCTTCGTCATACTTGCTGGAGGTAGAGTTAAATCTGCCTCTTTTTCATACAAAATCTTCCCTGTGTCTGCATCAACGAGGATCGCTGATTTCGCCCCAACGTCAACGGTGCTTGCATATGTACTCAATGGACTCATAAATACGGCAAACACTGTCATAAGCACGACCATAGTCATGGCCACTGATGCTCTCAATCTTTGTTTCAACTTTCTCGACCTCCACCCTTAAAATATGCATCCTCGTTATTTTATCACATGCGTATATAAAAGAATAGACAGGGAAAAGTCCCTGTCTATCGGATATACAGAGGGTCAAACGGAGTAGTTTGGCGCCTCTTTCGTAATCTGTACGTCATGCGGATGGCTCTCTTTCAGGCCTGCACCTGTGATACGGATGAACTGGGAATCGTTCCTTAGTGCGTCGATTGTCGGTGTGCCGCAATAGCCCATACCGGAGCGTAGTCCGCCGAGAAGCTGATGGATCGTATCCGCAAGCGGCCCTTTATAAGGCATGCGGCCTTCGATTCCTTCCGGTACCAGTTTCTTCGCTTCCTGCTCATTTTGGAAATATCGGTCTTTCGATCCGGATTCCATCGCGCCGACAGATCCCATACCGCGATACACTTTAAAGCGTCGGCCTTGGAAAATTTCCGTTTCACCAGGGCTTTCTGTTACACCTGCCAGAAGACTGCCTAGCATAACAGCATGTCCACCAGATGCAAGCGCCTTGACGATATCTCCGGAATACTTGATACCACCGTCTGCGATGATCGGTTTGCCGTGGCGGGCAGCTTCCGTTGCACAATCATGAATGGCAGTGATTTGAGGAACTCCGACTCCTGCTACGACGCGGGTCGTACAGATGGATCCAGGTCCGATTCCGACCTTCACGACATCCGCACCTGCTTCGATCAATTCGCGTGTCGCTTCCGGAGTCGCTACGTTTCCGGCAATGATATTGATTTCAGGGTGACGGTCGCGGATACGTTTCACTTGTCCGATAACCCCTTGGGAATGGCCGTGAGCCGTATCGACGACAAGGGCATCGACGCCGGCATCCACAAGTTTATCAATTCGAGTCATGGCGTCTGCTGTGACACCTACCGCTGCGGCAACAAGCAGACGTCCTTGAGAATCTTTCGCAGAGTTCGGGAATTCGATGACCTTCTCGATATCCTTGATGGTAATCAAGCCTTTCAGTACGCCTTGGTTATCGACCATCGGAAGCTTCTCGATCTTGTATTGCTGAAGGATCTTCTCCGCTTCATCCAATGTCGTGCCGACAGGAGCTGTGACCAGGTTTTCGCTTGTCATGACTTCACGGATCGGAATGGAGTAGTTTTCGATGAAGCGAAGGTCACGGTTCGTCAAGATTCCGACAAGTTTCTGTTCTTCTTCATTGTTTACGATCGGTACACCGGAAATACGGAACTTGCCCATCAAGTGTTCGGCATCAAAAACCTGATGTTCCGGTGATAGATAGAATGGATTCGTGATGACGCCGCTCTCGGATCGCTTCACACGATCGACATGCTCGGCTTGTTCTTCGATCGACATATTCTTATGAATGACACCAAGACCGCCTTGTCGTGCCATGCCGATCGCCATCGCTGCTTCCGTAACCGTATCCATACCGGCACTGATGATCGGCATATTCAACCGAAGCGTCGGGGATAGTTCTGTCGCTAAAGAAACATCACGCGGCAGGACATCTGATTTCGCAGGCAAAAGCAGTACATCGTCAAATGTTAAACCTTCTTTAGTAAACTTGTCTTCACGCATGCTTGACCTCTCCTTTTCTTCCTTCAAATAGTTTGGGTGAAAGTGGGTAAAATAAGTGGTACATTCGCAACATTAATTACTTATTGTTATTTACAATACGACAATGATAGTGCTTTTTCAACCATAAAAATATTGGGAGAAACTCCCTTGTAACAGTGGAAAGGAGAGGAAGCGTTGCCAAATCACGATACGATTCTGACCTATCTGCAGGTCACTGCCCATTCCCGCCCGTTTCTTCAGGCTTGCTATGACAAAATCGGACATCACAAAGCGGAGCATCACGCCTATAACAACGCCGAACGTTTCCAATACGGGTTACTTCTCGGCGGCGACTACTGGCGGACGGCTCTTCAGACACCGCTCAGCGTAAAGCCTCTCCTGTTCTATTACGGACTAAACCACTTTATGAAGAGCTGCCTGCTTACGGTCGACCCTGGTTATCCAGCAACGGCAAAAGTGCTTGCCCACGGGTTATCTACGAGAAAAAGAAAAAAACAGCATTACCGGTTTCTTGAAGATGATATAAGGATCCAGCCCCACGGCTTGTTTCAGCACGCGGCGCATCATCTTTTTCAATTCTCCTCGAACAAAGAGAAAGTATCGATGGATGAACTGCTCCGACCGCTTCCGGCGATGGACACCATCTATCAATGGAAAGAGGAAAAAGCCAAAGAACCGGATGAAAACTGGCCGGAGCTGCTTCGTTACTTCGCCGTCCTCTACAATTTAAGTATGCTTGTCCGTTATGAGGGCGAGTGGTGGGGGGAGATGGAGCAGATGAAGGACAGAGAGGATTACGTCTTCATTCTGCATTTCCTCGAAACCGCTTCGGAAAGAATTCCGGAATTGATTTCTTTGTGGATGAAAGACCAGTGGTCATCGGTTCCATGACGTCACTGGTCTTTTCTTTATTCATAGACTTCTTCAATATATAAATCCAAGTGTTCTTTTAAATTTATAATGGAATCGTTACTTTGAACAATCGGTCTGACTGGATCCTGTTCATCTACAAAGAGAATATCCGCTTTACTGTTATCGGAAAGTCGTACCTTCGTACCAATTGAGTAGCCTGTCAGTTCTTTGGCTAAGGTTTGAATGACTTCCTGGTGATACCGTCCCATCTGCTTCTGCAGCATTTCCTCGAGTACTAGAAACGGAGAACGCCGTTCCCTGTAATGGCGCTCGGACGTCATGGCATGGTACATGTCACTGACGGCAAGGATTTGACTGAACATGTGAATCTTGTCGTGATGCAGGCCAAGTGGATATCCGGTCCCGTCCATCCGCTCATGGTGCTGGAGGATCGCAAGCTTCGACTCCTTGCTTAACGAAGCGATTTTCTCTGTCATTCGGTAGGATAAGGCGGGATGATTCTTCACCTGACTGTATTCCGTTTCGGTGAGTGCAGCTTCTTTACTGGTTATCCGTTTATCGATCCGGGCCATTCCTGCATCAGCCAGTGCCCCTGCAAGCCCTACCTGAATCCATTCTCCATAGCTGTATCCCATCTTTGAAGCCACATAGCCGGATAAGAGGCCGGTCGCCACTCCGTGATGATACATATAATCAACAGCTGTCGAATGATGATGAAGTGTAAAGATGTCCGGTTTTGATTCTACCGACTTCTCAAGCAGGGGCACCATGATCCGCCTTACTTCTTGAATATCGACGGCGGACCCGGCCTGCCAGGAATTGTACCATTCCTTATAGGATTGAACGGCATCCAAGTACTGCTCCTCGAAAGTATGCAGTATAACAGAAGAGGGAGAAGGCGTATTGGATATCGGTTGTTCTGTTTCTGTGTCTGTGTCTTGCTGAGGAATGAACGGTGTGCCGTCGGAACGCTTGTGGGATATTTCTATGTAAGGGATTTGAAACTTCTTCAAAACTTCGATATGAACCGGTTGAACGATGGTATTTTTCGGAATGATCGGTCGCTGTGTACGTCCTTTCACGTCTTGAACGATGATGCATCCCGGTGTCAACTGCCCTGGACTCACTCTCATACGTACTTCCACCTCTCTTGTAGAAATAAAAAAGCCGCCTGCCGCTAAGGAACGACAGGCGACGGTATTTAAGCTTACGACTCTTCTGTAGGATCGTTACCGGATTCAGATTCTGTTTCCGAAGCTTCCTGCTCCGCCTGCATTTCGGCTTCTGCTTCCATTGCTTCTTCCAACAGTTCTTCTTCCTCTTTCTCGGATTCAACCCGGGCGACAGTCGCCACTTCTTCTCCATCTCCAAGACGGATCAGGCGGACTCCTTGTGTGTTACGTCCTGTTTCGGAAATACTTTCCATCGGCATGCGGATCAAGACACCGCTTGCTGTGATGATCATGATATCCTCTTCACCGTTTACGGCTTTTGTTGATACAACATGACCGTTCTTATCTGTCAGATTACACGTGATGATTCCTTTACCACCACGGTTTGTAATTCTGTAATCACTCGCAGGGGTACGCTTTCCGTAGCCATTCGTCGTTACGGTCAATACCTGCAGGGAGTCATCAAGGATTTCCATGGAAACGACGTGGTCATCGTCACGGAGGGAAATTCCCTTCACACCAGCTGCTGTACGGCCCATTGGACGAATCTGGTCTTCATTGAACCGGATCAGATATCCGTTCCTTGTTCCGATCATGATATCCTTCGATCCATCCGTAAGACGAACGGAGATAAGTTCATCATCTTCCCGAAGACCGAGGGCGATCAGACCGCCTTTACGAATATTGGCGAACTGGGACAATGTCGTCCGTTTCGTAATCCCGTTTCTCGTTGTGAAGACGAGGTACCAGTCATCTACGAAATCTTCGACAGCGATGACGGCATTGATCCATTCATCCTGCTCGATATTCAGCATGTTGATGATCGGGATTCCTTTCGCAGTACGGCTGAATTCCGGTACTTCATACCCTTTTGCCTTGTAAACCTTCCCTTTGTTGGAGAAGAACAACAGCGTATTGTGAGTAGAAGTAGAAAGCAGGTGTTCCACGAAATCTTCTTCATGAGTGCCCATTCCCTGTACTCCGCGTCCTCCGCGGCGCTGGGAACGATACGTGGTTGCAGGAAGACGTTTCACGTATCCCTGGTGAGTCAATGTCACGATGACCGTCTCTTCCGGAATCAGGTCTTCATCTTCAATAAAGTCTGTACCGCCAAGGACGATTTCTGTACGGCGCTCATCATTGTAACGCTCTTTGATGTCGAGGAGCTCTCCACGAATTATCTCAAGAACCTTCTCGTCATCGGCCAGGATTGCCTTCAATTCGGCAATATGCTTGATAAGCTCCTGGTACTCTTCTTCGATCTTCTCTCTTTCAAGACCAGTCAAACGCTGAAGGCGCATATCAAGAATCGCTTGGGCTTGTTTCTCTGAAAGACCGAATCGTTCCATCAAGCCGTTTCTCGCAATGTCTGTCGTCTGCGATTCACGAATCAGCGCGATCACTTCATCCAGATGATCAAGTGCGATACGCAGCCCCGCCAAAATGTGGGCACGCGCTTCCGCTTTTTTCAGTTCGAATTCTGTACGTCGTCTGATAACGACCTTCTGGTGCTCTAAGTAATGCTCCAGACACTGCTTAAGGTTGAGGACCTTCGGATGGCCGTCAACGAGAGCAAGGATGTTGATGCCGAAAGTAGACTGCAGAGCTGTCATTTTATACAAATTATTCAAGAGGACGTTCGGATTCACATCTCTGCGAAGCTCGATAACGACACGCATTCCGTTCCGGTCAGACTCGTCACGAAGATCGGTGATACCGTCAATCTTCTTATCACGGGCAAGATCGGCGATCTTCTCTACAAGACGGGCTTTGTTCACCTGGTATGGAAGCTCTGTGACAAGCAGACGTGTTTTGCCGTTCGCCTGTTCTTCAATATCGACTTTGGCACGAACGGTAATCGAGCCTTTCCCAGTTTCATAGGCTTTACGGATACCGCTCAAGCCAAGGATCTTACCGGCAGTAGGGAAATCCGGGCCGTAAATATGATTTTCCATCAATTCCTGGATCGTAATATCCTCATCCTTACTCAAGGCAAGGACTGCGTCGATGACTTCCCCCAACTGGTGGGGAGGGATGTTTGTCGCCATACCGACAGCAATTCCCGCTCCTCCGTTCACGAGCAAGTTCGGGAATTTAGATGGCAGAACGGCTGGTTCACGCTCGGTACCATCATAGTTGTCATTGTAATCGATCGTATCCTTGTTGATATCACGAAGGATCTCCATCGAGATTTTAGACATTCGGGCCTCTGTGTAACGCATGGCGGCTGCGGCGTCCCCGTCCACAGAACCGAAGTTACCGTGACCGTCTACAAGCATGTAACGGTAGTTGAAATCCTGAGCCATACGGACCATCGTATCGTAAACAGCGGAATCTCCGTGCGGGTGATACTTACCGATAACTTCCCCTACGATACGAGCCGATTTCTTATAAGCTTTATCTGCGTGCATTCCAAGGTCATGCATGGCATACAATATTCTCCGGTGTACAGGCTTCAATCCATCCCTTACATCCGGAAGGGCACGGGCGACGATAACACTCATCGCATAGTCCAGGAAAGAGGTTCTCATTTCCTGACTGATATTGATTTCCTGCACGCGCGGGCGTTCGGGTTGATCGACCATTCTTTCTACCTCCTAGTTGCCTTTCAAAGAGAAGCAGCCGCAAAAGGCTGCTCCCTCCTCTTCCCTCCCATCCAAACTGGTGGAAAAGAAAAAGACTGCTGATCTATCTATTTACACATCAAGATTCTGTACATACTGGGCATTTTCCTGAATGAAGTTACGACGCGGTTCGACTTTGTCTCCCATCAGGATATCAAATGTTTCATCAGCGCCCATCGCATCTTCCAGATTCACCTGAAGCATCGAACGGGTTTCCGGATCCATCGTCGTCTCCCACAGCTGTTCCGGGTTCATCTCTCCAAGTCCCTTGTAACGCTGAATCCCTGGTTTCGGTGAAGCAGAAAGCTGGGCAAGCATGGAATCAAGCCCTTTGTCGCTGTAGGTATAGTACGTCGCTTTCCCCTGCTGGATCTTATACAGCGGCGGCTGGGCGATGTAAATATAGCCTTTTTCGATCAGAGGACGCATGTAACGATAGAAGAACGTCAGCAGCAATGTACGGATATGGGCACCGTCGACATCGGCATCCGTCATGATGACGATCTTATGGTAACGGGCTTTCTCTATGTCGAAATCTTCACCGATTCCCGTACCGAGCGCCGTAATGATTGTTCTGATTTCGTTGTTGGAAAGAATCTTATCCAGGCGCGCTTTCTCTACGTTGATGATCTTACCTCTCAATGGAAGAATAGCTTGGAAGTGCCTGTCACGGCCCTGCTTTGCTGAACCTCCGGCAGAGTCACCCTCAACGATGTACAGTTCTGATATTTTGGCATCTTTGGAAGAACAGTCTGCTAATTTACCAGGCAGGTTGGATACTTCCAACGCGCTCTTACGGCGGGTCAATTCCCTGGCTTTCTTCGCTGCCATTCTTGCTCTTGAAGCCATCAGGCCCTTCTCGACAATCGTTTTCGCCATTTGCGGGTTTTCAAAAAGGAATCTGGAGAAATTCTCTGAGAACAAGGCGTCCGTCACGGTTCTCGCTTCACTGTTCCCAAGTTTCGTCTTCGTCTGTCCCTCAAACTGCGGATCCGGGTGTTTGAGCGAGATGATCGCTGTCAGTCCTTCCCGGACGTCGTCCCCGGTCAAGTTCGGATCGGTCTCCTTGAACATGTTGTTCTTGCGGGCGTAGTCGTTAATGACACGCGTCAGTCCTGTCTTGAACCCGGATTCATGTGTTCCACCTTCATAGGTATGGATGTTGTTCGCGTAGGAATAGATATTGCTTGCGAATCCATCATTGTACTGCATTGCGATTTCGATGGAGATTTCATCCTGCTCGCCTTCGATGAAAAAGGCATCATGCAGTACTTCACGCGTACGGTTCATGTGTTCGACGTAGGAAAGGATCCCACCTTCGAAATGATATTGGACCGGATCTTCATCCGTACGTTTATCATCGATCGTTATCGTCAATCCTTTATTCAGGAAAGCAAGCTCACGCAGACGGTTGGCCAGGATTTCGAACTTATACTCCTGCGTTTCTGAGAAGATCTCTTCATCAGGCTTGAATGTGATGCGTGTTCCAGTAATGTCTGTCTCACCGATCACTTTCAAATCATCCGCAGGTACACCGCGGTGGTAGGCCTGGTAATAAATGTTCCCATCCCGGTGAACGAATACTTCCAGCTTCGTTGATAAGGCGTTCACGACAGAAGCTCCCACCCCGTGCAGACCTCCGGACACTTTGTATCCTCCGCCGCCGAATTTACCGCCGGCGTGGAGAACGGTCAGGATCGTCTCTACGGCAGGACGACCGGTCTTTTCCTGAATACCTACAGGGATACCGCGCCCATTATCTGTAACCGTGATGCTGTTATCCTCTTCAATGGCAACTTCAATATGGTCACAGTAACCGGCCATCGCTTCGTCAATACTGTTATCGACAATCTCCCATACGAGGTGGTGAAGGCCCTTTTCGTTCGTCGATCCGATGTACATTCCCGGACGTTTCCGAACAGCCTCCAACCCTTCCAGTACCTGTATTTGACTCTCATCATACGCCTGTTGTTCTTCGATAATATCTTCCTTCATGGTACTCACCTACATTTCTCAAGTGGTTTTGCATTAAATCCTTTAGGACTGCTGACTGAATCTATCGCTTGTTTCTTTATGTTTCCTCCGAGAAATCCTCAAGCTTGCTTAAGGTCGTCATCATATTGGCACGTTTCTTCAACGTGAAAACAGACAGTGGACTGAAGTAGATCACATCGTTCGTTATGACGATAGACTTCGCTTGATGATCTTCTGTTTCAATAACCTGTCTGTTTTTTCGCTGATTGAAAATAAACTCCTCGATGATCGAAGAAGAAGAAATCAAGCTGTTATCGATGATCGCCACTACGTCTTCCGAATGAATCACATGGTCATCCCCGATGTGAATAAACATTCCTCCACCTCATTTCTCAACGTCTATCGTTCCTTCACGGACACGGAATATCGCAGCCTCCTCCAACGCCTCATGTTCGATCCCTTCAATGCTCGTCGTCGAAACGAACGTCTGCACTTTCCCTTGGATCGTATGAAGCAGGTGGGACTGACGGAAGTCATCCAGCTCGCTGAGCACGTCATCCAACAGAAGAATCGGGTATTCTCCCACTTCGCTGTGAATCAATTCGATTTCTGCGAGTTTCAAAGACAACGCCGTCGTCCGCTGCTGGCCTTGGGAGCCGTACGTCTGAACATCCTTCCCGTTAACATAGAACAAGAGATCGTCCCGGTGCGGACCGGCAAGCGTGGTGCCGCGTTCCACCTCTTTTGCTTCTATTTCCGCGAACTTTTCCGAATATGTCTTCTTTATTGTTTCCAAATTCATATCCTCTGATACTTTCACACTCGCATCATAGGAAATTTGTAATTGTTCCAGCTGTCGGCTGATCCCTTCATGGATCGGAGCCGCCCATGAACGAAGAAGCTGAAGGAACTTGAACCTCCGCTCGACGATCGTCGCTGCGTGTTCCATCAGCTGCTCTGTAAGGACGGCAAGCATCGTCCGGTCTGCCCCCGGCTTTCTCTGCAGGTCTTTCAATAAATGATTTCGCTGCTTGAGTATTTTTTGATACTGTCCGAGGTGATAAATATACCTTGGCTGGATCTGCCCGATTTCCATGTCGATAAACCGACGACGCACCTGAGGACTCCCTTTGACAAGATTGAGATCCTCAGGTGCAAACATGACGACATTCAAAGCGCCGATATAGTCACTCAAACGCTTTTGTTCCATATGATTCAACTTCGCTTTTTTCCCTTTATTGGAAATGATGATTTCAAGGGGAAAGCGTTGATTCCGTTTAGAAATACTACCTTTTATTTTACCATACTCTTGATCCCACTGTATCAATTCTTTATCTCTCGGCGTCCGGTGTGAACGAGTGAACGCTAAGACATAGATCGCTTCCATCAAATTGGTTTTACCCTGGGCATTTTCACCAATGATGACGTTGATCTTATGGTCGAAAGTCAGGGAGAGATCATCATAATTCCGGTACGATCTCAGGGACAGTTCCTTGATATGCATAAGTAAGGGGTATCCCGTTACCCTTCCTGGACAACGGTGTAGCTGCCGAATTGTTCTATTTCTACTGTATCTCCCAGGTACAGTTTGCGCCCACGGCGGTTTTCCGGTTCCCCGTTGACATACACCTCGAATTCTGCCAGAAAAATCTTCACCATTCCTCCGGATTCGACAATGTTCGCCAATTTTAGAAATTGACCGAGAGGAATGTATTCTGTCGTGATACCGATTTGTTCGCTCATTTTATCCACCCTATTCCATGAATTAACCTATTCTCCATTTTACTAAAGAAAAGTTTGTAAAGAAAGTACTTCCCGTTTCTTCCGGTTCCTATTTCAGGAAGGAAATAAAAAAAGGTGCCATTATGGAGTCCATAACCACACCTTTGTAAATACTATTCTGCCCCGGTCTGATCAGTATGTCCGTACCGGAAGGATCAGCTGGAGGATTTGATCGTCGTCTACGGGACGGATCAAGAACGGACGCATCGCTCCGGTAAATTCGACCTTCACCTGATCATAATCCACCGCTTTTAAAGCGTCCATCATATATTTCGCACTGAACGAAATTTTCAAGTCTTCCCCTTCGACATCATTCGCCAAAACTTCTTCGACGACGTTACCGACTTCCGGAGAATTTCCTGTAATTTCGAGATGATTGTTTTCTTTTGTCATCAGACGAACGACATTGTTGCGGTTCTCTTTCGCTAGAAGAGAGGCACGATCGACAGACTGGAGAAGTTCCTTCGTGTCGATTTGAACGATCGTTTTGCTGTGATCCGGAATGAGTCGGGATGTTTCCGGATAGTTCCCATCCAATAAACGGGACAAGAAGTACAGGTGCTTCGTCCGGAACAACACTTGGTTGTCTGTCACACTGATTTCAATGGTATCTTCCGAATCAGCCAGAATCTTGTTCAATTCCGTCAGGCTTTTCCCTGGAATGACAATGGGTGGAAGCGTCGTACCTGCCGGCTGCTCCAATGGAAGCTTACGAGATGCAAGACGGTGGCTGTCTGTTGCGATGAACTCAAGTTCCCCTTCTTCCATCCGTACATGTACCCCTGTCAAAATCGGACGCGTTTCGGAAGTGGACACAGCAAAGACTGTTTGACGAATCAAATTCTTCAACAGATCGATCGGCAGTTCAAAGCTGTCCTCTGTATGCAGCTGAGGGAGCTGTGGATATTCTTCCGGGTCTTGTCCGTTCAGATGAAATTCCGCACTTCCAGAGCGAATAGTTACGTTTCTTGAGTTATCACTTTCAATTTCCACCGTATTTTGTGGAAGCTTTCTTACGATGTCAGGGAAGTACTTCGCCTGAAGAACAATGCTCCCCGGTTCAATATTCTCTACATATACGATTCCGTCTTCTTCTTGTGGAATGAACGACTCAATTGAAATATCAGAGTTACTACCCGTCAATTTAATTCCTGAAGTACTCGCTTCTATTTTCATTCCTGTGAGTATCGGGATAGTTGTTCTTGAAGATATGGCCTTCATGACATTCTGGACACTCTCGATCAATTGATCCCTCTGGATTATAAATTTCATTGCATACACTCCTCCTAATGAGCATATATTTAATTATTATTATTAAAAAAAAGTAGTAATAGTACTAGTATGCGCTGTGGAAATGTGGATATCTTTATTAAACGCTTATGTGCCTAGGTTATCCACATGTGGACAGACTGTTGATGAACGTGCAACCGTTATTCACATTATCCACTTAATGAGACTTGAGCTGTTCCTTGATTTCTTCCAACTCTTTTTGGAGCTGCTGGTCATCTGCCACCATTCTGGAAATCTTCTCGTGGGCGTGAATGACTGTCGTATGGTCACGGCCTCCGAATTCTTCGCCGATTTTCGGCAGAGAGAAGTCCGTCAGCTCTCTTGATAGATACATAGCGATCTGTCGCGGGAATGCCACGGATTTCGTCCGCTTCTTCGCAGGGAAATCTTCTAATCTTACATTATATTTCTCGCCGACCATTTCCTGAATAGCTTCAATCGTAATTACTTTCGGTTTCGAGCTCGGGATGATATCCTTCAGCGCCTCTGCTGCCAGGGATGCATTAATGTCGCTGTTGATTAAAGAGGAATAAGCGACGACACGGATCAATGCTCCTTCCAGTTCACGGATGTTCGTATCGATCTGGTTTGCGATATAAAGCATCACTTCATTCGGTATGTCGAGCCCGTCTGCTTTCGCTTTCTTCCTTAAGATCGCAATTCTCGTCTCCAGGTCTGGAGGGGTGATATCGGTGATCAGGCCCCATTCAAAACGGGATCGCAGACGATCTTCCAATGTCGGAATCTCCTTCGGCGGCCGGTCACTGGAGATGACGATCTGCTTGCTTTCCTCATGGAGTGTATTGAACGTATGGAAGAACTCCTCCTGCGTCTGTTCTTTCCCCGCCAGGAATTGAATATCATCAATGAGAAGTACATCGACGCTGCGGTATTTATTACGGAAATTGACCGCTTTGTTATCACGGATCGAGTTGATGAACTCGTTCGTGAACTTTTCTGATGACAAATAAACCACTTTCGCATTCGGATTGTGGTCTAGTACATAGTGACCGATAGCGTGCATCAAGTGAGTCTTGCCAAGTCCTACCCCTCCATAGATGAACAGCGGATTATACGCTTTGGCCGGAGCTTCTGCTACAGCGAGCGACGCTGCATGGGCGAAACGGTTTCCGGAACCGATGACGAACGTGTCGAACGTGTATTTTGAGTTCAACATGCTCTGCGGAGACTCTTCATTGCCGTTATTCTTCACATTCGGAACCTTTTTAGAAGAGAGTTTTACATCTTCAAGCGAGTCGTCCTTCGATTCCGGAATGATGAATTTTGTATCTAATTCTGCTCCTGTCACTTCATATAACGTCTCCGTTATAAGACCTTCATATTGATTTTCAAGCCAGTCTCTGGCGAATTCATTCGGAGCAACAATAGTTAACGTATTTTCGTTCAAAGAGTCGGCTTTTGTCGCCTTCAGCCACGTCTCGAAGCTGGGCTTGCTGATTTTCTCTTTGATCTGATCCAACGTATTCGTCCATAATTCATCGATGTTCTCCAA